>NZ_JAGGKD010000035.1 GCF_017873415.1 Methanolobus bombayensis | reverse complement strand
GGCTTTGTAGAAAACCTACTTTCCATTTTATTTTAACATAATAATTTAAAAAGGATTAGTCCCCTTAGCATTATCTGCTACCGAAAACACAAAGGGGATGATTGTGTTTTGTCTAACAAGTACTTAAAGTTTGTTGATACCGCGTTAGCTGTATCAGGAAACTCACATATTCAGATCTATAGTTGTAAATATTCGAAAAGGAAATACACTCAACATCAGCTCTTGACGTTGGTTTTGTTGAAAGAATATCTTGATGAGGATTATCGGGATATCGTAGAAATTGTTGAATTAATGGACAAAGTTAAAGCAAAAATTGGACTTAAACAGATTCCACACTTTACTACACTTCACAAATTCATTACAAGATTAAGTTCCATCTACTTTGCTGGATTGCTGAAACAAACGCTAAAACTATTCTATTCTTATGGTGAGCAAATAGAGATTACTGCTATTGATTCAAGTGGATTCACTAGTGGTCACTGTAGCTATTATTATTCTTGGAGAACAGGAAAGAAACGGAGATCATTCCTAAAAACAAGTATCTCTGTTGATACTGGAAAGTTCATTGTCACTGGCTTCAAGATATCGGGTAACCCTGTGCATGATGCGAAGCATGCAATGGCATTGTTGAAACAATGCCATAAAAATCGTAGGTCCAGTTATTATGTCATGGACAAAGCCTATGATTCAGAAAACATACATTCGACAACAAGAGAACAACTAGATGCAATAGCTATGATTCCTTTGAGACAAAGAAAAAGGAAGAGAATTAAGGGATTCTATCGCAGGAAAATGGTGTGGGAATTTGATCGAGAATTGTATCATAACAGAAACCTAGTTGAAACAATGTTCTCTGTTCTGAAAAGAAAATATGGTGAAGAGGTAAGAGCAAAAAAGTATTGGAATCAATTAAAAGAAGTCAAATTCAAGATGTTAGTGCATAACCTTGACAGGTATGTCAAGGTTATACTTTTTGTCAAAATAAGGATTTCTACAAAGCC
>NZ_JAGGKD010000034.1 GCF_017873415.1 Methanolobus bombayensis | reverse complement strand
TTATAGTTACTAACCAAACTTTTATTACTTATAACCTATAATAATAAATTATGGTTAAAACTGAACAAATTCCAATTGAACATCACCTTTCAACAGACGAGTTGCTTAAAAGGATTAAATCATTAGAAAAAGACACAAGAGTCTTGCAGCGTCTTTATTTTGTTAAACATCGCTACGAAGGTACTTCGGTTGCTGAATCTGCTAAACTTGTAGGAATATCAAAGCCTGTTGCATATCAATGGCAAGAACGCTGGAACCTGGATGGTTATGAAGGTTTGATCCCTCGATTTGCAGGTGGCTGTCCTTCTAAACTTTCTGATGAACAAAAAGAAGAATTAAAAGAGATTTTGCATCATAGGGATGATTGGTCAACAAAAGGTGTCAAGGAACTTATTTTCAATAAATTCAATGTCACTTATACCGATAAACAAATATTGGTGATTTTAAAGAAGTTTGGCATGCATCATGCCAAACCATATTCCCACGATTACAGGAAACCAGAAGATGCAGAAGACCGTTTAAAAAAACTTACCCGTGATTGATGAGGATTGTGTAGTTGGTTTTCTTGATGAATCGTCACCTCAAACAACAGCAAATACAGTTCATCTGTGGTCTTTTAATAAACCGACCATTATCAAAAACACGACAAAATTGAGGGCAAACTCCTTCGGATTTTATGCATTGAATGGTAATTCAATTATTGAATTCAAAGAACGTTCTACTAAAGAAAATGTATGTGACTTTTTATTGTCAATCAAAAAAAGCAATGAAGGGAAGAGAATTGTCATAATTCTTGACAATTTTAGATCACACAAAGCAAAAGATACAGTAAATTTTTCATTGAAAAACAATATCGACCTAGTCTATTTACCTCCATATTCTCCAGACTTAAACCCTATTGAGTTCATTTGGAAAAGCGTAAAAAGAGTGATTTCATGCAACTTCGTGCATGATATTGATTGTTTGAAAAATATGATTGCAGTAGAGTTCATGAAATGTTCATTAAAACTTAGTTTTGCAAAAAGATGGATAGAAAAGTTCATGAGCGATAAGTTAGAAATGTTTAGTTAATGACTATA
>NZ_JAGGKD010000033.1 GCF_017873415.1 Methanolobus bombayensis | reverse complement strand
AGGGTAGTAAAGGCGGATGATATGAACCGCCTTGTCAAATACATGAAAGATGCCCGTATATCGCAGGAAAGCTATCAGCTAACACAGGATCCTGCTTATGTTGCAGAGGTAGATGCGCATGTGGAAGAAATTGTAGCTCAGGCAGAATCTTCTAAGATTATTTTCAATGACCCTGTTAACGATCAGCAAATGGATGATGTACAGGCAGCTGCACTAAGCTATGATGAAGCATTCAACAATTATGTAACCCTTGAAAATCAAAAGGAAGAAGCTGAAGCTACATTAGTTCAGCAGGGTCTTGTTCTTGATGATCTTATCAACCAGATACGTGATACTCAGGAAGAAGATCTCAATCAGGCAATTGCACAAAATGCAGATAATAATGTTATCAATTCAGAGTCCGCAAATGTTGCTTATGCGAATCAGCTTTTACAGTTAAACCTCCAGTCACGTGGTGAAAGATTACGCTACATGGTTCACCTTGAAGATGAGTATGCAACAAATGTCAATGATATTATGGATGAGATAATTGTCATTGCCAATACCCTTGATTCACGTTTCCAGACCCAGGCAGACAAAGAAGCTGCCCAGGCAATAGCCTCTGCAGCTGCAGAATACAAAACCGATTTCAATTCTTATGTTTCTTATGCTGAAGAGCAGGAAGTTGCCAGAACAACTATGGTAGAGAGTGCTGCATCTGTTGAAACAATAACCAATGCAGCCCGTGCAGATCAGAAAGCGAAGATGGAAGATGAAATGTCAGGTGCAATTACATCATTAGCTGTTATTCTCTCATTTGCGATCTTAATTGGAATAATAATGGCATTTTTCATTTCCAGACTAATATCAAAATCCATAAATGATATAGTAGATGACTTCAAACAATTGACCAAAGATACCCTTGATGGTAAACTCGATAAGAGAGCAAGCACAAACGTCGGAATTGATTTCATAGACATCCCGAAAGGCTTCAATCAGGTGCTTGATGCAATCATAGGTCCGCTTAATGTTGCAGCTGAATACATCGACCGTATCTCCAAAGGTGACATCCCTGCTCCAATTACCGATGAATATAAAGGTGATTTCAACGAGATCAAGATCAATTTGAATCAATGTATTGATTCTGTAAATGCTCTTGTTTCAGATGCTAATATGCTTTCTGCTGCCGCCGTT
>NZ_JAGGKD010000032.1 GCF_017873415.1 Methanolobus bombayensis | reverse complement strand
CGGGAAGACCCATTAGGAAATCCCAGGTTCATAGGCTCCATGCACCTACCCTGGGCTTATCGCAGCTTGGCACGTCCCTCATCAGCTCTTGAGCCGAGCCATCCACCTGAAGGCATATTAACCAGAGTCCATCTCACTTTGTCCAGTGAGCGTCTGATATATGCATGCATATACACGATCTCATTGCAGCTGTTGTTGCTTCAGCCGCTTCATCCTTCCCTGCAGACGTTACTCTGCAGGTGCACTGATAATGGACTTGCTGGGATTCGAACCCAGGGCCTTCGCCTTGCAAAGGCGACGATCTTCCAACTGATCTACAAGCCCATAGAAGATCCTAACACTTAGAATCTACCTTTTCTCGGATCTGACAGTTTTTCGATTTCTGACCGGTAAGTGGTGATAGGCTTTTTGCCTATCTTGCTTAGGAGGTGATCCAGCCGCAGATTCCCCTACGGCTACCTTGTTACGACTTAACCCCCCTTGCGAAATTTAGGTTCGAACACGGCACTAGTCCATGACCTCACCCATACCTCACTCGGGTGGTTTGACGGGCGGTGTGTGCAAGGAGCAGGGACGTATTCACCGCGCTATATTGAAACGCGATTACTACGGATTCCAGCTTCATGAGGGCGAGTTGCAGCCCTCAATTCGAACTACGGGCAGGTTTATGAGATTACCAACCCTTTTCAGGGTAGGGGCCCATTGTCCTGTCCATTGTAGCCCGCGTGTAGCCCTGGAGATTCGGGGCATACTGACCTACCGTAGCCCGCACCTTCCTCCGGTTTAGCACCGGCGGTCCCCACAGAGTACCCATCATCCCTAAGGATATGCTGGCAACAGTGGGCACGGGTCTCGCTCGTTGCCTGACTTAACAGGATGCTTCACAGTACGAACTGACGACGGCCATGCACCTCCTCTCAGCGATTCAGGTAAGACCTTTAGCCTGACCTACATATTGCTGTCGCCCCAGGTGAGTTTTCCGGCGTTGAGTCCAATTAAACCGCAGGCTCCACCCGTTGTAGTGCTCCCCCGCCAATTCCTTTAAGTTTCAGCCTTGCGGCCGTACTTCCCAGGTGGCTCGCTTCACGGCTTCCCTGCGGCACCTGAAACGGTCGCACCGTCCCAGACACCTAGCGAGCATCGTTTACGGCTGGGACTACCCGGGTATCTAATCCGGTTCGTGCCCCCAGCTTTCGTCCCTCACCGTCGGACCCGTTCTGGTAAGACGCCTTCGCCACTGGTGGTCCCACAAGGATTACAAGATTTCACTCCTACCCCTGTAGTACCTCTTACCTCTCCCGGTCCCAAGTCCGACAGTATCCCCCGGAAGCCTAACAGTTGAGCTGTCAGATTTCCCGGAAGACTGATCGAACAGGCTACGGACCCTTTAGACCCAATAATAGTGGCCACCACTCGGGCCGCCGGTGTTACCGCGGCGGCTGGCACCGGTCTTGCCCGGCCCTTGCTAACACCTGCTGTTTATACAGGTGGACAGCCAACATAATATGCTGGCACTCAGTATCCCCTTATCGCGGTTCCCCGCATTGTAAAGATTTCGCGCCTGCTGCGCCCCGTAGGGCCTGGATTCATGTCTCAGAATCCATCTCCGGGCTCTTGCTCTCACAACCCGTATCCGTCGTTGGCTAGTAGGTACGTTACACCCACTACTACCTGATAGACCGCAGATTCATCCTAAGGCGCCGGAACTTTGAATCACAGAACATTCCAGTATCTATGATTTATCAGGTATTATCACCAGTTTCCCGGAGTTATGCCTGACCTTAGGGCAGATTATCCACGTGTTACTGAGCAGTACGCCATGTTTACGAAAAACATTTAACTCGCATGGCTTAGTCGAATACTGATAGCAGTGACCTCTGGCAGGATCAACCAGAATTAATGTTGATCACACACAAATATTTGGAAGTCAATTAGGAATCAGTCGGAAAGAACTCTCTTTGAGAGAATATTTCCTTTCTGCACATAAGTTTGGTTAATTCCTTAATTTTTATTTAGTAGTTATACACTACCGGTCAGAATTAACCGAACTGCCAAATCCAACGTCAGACAGAAAAAGCTTCTGTCTCCACTTGTTATAAGGCGGTGATTGTAAGTGTTTTCGCGCGATTTGCGCGGACTCCTTCAAAGGTCATCATCGTATATATACCTTCCGAATCAAGAGAT
>NZ_JAGGKD010000031.1 GCF_017873415.1 Methanolobus bombayensis | reverse complement strand
GTGGTCTCTTTTCAAGTCAGATTTCGAGCTTAGATGCATTCAGCTCTTATTCCTTAGCGCGTAGCTGCTCAGCGATGCCCTGTCGGACAACTGATACACCAGTGGCGCCGCTACTCTGTTCCTCTCGTACTAAAAGTAGCTTACCCTCAGACCACAGACACCTCTAGTAGATAGTAACCGACCTGTCTCACGACGGTCTAAACCCAGCTCACGATCTCCTTTAATAGGCGAACAACCTCACCCTTGGCCGCTGCTGCACGGCCAGGATGGAAAGAACCGACATCGAAGTAGCAAGCTGCCGGGTCGATATGTGCTCTTGCCGGCAACAACTCAATTATCCCCGGGGTAACTTTTCTGTCATTTTTGGCTCGCACCAAGCGAGCTCAAAAGTTCGCTAGAACCGACTTTCGTCTCGTCATCCACTGCTATGCTGAATAACGTCAGGCTGACTTATGCTCTTGCACTCTTCAGTGGGTTTCCGACCCACTTGAGTCAACCATTGTGCGCCCTTGATATCTTTTCAAGGGCGTCCCGCCCCAGGCAAACTGCCCACCTATCGGGGTCCTCCTCTCAGAGTAAGGGTCGTAATTTCAGAAGGGTAGTGTCCCAACGGCGACTCCATCGATGCTGGCGCACCGACTTCGATGTCTCCTACCTACACTGTACATCCAAAATCACAACCCAACGACAGGCTGCAGTAAAGCTCCACGGGGTCTTCACTTCCCCCTAGAGGTCTCTAGACTGTGCACTAGAAAGTAAGCTTCACCGGACTCTGGCTAGGGACAGTAGAGCTCTCATTGATCCATTCATGCGAGTCGCCAATTAAGCGACAAGGTACTACGCTACCTTAAGAGGGTCATAGTTACCCCCGCTGTTTACAGGCCCTTCGTCCCGTTGAACCGGGTTTTCAGGTACCTGCACTGAGCAGGATTCAGAGATCGTACTAGCCCTTACGGGTTTGCGATCTCCTATGTTGGTATTAGACAGTTAGAGCTCTCTTGTCACTGCGACCTGCTGTCTTCACAGCAGGCACTCCTTCTCCCGAAGTTACGGAGCTAATTTGCCGAATTCCCTTAGCCAAATTATTTCCGACACGCCTTAGCCTTTTCAGCTAGGGGCACCTGTGTCAGTTCTCGGTACGGACCCATGACTTCCTTTTCACGGGTTCCCGGGTGCAGCCAACTTTCGCCATTACAGATTCGCCTGCTTCTCGCCATTACGGCTCTCCACAGGGTTCGCTGCTTAGACGGCGCGACGGCGCCGCTTGGCCTGCCCAAAAACGTCAGTTTATTGTCATGAGGTACAGGAATATTAACCTGTTTCCCTTTCGGCGTACTCGAATTACGGTACGTCTTAGGACCGACTAACCCTCGGCTGACGATCATTGCCGAGGAAACCTAGCCCCTTCGGCGGATAGGATTCTCACCTATCTATGCTGTTACTATTACCAGGATTTTCGTTTCCGCACGGTCCACAGGACTTCACAGCCCTGCTTCTGCCCGAACGCAACGCCTTTCTACGAGATTACCTTGCGGTACTCCGTGGTATCGGTGGTCGACTTGAGCCCCGTCCATTTTCGGGGCCCCAAACCTCGACTGGTGGGCTGTTACGCACTCTTTAAAGGATAGCTGCTTCTAAGCTAACCTTCCAGCTGTCTAGGGCTTAGGACGCCCTTTAGTATTAACACTTAGTCGACACTTAGGGACCTTAACCACGGGCTGGGTTGTCTCCCTTACGGACTACAGGCTTACCCCAGTAGTCCGGACTCCGACCTTCTACGACGACGGTGAGTTTGGAGTTTGACAGGCAGCTGAGGAATTTCTTCCCCGGGACCACCAATCAGTGCTCTACTTCACCGACTATCTCCGGTCAGGTCATGCTACGACATGTTTCGAAAGGAACCAGCTGATGCCGGGTTAGATTAGCCTTTCACTCCGAGACGCAGGTCACACGAATGATTTGCAGATCAATACCGCTTGCGGTCCTCCACGTAGCTTTCGCCACGCTTCAACCTGCCCACGCCTAGATCACCCGGCTTCGGGTCATATCCCAATGACTCCACGCACTTGTATACGTCGCTCCTCACCTTACGGTTGCGAGCATGTTGCTTTCGCTTCGGCTTCCCTTTCGGTTAGCCATTGCCATTTGAATATACTCCCTGGCCCGTTCTTCAAAACGTAAGATATGACACTGGCAATGATACCCGTACTGCGGCCTCGCGACCGTTTCCTTCGTATCAAAGATCCTTTAATGCCATATCGCTCCATCGCCTCCAGGTTTCAGGCACTTTTAACCTCCCTTTTTGGGGTACTTTTCAGTTTTCGGTCACCCTACTAGTTCGCTATCGGTCTCAAGTAGTATTTAGTTTTGGAAGTTGGTGCCTCCCAAATTCACGCGGGAATTCCAACCCACGCTACTCAGGTTGTAATCCAAATCCTTTGTTTGTTGTTTACGTGACTATCACACTCTATGGTCTAACGTTCCAGAAAAGTTAAACTTCAAACAGGTAGGACCTTTAGAAAAAACCTATAACACCACATCTCCCGTCTGTTTCCAGCGGGATTCAGTTTGAACTTTACCGTGTTCATTCGCCATTACTAACGGCATCTCTTCGATTTCTTTTCCTGCCCCTACTAAGATGCTTCAATTCGGGGCGTTCCCGATCATGATGATCGACACACAAAATGTG
>NZ_JAGGKD010000030.1 GCF_017873415.1 Methanolobus bombayensis | reverse complement strand
AGTGTTTGATACTGTTTTTTGATTGGTTTATGACGCTTTCATCCCCTACCTGTCGCTACGTTCCGAGGAAGGGGACTTCTCGCTTTTGAGTTAAAGGTTTAAAATTAATTGCTTTTTGGCGGAACAACTGTAACATTATCCATTACATCAAGTTTCTCTACCAAAGGATGTTCAAAACTTTCTTTCATAAAGAAGGTATAGGTTGCCTCAGGATTCATTTCCACAAGCTTGATGGTGTTCTTATATGCAATTTCAAGTGCTTCATAATCAGGTGTTCTTACTACCTCTGCATTAAATGGATAAACCTCTGCCAGATCCTGTGGATAAGAGCCGAATGGCGGTTTGAACATCATGACAGTATCGTATTCCTTGTCTTTTTTTGTGGGATATGCTCTTATGAGCACTGAACCTTTTATTGTGAGCCTTTCAAGTTGTTTGTTGAAACGAAGAACCTCAGGCCTCTTTGCAGATTCCGGTCCGCAGTAGAAGAAAGTGGATTTAGAAGATGGATCACACTCTTCCAGCCATGAGGAATAATTAGTCATTTGCTTCAGAGCTTCCAGCATCCTTGGGTGTGAACGGCAACGTTGTTCAACTAGTTCCAGAAGGTTGCCTTCCCAGATAGACTGCTTTACCTCACGCATTTCCTCAAATGTAACATAGAGGTTGTGCCTTGCAAGAAGTTCAGTGCAGTTGTGTGCTTTTTTCAGTTCTTCCGCTGTGTGAGCCATACACACAGGGCAGGAACATGGGAGATGCTTCAGTTTATCTACATGATAAGTGCCTCTTGCGGTGATGTAGCGTCTGTCCTTTGCATAAAGTGCATAGGCCGCAGAGTCGAAGAGGTCGCATCCCAGTGCTACAGCAAGTGCGAACATCATTGGGTGACCGGCACCGAATAAGTGGACTGGTGCTACAGGGTCCAGACCTTTTTTGGCTGAAGCGATTACATCCACAAGATCAGCATAACGGTAAGATTCCATAAGTGGAACTACAGCACCGAATGGATAAACATCAAACCCAACATCTGAAAGTTCACGTGCACATTCTTCACGGAGATCTTTGTAAGTGGCGCCCTGTACCGGCCCTGCAAGAAGCATGCCACCTTCTTTTACAAGTCCTCTTGCCTCCTTGAGGCGCTCTATTGTGATGTCCATATCTTCCTTTGCTTTCTCATAAGTGACATCAGGATGGGTAGGAATATCCAGAGGAACACCGATGTCAGTTCCTATTCTTTGCTGGAAATCAATGATCTCCTCATTTGTTACTTCCACTTCACCGTAAACTGAAAGCTGGAATGAACCGGAATCAGTCATTATCGGTCCATCGTAATCGAGTAATGCATGTAAACCGTCTTTGAGAGCTTTTTCCCTTAACTCGTCTTTACGGTAGATAATATAAGAATTTGTGATAAGGATCTCAGCACCAAACTCCTTCATTTCTGAAGGTTTTATGGTCTGAATATTTGGATTTATAACAGGCATCACAGTAGGAGTTTCCACCACCCCATGTGGCGTTGTCAGTTTACCGATGCGCCCTGCTGCATCCTTATGTGTTATATCGAATTGTGACATGAGCTTCTAGATGAGGTTAAGATATATTTAAGCTTCCTCTGAGAAGGGGTTTGAAATAATAAACCAGAAATTGAATAGAAGTAATTCAGAACTTACTATATAATTTATAATGATTCAGACATCATTATACTATATGTACGAACTGCATACCCCTGTTGACATCAAGGCTGTAGCTAAGTACATGGGATATTATCTCATAGCTTTTTCATTCGTCCTTGTAGTTCCGATGCTTGTTGCTATAATATTTCATAATTTAGAAGCAGCTGCATATTATGGGGGTAGTGCAGCCACTATTTTCATAGTGGGATCTTTTATTTACAGGACTTTACCTGATTATGACCTTGAAACAAAGGAAGCACTCATTATTGTGGCTCTGGTCTTTCCGATATCTGCATTCTTAAGTTCCATACCTATGTCACTGTCAACAGGTATGCCGTTGTTTGATGCTTATTTTGAAAGCGTATCTGCAGTTACAACGACCGGACTCAGCGTTGCTCCTACAGATGCAGGACCTGTTTTCCTTTTTGCACGCTCCTGGGGACAATGGGTTGGAGGAATTGGAATAATTCTTGTAGTTCTTTCTGTCCTCATAAGTCCTGGAACTACAGCATATAGGATATACAAAGCCAACTACGGGGACATGAAGATAAAACCGACAGTTGTAGCAACCACACGCACCCTTGGCAAAGTATACATTATCATCACGTTAGTCTCAATAATATTACTACTTCTAAGTGGAATGTCGTTTTTTGATTCAATATGTCATGCTTTCTGCTGCGTATCAACCGGAGGTTTCTCAACACAAACTGCCAGCATTGGTGCATATCAAGGAGATCTGATACCTGCTGCTATTAGCATATCATGTCTTCTTGGAGCTATCAGTTTTGTACTGTACCCATATCTGTTGGAAAAACCTGAGAAGTTTATCAGGAACAAGGAACTTAAATTATTCCTGGCACTAATCGTGTTTAGCTCACTTGTATTTGCTTTTACGTTATCAAAAGAAAGCTTTGGATACGCAATTATAAAAGACAATCTATTCCAGATCATATCTGCAATCACAACTGCTGGGTTTTCAACTTTTGACCTGTCCATTCTTTCTGAAGCATCAAAAGCAGTGCTGATATTCATAATGTGGATTGGTGGGAGTATGGGATCAACTGCTGGAGGGATTAAGGTTTTCAGAGTGCTTTTGCTTTTTAAGGTCGTACATAACGTGCTTCTCAGATTGTTCCTCCCAAGAGAAACTATCACTCCTATGAAGATAGAAGAACATGTGATTCAAAGCGAAGAGATATACAATCTAGTGACATTCATGCTGCTTTACACGCTGATACTTGTAGCTTCATCGTTCATATTCATGCTTTATGGCTTTGATACCAGCAGTTCTGTTTTTGAAGCATCAAGTGCTCTGAGCACTGTCGGACTTTCTGCAGGAGTAACCAATGCTGCAATGCCAGCAGTGCTAAAAGCAGTGCTTATTATAGATATGTTGTTTGGCAGAATTGAAATTGTACCATTGATATTGTTGTTCATGCCGGGAACATGGATTAAAAGAAAAAAGAACAATAAGAGGATTGTGAAAACATGAGAGTTATCGTTGTGGGTGCTGGCTCACTGGGAATCTACCTGACGAAGAACATGATAGACCAGGGAAAAGAAGTCATACTTATCGAAAAGGATGAAGCAATAGCTAAAGAGCTTGCTGAAACTCTGGATTGTACTGTGATTAATGCGGAAGGTACAAGGCCAGATATTTTGGAAAAGGCAGACCTTCCAAGTGCAGATGCAATTGTTGCATGTACCAGTAATGACCAGAACAATATCCTTATTGGGTTGATAGCAAGAGACTCAAAGGTCGGTAAGATCATCCTGAAGATAGAAGATAAACAATTCATGGATGTTGCCAACAAACTTGGATTTTATTATGTGATAAACCCTTCAAGCATTTCATCCAGATATATAGCAGATGTACTTAGAGGTATTAACACCATAGAGCTGAGTAACCTGGTACGTTCCGATGTAAGATTTATGGGGATTGTGGTAACTGAAAGTGTTATTGATAAAAGATTATCTGAAATAACATTACCAGAAGATAGTTCATTTGTTGGTGTCTACCGAAAGAATGACTTTATCCTTACGGAAAAAGACCCTAAACTCAGGGAAAAGGATGAAGTTATTATTGTTACAAAAGCAGATTTTATTTCTGATGTAAATGGAGCAATGGGTAGAAATATCGAAGATTAACTTACATAAAAATATAGAGTTGCTACTGTTAGTTTAAAATTGTTAGTTAGAAAAAGAAGTTGTTAGATCATGTGTGAGTGAGCTGGCAGCGATCCATATTTCCCAAAGACTCTCGTACTTAAGTACAGTATGGAACGCTGG
>NZ_JAGGKD010000029.1 GCF_017873415.1 Methanolobus bombayensis | reverse complement strand
GTTCATGAAATGTTCATTAAAACTTAGTTTTGCAAAAAGATGGATAGAAAAGTTCATGAGCGATAAGTTAGAAATGTTTAGTTAATGACTATAATATAAGATCTATTTTTTACATTTTTAACAATTCGGAATAGTAAATAATTAAATCAACGCGTGTAAAGCTTTGCATATATTTATATATTAAATAATTAATTTTTATATGACATGAATTTTGACATAAAACGAGGTTATGAGATTCTTCCAAACAACAACGTTGTATTTGGTATAAGAATCGCAAACAATAGCAATCTTGTTATTTCTGACGTACAGATAATTCTTGACTACAATGAGTCACTTTTCAAGTTGCAGGAAGACAGAGTGTTTAAATTGGGAAACATACCTCCAACCATAGCCAGAACTGCTAAATTCACCCTTAAGCCACTGGGATGTGTACATAAGGAAAAAATTGAAGCTAGTATTAGCTATCGTGATGCAAAATGGGAAAAACACATCGTTAATATGCAGCCAAAAGAGGTCCACTGTGTTTGTCCATTTTTGCGCGCAAAACCAATGACAAAAAATGAATTCATCCAGCTCTCAGGTTCAGGATACAATGTGGAATCCGGTATGAATTTTGAAGGTATCACTGCGGAACAAATTACATCTTTCCTGATGCAGACATGTGCTACACGTCTCTATATAGTAGATGGATATACCATTGCAGAAAGCAATGTTCTTTATTTTTCAAGTGAGTCAATTGGAGAGAACACTTACTATCTTCTTACAGCTTTGATAAAAGAGAATGAAGGACTTACGCAGGTTATGTTCAGGGCAGTTTCTGATAAAACATATGGAATACATGGATTCCTTAATGAGATCATATCTGAACTAAGGCATCTTGTCAATACTATTAATTCTGCAAGAGAAATAGGAGTCATCAAAAATGAACAGGTAATAAACATCATTGATTCTGTGGTGCAAAGAAGCAATCTGTCAGTTGGAAACAATGAATCCTCTATCAATATCTATAATAGTGTAGTGCAGCGAACTAATATCAATTCGTTTCAGAACTCTGCAATAAGACATGACAATAATAATGAGACCAACATCTCAAAAGAAAAGCAAGTTTTTAGCACAACAGATCGAAATTCGCAAGATCAAGATGTTGAGAAAATGTATGAAACATATCGAAAGGACATAAGGAATAAGCAGAATAATACTGAAGTTAAAAGAGAGTCAAGTTCAATCCGCTATTCTCGTAATCCATCTTCTTCCGACAGAAAAATCAATACTTTTCGCAGCACCACCCCGCCACCCAGAAAAGAAGTAAAACCAAAGAGGAAGAAAAGGAGATTTAAAAAACTCATCATGCCCATTTTGTTCATCGCAATACTTGCTATTGCTGCAAACTATTTGATGGAAAATCCTGCCATAGAGGGAAGTATAAGCAATAAATATCAGATATCTACCCAAAATTATGATGTTGTAGAATCGACAGTTACACTTTTTCTTAATTCTGTGAATGATGGAGATTATAATAATGCTTTTAATATGTACCAGGGGAAGGATTTCCTTGCTGTTGCAAGTATTAAGATGATATTTGGAAGTAAGGGCATTGAGCCTGGAAGCATAAATAATATAGAGATTGCATCAACTGACATCGATGGTTCTATAGCAGTAGTGAATGCAAAATGTACTGTTTCAAACACTGATATTTCCGGAAATGAAATGAGTACTTCGATTATTCCTATTTATTTAAAATTACAAAATAGTGAATTGGGATGGATAATTACAGGTGTTTCTTTTAAGCAACCTTTTGAAATAGAATATGAAGAAATTCAAGCAATATCAACAGGAAAGCAGGCAACTCAAGAGGTTTCATCAAACCTGATGGTTAAGACAATTGAAGGTGTTCGAGCTAAGAACTCAGCAAATCAGCTGTCCGGTACAATTGATCTGTTGAAGCTCAAGGTAGGTCTTAATGTGGGCAGTTCACCTGTAGATGTAAATCAGGTAGTGATCTCAATAACTGATGGTACAACCGCAAACAATCTAGTCTATGCAGGAAACCAGAGATCATATGCTTCAGCAGGACAAAATAACGGTGCTATGGATTCATTTAGTACTTCAAGTGCATCTACAAACCTTCAGATCCTGCTGACAGGAACTACAAAGGCAAGCACCACATTCAAAAATTCAGACCATTATTATACAGTAGAGAAGATACGTGATGAGGACAATTCATTCTCACAGAACAATCCTGTAATGAATACTGGAGATCTGATTACAGTATATGTTGCAACAACATCTGATAGTGCAGTATCGTCAGCCTATTCTTATGTTGGAACTACTAGTGTATCAGATGGTATGAAGAAATCAGGACTTAATCTAGTACCCCGGACAACTGTGAACATCGTTCTGACTCCAGAGTCCGGTGCAGCAACCACTGCTGACTTTGTGGCTCCATCTTCATATGGTGTTAAAGAGACCGTGCAATTGTATCCGTGAATTAATCTAAAAGAATATAAAAGTCCCAAGTAACCTGATGAAACTGTGATCATAGGTATTCTCTTTTTTATTGAAACTTATGTTTCTGTTAGTAAAACCAGAGGGAGATAATTGTTGAGTTGAAAACTTATATATAACTAAAAATAATTAGTTTTCAATACTAATGAATATTGATATCAAACGTGGTTATGAGGTTCTCCCGAACAACGACATTGTGTTCGGAATCAGAATCACCAATAATTCAGATACTGTCATTTCTGATGTGCAGGTTATCCTTGATTACAATGAATCAATTTTTGAGCTGCAGGAAGACAGGATCCGGAAACTAAATGACATCAATCCGACCATTGCCCGGACTGCTAAATTCATCCTGAAGCCTACAGCATGTGTTCACAATGAAATGGTCGAAGCGAGTATAATATATCGTGAGCCTAACGGGGAAAAGCATATGGTTGCCATGCAGGCAAAGGAAGTTCATTGCATCATTCCCTTCCTGCGTTCAAAGTCAATTACAAGAGAAGATTTTCTTCAACTATCCAGTACATGGAACACTGCTGACCTTGGAATAAATTATGAAGGTACCAATGTCGAGCAGATCATCTCTTTCCTGATGCAGACATGTGCAAGAAACCTACATGCTGTAGACGGATATACCATCAAAGAAGGCAACGTGCTTTATTTTTCAGGTGAGACAACAGACAGCAATACTCATTACCTGCTGACAGTCCTGATCAAAGAAAATGCAGGACTGACACAGGTTATGTTCAGGGCAGCTTCCGACAATAAAACAGGATTACATGGTTTTCTCAATGAGAACGTATCAAAGCTCAATGGTCTTGTTAGTACGATCAGTTCTGCAAAAGATATCGGGGTCATCAAAAATGAACTGGTAAGTAATATTATAGACACAATAGTGCCTGGAAGCAATTTTTCAGCAAAAAACAGCAGATCATCAATGAATATTGCAAATGATGCCCCACAAAAAAGCAGTTTGAACTCTCTCAAAGAAAATGATGAAAACAATGGGAAACCTGAAGATGTCGACGTTGCCAGAATGTATAATTCTTATTTAAAAGAAGTCAAAAGCAAACCTAAACCGAAAAGAAGCAAAAAGGCAGATCAAAATGCTTCTTATCCCCGGGAACTTTTTAATTCACAAAGAAAACTAAGATCGCCCCACAGTACTACTCCTGCAAGAAAAGAAAAAACAACTGCGAACAAACCTAAAAGGTCAAAGAAAAAATTGATGAGACAGGCTTTGATCATTGCTATTCTTTTAGTATTTGCCACATTTCTGATACAAAATACCGGATTAAAAGAGAAAATAGCAGGAGAATATGTTACTTCTTCATCCGAGTCTGCAGAGATTGTTGTTATAACTTTGTTCAATGCCGTAAACGAGGGAGATTTCACCACTGCTTTCAAACTGTGCGAAGGACAGGAATTCCTTGTGCCTGCGAGTATCCAGATGTTATTCAATAACAATGGGATAGAATCAGGCGGTATCAAAGAGACAAATATTGTGTCAACCGTTGTTGCAGATGAACTTGCGGTAATTGAAAGCAATTGTACTGCAGTAACCTTTGATATCATGGGTAATGAGAACGACCCAGAGATCATTGATGTATATTTCCAGTTGCAGAAAAGCGGATCAAGCTGGGTTATCACAGGAATAGCATTCGACAAGCCTTATGAAATAGGAACTGCAGATAACGATATTATGGCGGAGGAGCAGGGATGAATAATTATCCATCAACGGTGACCATATGAGAATACATCAAAGTGTTCCCTTTTCAGTAATTCTTTCAAGAAAATGCCTGTTCAACCTGTCCTCATAATATTTCCAGTCCAGATATACTGACATGATGCGATGCTCGACATCCACACGCAGATCATCATCCCGTGAAAATATGGTAACGTTTGGCCTTATAATCTCAAATCTGAGGACAGGACTTGCATCATTGATCACGATAAGATCCAGTTTATCACTTTTCAACAGGTCTGAAAGTTCATTTATCAGGTCAATTCGTTTGTAGATCCTTTCTTTTTCCGTTAGTGTCTCAGAAAGATAAACACCGATATCCACATCACTTAACGGGCCTGCCGTGTCCTCTGCCACCGAACCAAAAAGGTAGGCAATCTCAACTGATTCTTCTTTAAGGAAGAATTCTCTCAGAAGAGGAAGAAGTTCTTTTTTGTCAATGGTCGGAGCTCTTTCTATCATGTTATCGTCGGCAAAGATGTTCTAAATTTTTCTATGTGTTTATAAGTAATAAAGATTGAGTGATGCGGAGTTTGTGGGTGACCACATTTTGCGTGTGATTTTGTGGTCACCTGCGTATAAGTTTACAATAGGCTGTTTTTTGCAGTTATCGTTAAGCAAAATCGTTAACTTGGGGGTTAACGATAAATCATGTCTTACATGCAGGTTAATGATGCTGATTTTAGGTTCGATTTTTGCTATCGTTAAGTCGTAAAGTTAACGATAACCGACCTTATGAAGAAAAATCGTAAACCTTGAGAGAACATTCAATCAAAATATTCCAACGTTAGAACTCAAGCTTTCCCTAACAACACACTCCTGCTCTTCCCGACCATCCGGCCCACGTCCATTGTTAAAAATCCCGGACAGCAGCCTATTTTCATAACTTCCATCCCTTCTCTTACATAGGAACTGAGAGTCTTCTGCAGCCATCTGCGAATTTTGTTATCGAGGCTGCTGGGTTGTTCTACGGGGCATATGTTGGTGTTGTTGGGGGGACATGTACGGAGGCTCTTTTGGAGCTGTTATTAGAAGGTTGGTGCTGAGGGGATAAATAAGGTTGATACGAATATTTAGTTTATCATCGAGAGATAAATAGAAAAATGGACAGAATTATTACCACCATTTTATACTACCTTTAAACTTATTCAAGTCCTCATTTTCTTTGGGTTTTCTAAAAATGAACAAATGTTCATGAGCTATTAAATAGAAATCTTTTGCTTTACTATTCCAATCTCCGTAGCCACTTGTTGTGTTCCATTGATGTTTTATTATATCCTCCTTCAAAATGAATCCAACATCAAGAAATGTTTGCATTAACCTAGACGAGAGTGGCACGTAATGTTTATGTCTACGGGTATCACCAATCAAAATTGCACAGATTTTGTTTGGTTTCAAAACCCTAAAACATTCTTTTGCAACTTCCTTTATGTTCTTTTCAAACTCATTAACATCATTAATATTTGAAATATCATCCGCAAGTTTCCCACCGCTGTAAGAGATTATATTAGCATAAGGAGGATGTGTGGCAATAAGATCAACACTATTCGAATCTATCAAACTCAGATTTTTTGCATCACCCACATAAGTTTGGATTTTTGAAATATTGTCTTTTGAATTGCCAGAATGATATTCAAAATCTATCCTGTTTCTAGCAACCATTATAGAAGCAGGATTTATATCGACACCTATTCCATTTCGACCTAGAAGTTTACATTCTATAAGAGTAGTTCCACTGCCAACCATCTGATCTAAAACAGTATCACCTTTCTCAGTATATCTCAATATCAAATTTCGAGGGATTATTGGTGACCAATTGCCCCGGTATTTTCCATTATGGGTCGCCCAATTACCTCTTTGAGGAAATGACCAAATTGTTGTTTTTGGATTTAAATTGCAATCAGAAGGTGCAAAAGTTGTTATGTTCCATTTTTTAGGAAGAAATATTGATTTGTTTGCTACAACAACCTCATTGTTTCTTGAAACTAATTTTGAATATTCATCATGTGTTATACGTTTCATTGTTTCCATCAAAGTCACCGTTTTGACGAAGAGACTTCAGAACACATTATAAATATTACCATTTGAGTCTAAAATAAAAATAGGACTATGATAAATAATTAGAACATATTACTTCATGCAATTATTAATATGAATAAACAAATGCTCTTTAATCAAAGTTCATTTAGTTTTTCAATTTCAGACATTAACATATATCTACCAGAGTAATTCCAATATCTGATGTCTTGCTCAATAAAAAACCATTTTATTGTTTTAAGTATTAAATCACATGGATAACCAGATTCAAAACTTAAATCATCAAACCAACTTTCTTCAATTTCATTGCATTCAAATATCAAATTAATGAACGAAAAAAGCAATTGATACATATCTTCATTTTCTTTTTTTTTCAACACCAAATCATTAATTATATCCTCATGTTTAGGATAATCTCTTACACGTCCCCCATCCAATGCAAAATTAATACCAGGAACTGTGATAAGAAAATCAAATCCGTTTTTTAAATTAGCTGGCCTCTTCAATAGGACAGAATAATTGTCCGATAATTTTTCAACTGAATAGAGATATTTTGAAGCAAATTCACCTTTTCCATTGCCAGGTGTTTCCTCCGAAAACTTGTTAACTACTCTCATACGAACACCATTTCTGGTTCCATTATTAGAGAAGTTGCATTCAATTGTACTCTGCATACTTATCTCACCCATTAATATTACATATATTGAAAACAAACTAATTTTCAGATTGGATCAATAAATTCATTAAATCACTTCCTTTAGAACTGATTATGTAAATTTTCCCAATGTTGTCTTGTGGATTCAAGCACTCAATCAATTCTTTTTCGCATAGCTCTTTCAAGGAAAAGGAGACTTGAGAAAGTGAAATGTTTAGTTTATTTTTGATTTCATTTGCAGAAAGAGGAGAACTTGAATCACAAAGAAGTTTTAATATAGATTTTCTTCTAGAACCTCTCTTTAACCAAGCAAAGACAACCCAATCCATGTTTTCTTTTAAAGTGATGGATCTATTTAAATAAAGTTAAGAATATGTTAAGAATAAGCACAAATATATAGACATAACGTCAATAAAAGGTAAAATGCTCTACTACAAAAAAAATGATTTCAAACTTCTACAAGGAGATTCTTTGAAAATACTACCCCGGATGAAAAAAGAATCAGTTACTACTATCTTTGCAGATCCTCCATACAATCTTTCCAATGACGGTATTACATGTAAAGCCGGAAAGATGGTCAGTGTTAACAAAGGAGAATGGGATCGTTCAAAGGGCTTCGATGAAGACTTTGAATTCACATATAACTGGATCAAAGCCTGCCAACGAGTGTTAAAAACGGATGGAACAATATGGATATCAGGAACTATGCATAACATCTACCAAGTTGGTTTTGCTTTACAGTCATTAGGTTTCCATATTTTAAATGAAATCTCGTGGTACAAGCCTAATGCACCACCAAATTTGAGTTGTAGATATTTCACACATTCGCATGAAACTGTTATATGGGCTAAAAAGTCAAAAAAAACAAAACACAAGTTCAATTACAAGTTAATGAAAGAATGGGATGATAAACTCGGGCCATCTGGCAAACAGATGAGGAGTATATGGAATATCCCTTTGACACCTCCTTCTGAAAAGAAAAATGGGAAGCATCCCACCCAAAAACCAATTGAGCTTTTAAGTAGAATTATTGCAGCTTCATCTGATGAAGGAGATTTAATACTTGATCCATTTAATGGATCAGGAACAACAGGAATTGTTGCGCAGTCACTTGGAAGAAGATACACAGGAATCGAAATTGATGAAAACTATCTGAATATCACTATCGAAAGATTTAAGCAATTGAATTCATCAAAATAAGAATTATTCAGAATAATTAGTAATGATCAATTCGTTTATAGATCCTCTTCCACTACCTTTTGCATTGATCATTCTTTTTGCAGGAACTCTTTCAATTTTGAATTCTGGATAAATATCTTCGAAGAAATGATCATCTGGGTTTTCATTCTTAGGATCAGAGTTACTTAACATTAATTTTGCACCTTTCAAGTGCAACTTCTTGTAAAATCTAGCTAACCTCATCTGAGATTCATCATCAAATGCATCTTTTGAATAAGAATTAAAGCTTGAAGTCTTACTAATTGGACGATATGGAGGATCAAAATAGACAAATGTACGTTCATCTACAACTGATTCGCAGTCTTCAAAATCCCCATGATGTATTATTACATTTTTTAATACCATAGATGCATTTTGTAAATTAGTTTCATCAACAATTTTAGGATTTTTGTATCGACCCATAGGAACATTAAATTCTCCCTTTGAATTTACACGAAAAAGTCCATTAAAGCAAGTTCTATTCAAAAATATTAATTCAGAAGCCCTTTTTACCCAATCAACTCCATAGGTTTCGAAGTCAATTTTAGATTTGCTTTCATTGAACTTCATTCTAATAGAATAAAAAAACTCTTTTCTACCTTCCTCATCAAGATCTAAATACGATGACTGAAGAAATCTTAATTTTTCAATTAAACCGTCTACATCTTTTTGAACCACAGAATAAACTAAAATTAATTCTTCATTTGCATCATAGATGTGACATTCATCAAGTTCAAACTCTTGGAGTACGTGAAACAATACTGCTCCTCCTCCTACAAATGGTTCAACATATTTGTTAATTCGAGCAGTCGAAATATCCATAGGATATCTTTTATCGAACTCTTCTAGTAATTGCTTTTTTCCACCTGCCCATTTCAAAAAAGGTCTGGCCATGTCATTAGATTTAGAAGTATTTGACACTGGTTTTTGAACTATAGAATTTTTCAATAATAAAGAATCTAAAGTATGATTTATAGTTTCTTTCTCAGAACTATCCATTTTTATTCCTAATTTAGTTTGATTTGTGGACATTGATGTAATAGATAAAAGGATTACCTATTGATTAAATATTTCATCTAAAATTCCTTTCTTCAATAGATAGAGATTTAGAACATAGTTGTTATTGTTAAATGTTTCCTCAAGTGGCCTTTGAGTTGTCAACCAGCCTTTTCCATCAGTAATCCAAATCATTTCTACGCCTTGAGAACTAAGTTCATTATGTAGTGTCTTAAATTCACCACAAACAGATTTAAGTTTAGAACCACCGCCATTATAAAAATTAGTTTCCATCAAAAACAGTTTTTCTGTTGATTTATTAAAAACTGCAAAATCATAGCTTCTTGCCGATTTATCAAATTTTACCTGGTAACTCCATTTATATTTGATTTTTTTAGGAGTAGCTTGAGATATGAAATCTAAATTTGAATTATTATCTATCGATTTAAGAACTAAAACCTCAACAATTTCTTCCATTAAAGAACCACCGCGGTTTTTTCTACCATTTGAGTCCAAGCCAACTTCTACACCATAAACATAGTCAACAAAATTTTTGATTTTTTTATCGAGGAATAAATCTATCAAGCCACTTTCTGAAATAAATGTAAAATATTTTTCTGCATCATTCTGAGACATAGAGCTTTTGAATTTGAAATCAAAGATAAAATAATCAAGATCTCCTTTTTTATAGTCCCTTATTACCTCAAGTTTATTATCCCTAACAGCCAATAGCACTGGAAGTGTTTTTATTACTTCGGGATATTTCATTACAAGATGAATAAAATCCTTTTTAATGTCTGTTGAACCAATTAATGAATTAAGTATGTTTAACTCGATTTTCACTTGTTCTACATTTTTATTTACTTTGTCCCAATTTACAAAGTAGTCCCATACTTTTATTGATGTTTTTAAATTACCAATAAAATTAGTGAAGACTTTTTCTTCAGGAACACCAAGGACGGTGTAGAAAGGAAGATATTTCATATTTTTCACCTTTTATTTAATAAAGACATATTATTTCAAGAAATCCTCTTCATTTAGAACATAATTACCTGTCAATAACTGCATATAAAGACTTATCAGTACCTCTTTTCTATCTACAGATAATGCATATTCTTCGCCACCAACCCAATCGAGCAGTTTAAGCAAAATTGGAAATCCTCCATTTGCATATCCTTCAAAATATTGATATTTTTCAGTTTCATACAATACTTTCTGATTTTTGGTGTGAAGGAAAGCAAGTAAATCCATTAAATTTCTATCCTCGTTTTCAAAGAATTGCATCAAAACACCATCTGATGCAGGAGTATCAATTGGTTCAAATCTATTATTAGCATAACCAATTGCTGCAGAAAGAACTAAAATATCACGATAAGAAGAAAATATCTTCGCTTTTCTAAGCTCATCCATTCCTTTTTCATATTCTTTACTTCGTTTAATCCTATATCTCATGTCTACAGAAATTGCCATTTAATTCACCCCTATTATAGACTGATTTTTAGAAGGAATTTTTGCAATTTTGTAGTTACTTTGGACATATGGTTCTATATGCTCTTTCACCACATTATACGAATCAGGAGAGATCATTAATATTACTTGATCCGAGAATGACTGAAGTTTTTGTGCTGAATTAAACAAATTATCACCAGATAAATCTCCAAAGGGTGAATCAATCAAAAATGGATAAACCTTCTCACCTTGTATATCATCTTCTTTCTTAGAACAAGAATAATCTAAAATAGCTTTTGCAAATGCAATTGCTATTGTTTTGCTTTGGCCAGTAGATTTGCTAACAGCATTGTCAAGAATTATAAGCTCTTTTTTTTGTTCATCTGAAAGAGCATTTGAATTCACCTTGTATTTTCGACATAATTTATCCCAATTTGTATTTTGCAAATTAGTGGAAATAGATTCAGTATAATAATTGACAACACGGTACTTAATTCCAGGCACATTGATGTTATGAATTAAATGAACATCTCGTCCTTTCTCTGACTTTTCAGCAATTTGTTTATAGGATTCCTTTAGCATCGTATTTATTTTCCTTAATGCTATTTTTTGTAATTCATCCTTCATTTTTTCAGTAGCTTCTTTTGATTTGTTTATAAATAACCACTTTTCAGGCTTTGTAGAAAACCTACTTTCCATTTTATTTTAACATAATAATTTAAAAAGGATTAGTCCCCTTAGCATTATCTGCTACCGAAAACACAAAGG
>NZ_JAGGKD010000028.1 GCF_017873415.1 Methanolobus bombayensis | reverse complement strand
AGTTCATGAAATGTTCATTAAAACTTAGTTTTGCAAAAAGATGGATAGAAAAGTTCATGAGCGATAAGTTAGAAATGTTTAGTTAATGACTATAATTTTGATGTTCTTTTTTGATGCTTTAAGTGAAAGTATGTCCACAGTTTCATTAACAACATTATTGATATTAAAAGATTGCAAATTAAGTGTCAGATTATCATGTTTCATATCCACATATTCCAGTATCTTATCAACTACATCCAAAAGTTTGTAGCCACCTTCTTTAATATGTTCTAAATAGGGACGATGGGAATCGGATAGTGGTTCATTTTCTTCACTGAGTAGCAGATCTGAAAAACCAAGTATTATATGCAAAGGTGTTTTCAGTTCATGTGACACATTCTTGAACATTTCATCTTTCATGCGGTTTGCTTCATCAGCAGCAACCTTTGCACATACAATAGCTTCTTCTGCTTTAACTCTTGGAGTGATGTTCATCTGGGTCCCTATCAAACGATGGGGGCTTCCGTTTTCATCAATATCATTGGGTTTACCTTTCATTGAAACCCAGACCCATTCTCCTGAGCTGTGTTTCAATCTCAGATCCATATGTAATGGTTTTACTTCAGTGATCGTGCTGTTCAAAGTTTCCATAATAATTGGCCTGTCATGGGGATGCGCTTTGCTGATAAATGTTTTAAGATCAGAGGATATATCTTCATGTTTGTATCCAAGCATCTCATAGACCTCAGAACTAACCCATATCTGGTTTGCATCAAGATCAAAATCCCATAGGCCGGTAGATGATGCTTCCATTGCAAGAGCAAGGCGTTCATTGCTCTCTTTGAGGGTTTTTTCTGTCTCTTTGAGCTCACTTATATCCAGTGCAACACTCAGAACAGCCTGTTCACCTTTCCAGCTAATAAGCTTTGTACTGATCTGTAATGGAAATTTCGTTCCATCTTTCTTTAAATGACATACTTCAAAGGATGCAAAACCCTGATCCATTATCAGTTGCATTCTTTCCGGTATTTTCCTGGCAGTTTCGGGGTGGTCCAGTTGTTGAAGATTAAAATCTTCCATATCACCTGCAGAATAGCCATGTATTTCATAGGTACGTTCATTAGCATACATTATATTGCCTTTAAGATCATGAACTGTGACCGAAGCAGGAACAGTTTCCATAAGACTTGCAAGGATCTTCAGTTTCTCATCATTTTTTCTTTGTTCGGTAATATCCTGATGCATGCCTATGCATTTAACAGGTACACCATTTTCATCAAATACGAACCTTGACCGGGATTCCCATATTCTTTCAATACCATCCGGACGAATTATACGGAATTCCATTGGCCATGTGTTGCGCTGCAGGATCATCTTCCTTATTTCTTCTTCAACAAAGTTGCGATCATCATGATGTACCAGTGAATGTATAGAACTATCCATTTTTCCGGAAAAATCATTTTCTGAGATGCCAGCTAAAGATAGCATATTTCGGGAATATTCTAAAGAGTCATCTCTCAGATCCCATACAAAAGAACCTATTCCGGCAATATTCTGGACATCATTAAGAATTTCTTCATTTTCTTTTAGATCATTCTGTATCTTTATCTTTTCGGAAATATCTCTGCAGATGCAAAATATAAGTTTCCGGTCTCCGAACTGACATCCAATTGAACTTATATCAACGTTAAAGAAAGTACCGTTTTTACGTCTGTGAACAGTTTCAAATCTGTCTCCATCCGTACCGACCTTTATTAACATATCCAGAAGTTCTTTCTTTGTCCATTGTGCATCCCAATCCCATACATGCAGATTCTTTATCTCCTCAGAGGAATAGCCCAGATCTCTGGCAAATTGCGGATTTGAGTCATATACTTTTCCACATTCATCAAGGACAACTATTCCATCCCTTGATTGTTCTAAGAAAACACGGGACCTTATGGATTCTTCTGCTAACTTCTTTTCTATCTTCTTTTTTTCAGTAACATCTGAACCCATTACAAGGTTTGCAGGTCCATCACTGAGCATAACAGGAACTGAAACTGATTCCATAAGTTTTATGGTTCCATCCTTTGCTATAACTTCCAGTTCCATGGTTGTATTAGAATTGCCTTTTGACAGATTTTTCATTCTGTTCTTGATTTCATTCATGCATTTGTGTGAAATCGTATTCTCAACAGGAACTCCAATAAGTTCTTCCGGATTTTCATAGCCAAGATTTGAGGCACCCAGAGGATTTGCATAGATGTATTTTCCATTCCTGACAAGCAAAACGGACATAGGTGCTTTTTCAAGGATCAAACTGTTCTTTTCTTCGCTTTCTTTCAATGCTTGTTCTGAGCGTTTCCATTCGGTAATGTCCAGTGCAGTAAAGGTTACACCTTTTGGCATGTCAGAAGGGTCCATAGGTGTCGAAGATAAGAGAACATCAATTATATTTCCGTCTTTTTTCAACCATTTGGTCACGACTGTTCCTGTTCCTTTTTCTTCTATCTGACGGTACTTCTCTGTGCCGACATAATCAAAGTCCTCTCTTGTAGGATACAGCATACGTGCATGTGAACCGATGAGTTCATCATAGTTGTAACCTGTCATTTCTGAAACAAGAGGATTAACATTTGTTAAAATACGATTATTAACAATCCCAATTCCCACAGGTGCGGCCCTGAAAATACTTTTTAATCTCTCTTCACTTTGCTTTACCTGTTCCTGTATCTTTCGCTGTGACAGTGCCAGAGCAATATTATCTGCAAGACGTTCAAATAAAGCTACCTTTTCAGCCGAGAAGATCCCTTTTCTTTTATCGTTGAACTGAATTAATCCCTGAGTCTCTCCCTGAGTACGAATTGGAATAAGAGCAAAAGATTCATATTCTTCACCATTGCAACGATCGCATGCACTTGCTCTTCCATCCTGTCCCGATGCATCTGACAGTATTTCAGATGTGGAATTTGTCCAGAAACTACCATTGGTTGTGAAAAACGGACTTTGAGAGTCAAAGCGTCCGCAAATAACGTCCCCGCACATGCATTCAAGGACAGGATTGCCGCTATCATCCCGGAGTAGCTGACCATTGACATCATAAGAACAAAGTGAATTAACTAACAATACTGAATCTTCAGGGAATCCTTTAGTGTGATAATATGGATAATCATTTCCTTCTTTTAATCTGATACCCACAGCTTCGCAACCTGACCACTTGTATAATATGTCTACTACTGAGGGAATGAGTTCATCCTTTTCATTTGAAGTGTTCAAAAGACTTAGAAGATCTACAGTTATTTCTTTCTCACTTTCTGCTATTTTTTTTTCTGTGACATCTCTCAGAAAACAGGAAAAACCAGGCCTTTCTTCTTTAAGGTAAGAAGAACTCACTTCAATATCCAATAATTTTCCACATTTAGTGCGATGTTTCGTTTCAAAACGATCTGCTCCATTCTCTATAACCTTACGCAAATGAGCTGCAATTTGTTCAGGGGTCTCATTTGCCTCTATATCGGATATATCCATCTCAAGTATTTCTTCACGTGAATATCCGCTCATCCTGCAATATGCATCGTTCACTTCAACTATCCTGCCCTCCATATCCACATGCCAGAATCCATCTATAGCACCTTCTATGATGGTTTTGTATATTTGCGTCTGTCTTTGTACGGAATTCTCTGCTTCTTTTACAGGGGTAATGTCCATTCCGAATATTGCTAATTTTTCTACATTGGAATTTTCATCAATGACAGGATAGATAGAACTTAAGATAGTATGGCCTTGACGTTTGTCTTCAAGGTGGATAGGTTTTCTTGATTTGATAACTTCATTGCCAGCTTTTCTTCTTTGATACGCCACATCTTCGGGTAAAAAGTTATAAATATTCCTTCCTTTGAGATCTCTAACTGATGTTCCAAACCTATTGGCAAGTGCTTCATTAGCTTCAATTATCTTACCGTGAACATCTATTATAAAAATTGATTCTGTACAGGCATTGAGAAGAGCATTCATGTTCTTTTCATTGCTTTTCAATTTTCTCACTAAATGGTTTCTCTCGGTTACATCTTTAATGACTCCGATAATGCCTGCAACATTACCTCCGCTGTCACTAAAGGTTGAGCTATAAAAAAGAAGATCTTTTTCATATCCTTCCGGAGATTCCAACTTCCATTCGTAAGTATGTTTTCCGGAGTTATCTAACAGTTCACGGTCCATATTGGCATATTTATCAGCAGTTTCCTGGGATATTATATCGTAAACTGTGTTACCGATGATTTGATCTTTGGATTTTCCGATCAAATTTTCAAAAGCTTTATTGCAACCTAAAAATACCCCATTGTCATCTTTATAGAACACTGGCAAAGGAACCGTTGCAACCAGTGTTTCCAGAAATACCGGATTTCGATGAACTTTATTGTTTCTTATCATTCCCACACGAAGATTTTTTAAAATATGATATTTGTAAACAAATCTAGTTTTAATCTATAGGTTCCATGTATAGTTATTTTAACTCATAATGAATTTTGTTGACTGAATAACTACCTCTTTTTCACTATCTCATCTAAATATCTTCATTGACATCTCTTATTTTGATCATATTTAAATTTAGCCATATGTAATAATAATCAAATGTTACTATTGTACGTAGGTAATAATAATAGTGACTCAGCGACGAGTTTACCTAACAATTGTGGGGGATGGGTGTTGGGTGGTACATTAAAATTAATCCTACTGAGCCATAAATGAAAAATAAAATCAATGATATTTATAAATTTTGATTTACATCTATATAAAAAAACAATGTATAAAGAAAAAATAAATTTTTTAAAATCATATTTACTATAAAAGAAAATTATAAATTTTTTAAATAATTAGAAAAGAACACCGATAAAAAGGAATCGATGTTCTTTTGAGGATGTGAACACTATTAAAAAAGTGCTAGCTTTTAGATTTTATTCTTGTATATATACAAATTCTATAGTAATAAATGATTATAGTTCTTCAGATCTTTGTGTAACTTCCTTTTTCTTTTTGATGTTTGTTTAGCATAGGTGTTCAACAAAAAAACATTTATACATCCTTGTTGTCTCAGTTAAATTGAATTCATCAGGTTCAATATAACCTTTCTTTTATAAACATCTATGATTTTATGATGGTATGTAAGAAAAGTTGCGAATTAACAGTGTTATGTGGTAATTATATATATGGTTCAATATTAATGATATGTGAACTTATGTTTGCATCATTGTGCTAATATGTAAAAGTTGATTATTAAAACAAATGGTTGGATCATATGAGGTCAAAAAGAACATCAAATTCGAAAATGAATATATCAGAATATGGTCCCATATTCAATAATGACCATATTGTTATGTTGATACTTGATCCAGACACTCTTAATATTCTTGATGCAAATAATGCTGCTTGCAAATTCTATGATTATTCATATGAAAATATCGTCAATACAAATATATCATCTTTTACTGTCTTATCTGAAAATGATCTGCGAAATGAATTAGAAAAAGCAAAGAATGAAGTTCAAACTTCTTTTATCGTTAGTGAGCAACTACCAAATGGACATATACGTGATGTAGAGGTCAATGCATTTCCGATAAAAAGCGATGAAGGTACCCTTCTTTGCTTCATTATAAGTGAGGTTTCAAGGTCAGGCTCTGCCAATGAAACACGACTAAGAAGTATTATAGATATACTTCAATCAAATCATGATTCTATTCAGGATTTTCTTGACTTTGCTCTAAATGAAGCTATTGACCTTACTGGAAGTAAAATTGGTTATATCTACTACTATAGCGAAAAAAAGCAGGAATTGACTCTGAACACGTGGTCTAAAGAAGTTATGGAGGAATGTGAGATTGTTGAGCCACAGACTGTATATCAGCTTGAATGTACAGGTATCTGGGGCGAGGCAATAAGGCAGAGGAAAGCTATAATTGTTAATGATTTTGATTATCCCAACCCATTAAAAAAAGGTTATCCTGAAGGTCATGTTAAATTACATAATTTCATGACCATACCAGTATTCAGGAACAAAAAAATAGTTGCTGTTGTTGGGGTTTCCAACAAAAAAACAGACTATACAGAGGATGATAAACTCCAACTGACTTTGTTGATGGACTCAATTTGGAACAAAATTGGGCAAATAGGTGCTGAAGCTGCACTAAAAGAAAGTGAAAAAAACTATCGTAACCTTTTTGAGAATGATATAAGTGGGGTGGGCATACATAGGCTCATTCGTGATTCTTCAGGTTTACCTTTCGATTTTGTATATCTGGATGTTAACAACGCATTTGAGAAACATACTGGGCTAAAAGCTACAGATGTACTTGGAAAACGTGTAACTGAAATTATACCTGGTATTAAAGAGTCAGGTCTTATCGAGAAATACGGGAAAGTAGTGAGTACTGGTGAACCGATAAATTTTGAAACATTTTCTCCTCCATTACAACGGCACTTTAGTGTTAGTGCATACAGGATTGAGAAAGATGTCTTTGCTACTGTATTTCAAGATGTCACTGAAAGTAATGAGATGCAACAAAAGTTACTGGAAAGTGAGCAACGTTTCAGAAGACTTGCAGAGAACGCTGATGACCTTATATACAGATACGATTTTATTCCTGAACGTAAATTTGCATATGTTAGTCCGTCTGCAATGAAAATCACTGGTTATACTCCGGAAGAACATTACGATGATCCTGATCTGGGACTTAAGATCATCCATCCTGATGATCGGTATTTATTGGAGAAGATGAGAGAGAATGCAGAGGGTGTTAGTGTTGTACTTCGATGGATAAAGAAGGACGGAACTACTATCTGGACCGAACAAAAGAATGTTTTCCTTTATGATGATGCGGGAAGATTACTTTCAATGGAAGGAATAGCCCGAGATATAACAGAACGTAAACAAATGGAACAGGAACTGGCTAAGAGTCAGGAAAAATATCGCTTGCTTTCCGATGTAACTTTTGAAGGTATTCTCATTCATGACACTGGTATAGTTATAGAAGCAAATATTGCATTGACCAGAATTACGGGATATACACAAGAAGAGCTTATAGGTAGTAACATTCTTGAATTGGTCGTCCATCCCGATGACTGGAATTTTGTTCAAGAGCAGATGGTAAAGGATGTTGCCAAACCTTATGAGGTACGTTTAGTTAAAAAAGATGGACATGTTGTTCCAGTGGAAATCGAGGCCTACAATTTACTATACTCTGATTCACAAGTCCGCGTTGCAGCTGTTCGTGATATCACTGAACGTAAAGTTGGAGAAGAGAAACTTGAAAAGGAACAATCTTTACTAAAAGGACTTCTAAATTCAATTCCTGATATAATCTTTTTCAAGGACCTTGATGGAATATATTTAGGTTGTAATCCTGGTTACTTGGAGTTCACAGGTAAAAAGAAAGAAGAGGTCATTGGTAGCACAACTCACGATTTATTTAGCAAAGAGATTGCTGATGAACTTATAATGAATGATGAAATAGTTATCAGGAACAATGAATTATATCATCAGGAAAAATGGTTTGAATATCCTGATGGTAGTGAAGTTCTCCTGGATATTATAAAAGCCCCTCTACTCAATTCTGCTGGCCAAACAATTGGACTTGTGGGTGTTGGTCGAAATATCAATGATAAATGGTATGCTGACAGGGCTATAAAAGAATTAAACACTTTGAGTCAGTCTACCTTAGATTCTCTTGATGCCAATATCTGCGTCCTCAATGAGAATGGTGATATCATAAAAACAAACAGGTCTTGGGATAACTTTGCAATTGAGAACTCAGCTGATCTTGATAAAGTGGGTATAGGTACAAATTATATAGAAGCTTCAAAAAACGCTATTGGTGAAGGTTCAGATATAGGTATGAAATTTGCCATTGCTATTGAAAAAGTGATTTTAGGAGAATACTCACGCTTTGAAATTGAATATCCGTGTCATTCTCCAGAAGAAGAACGCTGGTTCATAGGGAGGATATACCCTTTTGAAGATTCAGATTCATTTCCACAAAAAGTGGTTATATCTCATATAAATATCACTCAACGTAAAGCTGCAGAAAAGGCACTACAGGAATACACGGATGATCTTGAAAAAAGTCGTGAACAGTTCATGCTTGCTGTTAATGGCTCAATGGATGGGATATGGGATTGGGACCTCCGTAACAATAACTTATACATTTCTCCAAGATGGAAAGAGATGATAGGTTATGAAGACCATGAACTTCCAAACAGCTTCTCTACATTTGAAGAGAGGATACACCCTGATGACAGGTCAAGGGTTATGAAATATATGGAAAAATATCTTCATGGGGAGATTTCTGATTATAAGATAGAATTCCGTTTCCTTCACAAAAATGGAACTTATATATGGGTACTTGCAAGGGGAGCGGCATTGAGGGACGATGAAGGTTACCCTTATAGAATGGCAGGATCACATACGGATATCACTGATGCTAAAATTGCAGAAAAGAAAATATTAGAAAAGCGTCAAAGATTACGAAATATTATTGACGGTACAAATGTTGGTACATGGGAATGGAATGTAAAGACAGGTGAAACTACATTCAATGAGCGTTGGGCTGAGATAATAGGTTATGAACTAAAAGACCTTGAACCTATTAGCATTAAGACGTGGATCGATAATGTTCATCCAAAAGACCTAAAAATATCTGAAGCACTTTTGAAAGAACACTTTGAAGGCAAAACTGATTTTTATGAATGTGATGTACGCATTCGTCATAAAAATGGTGAATGGGTATGGGTTCATGATTGTGGCAAAGTAATTGAGTGGGATTGCAATAGAAAACCTCTGTTGATGTATGGGACACATGCGGATATAACCGACCGTAAAAGAACAGAGAAAATGTTGCAGGAGAATCGGACCCTCTTACAATCCATTATTGATATTCTGCCCGGGGCACTTAATGTGGTGGACACAGAATATAATATCATCACTTTAAATAATTCTGACATGTGGTTAGAGATGTCAGGCTCTGATTCTGTTACAGATCTAGTTGGTCAAAAATGCTATGAAGTTTTAATGCAAAAAGATTCGCCTTGTGAATGGTGTAAGATACAGGATGCATTATCTACCGGAGAGACGGTTTTTGATGAAACCAATAGTCAGGATGAACGGGAGATAAGGACAGGAAAATCGCTCCAATATTCTATATCTCCTATAATGGGTGACAATTGTACTGGATTAGGTGTTGTAGAATATGGAGTTGATGTTACTGATCTGAAAAATGCCAAATTGGATGCTGAGGCTGCTAATAAGGCAAAGTCCGAATTTCTGGCAAATATGTCACATGAGATACGCACGCCTATGAATGGTGTAATAGGAATGACTGATCTGTTGCTTGATACTCAACTTGACAGTGAACAGAAGCACTATGTAGAAACAATACAAAATAGTGGGGCTGAATTACTAGAACTTATCAACGATATACTTGATGTTTCTAAAATAGAGGCTGATAGAATTGAACTTGAAAAAGTAAATTTTGATATTTATGAATTAATGGAAGAACTAGGATCACTTTTGTCTATAAAAGCACATTCAAAAGGGTTGGAGTTCATATGCGCTGCAGAACCTGAAGTATCACCATATATAATTGGTGACCCTGGTCGTTTGAAGCAAGTTCTCATTAATCTTGCTGGTAATGCCGTTAAGTTCACAGATAGAGGGGAAATATCTTTGCGTGTATCTCTTGAATCAGAGACTGAATCAGAAATGATGTTACGTTTCTCTGTAAAAGATACTGGTATAGGAATACCTGACAATAAAATAAAAGTTCTATTTGATAAATTCAGTCAGGTGGATGCTTCTACAACCAGGCAATATGGTGGCACAGGACTTGGACTTGCTATATCCAAAAAGTTAGTGGAAATAATGGGAGGTGTGTTAGAAGTTAAAAGTGAGGTTGGTGAGGGTTCTGAATTCTGGTTTGTAGTTGGTTTTGAAAAATATTCAGGAAAAGTGCTTGATGAGCATACATGTTCAGAAGTGAAAGATTCTCATGTGTTGATAGTGGATGATAGTGCTACAAACCGTGAGATACTTTCAAAACAACTTGAATCATGGGGGATCAAAGTTACAATGGCTGCCGATGGTCCGCTGGCACTTCAAGAGCTTTCAAAGGCATATTCTAGAGGTGAAACAATTGATGCAGCTTTACTGGACATGCAGATGCCAGGTATGACTGGTGAGGCTTTAGCACGTGTTATCAAGGCTGATAAGACTTATAGTGATATTCCATTGATGATTCTGAGTTCTTTAGGCCAAAAGTCAAATTACTCTCAATGCGATGAGTCTCTTTTTGAAGCATGCCTTACAAAGCCAATAAAAACTTCTGAACTTTGCAATGAGCTACACTTCATAATCAACGACATCAAAAATAATAGATTTTCAGCGGTTAATATAGAAAGCCAAAAAGATGTCGAAGTAGGAATGAATAAAATGAAAATCCTGCTTGTAGAAGACAATATTGTGAACCAAAAGGTCGCACAGACAATGTTGAGAAAACTATGTCATCTGGTCGATACTGCAAATAATGGGGAAGAGGCCATTGAAGCTCTTAAGAATATTCCATATGATCTTGTTTTCATGGATATTCAAATGCCTGTTATGGATGGAATGGATGCTACTCGAATTATAAGAAGTACAAATTCTGCTGTTCTTGATCAAAATGTACCTATTATTGCAATGACTGCTCATGCAATGAAAGGGGATGAAGAACGTTGTTTAGATGCTGGTATGGATGATTATATATCAAAACCAATCACATTGCAAGCAATCAATGATATACTCGACAAATGGATAGAAACCATAGAGAACACTCACTCAGAAATCAATAGAAAATCCGATAATCAAATACTTTTTGAAGATGAAATGATATTTGACAGTAATTTATTGATGGAGAATGTAATGGGTGATGGAGATACAGCCAAAGAGATTCTTTTGACATTTCTGAGGGATTCATCGAAGCAGATGGATAATCTGGAGAAGTCTATAGATAAAGAAATAGTCTTTGATGTTATAAGTTCTGCGCATTCATTAAAAGGTTCTTCTTCTAATATTGGTGGAAATGCGTTAAGTTCTATTTTAGCGGAGTTAGAGAATGAAGTTAAATCAAATAATATGGGAGCAGTTAAAAATTTATATCCAAAAATAAAATGTCAATATCAATTATTAATAAATGAAATCAAGAAAATGTGTTAGTTTGGATTTATCAAAAATGTTTTAACAATAATATACATTTATATATTTATATTAATATATAAACGCCTAATTAACATGTTGAAGTGTTTGATGTTTTCGATTAACAAACCAATAATTAATTTTTACCTGAAGTCTTTATAAGTGGGGTGCATAATGGATTCAATTCTTGATATCATAAAAAGGGAAATAAATACAAACATAGAGAAAGAAAATCATGTGGTAAAAATTCCTGAAAGTATCTATAGGCTTCTAATTGAATCAGAAATAGACTGTTACTGCTATGTTGACAAAAATGGCAACTTCCTCGAAGTGAGTGAAACATATTCTAAGCTTGTAGGTTATGCTTGAGAAGAACTCTTAAACATGGAAGTCGTTGATCTGGCTCTGGCTCAAAAGATAATTGAACTTCATAAAGGTACTATATGGGTTGAAAGTGAAATTGGTAACGGCACCACATTTACAGTTCAGCTTCCTTTGAATAAGAGTTTAGGTAATAATTAAATGAAAACCACTTATTACATAGGGTATAACAGTTAGAGTATTCATTAAATATTTCTGATTCTATCTTTCTTATAATAATAATAAAGTTTTTATATCATTTTTAATATATGCTTGTTCAACAGTTAAACAATTGAGTCACAGAATGTTACATTATCATTTCAATAGAATTTATAATCATACGTTTTGTGAGTATTTTATGAATGGTATAGTTATTTTTCAAAAGGAGAGGAAAATGTGTTTGAGAATATGAAAATCAAAAACATCCTGATAGGAAGTTTTGCAGTATTATTATTATTAACTGCTATAGTGGGATATAGTGGTTACAATGGAATGATGAATGTAGATGATAGGGTAGTAAAGGCGGATGATATGAACCGCCTTGTCAAATACATGAAAGATGCCCGTATATCGCAGGAAAGCTATCAGCTAACACAGGATCCTGC
>NZ_JAGGKD010000027.1 GCF_017873415.1 Methanolobus bombayensis | reverse complement strand
TCCTGTTCTGGAGTAGACTGTATTTTAATTGGTAATGTCAATTGCATAAAAAATACCTGTTTTATATTATGATTTAAGATTATTTAATTGTTAGTATTTGATACTGTTTTTTGATTGGTTTATGACGCTTTCATCCCCTACCTGTCGCTACGTTCCGAGGAAGGGGACTTCTCGCTTTTGAGTTAAAGTAATTCTCTTTATGTTCCTGGTAGGTTTTGGGTTGTGGTCTTACTTCCATATTCCTGATCTATTCAGATGAGATAAAAGAAAAGATAGGTCATGTTAGAATGATGTATATAAATGTGTAATTGTCCTCATGGTACAGCTACACTATTTCATTTGTACTTATAGGTCTGACAGCTGCTCTGTTCTTTGAATCTAATATAAATCGGCATACTTTTATAATATACCCTCAGATGTATTGAAATCCAATTATATTATAACAGAACATCATATGCATTATATTCACAAAGGTGGCACAGGGATGAGAGGACACAAAACATTTATTATTTCGTTATTATTCATTTGCATGTTAGTATCATTCATAGGAACAGTTTCAGCACAAGAGATCATGGTAGGGTCCGGTTATGGTAACACTACCATCACAGCTGCACTTGCAAATGCGAGCAACGGTGACATAATTACCGTAACCGACGGTACTTACAGTGGTAACATAGAAATAACTACGGATAATATTACAATTCGCTCTGAGAATGGTTATGCAAACACGATTTTCAACTCAGGATCCACTGAACAACATGCAATAAACATTAGTGCTGATAATGTTACAATAACCGGATTGAAAGTTTCCGGTTCATCTGATGTATTTTCCCAGCCTGCTGGTATATATTTAAATTCGGTTTCAGGTTGTAATATCTCAAATAATTATTTGACCGGAAACTCTTATGGTGTTTATCTTTCATCTTCTACTAACAATACAGTAAGAGACAATATTGCCAGTAGCAATTCTGATCGTGGGATATTTCTTGAATCCGGTTCTAGTTACAACAACATCATCAACAACACTGCCAATTCTAACCTGAGGGGCATCAGTCTTAAAAATTCAAACGAGAATAATAACATAAGCTACAATACGGTGACTGGGAATCAGCACTACGGAATACACTTACATTGGTCAGACAGTAACACTCTGACAAATAATACTGCCAGCGATAATGATTATTACGGTATTTACCTATATTATTCAGACAGTAACACTCTGTCAAACAATACGGCCAGTGATAATGATAATTACGGTCTTTACCTGGAGGATTCAGACAGAAATAATCTGACAAACAATACTGCCATCAATAACATTGATCACGGTATTTACCTAGATTCTTCACTCGACAATACTCTGACAAACAATACTGCCAGTAATAATGATGATTACGGGATTTATCTGTATTCTAATTCAGACAGCAATACTTTGACAAACAATACTGCCAGCGATAATGTTGATTACGGTATTTACCTGTCTTATTCAACTAACAATACCTTAACAGGCAATGTAATGTCACAGAATGCCTATAATCTATATGTGAACAGCGGTGGACTGGATGACTACTTAAATGATATTGATACAAGTAATCTTGTTGATGATAAGCCCGTTTATTACCTGACAAGCAGTTCAGATGATGTTGTTCCTTCAAATGCAGGTGTTGTCTATGCGATCAACTGTAGCAATGTGTCTGTGCAGGACATTAATATTGTAAATGAATACTATGGTGTCGTTTTCTACCAAACAGATAATTCAACAATTGAGAATGCCACAATATCTGAATGTTACGACGGTATTTCCCTGATTTCTAATTCATACAGCAATACTTTGACAAACAATACTGCCAGTAATAACGATCAGAGAGGTATTTACCTGTCTAGTTCAGACAGTTGTACACTGACAAACAACACTGCCAGTAATGATACTTACGGTATTTACCTGTATTCTTCAAGCAGCAATACTTTGGCAAACAATACTGCCAGTAATGATACTTACGGTATTTACCTGGCTTCTTCATCCAGCAATAATCTGACAAACAATACTGCCAGTAATAATGATGATTACGGTATTTACCTGGCTTCTTCAGACAGCTGTACACTGACAAACAATACTGCCAATGACACTAATAATGGTATTTGTCTGTCTTCTTCAAATAGCAATAATCTGACAAACAATATTGCCAGTAATAATGATGATTACGGTATTTATCTGTATTCTAATTCAGACAGCAATACTTTGACAAACAATACTGCCATCAATAACAGTCAAAGCGGTATTCTCCTGTCTGGTTCAGACAGCAATACTCTGACAAACAATACTGCCATCAATAACAGTCAAAGCGGTATTTTCTTGTATACTTCAGGCAGCAATAATCTGACAGACAATCAGGTAGATAACAATACTGTTTTTGATCTACGTCTGATTTCATCTACAAATAATGCAATAAATCCTCTCATCCTTGGTAATGACATGGCAGAACTGACATTTACTTCTACCACTTCAACTGTAGAAATATTGAGGAATGAGACAAATACCAATAATTTCTCCGGTAAAACCAATATTAATGGTTACATCGAAATAAATTCTGTATTGAGTAGCATGAATATGAGTCTCTTCTATAATAATATAGAAATGAGTTCTGCTGAGGAAGCTACGATTGCTTTGTACAAGCTAAATGGTACAGAATGGGCTGAAGTTCAGAGTACAACACTTGATACAAGCAGCAATACATTGTCAGTTAGTCTTACAGAATTCGGTACTTTTGCCCTTTTCAGGGATACAAATCCTACCATACCTACTACTCCAACCACAACCAGTAGCAGTTCATCAGGTACACGTGCATCTGTAAGTCAGGGTCAGAATCCTACAATAGTCTCAACCTCATCCTCATCCGTGAAGCGTATCACAGGAGGTTCAGAAATTAACTATGATTTCTCTGACAGTGGAACTCCTGTTCTTGGAGTAAGCTTTGATGCAAAGAATGATGAAGGTCTTGTGGTTGCCAAGGTTCAGGTACTTTCCAGTGCTCCAGAAGGTGTGCTTTCTGCATCAGGTAACTCTTACCAGATGATGAGCATTGATGTTGGAAGTGAAGGAACTATCTCCTCAGATAGTGCTGATAATGTTATGCTCCACTTCAAGGTGAGCAAACAGTGGATAGAAGAGAATAACATTGATGTTTCCACTATTCGTATGACCAGGTATCATGGTGACCAGTGGAATGATCTTCCAACAACTCAGGAAAGTGAAGATGGTGAATATTTCTATTTCTATGCTGAAACTCCTGGATTCTCCATTTTCGAGGTTGTCGGAGATGAGATTTCTGAAACTTCTGAACAGGCTTCGGAATCAACATCAATAGTTGAAGAAGAAGCAGAACCAGTAGAGGAAGAAGAAACTTCCAGCACACCTGGATTCACTGCTCTTGCAGGAATCGTGTTTGTTTCATTTGCTTTCCTTGTGAAAAGGAAATAAAATTAGAGGAGAGCTGTATGCTCTCTTTATCAGATAGTGTAAAAATAAGCAAAACCTCGATTCCATGGAAGAACATCGCAGGAATGTGGGATAAATTGATACATGCATATTTTGTTGTTGATATGGATATTCTCTGGAAAGCCGCTACTCAAGAGATTCCTATGATTGAACCGAAAATACAACAGATACTGCAAACTCTTGACAAATAAAGACATCTGACTTCTTCTTAGAAATACCCATTGACAAACAATCTTATATAATCTCAAACTCTCCTGCCAGCATGAATCCCGGAAGGTCACGAAAGAACATTAAAATTGGACTTGACGTTGGAATTGTTCTTAAGAAGGATCAAAGAAGTGGCAAGATAACCAAGGGTGTTGTCAAAAGAATCCTGACAAAATCATCTTCACATCCACACGGAATAAAAGTTCAACTGGAAGATGGTAGCGTTGGAAGAGTAAAAGAGATTTTTCCAGTAAATAACTAAATCTTAATTTAGTCTTAGATTTTCATTCTTAATCATCATTCTTAGTATAGCATGCAAACATTTTATTGCAGCTTTTGCATCTTGAACTGGATTTATATGCTGCTCCGAAATCACCCGGTTTACCGGAAGTGACTGAAACACATACAATGCTTTGTCCCAGGGGTATACCTGCAAGAATGTGGGAACCACATACCGGACATAACACCTTTTCTAACTTCATATCTACATTCCTCTCTAGCTTTGCTTACGGAACCTAATCGTATAAAAAACAAGGATCCAAAAAAGTTGTGTTGACAGATACTTATCATATAAATTGATGATAACATTGTATCTGTCTGAAATATACCAGAATTATACTTAACAATTAGTATCTTTTAGGTCTGTGGTTCTGGAAACATTCCCTGCAATATACAGGTCTGTCACCGGATGGCTTGAAAGGAACTTCAGTCTCCTGTTTACAATCAGAGCATGTTGCCTTGTGCATTTCTCTTGGACCGTTTTTTGATCTAAAGCCACCGCCGCCTCTGTCATTATATCCCATATTATATTTCTCCTAAAGTATTACATAGTTCGCACAGCAGAACCGAGACTGAGAATTATTGTATGAACAGTTATATATCTGTTTAAACCAAATCGCCCATTCCGATACGACTACTTCTTACTGTCAGCAATTGTTAAAAGAAGCACACAAAAATAGAGTAATCCTTTATTAACCGTTGAGCAATCGAACTAATGCCTACTACCACTCAATGGTATAAATAACCGATGCTATCAATTCAGAAAGTTTTCCGGTAATTTGCCCAGTTGCTAAAAATAATTTATCGGACAGACTGTGAAGAACATGGGCTTTCTCTACTCCTACACCCCATTAATCGTAATTATATGCCAAGTGTCCTTTTAGTTTTTCCTGTCATCTTTTAAGTGTAAAATCGTGCTATATCTTCTCAAGGAGATTTATTATATAGAGTAGTATATTTTAATATTTATTATATTTATTAAGTATCTTCTCAAAGGTCGCGGGTACAAGATGAAAAAACAAGCGAAATATTATGGCTTATCCTTAATTTGCTGCTTAATTATGTTCTTTACGATTATTTCTGTCAATGCAGTAGAGTTAGATTCACAAACAGAACTAAGTTCCATTTACAACGAATCGCAATTATTAACGGCACCCCTAAATCCTGCATTTCTAGAATATCAAGAAGCACTGGAACAGAGTCAAAATGACGTATCAGGTGCAGATGACCTGATATCTTTGTCTAATTTGGTATTATCGGGCAGTCAATCAAATTTACTATTTTCAAATGAAAATGAATCATCTGATATATTTACTCATTCAACCGGTTTAATTCCATCACCTGTAGACCTATCTTATCTTTCTCCTGTAAGCATGGATTCCTTGCTTGCTGACGATACTATCAGGACTTCAGGTCTTGAACTTAGTGGATCTGAAATCTCCTATCCATCCCGATATGACCTGCGTGACGAAAATGGTGTTACAGCTGTAAGAGATCAGGCCCGTGCCGGAAGTTGCTGGGCACATGCATCAATAGCATCCCTAGAATCATATCTTCTTTACAACAGATCAGAAACCTGGGATTTTTCAGAGAATAATGAAAAGAACGTTCTTGCTTACTCTTATCAGAATGGATTTGACCGTGATGCTGATGGTGGAGGCAACGCATTACTGGCATCTGCTTATTTCACAAGATGGGATGGTCCGGTACTCGAGTCCGATGATCCATATAACGATCTTTCAGGGGCATCTCCTTCTAACATACCAGTGTCAAAACATGTTCAGGAAGTACTTTTCATACCTATGAGGCAATCTGAACTTGATAATGATGAAATTAAATTTGCACTTCAACAATACGGTGCGGTGCATGTTAGTATGTCATGGTATGAGGACGCCTACAATTCTTCTTTCAGTTCATATTATTATAATGGTTCTTCTAGCGGTGGGGGTCATGCAGTGACTATAGTTGGATGGGATGATAATTACGACCGTAATAATTTCACCTCTGTTGCATCTGGTGACGGAGCTTTTATTGTTAAGAACAGCTGGGGTGATTCATGGGGTGATGATGGATATTTCTATGTATCTTACAATGATGCCAAATTTGGAAGAAGAACTATTAGTGCTGTTTTTACTGCCGAGAATGTCAGCAATTATGATCGTATCTATCAGTATGATGAGCTTGGTTGGATTACAAGTTATGGTTTTTACAATACTACTGGATATGGAGCAAATATTTTTACCGCATTAACAAATGAGACTCTGGAAGGAGTAAGCTTCTATACGACCAATTCAAATTCTTTCTACAACATATCTGTCTATCTGGACCCAGTATCCGGTCCTATTAATAGTTCCGGTCCTGTATCAGTGCAAAATGGAACAATTGCTATGGCAGGATATCACACAATTGACCTTGATACAAATGTTTCACTTAATAATGGACAGAATTTCTCAGTAGTAGTGCGATTCACAACACCTACCTACAATTATCCTCTCCCAATAGAATATCCAATATCAGGTTATAGTAGTAATGCACATGCTGAAGCAGGTGAGAGCTATGTAAGTTATAATGGAACCGGCTGGGAAGATATAAGCGAATCTGATGCAAATGTATGTATCAAAGCATTCACCAAAGAAAATAAAGAACCCAAAGCATCATTTGTTGCAGGCACAAGATACGTTCATGTTAATGAGACTGTAGATTTCCATGATACGAGTCTCTTCTCACCGGAAAGCTGGGAATGGGACTTTGGAGACAGTTCTACAACATCAGTCCAGAACCCACTGCATTCTTATTCTGATGCAGGTGTTTATAACGTATCACTAAACGCATCAAACGCTTATGGAAGTAACATTTCTGTAAGAACTTCTTTCATCCATGTTCTGGACTCTACAATTGTTGTCAATAGCAGTGGCAGTGCTGATTTCAGCACTATAACGGAAGCAATCAATGCTGCATCTGATGGTGATACTATTCTTGTAGAACCAGGTACTTATAATGAGAATCTGTATTTCAAAAATGATAATATCAGTCTTGTTTCATCTACAGGCAATCCTGAAGATATCAGGATAGTTTCATCTTCTTCCAGTAGCGTTGTTATTTACATAAAAGCAGATTACATCACGGTTTCAGGCATCAGTACTGAAAATGGTTCTATGGGGATAGTCGTTGATTCATCAAGTAGGTGTAACATAAGTAATTGCTATTCATCTGGAAATGCGTATGGTATTTATTTCTATAATTCTCGGGACAATAGTATCTATAATTGTACCTCATATGAAAACTCATATGGTTTACGTTTGCGTGGTTCAGTGAATAATATCCTGAACAACAACTCTATGAATAACAACACGTTTAATTCATATTTCGATTCAAACGCCAATATTGTAGAAAAAAGTAATTTGGTAGATGGAAAACAAATATATTATCTCTTGAACAGCTCTGATCAGGTTATAAATGCCAGTTCCAATGCCGGACTTGTCTATTTGTTAAATTGTTCGAACATAACAGTTGAAAATCTGAAAATCCTGAATAACTATTATGGATTTTACCTCTATGATAGCAACAATGTGATTATTGATAATAGTACAAGTACTGATAATCGATATGGTGCTTATTTTTCTTCGTCAGATAACAACAGGATATATAGTTGCAATATAAGTGGTATTTCAATTTATGGTCTTTCACTGGTTGAATGCAGTGACAATCTGATCTATAATAACTATTTCAACAACAGTAACAATGTCTACGTATCTGGTGGTGGTTCTAACCATTGGAACATCACAAGAACAGCAGGCACTAACATTATCAATGGAAGCTACCTTGGAGGAAACTACTGGGCAAAGCCGGATGGTACTGGCTGGAGCCAGACTGAGTATTCGGTCGGCAATGGTTTCTGTGCTGCATATGATATTAAAGAAGATGGAAAAAATACTGATTATCTCCCACTGACCCAGAATAATGTTCAACCGTCAGTTTCAGATGCAGCTTCCAGTCAGGAAAGCAATGACGATGGAATTCATGTAAGAATGGCCACAACCACATCATCTCCGTCAAATATCGTTGCAACAGATTCAAGTGTACGTTTTGTTGGTAGGGGTGCTGAAGTAGAGTATGTATTCACAGATGGTTCCACTCCGGTAAACGAGATTAGTTTTGAGTCGGAGACTAATGATGGTTATGTAATGGCGAGTGTCAGTCTTCTTGATGAATTGCCGGAAAGTTCTCCTGCACCTTCATCAGTAGCGGTTTATCAGGGAATGGAAATTATCCTTGGTGACGATGAATTCTCATCTGGCATTGGTGATGCGAAGATATCCTTCTCAGTTTCAAAAGAATGGCTTGAATCTAATGACTTTGGTGAAGGAGATATCCACATGGAACATTTCTCAAATGGAGCCTGGAATAAACTTCCAACTGTTGTAATAGGTGAAGATGCTGAATACTTCTACTTTGAAGCAACAACTACAGGTTTCTCTCCGTTCATGATATGTGCAGACACCAACAATGGTGTTGTGAGTAATGAAGTTCAGACTCCGGATTCCATAACAATGGCAACTAGTTCAGGTGTCGCTGAGAAGGAAGAAAACATTCAGTCGATAACAAAAGACAACGAAAAAAATTCAGGTACTACAATATTTGTTTTGCTTGCATTTATTCTGATCGGGGTGATAGGTCTTATGTACGGGAAAAAAGGTTCAAAAGGTAAAATATGAACCTTCTTTTTTATTTTAACAAAATAGCGTATTAGTTGTTTTTTTATTTTTTCAATAATTTCTTTTCATGTTATTTTCGACGCAACATTTATAATAAATTATTAATATATTAATTACTATACTTGTTATTTCTCCTTGTTTTAAGAAGGGACATATAATGAATAATTCAATATTATCAAATCGCTTATTACTCATTTTTTGTATCTTGTTGATGTTATTTTCCACTTGCTGTAATGCAGCTGAAATTGATCAACATACTTCCTCATACACAAATATCTCATCTGAGTCTGATATATCCATAGCACCTCTGAATCCTGCATTTGTAGAATATCAGCAAGAACTGGAGGAAGAACAAAATACGGTTCAGTCAAACTCAAACAATTTGACATTTTCAAGCCTTACATTGCCTGATAGTTCGGCAAATGAAGTGCCTTCTGAAACTTTTGATCATCCTACCGGACTTATTCCTTCACCTTTAGACCTTTCCCACCTTTCCCCTGTAAATATGGATGACCTGCTAAATGACGGCACTATTAAGACTTCAGATATTGAACTGATGGATTCTGAAGTATATCCATCCCGATATGACCTGCGTGATGAAAATGGTGTCACAGCAGTAAGAAATCAGGGGCAGGCTGGAAGTTGCTGGGCTCACTCAGCAACAGCATCTCTGGAATCCTATCTACTGCACAAAAAGTCAGAAACATGGGATTTTTCAGAGAATAATTTAAAAAATGTTCTTTCAAGCAGTTATCCGGATGGATTTGATCGCTCACATGCTGATGGTGGATTTGACCTTTATCCGGCTGCTTATTATACCAGATGGAGTGGTCCTGTAAGAGAATCAGATGATCCTTATGATGATTCATCCGGTGTGTCCCCTGATAACCTTCCGGATGCAAAGCATGTCCAGGAAATATTAATACTTCCCGGGTTTGAAGGCAATGATACTCTTTACAAATCAATGTTGATGAATTATGGGGCTATATCTGTTGCAATGTGGTATGGAAATTCTTATTTTGATAGTAATAATAATAGTTATTATTACAATGGTTCGGTTAGATATGCAAATCATGCCATAACTCTGGTTGGCTGGGATGATGATTATGCAGCTTCCAACTTCACTCCAAAAGCTCCGGGAAATGGTGCATTTATTATCAAAAATTCCTGGGGAGATAACTGGGGTGAGGACGGGTATTTTTACATATCCTATTATGATACAGTTATGGGAAACGATGAAGGTATGGATGGAATAGGAACACGGCCATATCTTGGTAATTTCATGTACACTGCTGAGGATTTCAACAACTACGATCATATTTATCAGTATGACACTCTCGGATGGGCGGCTTGTGCTGGATACAATAACAGTACTGTATATGGAGCAAACGTGTTCACAGCAAGTTCAAACGAGACCCTCGAAGCTGTAAGTTTCTATACGGTGGATTCAAACTCTTTATACAACATTTCCATCTATCTTAATCCAGAATCCGGTCCTGTCAACAGTTCCGGCCCATTTTTTGTCCAAAATGGAACGATTCCCATAGCAGGTTACCATACCATCGATCTTGATACAAATGTTTCACTTAGCGACGGACAAAACTTCTCGGTAGTAGTAAAATTTACGACTCCGAATTACGATTATCCTGTAGCTATAGAATATCCAATTGATGATTATAGTAATGCACATGCAGACCCCGGACAAAGTTATATGAGTCCAGATGGGAATGAGTGGGAGGATATATCTGAATCGGAGAAGAATATATGTATCAAAGCTTTCACTACCGAGGAAAGAGGACCGGAATCAAGTTTTTTTGTAGATTCGAGTTATGTCTATGTCAATGAAACTGCGAATTTTAAGGATGTAAGTCTCTTTTCCCCGGATACGTGGGATTGGGACTTTGGGGACGGTTCAACATCATCAGAGCAGAATCCTTCACATGTTTATACAAGTCCGGGTTTCTATGATGTATCTCTGAATGTATCCAACTCATTTGGAAGTAATGTTTCAACAAAAAACTCTGTAATTTATATTAGTAACTCCACTCTTGTCGTGAATAGCAGCGGTACTTCTGCTTTTTCAACAATAAATGAGGCTGTAGATCTGGTACAGGACGGTGATACTATATTGGTAGAACCAGGGGTATACAATGAAAGGGTGACAATTACAGAAAACAACGTTAGTCTTGTTTCGTCGACTGGTAACCCTGAAGATGTCAGGATTATATGTAATGAAGCTGGTTATGCCACCATTGCTATTGATGCAGATAATATTGCGATTTCAGGTGTCACGGCTTCAAATGGTTATTTTGGGATTAAGCTCTCTTCTTCGCAAGTATCTAACATTTCTAACTGTATTGTTAGTGAAAATAACATTGGTTTGCAAATTTTACTTTCTTCACAGAATAACATTTTGAAAAATAATTGTATGTTAAATAATACGTTCAATTGCCGATTTGATTCTTATCCCAATGATATAGATACAAGTAATACGGTTGATGGAAAACCAATTTATTATCTGGTAAACATTTCAGATCTTATCATCGATTCGGGTTCTAATGCTGGTGTTGTATACCTATTTAATTGTTCCAATATTTCTATAAAGGATTTAAATGTAGAAAATAATGTAGATGGTTTTTATCTTGAGAACAGCAACAATATTACAATTTCAAATTGCACGTCCGGCAGTAATAGTTATGGTCTCTTTTTATACTCATCAAACAATAACGTGATAGAAGATTGCAATATAAGTAATTCTACTAGCGGGCTCGCTTTATCTTCGTCATTTAATAATACAATAGAGGGTTGTACAATATCTAATAATCCTGCCGGTATAGTAATGGAGGATAGTGCTGATAACCTGATCTATAATAATTATTTCAATAACAATATCAATGTAGACAGCTATGATATTGGTTCCAACGACTGGAATATCACAAGAACATCAGGCATTAACATCATTAATGGAAGTTACCTTGGAGGAAACTTCTGGGCAAAACCGGATGGTACTGGATGGAGCCAGACTGAATACTCCGTTGGAAATGGCTTCTCTGATGCATATGAAATTACTGATGATGGGAACAACATTGACTATCTCCCACTGACCCTGAATAATGTTCAACCGTTAGTTTCAGATGCAGCTTCCAGTCAGGAAAGCAATGACGATGGAATTCATGTAAGAATGGCCACAACCACATCATCTCCGTTAAATATCGTTGCAACTGATTCAAGTGTACGTTTTGTTGGAAAGGATGCTGAAGTAGAATATGTATTCACAGATGGTTCCACTCCGGTAAACAAGATTAGTTTTGAGTCTGACATAAATGAGGGTTATGTAATGGCAAGCATCGTTCTGCTTGATGAGCTGCCGGAAAGTTCTCCAGCACCTTCATTGGTAACGGTTTACCAGGGAATGGAGATTATACTCGGGGACGAAGATTTCTCATCAGGTATTGGTGATGCGAAGATCTCTTTTTCAGTTTCAAAAGAATGGCTTGAATCAAATGGCTTTAGTGAAGGAAATGTCCATATGGAACACTTCTCAGATGGTATCTGGAACAAACTTCCAACTGTTGTAACAGGTGAAGATGATGAGTACTTCTACTTTGAAGCAACAACCACAGGATTTTCGCCATTTATGATCTGTGCCGAACTTTCAGGAGAAAGTCTGGTTAATGCAGGGTCTTCTTCGGATTATATCGACGAAGCTGCAGTTTCAGAGAATATCGTGCCGGATGCTCTACAGGATTCCGGGCAATCTGGGGATTATCCTGTAAACACATTAACGACTATATCTGGTTTGATGGTGGTCACAATTCTGGGCTTAGTTGTCAAAATGAAGAGATAGGAATGACATTCTGATCTCTTCTTTTTTCTTTCGAAATCAACAGTATATATGTTGGAATGAATAACAAATACCAATAGAAAAATAAATTCAATATATGTCTGCTTAACACAGATATCAAATGTGCAGTCAGGTCCATAAAAGAGGCTCTTGAAAATGGAATCGATACCTGAACGTATTCCAGAGCTCGCAATAAGAGATTGGAAGGCTGTGGCAAATCAATTATATCAGTGTAGCTCAAGAACATTTTTGTACTGCTGTCACACAGAAAATAATGGCCAAATTATACCCTTACATCATATCAGATACTATCAGTGACCGCAATGTTGTTGCTGCCTGTTGTAGGCACAGAGTTACACGAAATGGGAATCAGGATGGTTGCTGACATTTTTGAGATCAATGGATGGAATAGCTTTTATCTTGGAGCAAACACACCTTCAGATAGTATATTAAAGATCTTGAACGATAATAATAGTGACATTGTTCTTCTATCAGTTACTATGATACCTCACCTGACTATTCTAAGCGATCTCATAGAACTGATCAAAAAGGAACGGAAAAACGGCTCTGTAGAAATCCTTGGTATTCTAATGGAGGTCGAAGTTAACAATAATTCATAAAGTACTATATGCTATTGAATATATTTCCATATTACAACCTATTGCTATTGATTTCAATAGAATCTCTACAGAGCCCATATTTTTAAAATTGGTTAAATAAGGAAATACCCGTATATTATATCTCCTTTAATCTGTACACCAGCAACTCAAACTCTTTTTCAATCTCCGGAAATAGACTCCTGACCTCTTCAAGTTCTCCCTTCATAGCTGCCTTTTCTATTTTTCCAGCACAATTGCTCAAAGATATTCCTCCGATGTTTACAGAAGAACCCTTTATCTTATGTGCAAACTCACTTAGTTTTTCCAGGTTATCTTCATCCATTGATTTTTTAAGACCTTTTATTTGTTCAGGTGCATCCATCAGGAATATCTCTATGATCTTTCTGATCATCTCAGTATCACCCATCATATTCTCCATCAAATGTTGACTGTCAAACACGACCTCATCAGATTGGGTTTCCAACTCCATTGAAGAATCATCTACGCCATAAGCATCCTTATTCACGGTTGTTTCCCATTTTTGCATAATTTTTTGTAGAGATTGCAAGGAGACTGGTTTTGATATATAATCATTCATACCGGCTTCCAAGCATTTTTCCTTGTCACCTTTCATAGCATGAGCTGTCATTGCAATTATTGGTATATCTCTTTTCAAGACCGGAGGTTCAGAATACCTTATTGCTTTTGTGGCTTCCAGACCATCCATTTCCGGCATCTGTACATCCATAAGCACAAGGTCATAAGGAATGGTTTTCAGTGAATCTAATGCCTCTTTGCCATCAGCTACTGTATCCACGTGATGACCCAGTTTTTTTAGCATACTCTGAGCTACTTTTTGATTAACAATATTATCTTCAGCTAAAAGAATCCTTAACTCAGTGCCGCTTGAGTCTCGTTTATTGAAATTAGCATTTGTAGGCCTGGTTTCAACTTTCTGTTCAGCAAACACTGAAATATTGCACAATTTATTGAATAATTCTGACTGGTTCACAGGCTTGGTAAGACGAGCTGCAAAATGTCCTTTTTCAAACTTTTCTGACTTTGATATGTGACCAAGAGAGGTAAGCAGTACAAGATGAGTATTTTTTAGACGCTCATCTGACTTTATCACTTTTGCAAGGGTCGTACCGTCCATACCCGGCATTTGCATATCCAGAATTACTATCTGGAATGGTTTGTCCTCTTCACAAGCCCTATATAATAGTTGCAATGCAGCAGGACCATCCACAGCTTCTTTAATGTCTCTCAAACCCCATGAAGATAACTGTTTACATAAAATCTCACGATTTGTGGAATTATCGTCTACCACTAGAATTGGTAAATCAGATATCTCTTTAGAAACAACCAGTTTAGATTTGTTTTGTCTCTGTTTGACAAATTTAATTTTAAACCAAAACTCCGAGCCTTTGTCCTCTTCACTTTCAACACCGATGCTACCCCCCATCATCTCCACCAGTTGTTTGGAGATTGCAAGGCCAAGCCCGGTACCACCAAATTTACGTGTGGTTGAGGCATCAACCTGATAGAACTGACTGAAAAGAAGGTCTTTTTTGTCTTTTGGAATGCCAATCCCTGTATCCCTGACTGAGAAACGCAAAACAGCTTCTGTATCAGTTTCAGAGATCAAAGCAATATGAATCGCCACTTCTCCGTGGTCCGTGAATTTAATTGCATTACCGGTTAAATTTATCAATATCTGTTGTAAACGTCCGGAATCGCCTTTTATGCAGGAAGGAACATCCGGGTCTGTCGCACAAATGAATTCCAGTCCTTTATCATGTGCCTTTACAGATAACATAGAAGCAAATTCATCCAGCATATTGTGTAGATTGAAATTTGTAATCTCCAGTTCAAGCTTACCAGCTTCTATTTTTGAAAAATCAAGGATGTCGTTGATAAGGTTGAGCAAAGTTTCTCCACTTGTCTGTATCGTTTCAGTGTAGTGCTGTTGCTCTTCATCAAGTTCAGTGGCTAAAAGCAATCCCGTCATACCTATTACACCATTCATTGGAGTACGGATCTCATGGGACATGTTCGCCAAAAATTCGCTTTTAGCTTTGGTGGCTTCCTCTGCTTTGAATAAGGCAACATCGAGTTTCTTGTTCTTCAGCTCTAACTCTTTTGCATATTCTTGCAATTTGTTCTCTGCAAGCCTTCGAGCAGTGATATCAATGTGAGATACCACTACTTTACGTGGGAGAGAATAAGTCTCTTCAAATGGAGAGATCTTTCCTACAAACCATCTCTTTTCATCAGGTGAATGACAGGGATATTCAAGTTCAAATTGTTCAAGTGAACCTGCTATTACTTCTTCTATCCCCTTTGCAAACTGTATTGCCAAATCTTCATCTTCACCCCTGGAAGCTTTTGCTATGTCAATGTAATTTGTCCCTTCACAAACCCTGTCCATATCAGCTGAATTATTGATAGCAAAATCATCCCAGGATTTATTTGTTTTTATTATGTATCCACTTTCATCAAGTACACAAATATTTGCATATAAAGAGTCTAAAGTGGACTGATTGAGGATATTTAATTCCTTAATTAGATTTTCTGTATGCCAGTTACTGGTAATATCACGACCTACACCTACGAGCCCTACAGTTTCTCCAGTAGAACTAAGCAAAGGCGCTTTAATTGTATCAAGCAGAACCTTTTTACCATCGGGGTAATCTACCCATTCTTCATTATTTCTGGGTTTACCTGATTGCATCATGAGTTCATCGTTCTTTCGGAAAAAATCGGCAACTTCCTTACTAAATAGATCATAATCTGTTTTGCCAATAATATCTTCTTTTTTCCTGCCAACAAGCTTTGAGAACCCGGGATTGCATCCCAAATACACTCCATCCTTATCTTTGAAGAATATGATATCAGGTATCGAATCAAGCAGGCCTTGTAGCAATGACCGTTCTTTCTCTAAATTCTCTTCTGCAATTTTACGGTCAGTTATGTCCCTTGCTGCAGCATAAATAAAATCTCCTTCAGGCATAGAACGCCATTCTATCCAGCGATATGTACCATCTCTGCAACGATATCGATTTTCGAAATTTAAGAGTTGATTTTGAGATTTTATAGTCATTAACTAAACATTTCTAACTTATCGCTCATGAACTTTTCTATCCATCTTTTTGCAAAACTAAGTTTTAATGAACATTTCATGAACT
>NZ_JAGGKD010000026.1 GCF_017873415.1 Methanolobus bombayensis | reverse complement strand
AATCATTCCCAACAGAATGATAACGAAATGAGACTTACACTCGTAGGAAGCTCCTTCCTCGACAGCCGAAGGCTGGCAGGGAGGAGGAGTTCACCCGGAGGTATGGACATGCCAGAAGTAATTGACACTATCCTTTCAAGAAGAAGTATCAGAAAATACACAGACGAACCAGTTAAAGACGAAGATATAAAAACTATCCTTGAAGCAGCCAGATGGGCACCTTCAGGCCTGAACAACCAGCCATGGAAATTCATAGTCATCAAAGATAAAACGACCATGGAAGAACTGGCAGGCTGCACACATTATTCAGCAATAGTACAAAATGCACCGCTGCTTATTGCAGTATATCTTGATACAGAGACAATGTACAACAAGACCAAGGACATACAGGCAATCGGTGCAGCCATTCAGAATATGCTGCTTGCATGTTGCGGCCTTGGCCTCGGAGCAGTCTGGCTTGGAGAGATATTAAACAACGAAGAGAAAGTTAACTTGATTCTCAATTGTCCTGATTCTATGGAACTTATGGCAGTACTTGCAATAGGTAAACCTGCAGAAGATGGAAAAGTTAAGCCCAGAAAAGAAATCAAAGATATAGCATATAGTGAAAAATACGGAAAAACATTCTGAAAATATCAAGAAATATTATAGAAAAAAGGTTTGATGAGACGAATTGCGGTTATTTGGAGGTATGTTGGAGGTAGTAGATCGGCTAGACCCATTTTTTGTGGATTATGATCAGGAAATAGGTCTGCAATTCGTCTCTAGGTCCTTAGAGGGATTTTATAATATATAAGGTTTTTTCAATTTTGGAAGTAAATCAATAAAAACTGATTTAACGATAGACCAAATATGATTGATTAATCATTAAAGACTACTTCTTCCCCGGACATTTCCTGTTAGCACAAAACTCCTTAGCATCCTGTTTTTGTTCTTTCACACGGAGTACGTGCCACCCACAATGCTCACACAACCTGTCAAGAATAGTAAGTCTACCTGATTTAGGCACAGACTGCGTGTGCCCGCATCTGTTAGTGCATCCTAAGAAACGGGAATCTTTTGTAGTTATCAGGAACATCGAACCGTCACAAACCGGGCAGGGACCTACGATCTCAGGAGGAAAACATTTTTTTTCCAGTTCGCAGGTGAAACACGGACCAATACCTACGGACCAATTATACTTTTTACCAACCTTAAGGACTGCAACACCACCCTTTTCGCACTGTTGAGAACGAAGAACAGTAAGTGTACCTGCTTTTGGAAGAGGGTAAGTATTCTTGCATCCAGGATAACCTGTACAACCAACAAAGCGCCCCTTGTCAGTCTTGATCATGTGAAGCATTCTTCCGCATTCGGGACATGTACCAACAAAGTTCTTTTTATCAGTTGCAACCTGTTCATCAACAATAGTACCTGCCATTCTTGCAGCAATTGCCTCCTTGCTTGATGTAAGCTGTGAATACATTTTTTTGATAAGTAAAGTTCCTTCATCAAGGGCACTTTCAAGTGATTTTTTGCCATCCTCTACATCCTGAATAAGAGATTCTATACGCGCCCTTATCTCAGGCTGTACGAGAATTGGCACCGTGGCATCCAGAGTATCCATAAGAGTGAAACCTGTATCAAGAATCGCAATGGTCTTGCCCTTGGTTTCAAAATAGCCTCTTTTCTTATTGGTTTCAATATGACTGGGAGCAGTTGCCTTTGTACCAATACCATTTTTATCCATGAGGGTCAATAATTCTGCTTCAGTAAGCCTTTTGGGAGGTTTCGTCTCGGATTTGACGTTACTGAGCTTTTTTACGTCAACCTCATCCTTTTCCTCAATGAATGGCAATAACTTGTCATTTTTAGTCTCAAATGGATAAACATCAAGCCACCCTTCACTTTTAAGAATTGAACCCTTTACATCAAATATCTCCCCACCAACAAGTATCTCCATTCTTGTTTTCTCAAATATTGCAGGTTGCATAAGATTTGCAAGGAAATGCCTGACTATCAGGTCGTAAACCTTCCACGCATTAGGCATTCTTACACTCTTTTCGATATCACCCTTTGAAGCTGCCTTTATAGGATGAATTGGAGGGTGATCATGTCCGTCCTTTGTTCCGTTTCTGCATTTTATCTCACCTGCAGAGATGATAGCCAATGCATATTTTTGATAGAATCCTGAAGAAAACGCAACAAGCTTGGACTTGAAATCAAAATCGTCAGCGTATTTATTAGTTTCAGTTCTCGGATAACTGGTAAATCCTGAAAGATAAAGCTGCTCTGCAGTCTCAAGTGCCTCCTCAGGACTGACGCCCAGATATTTGGAAGAGCGTTTCAGAAACTCAGTTGTATTAAGCGGATAGGGAGGATTTGTACGCGCTTCTTTGACACTTTTCTTGTCTACAACACCAATCTTACAATCCTTGATACGAGCGAAGATCTCGTCAGCCTTTTCCTTTTCATGAATATTCCCCGCCCTGTGCACACCAGTGAAATCCGCACCTTTTGAATTGAAAAGAGCCTCGATTTTCCAGAAGTCCTTTGGCTTGAAGTTCTTTATGAGTTTCTCCCTCTCATAGACGAATCCACATGTGGGGGTCTGGCACGGACCAATTGAGATAACACCTTTAGTGCGGGCTTTCTCCCTTACTGACAATGTCATGAAACGAGTAAATGCCGCACCCATCTTCAGATCAAGTATCTGACGTGCTTCAGCCGACATTGCCATGTTGTAGTCCGGTTCAACAAGATTGGAAAATGCTTTTTTGATCTCACTTGAGGAAAGGGATGAGAAACGAGCTCTTTTTACCGGAAGGGAAGCTACCCTTTCGGAAATTTCCTTGGCTTCAAAACCAATATTCTCCCCCTCCCTGTCAAAGTCACATGCAAGAACAACTTCCTCGGCACCGCTTGCAAGAAGAGAAATAGCAGCAGCATAAGGTTTTTTTGTGACGTTTTTTACAGGAGGAGTATCCAGCAGGACTGCAGGGTCACATTCACGCCAGTTGTTGAACTGTTCAGGGAAATCATAGCCCATAATATGACCTGCAAGACCCATTATCCTCCATTCCTTTCCTTCCATTTTAAAGTCGTATACAGGAATCCCACCAACAGAGGCACGATTGTAGTGTCCTTCGCTTAAAATACCTGCTATCTGGGAAGCTGCCTTATTTTTTTCCGTGAATACGACTATAGACATGCTGCAACCCTATGTCCTGATTATAGATAAAAATTGAGCTTGCGGGGTGAAAGTAATATTGTAACAATATTCCATAAGTCCTGTGAAACATATATATGCCCCTACAATGTATCTGCACCTAAAAGACACTGCATGCAGGAGATACAATGACACTAATGGAAGATGCTAAAAAAGGCAGGATCACACCCCAGATGGAAGCAGTTGCCAGGGACGAAGGCATTGATGTAAAGACCATCTGTTCATGTGTTGCCAACGGGACCATCAGTATCCCGAACAACCCTGTAAGGGAATGCAGGGTCATAGGTATAGGAAAATACCTCAGTACTAAAGTAAACGCTAATATCGGAACTTCCCGGGATTATATCAACATCGATGAAGAAGTTGAGAAAGCAAAAACAGCGGAAACATTCGGTGCAGATGCACTCATGGACCTCTCAACCGGCGGAGATCTTGACCTGATAAGGAAAAATATAATGGATGCAGTGAACATCCCCATTGGTTCCGTACCGATCTATCAGGCAGCAGCCTCACAGAAAGCTGTTGTAGATATGACATCCGATGACATGTTCAATGCAGTACGCAAACATGCAAAGGATGGTATTGATTTTGTCACCATACATGCTGCTGTGAACCAGGATGCTCTGAAGAGAATAAAACACGGAGACAGGATAACTGACATTGTCAGCCGTGGTGGCTCATTCACACTTGCATGGATGCTGCATAACGGAGAAGATAATCCATTCTATTCAGAATACGATTACCTCATGGAAATTGCCTATGAATATGACATGGCAATCAGCCTTGGAGATGGTATGAGACCCGGATGTATCCACGATGCTTCTGACGGACCTTCATTCATGGAATTCATAACCCTTGGTGAACTTGTTAAGAGAACAAAAGAAGCAAATATTCAGTGTTTTGTTGAAGGACCCGGACATGTTCCATTAGATGAAGTAGAGCTCAGTGTGAAGGGAATGAAAAATCTCTGCCACAATGCACCACTCTACCTTCTTGGCCCGCTTGTCACTGACATAGCACCCGGATACGACCACATAACAGGAGCTATCGGTGGAACATTTGCAGGCATGTGCGGAACAGATTTCCTTTGCATGACAACACCGGCAGAACACCTCGCACTTCCAACTGCAGATGACATCCGTGAAGGAACCATTGTCACAAAGATTGCAGCCCATGCTGCCGACCTTACAAAGGAAGGTCAGAAAGAAAAAGCAAGAGCTGTTGATGACAAAATGGCACATGCACGTAAGAATCTTGACTGGGACACTCAATTCGAACTTGCAATAGATGGTGAGAAGGCAAAGAAGATACGAGACAGCAGGAACACAGGCAGTGAAGCCTGTTCAATGTGCGGTGATCTTTGCGCCATGAAGATTGTCAGCAAGGCACTTGAAGAAGAAAAGAACAGGTGATATAGCTCACTTTTTTCCCAAAATAGAACTTTTTTATCCTTTCAGATTCATTTTTATCTATGAAATTAACCGTACTCATAGATAACAATACTCTGATAGACCGCTACTTACTGGGAGAACCGGGCGTTTCCTATTTTATTGAAGCTGATGATAAGAAACTACTCTTTGATACAGGCTATTCAGATGCATTTATCCGTAATGCACAAAAACTGAATATCAATCTTCTTGACATTGATCACGTCGTTCTGTCCCATGCGCACCTTGATCACACATGGGGACTTGATCCTCTTATCAAACTATACACCGAAGCACAGATAGAAGGTATGGATCATTCGGAACCGGACCTTATCGCACACCCTTTGATATTCAACAGCAGAACATATTGCGGACTGCAGGAAATTGGAACCCTTCTTTCTACCGACAAACTATCAAAGTTTTTCAGCCTGCGGCTGAGCAGCGAACCTTTATGGATAACAGAGAACGCTGTATTCCTTGGTGAAATTCCCCGTCGATTTGATTTTGAGCATGACCCACTTGAAAGCAAGATCATTATTGACGGAAAACAAACAGATGATGAAATATTAGACGATACAGCGCTTGCCATAAAAACAGAAAATGGTCTTGTTATTGTTACGGGTTGTTCGCATTCAGGCATTTGTAATATAATTGAATATGCAAAAGAAGTCTGCAACGAAGATAAGATAGTTGATATTATTGGAGGTTTTCATTTGCAGAACCCTCCTGATATAAAGATGAGAGGAACTGTAGATTATTTCCGGGATCTTAATGTAAAGGAAGTACATGCCTGCCACTGTACGGACCTTGGATCTAAAATAGAATTAGCCAAAGTCTGTGATCTGAAAGAAGTGGGTTGTGGACTTCAGATTGAATATAAGTAAAAAAAGGACTTCTAAGAGTCCTTTTTGGATTTCTTTTCTTTAAGAATCTTTTCTTAAGCACATGAACCAGTCAAGGCAGTACTTGCCTTCTTCTTGGGTCTCTACCCTTTCTTTTGCAGTTCCACATGATCCAGGTGGCGGGATGATCACGTCATCTCCTGGCTGCCAGTTTGCAGGTGTTGCAATATTCTCTGCATCTGATTTCTGCATTGCAAGAAGAAGTCTTTTTATCTCATCCATATTCCTTCCGTTGGACAATGGATAATAGAGAATTGCTCTTATCTTTGCTTTAGGGTCCATAATGAAAACTGCTCTGACGGCCTGAGTATCTGATGCGTTAGGTTGCAGCATTCCAAACTTCTTTGCAACTTCCATCTTGAGGTCTTCAATGACAGGGAATGTAACTTCAACGTCCTTCATGCCCTTGTATTCGATCTTCTCTTTGATTGTGCGCAGCCATGCAATGTGTGCATAGATACTATCAATGGAGAGTCCGATAAGTTCTGTGTTCAGTTCCCTGAATTCTTCCTGCATGCTTGCAAATGTCATAAATTCAGTTGTACATACAGGTGTAAAATCAGCAGGATGACTGAACAAAATTACCCACTTCCCCTTGTAATCTTTCGGGAAATTGATTTCTCCGTTTGTTGTCACAGCTGTAAAAGACGGTGCATTGTCCCCTATAAGAGGCATACTGAAACTCCCAGAGTCCGACATAGTTTTCTCTCCCACATTTGCTTTTATTTTCTTCATACTGCTATCAAGATATTCATTGATATCCTTTACCTGTTTATCAAATTCCTTTTCCAGCTCCAGGTCCTTAATATTCCTGGAGATATAGTCCTTCATATCCTTGAACTGTGCTTCAAGATGTTTTTTCATGTCTTTTTTCTCATCCATAGAATTCACCTTTAAGAAGTGCACTCTCTAAGAGCATGAACTAAAGGACAGAATAAAAAAGAATTAATCTGCCCGCACTCCAATAAATATTAAGTATTCCAGGCATAAGAAGTTGATTGTCACACTATTAATATTGATACTGTTCAGAGAAGAATAGCAAATTGTTCAACAAAATATAAATACTGATTTATACAAATTAGCAATAAGCTTGATTACAAAGACTTACTTCAAGACATCATTTTACGAAGATGACAGAGAAAGACAGTAAGGGCACAATTAACCATTCCATAAAAGATTGTGGTCAGGAAGACTTCAAGAATATTGTTGATGAATTGCCCCTTGGAATACTTTCGTGTGATACGAAAGGAAATATCACTTCCGTAAATGATTTTCTTTTAATAATCCTTGGTTCCCCTTCAGCTGAAGCTACAAAGAAGATCAACATGCTAACTTTCCCCCCTCTTGTAGAATCGGGAATAGCAGAAACTATTGAAGAAGTAATCAGAACAGGAAAAAATGCATCGATAGAAGCACCTTACAGATCAAAATGGGATAAAGAGCTTTTCTTAAGTTTCAGAGCTTTTCCACGAAAAGATGACAACGGTGATGTCTATGGGTGCCACGCCATTATTGAAGACCTTACAACTGAAAAGGATACATCCTCTGAGATAGAATATAACAGGCGCAAGGATGAACTTATCTCTAAAATATCCAGTCGTTTTATCAACAGTAAATTTCAGAGCATAGATCACGATATTAATGTAACACTTCGGGAACTGGCAGAATTCATAGCGTGTGACCGTATTACCCTTTTTAATATAGACGATAATACAGATTATATCAAAAAAGCATACGAATGGCATGTTGACGGGATTATTTCCAAAATACCAATAAATGCAAAAATAGATACACGGAAAATAGACTTTGAGTATCTCAAGAAACTGAAGATTTTAAGCATCCCTGATGTCAGTAAAATTTCAAGTGAAAAGAAAAAACTCAAGGAATTTTTGCAAGGCATGAATCTAAAGTCAATGGCAATGATTCCTCTTTCCAGAGATGGAATTTTTAAAGGATTTATATCAGTTGACTCTGAACGTATTACCAGAAGTTGGGATGAAAAACAACTCTTTGCGTTGAAAATAGCAGGCAGTATGATAGCAAATATCCTTGAACGTAAGGAAGCGGAAAAGCTATTGCTTGAAAGAGAAGAAGAATATGAAAATATAATAAGCTCCCTGAAATCAATTATATGGAAAGCGAAATTTGACCCACAGGGAAATGTACTTGAAACATATGTATCCAAGTCCCTTGATGATGTAACAGGATTTTCTAAAGGAACTATAGGAAACGACTGGAACACTTATTTTACGCACATTCATGAAGAAGACCTCTCTGAAGTTCAGAAAAAACTTAAATTGGGCTTTGAAAATCCCGGTACCCCTATATCAGTAGATTACAGGGTAGTATCTGACAATGGGAAAATTGTATGGATGAATAGTCTTGGATCTGCAAAACTTCTTGAAGATGGCAATTACCTGATGTCAGGAACAACAACAAATGTGACTGACCGCAAGCTTGCTGAGAACAAGGTGATTGAAAATGAGGAAAAACTAAAATTGCTCATAGAACATTCACCGGTAGCACTAATAATGCTGGATCGCAACATGCGAAATATAGCTGTTACTCACAAATGGCTTGAGAACTCCCACCTTGATGGCCAGGATATTATTGGCCTCCCACATTATGAAACACACCTTAATGTAGGAGAAGAAATTAGAGAAGCACATAAGCGTGCCCTCAAAGGGGAAATTGTCCGTAAAGAAGAAGATTTTATAGAACTACCTGATGGAAGTACAATGTGGTCTCGTTGGGAAGTCAGACCATGGAAAGATGCCAATGGTTCAATTGGTGGAATTATTATCTTCTCAGAAGATATCACAGAGAATAAAAAAGCCGAAATTGCACTAAAGGAAAGTGAAGAACGTTTCAAAGCACTTCACAATACATCTTTTGGTGGTATAACCATCCATGATAAAGGAAAAATAATTGATTGTAATCTGGGTCTTTCTGAGATAACCGGCTACTCACATGAAGAACTCATTGGAATGGATGGACTTTTGCTAATAGCTGAAAGCCACAGAGACATGGTTATGTCCAATATCCTTGCAGGCTATGATAAACCATATGAAGCGGTTGGAAAGCGTAAAGATGGGAGTGAATATCCTCTTAGACTGGAAGCAAAGAATATACCTTACAAAGGAAAGCGTGTAAGGGTAGTAGAATTCAGGGACATAACAGAGCGTAAGAATGCGGAAAAGGCTCTTAAAGAAAATGAAGTGCTCCTGAATGAAGTCGGTCGGATTGGTAAGATTGGTGGATGGGAATTTGATCTCAATTCTAATAAAGCTACATGGACAGACGAAATATTCACAATACACGAAACTGATCAGGTAGATAGCTTTGAAAAAGCCATGGAACGTTACCCTCCGGATTCAAGAGAGAAACTTGAAAAGGCTCTCAATAATGCCATAAAGAAATATGAACCATATGACATTGAACTTGAACTTATCTCAGAGAGAGGAAATCATAAATGGATCAGAGCTATTGGAAAACCGATAATAGAGAATAATAAAGTTGTTAGATTATATGGTACCATTCAGGATGTAACAGAGCGCAAAGAAGCTGAGAAAAAACTTATTGAAAATGAGGAACTTCTGAAACTTTTCATAGAACACGCCCCGGCTTCACTGGCAATGCTCGATAAAAACATTAGATACATAGCAGTTAGCAATCGCTGGCTCAGTGATCTGGGACTGGAGGATCAGGATATAATCGGAAAGTCTCATTATGAAGTGCTTCCACATATCAGTGATGAATGGAAAAGAATACATCAACGTGCTCTTCAGGGAGAGATCATTGTCAAAAATGAAGATTATTTCAAACTGAATGATGGAAGTGGACAATGGATACACTGGGAAGCAAGACCCTGGAAAACAGGCGACGGAAAGATTGGTGGTATTGTACTTTTTGCAGAGAATATCACAAGGCGCAAAAATGCCGAAGAAGAATTAAAACATAATGAGCAAAAATACAGGTCACTTTTTGAACAATCAAATGATGCAATATTATTGTTGAGATATGGTGGAATGATATATGAAGTAAACAACAGGGCCCTTGAGATTTTTGAGTGCACTGAAGAAGACCTGCACGGCGTGAATATTATAGATCTGGTCCCTCCTGATATGCAAAGAGAAGCCCTGAGGAAACTTGAATTGTTCCGAAAGGGAGAGATTGATAAATTTGATTTCAAAGCTATTACGTTCAAGAACAATATAATTGACGTAGATGTTAGTGCAAAATATTTAGAAGGTCAGGATAATGTATCCCAGGTGATTATCAGGGACATAACTGAACGCAAAAAAGCTGAAAAAGAATTGAAACTCAATGAATCAAAATACAGAAGCCTGTTTGAAAAATCAAACGATGCTGTTGTTATACATGATACTTCAGGAAATGTACTGGACATAAATGAAAAAGCCTCTATCATGTTCAGATGTCCTGAAGAAGAACTTATGCAAATGAACATAATGGACATGATACTACCTGAGGATAGGGAAAGTACCATTGCAGCACTCGGAATGCTAAAAGAAAAAAAATACTGGCGTAATGAAACAAGGATGTTCAGGCCGGATGGTAGCATAATCCATCTGGATGTGAGTGGATCAGTTATAGACGCTCAGAAAAATATAATACAGGCTGTAGGAAGGGATATCACTGATAGAATTAAAGCCGAAAAGGATATGATACAGGCAAAGATAGAAGCAGAGACTGCAAGTCGTACCAAGAGCGAATTTCTTGCAACCATGAGTCATGAACTTCGTACGCCTCTTAATTCTATAATCGGATTCTCTGACATCATGCTTGACGGTCTGGCAGGAGAACTTGTGGATAAGCAGAGACATTATATTGAACACATTTCCCACAGTGGCCGTCACCTTTTGAATCTTATAAACGATATTCTTGATATATCAAAGATAGAAGCAGGGAAGATGGAACTATACACTGACATTGTAGATGTGAAAAAATCAGTCAACGAAATTGTAACCATTACAGAGAGCCTTGCAGGCCGTAAGAACATAAGTGTTAATGTGAGTATCTCTGAAGATGTGCCGGCAATCAGTGCTGACAGGTCTAAACTGAAACAGATATTATATAATATCATTGGGAATGCCATCAAATTCACAGACGATGGTGGGCAGGTGCACATAGAGGTTAGTGGCGACGATGAAAAGGTCATCATCTCAATTACCGACACCGGAATCGGAATTTCGCCGGAAGACCAGAAAAAACTTTTCAAACCCTTCAGCCAGATAGATGCTTCTATGTCCAGAAGATATGAAGGTACAGGACTTGGACTGGCGCTTGTAAAAGAGCTTATTGAATTGCACGGTGGCAGAATATGGGTTGAGAGCGAACCAGGAAAGGGTAGCACATTCTCTTTTGAATTACCAGTCAGACTTGGAGACAGGAACGATCCTGAACTACTGGAATAACATTACTTGTTGATTTATTTACATTTAAGAATTTAATTGTAAACCATTATATGTAAACCACATTGTAAACCCATAGCTCAGGCAATATAAATGTATAGTGATTTGAGATAAGAAGGAAGTAACCCTGGCAAAGCCAGGGCAACTATGGAAAGTGGATGTGGTAAGTTTGAAGGAGGTAGTTAGATGGATTTAAACTGACCCACATCCGCAAATACGTCAGAGTAATAATCCCCTGACAATTTGTGTTTTTATAATAACTAGTATATGAATGTATCGCAAAAATATAATAGCTGTTAACGTATTTTGCGAATGTGTAACAAAATAACAGCAAATAATGTAAACCAGTATATAAATGATAGTAAACTAATTCCACATTTTACCTTCATATGTCAACCTTACAGGACTTGCGCACAGTCTCAAAAACAGTATAGAGCCACAATAACCGTAACTCTTATCTATTTCTGAAAAAGAGCTAAGGAGTACAGGACAGGAGGATAAAAGACGGAAAATATTGCTTTTTTAATATATGCATTCAGTACTCTGTTTGCAATTGTCAGTCCGGTTGGTGGAGTCGTAACTTTTGTTTCACTAACGAGTGATATGACACGGGATGAAAAAAATGAAGTGGCTACTAAATCAGTTGTTCTTGCATGTATAATTGCCTTTATTTTTGCATTGACCGGAAAAATGATACTTAATTTCTTCGGAATAAGTATTGATTCACTAAGAGTTGCCGGTGGAATACTTCTTTTTGTCGTAGCTTTTGATATGATACTGGCAAAGGTCTCCCGTGAAAGTATCACGGAAAAGGAAATAGATAAATCAATGGACCGTAGCGACATCTGGATATTTCCAATCGCCCTTCCACTCTTGACAGGACCCGGTACAATAACAACCATAATAGTGCTTATGGGAAGTGCACTGTCAATATTCCAGAACATGATCGTCATGCTTGCTATCATACTCACATTTGCGATCACATGGGTATTCTTCCATTTCTCAAGAAGAATCTATAAGTTCCTGGGATATACAGGAATGCTTGTATTCACAAGACTCATGGGACTGTTGCTGGCAGCCATGGCCGTGAATTTCGTAGCAGTGGGTATCTGGAATATTTACACTTCTTTCCAGTAATCCCCCTTTAAAATAATACATACAATCACAAGTATTTTATTCGTTAATCCCTTAACATTAATGGAGTGGTAGATGAGTGTGTCAGAAGAAAGGGACTTCCGATGCAAAACCCTTGGTGATGAACATAGCATTTCGCTGGATGAGATGCTCAAAAGGCTAAATGCAACAACCGAAGGTTTGTCCTCTGAAGAAGTAAAGCGCAGAATAGGTATCTGTGGAAGGAACGTTTTTGAAGAAACCGGAAAACAAAGCCTCTTAGTCAGATACTTCAAACAATACAGGAATTTCTTTTCACTTTTACTGTTATTCGGCTCGATATTATCATTCATAGCTGAATGGCTTGACCCCGGACAGGGTAACATTTTCATTGCAATAGCCCTGCTTGGAGTAGTTATACTGAATGGGACCTTTACATTCATTCAGGAATATCAGGCCGAAAGGATAATGGCCAGTTTCAAGAACCTGATGCCTCCTAAAACAAAAGTCCTGAGAGACGGAGAAATAACTGAGATACTTGCAACTGACATTGTGGTTGGTGACATAATATTCCTTGAAGAGGGAGATAAGATACCAGCCGATGGAAGGCTTATCGAAGAGAATTCACTGAAAGTCGATAATTCACCCATAACAGGAGAAGCCGAACCACAACTACGATCACTTGACTGCACACATCCCAATATACTTGAATGCAGGAACATGGTCTTCTCAGGAACCCTGGTACAGACCGGCAATGGTAAAGCAGTTGTATTCGGAACAGGATCAGATACACAGATAGGTAAGCTTGCAGCTTTAACCGAACAGACATCCTCTGTTGACACACCTATACGCAGAGAACTTAACGATTTTATAAAGATCATTTCAGCAATCGCTATTTTTCTGGGAATATCCTTCTTTATTGTCGGATTCCTGATACAGGATACTTTTCTTGCAAACCTCATCTTTGCCATAGGGATCATCGTCGCAAACGTACCTGAAGGACTGCTTCCAACGGTCACACTTGCACTGAGCCTTGCATCCAAAAGAATGGCAAAAAGAAATGCCCTTATCAAACAACTGGAATCCGTTGAAACTCTTGGTTCTACAACGGTCATCTGTACCGATAAGACAGGAACCCTGACCCAGAACAAAATGGCTATCCACTCAGTCTATACCGGTTCCGGTATGCTTGATGTTGGAAATAAAGCAGAACCCCCCGAGATGCTTTTGAAGGTAGCTACCATATGTAACAATTCAAGGCTCACGGAAGAAAAACCAGGGTACAAAGGTGATCCAACTGAAGGTTCACTTCTGGTCTATGCCAGTGAGTTCACTGATATCGACAAAATGCAAAATGATTATCCAAGGGCTTCAGAATATCCATTTGATTCCAAAAAGCAGAGGATGCAAGTGGTCTGCAATACACCCGAAGGAACTATGGAAGCATACCTGAAAGGTGCTCCTGAAGTGATCCTTGAGATGTGTAGCCATATTCTTGTGAACGGAAAAGAAGAAGCACTTGATGATAGTGAAAAAAAGGACCTTGAAGATGAGCATCTGGAAATGGCAAAAAGAGGAGAAAGGGTTCTTTCATTTGCTTACAGGAAAGCTGACAGTGTCAAAGAGTATGAAGATGGATTTGTATTTCTGGGATTTGCAGGTGCTGTTGATCCTCCACGCCCCGAGGCAAGTGAAGCTATAAACAAATGCCATCTTGCAGGTATCAAAGTAGTTATGATAACAGGAGATCACCCTGTAACTGCACGTTCCATTGCTGCAACTGTTGGACTGACAAGCGATCATGCAGATCCTGTACTGATAACCGGTTCAGAATTAGAAGAGCTCTCAACAGAAGAACTCTCACAACGGTTAAAAGCACCGAGCATAGTATTTGCCCGTACATCACCTGTACAGAAACTCAAGATCGTACGTGCTTTCCAGGAAGCCGGAGAAATTGTTACAATGACCGGAGACGGTGTTAATGATGCTCCCGCCATGAAGAATGCAGACATGGGTGTTGCCATGGGAAGTGGAACGGATGTCGCAAGGGAAGCCGCAGATATGGTGCTCCTGGATGACAATTTTGCAACCATAGTCAATGCCATAGAAGAAGGCAGGACCGTTTTTGATAATATAAAGAAATTCATTGCCTATATTCTCACAAGTAACATTCCTGAAATATTACCATTCATTGCCTTTGTGCTGCTGGCACTTCCATTACCAATGAACGTACAGCTTATCCTTGCCATTGACCTTGGTACGGATATAATCCCGGCCCTGTCACTTGCTGTAGAAAAAGGTGAAGGAGACATAATGAAACGTCCTCCGCGTTCAAAGGACGAGAAACTCCTGACACCACAGGTACTTCTCACATCCTATGGTATCAAAGGACCGATCGAAGCTGCAGCCGGATTTGCATGCTACTTTGCAGTCCTTTTTAACGGAGGATGGACCTGGGGTCAGCAGTTGCCATATTCGGATCTGATATACATGCAGGCAATAACAGCATTCTTCGCAGCCGTTATTGTATGCCAGATAGCAAATGTATTTACATCAAGGACAAGGCGACAGTCTGTGCTGACCAAAGGTTTTCTGAGTAACAGAATGGTGCTTCTTGGTATAGCCAGTGAACTGTTGATACTTGCATTCATAATCTACAACCCATTTGCAAACCTTATATTCAACACAGCAACAATATCCCTGCACTATGTACTGATAGCTGTACCATTTGCCCTGCTCTTGCTTGGAGTAGACGAACTGAGAAAGTATTCCATCAGAAAAGATTCACAATTTGTAAGCCGCTTTTTCAAATGGTAACTTAAGAAAAGGACTATGTTGCCTTTTTCCTGAAGACGACCTCGGTGTGAGGATAGGCGATTTCAACATCATCATGTTCATTGACCCTGTCAAAGATCTCCTTTGTTATCTTAGAGGAGTATTCATGTAGTTGTCTTGCAGGTGAAAAATATTTTACCTGTACATCTATACCGCTTGCCTGAAAATCAACCCTGACCTTAGGATTTCCAGGACTTGTACTTATGACACCTGCAAGGAATTTTCTTGCGGAAAGTTCTGCTATCTCCATTGCACGGTCAAGGTTGCTTTCATAGGTAACATTCACAATAACACTGTCAAGAACGAAATCATTATTTGAAGTATAGTTGATTATATTCTTTTCAAAGAGCATCCAGTTAGGTACCATGATCAACCTGCCTGAGTTCTCTTCATCCCCGATGATCCCTCCAATTTCCATAACATGCACATGGGTAAGGTTAAAATCGGCTACATCGCCCTTCACATCACCTATGATTATTCTGTCACCGATATCAAAAGGTCTTTTTGTAACCACCATGATCCAGGCAGCGATACCTGTTATCGGTTTCTGGAGAGCAAAACCAATTGCTGCTGAAAGCAAACCAAGGAATACACCAAAGCCGGACCATGCACCTGAAGATGTAAGAATTGCAAATATAATAACGAGCAATGACAGGGTGTATCGGAAAAGCTGACCAAATATTCTGATGTTAGAGCGTTGTTTTTTGGTCTTTGCTTTTTTCATCAGATTTGTTCTTAGAAGAGTGAAAAAAACGTTAATAAGCAATAGCAGAAAAAGTACTATCAGGACAGTTGCTCCGGCAGTTACCCAGAGATTAATATTATCTATAATATCCTGTAGCACTGCCATTCAACCACCCTTCCTCAAAATTTAAAAAAGAGGATTACTCTTTCTTTGTAATCTTCTTTATATTAACCTTTATATCCGATGCAAGATCCTCTGCTTCCTTACCCGTAGCCTCTGCAAGATCCTTTATCTTATCAGATATTTCCTCCATATCTTCTTTTATGTTTATTGACTTCACAGAAACACTGATCTTTTTGATTATATCCATGGTGTCTTCTGTGATACTGGCAGCTTCATCACCGGTTGCATCTATAAGTGAATCTACCTTAGCATTCAGCTTATCATAATTTTTTCCAAGATTTACTTTCTCTGCCAGTTCATCAAGCTGCTCACCAACATCAACTGCAAGAGTCTTTGCACTTTCACCGGTCTTTTTTGCAAGCTCGTCCACTCCCTTTAATATCTTTTCTGCATCTTCGTTAAGGTCAATGCTCTTGATATCTTCAGCAATGGTTCTGACAGAATCCTTTGCACCTCTGGAAATCTTTGCAGCTTCATCTCCTGTCTTATCAACAAGCAGATCCACTTCACCTTTAATTTTGAGAATACTTTCTTTCACAATATAACCTCCCACAAAGGTACATTATATTATTTACATGGAAGTTCATAAAGATATCGTAATATGTATCTCTAGATACCGTTAAACAGAGATTGTCCCTTAATTTCCTTTACTATTCGACCCTCACGACGATACCTCTTAGTAATCTTCCCAGTATATCAGAACCCGTAATAATGATCTTTTCCGGGTCGTCCCTGTTCCAGTAAAGTATCAGATCATCGTCAATAACGTCATCTTCTGCATTTACCGGATAAACTTTCAGGCGATGAAGAACACTTCCAATTTTCTCTTCAGGATCACTAATAATGATCGGATGATGACAGTAGCGATAAGGATTGAAATTTTCTTTCTTGTAAATAGCATCCCTGAGGAATGAACCTGAATCAATAGCCATTACAGGTCCACCTGTTTCATCCAGTATTATAGCCCATTTCTTAGAGCTGGAAGCTATCTTTTCAAGAAGTTCGGAAAATTCTGCATCGCCTGGAGAAGGAAAAATAACAAGCCCGTTAAAAGTCGGCAAAGATATGATGCTGAGGGGATCTATCACTGAACCTTCCTGCTTTATCTGCAGGTCATCTATTGACAGAAAATTAAGGGCTCCGAGGCCTTCAAGAAAATCGATGTCACTCTTTTCGGAAATAATGTGTTTTTTAAGCATGATACTGAGTGAACGTTCCTTGAAAAATTCCATCTTCTCTTTCCCAAGCCAGAGATCAAGTAACATTGCTGATGGTTTTGCAACAGGATACAGCATCGTAATATAAAATCTGACAAGCGGTGAAAGTGATGCCCCAAGTCTTAATGAATTCCTTGTAAAATATGCCTGAGGTACAATTTCACCAAAGATTGTTATAAATACCGTTGAGAAGACAAAAGCTGAAGCACCTGCCAGTACAGAATCCGTGAGCAAGGTCAGAAGTACATTTATCCCTACATTACCCCACAACAGAGTTGAAAGTAATAAGTGCGAATTATGCCGCAGAGCCAGGACTTTTCTGGCATTCTCATTTTTAGCCTCGGCTTCGATCTCAAGACGAAGACGACTCAGTCCGAACATCCCGATGGTCAGACCGGAAAAGATACCCGACTGAATCAGACAAAGAAGTATCAAAAACCATATAATTATGTCATTCATGTTTTATTCCGCTAACGCAGTTTCAAAATTATTATTCATGGTAATGATTTCAAAGTTACTGACTACTCCAACGACTAAAGTCGTTGGGTTCTATTGAACCCTTAAGGAGTCTCTACCTTGGACAAGGTTAAGCAATTGCTGATTCATCTTCGGAACTTGCAATCCAGTTATATAACTGATTGTAGAGGTTCCAACTCCACAGCCGTTAATTCCCGCGAGCCTCACGGTATCCTTGTATGTTTTAGATTTCCTGAGGATGTTGACCGCAGCGTTGATATCTCTGTTTAAAGAAGATTTACAATGCTCACACTCAAAAACCCTATCTGCTAATTTTAGTTTTGTCTTTTTCTTTTTTCCGCATACCGAACATATCTGAGAAGTATTCTTGGGATTAACCTTTTCAACTGTCTTTCCCTTCTCAGCAGCCTTGTACTCTGTGTGCTGGACAATCCTTGACCATACTGCATCATGAATAGACTTGGCTAGTCTTGAGTTTTTGACAAGATTTTTAATTTTCAGGTCCTCAAATACTATCAGGTCGTACTTGCTGACAAGCATCTTGCTTAAGCAATGTGAAAAATGTTTTCTTGCCTTAGCTACTTTTCTGTGAATTCTGTTCACTTTTCTCTTTTGTTTAAAGTAGTTCTGGGAACCATATTCCATTCTTTCAAGTTTTCTTTGTTCGATAGCTAACCTTTTCTCTGCTTCTCTGAACAATTCAGGTGGTTCGATGAACTCTCCATCTGAGGTTGCTATTAATGATTCAAGACCAAGATAGATACCTATCATAGTGATTGGTACTATTGGTTCAGGATATTCTGGAATTTCTATCGTTATAAAAGCAAACCATTTGTTGCCTTCTTTTTTGATAGTACACGTCTTAAATTGACCATTTAACAGATTATGATCAACATCGATCTTTATCAGGTTGTTTTTATTGGTTATCTTTGACAGGAACAATCCATTTTCAGTCAGTGTCCAACCGTAATTATATTGTTTATACGTGAAACTATGATAATCGTCTTTGCCTTTGAATCTGGGATGTCCTTTTGGGAGGATACCATCATATTTGATGAAGTTTGAACCTTTATTATTTGAAACTGAATAAGGAAAGTTTCCTGCAGGCACATCTTTTCTTTTGACAACAGTTCCTTTTCTTGGTTTGAGTCCTCTAAGTCTTCCATTCTTGATATCAGCAAGGAACTTAAAGTATGCCTGTTGTACCCTTTCAAACACATTCAGTCTAACATGAGAATGTATATTATTGGTATAATCGAAGAATTTGAGTTGCTTTTCGAGTAGTCTTGAATCCGGATATAGTCCATATACATCAAACAGTTCAACTCTTGTTGATAAAAGGTCGTTCCATAGTCTTCTGCAGGTTTGCATGGTTTCTTCCAACTTTGCTTCCTGTTCAGGAGTTGGATGAATAGGAAACCTCAGATTCCTGCAGTTCTGACCTTCTTTTCTGACCATACATTCACCTGAAAAACAACAACAACAGTAGATTGTTTTCAAATTATTTTAATGTTGCTTTGTTTGTTTGCTTTTTTAACTCAAAAGCGAGAAGTCCCCTTCCTCGGGACGTAGCGACAGGTAAGGGATGAAAGCGTCATAAACCAATCAAAAAACAGTATCAAACACTAACAATTAAATAATCTTAAATCATAATATAAATCAGGTATTTTTTATGCA
>NZ_JAGGKD010000025.1 GCF_017873415.1 Methanolobus bombayensis | reverse complement strand
ATAAATAAGCCTACATTTCTCTGATAAATCCCATAGAACAGATTCCTGTTCAGGAGTAGACTGTATTTTAATTGGTAATGTCAATTGCATAAAAATACCTGACTTATATTATGATTTAAGATTATTTAATTGTTAGTATTTGATACTGTTTTTTGATTGGTTTATGACGCTTTCATCCCCTACCTGTCGCTACGTTCCAAGGAAGGGGACTTCTCGCTTTTGAGTAAAAATCTATCAAAAATCAGATTTAAAAGAAACTCTCTTCCGAGTTTACTATTTAAAACTCATAATAAATAAAAGTATTTTATTCAAATGATAGAAAGATGTAAAATAAAAACATCAGAGGTTTGAAAAGATAAATTAAAAGAAAAAATTCAGACCAATGAATACATGTCAGAATTTAAAAAAGAGGATTTAAAAATCAATCCTCTAACTGGAAATGCCATTGACAATCCTCCGGTTTGCCAATTGCCTGAGGCTCAAATCCTTCTTTATAATGAGGGAGATCTGCACTTGCATATTTAGGGAAAACAAGAGAGACTTCTTTCTGGTAAGTGGTTCCATCAGGGCTCAAAGTCAATTTAAACATCATTTCAGGCCTGCCACCATTCTTTACAAGATCCGTACTTTTCACATTATTCACTCCTTTTATTAATTCATATATTTTTATAGCCGATACAGTCTCCATGTCCAGCGCCTTGTATTCTCAAGGAAGCCAGAACATGGAAACAACCTCAAACTCACCAAGACCATTATGAATGCTAATACATATAAACTAATTGGTTTACATATAAAAGCTATGTTGCTACTTATGTTTACATATGACATTCCCATAACACAAAATGATATATCACATCGTGCAGACCTAGAACCATGACCTTATTATCAAGAAACGAACTCAGGGAACTGATAAACAGTGAAACAACGCTTGTTGAAAATATGGTAGATACCGAGACACAGTTACAACCAAACAGTGTCGAGCTCACCCTCAAAGGCATTGAAACATACACAAACTCCGGTGCTGTTGATTTTGATAACAGTGAGAGGAAAATACCTTCCACAGAACCAGTTGAATTCGATGAGAACGGATGGGCTCATCTTGAGCCCGGGGTGTACAAAATAACATTCAATGAGATCGTCAATATTCCGCTTGACAGAGCAGCTATAGCAAGACCAAGATCAACTTTACTCAGATGCGGAGCGAACATCGGAACTGCAGTGTGGGATTCCGGATACAGAGGGAGAAGTGAATCCATGCTGGTTGTCTACAATCCATACGGTTTCAGATTGAAAAGAAATGCACGCGTAATGCAACTGATGTTCTTCGATCTGCACAGTGAACTCACCGAAGGATACTCCGGACAGTACCAACATGAGAATCTGTGACAGTGTGACAATATCTACGTTAGGATTATCTATAATTAAAGCAATCACGGAAGCATGAGTGAAATAGGCAAATCTGTCAGGATGGAAAGGATATTCGATCGAAATACAAAGAATGCAATCATCATTCCAATGGACCATGGTGTAGGTGCAGGCCCTATAAAAGGAATTATTGACCTGCCTGCGGCTGTGAACAAAGTTGCAGATGGCGGAGCAAACGCAGTTCTCGGACACATGGGTCTTCCAAAACATGGCCATCGTGGATATGGAAGAGATGTAGGACTTATTATACACCTCTCAGCTTCAACATCTCTTGGACCTGACCCAAACCATAAGGTCATTGTCACAACAATTGAAGAAGCTATCAAAGTAGGAGCAGATGCAGTATCAATTCACGTAAATGTCGGTGCAGATGATGAAGCAGAGATGCTTCAGGACATGGGACATGTTGCCCGAAAATGTGATGAATGGGGAATGCCACTGCTTGCAATGTTGTATCCAAGGGGACCGAAGGTAACTTCCGAACATGATGTTGAATATGTAAAGCATGCAGCAAGGATCGGAGCAGAGCTTGGAGCAGACATCGTCAAGACAAACTACACCGGTGACATTGACACATTCAAGGAAGTTGTCAGCGGATGTCCTGTACCTGTTGTTGTTGCAGGCGGCCCGAGGATGGACACCGAACAGCAGCTTCTTGAAATGATCTATGACTCCCTCCAGGCAGGAGGAAAAGGAGTAGCTATCGGAAGAAACGTATTCCAGTCAGATAATCCCACAAAGCTGGTGTCACACATCTCCAGGATCGTGCATGGTGGAATGACACCTGAAGAAGTGCTCGAAGAATAAGAGCACTTTTATTTTAAAAAGTGTATAATTTGCACTCCAGTGGAAACAAGGGGGTTTTGTTTACTATTCACAAATACGTTCATTTTTCATGTTTCTGACTACTCCAACGACTGAAGTCGTTGGGTTCTATTGAACCCTTAAGGAGCCTTAGCCTTGTATAAGGTTAAGCAATTGCTGATTCATTGTCGGAACTTGCAACCCAGCTTTACAGCTGGATGTAGAGGTCCCAACTCCACAGCCGTAGATTCCCGTGAGCCCCACGGTATTTGTGTATGTTTTTGATCTTAACAGGATGTTGATGGCAGCGTTGACATCCCTGTCTATTTTGAGATCACAATGTTCACAGTGAAATCTCCTTTCTCCTTTTTTGAGAAATACTTTCTTTTTCTTTCCACATGCTGAACAAGTCTGAGACGTATTTTTAGGATTAACCTTTTCAATTATTTTTCCTATCTCAGCAGACTTGTACATTACATGTAGAACAAGTCTTCCCCATGCTGCATCGTGAATAGATTTAGCATAGCTTCGTACCTTGACCATGTTCTTTATCTTCAGATCCTCGAACACTATTAGGTCGTATTTTGCTACAAGCAACTTGCTCAGACAATGTGAAATATGATTGCGAGTACCTTTAACTTTTCTGTGAATCCTGTTCACTTTACGTTTTTGTTTAAGGTAGTTCTGAGAGCCATATTCCATATTGGAGAGTTTTCTCTGTTCAACTGCTAATCTTTTTTCTGCATTCCTGAGCAACTTTGGTGGTTCGATGAATTCACCATCAGATGTTGCTATCAAATTGTTCAATCCTAGATCGATACCTACCATAGTTAGTGGTATGATTGGTTCAGGATAATCAGCAAGTTCAATTGTTATGAAAGCAAACCATTTCTTGCCTTCTTTTTTGATCGTACATGTTTTCAATTGACCATTAAGGATATCGTTGTTAACATCTATCTTTATCAGGTTGTTCTTATCAGTTATCTTAGACAAGAACAAGTTGTTTCCTCTTAGTTCCCAACCATTTCCATGTTGCTTGTATGTGAAACTATAGTAGTCTTCTTTACCTTTGAATCTCGGATGTCCTTTTCGAAGAAGACCATCATATTTAATAGGTTTCGAACTTTTTTTTCCAAGAAGAGAATAAGGAGTATTTGCTGCAGGAACATCCTTTCTTTTGACGAAAGTTCCTTTTCTTGGTTTGCTTCCTTTAAGTCTACCATTTTTGATATCATCTAAGAACTTGAAGTATGCTTGTTGAACTCTTTCAAAAACATTAAGCCTTACTTGAGAATGGATATTGTTAGCATAGTCAAAGAACTTGAGTTGTTTTTCCAGCATTTGTGAATCTGGATATAATCCATAGATATCATAGAGGTTAATTCTTGTTGAGAGAAGATCATTCCATAACTTCCTGCAGGTTTCCAGAGTTTCTTCCATCTTTACTTCCTGTTCAGGATTAGGATGGATCAGAAACCTGAGATTTCTACAGTTCTGACCTTCTTTTCTGACCATGATGTCACTCTAAAATCAACAACAGTATATTGTTTTCTTATTACTTTAATATTGCTTTGGAATGTTTGCTTTTTTTGTTCAATGAGATACGATTCCAATGTTGTTATGATGAGTTTATCAACAGCCAGTGGGGTACGATTCATCCTACGACTAAATCGTAGGCTTTCTCTACCCCTACACCCCTTTATTCGTAAACTGACACAAAGCTAAAGGGTATTGAAAGCGTCATTAACCCAGTAAAACAGAAAAGTCATCAATAGACGAAACTCTATGTCAGAAAATAATATTGGAAAAATTGAATAGGAAGAGCAAGGCCAGTGTTGAAATGACCAATTGAATCATATATTTAGATGGTGGTACGATATGATATGATTTGATTGAGATTCGACCTTGCTCAATCATACAATATATGAACACACATATAATTGTTTTGATATAAAAATCACAATATAACTACATGATTCATTAATATATGAACATGAGTGTTTGAAATCACTTTCGTTACCATTAAATGTAATGGGCATATCGATGAACTCATAAGAATCATAATTATATTCAAATTATCGAGGATCATTCATGGATAAATACGAGCAGGTAATAGAACTGGCCAAACGTCGCGGATTTTTGTGGAATTCATTTGAACTTTACGGAGGTACCGCAGGATTTTACGATTACGGACCTCTTGGAAGCACACTGAAACGCAGGATAGAACAGATCTGGAGAGAGACATATGTTGTCCAGGAAGGGTTCATGGAGATCGAGGCTCCAACAATCGGAATTGAAGAAGTGTTCGTGGCATCCGGACATGTTGGAGGGTTCTCAGACCCGCTCTGTGAATGTAAGGACTGTAGAGAAGCTTTCAGAGCAGATCACCTTGTGGAAGATATGGTTGCCTGCGCAGATGCACTTAACGTGGAAGAACTTGACAAAATAATTGCAGAGAACAATGTCAGGTGTCCTGAATGTGAAGGAGAGCTGGGAGAATCATATGAATTCAACCTTATGTTCAGGACAAACATCGGTCCTGGCACAGGAAGACAGGGGTACATGCGTCCTGAAACAGCACAGGGAATGTTTGTGGACTTCCTGAGGCTTGCAAGGTTCTACCGTGAGAAACTTCCATTCGGTGCAACACAAATAGGAAAATCTTACCGTAATGAGATCTCACCAAGACAGGGAGTAATAAGGCTCAGGGAATTCACACAGGCAGAAGCTGAGATATTCATTGATCCCAATAACAAGAAACACGCTAACTTCGGGAGATTTGCAGATACTGTTGTGAACCTTTATTCAGAAGAAGCTCAGGAAAAAGGCATTGTTGAGAAAATAAGTCTTGGTGAAGCAGTTGAGAAGGGCACAATTGCCCATGAGTTCCTTGCATACCAGATAGGACTTACAAATCACTTCCTGAAGCGTATAGGAATTGCAGCCGACAAGCTGAGATTCAGACAGCATCTGAAGGATGAGATGGCACACTATGCAATAGATTGCTGGGATGCTGAGATAGAGACTGACAGGTTCGGCTGGGTAGAAGTAGTAGGTATTGCGGACAGGACAGATTATGACCTGAAGGCTCATGCAAATGTCAGCAAGACCGAACTCTCAATTTACAGAGAATACAGTGAACCGAAGATGGTTACTCAATTCGTTGTCAAGCCAAATATGGGTAAACTCGGACCACTCTTCAAGGGCAAAGCAAAAGCTGTTGCAGATGCACTCAAGGTACTCACACAGGAAGAGCTGGAACAGGAAAGCATCACTGTTACTGTTGATGGAGAAGAAGTCACCGTCCCTGGAGATGTTGTAGACTTTGCAGAGGAAACTGTGAAGATAAGCGGAGAAAATATTATCCCGCACGTTATCGAACCATCCTACGGCATTGACAGAATATTCTATTCTACCATGGAACATGCATTTGCAGAAGAAATGGTGGGCGGCAAGGAAGAAGATGAGGATGAAGAAGCAAGGAATATTCTAAGGTTTAAAAAGGAAGTAGCTCCGGTACAGGTTGCAATTCTTCCGCTTCTTACAAGAGAAGAACTCATAACTCCTGCAAAAAAGATCGAATCTCAGTTGAAACAGAAAGGTTTGCTTGTTTCCTACGATGATTCCGGAACCATTGGAAGACGCTACAGAAGAAACGATGAGATAGGAACCCCTTATTCCATCACAATTGACTACGATACACTGGAAGACAACACCGTCACAATAAGGGACAGGGACAGCATGAAGCAGATCCGTGCACCGATTGACGGAATTGAAGACCTTGTCTATGAGATGATTTACATGAGCAGGGAATTTGAGAGTGCAGGAAAAGCACTCTGATCTTATTTTTTATTTTATTCCTATCCGTTTTCTTTTTTTAGATAATTTTTAAGATAATAGGTAATACTTTCACTCTGCTTAGCTCAGCTTTAAAAGTCTGAAGAGAGTATATATTTCAAAGCCAAACCAGTTAATGTAAAAATATGGCAAATATGCAAGTATGGTAACATGCCGGAATATATCAAACACCCTTTGATAAAAGCAGATACTGTTGAGCAACGGCTCTATCAGCTTGATCTGGCAGGCAAAGCACTTGATGTTTCTAGCCTTGTAGTTTTACCAACAGGATTGGGGAAAACAGTTGTATGTCTACTTGTCATGGCATCCCGCCTTGAAAAATTAGGTGGTAAAATTATGGTGCTATCACCTACAAAACCACTGGTGGAACAGCACGCATCTTTTTTCAGGAACGTAATGAACATTCCTGAAGAAGAAATTCTTACATTCACCGGTAGTGTTTCTCCTGAGAAAAGAAAAGAGCTGTGGGAAACAGGCAGAGTAATCATTTCCACACCACAGGTCATTGAGAATGACATACTGACAAAAAGAATCAGCCTTGAGGATGTCACACACATAACATTTGATGAAGCACACCGTGCAGTCGGCAATTACGCTTATACCTATATCGCAGAGAAGTATTTTGAAACTGCAAAAAATCCTCTCTGCCTTGGGATAACCGCAAGTCCGGGAAGTTCGGATGATAAGATAGCAGAAGTCTGTGAATCATTACAAATCGAGTCTGTTGCTGTGAAGACTGAATCAGACAGAGATGTTAAACCATATATTCACAAAAAAGAGATCGAATGGAAACGAATCAACCTCCCTGCTGAGATGAAAGAGATCAAGGACCTGCTTAACAAGGTACTTGAAGACAGATACAAAAAGCTCACAGAGCTTGGTTATCCTATTTACAACAAAAGATATGTTTCCAAAAAAGACCTTCTGGGACTACAGGCAAAGCTTCAGGGAGAACTCAGAGGAGGAATGCCTGATTCCTCTGTTTACAGCGCTATTTCCATTCTTGCTGAGATACTCAAGGTCAGCCACGCAGTGGAGATCACTGAAACGCAGGGACTTGAAGCACTCCGCATGTACATGGAAAGACTGGACAACGAGGCAGGTACCAAAAACGGAAGCAAAGCCTCGAAGCGTCTGGCTGAAGACCTCTATATCAGGCAGGCTGTGCACCGCCTGAAAGAATGTGACCTTGAGCACCCCAAACTGGAATATGTAAAAAAGATAGTTCTTGATGAGCTCGAGAACAAGCCGCATTCCAGAGTTATTGTTTTTGCCAACTATCGCGATACCGCTGAAATGCTTACAAATTCACTTGTTGAGGTTGAAGGAATAAGACCAGTAAGATTTGTAGGACAGGCATCCAAATACAAGGATAAGGGACTGACACAGAAGCAACAAGTGGAGATCATCGAACAGTTCAAGGCTGGAGACTACAATGTCCTTGTGGCAACTTCAGTTGCTGAGGAAGGTCTTGATATTCCATCTACCGATCTTGTGCTGTTTTACGAACCTATTCCCTCTGAGATCAGGAGTATTCAGAGAAAAGGGAGAACCGGAAGAAAGCATGAAGGTCGTGTTGTTGTACTTGTCACCAAAGGAACCAGGGATGAGGGCTATTACTGGAGCAGCCTTTCGAAAGAAAAGAAAATGCAGAGCAACATGAGAGAGCTTCAGGCTGCCATGCCGGCAAGGAAGAACAATTCAATTGAAGAAGAATTTATGCCCGATACTAATGGGAAGGACCAGAAGACGTTGTTCGAATACGATGACAACGATGGAAAATCTGAAGATAAGGGCAATGTCAGAATTGTCGTGGACCAGCGTGAGATCCGCAGTTCTGTTGCCCGCTCCCTTGATAGAAATGGTGTTGAAATAATAGTTAAAACCCTGGAAGTCGGGGACTACATTCTGAGTGACCGCATTGCTGTGGAAAGGAAAGAAACACAGGACTTTGTCGGTTCACTGATAGATAAAAAACTGTTCGAACAGGTAGCTAATCTCTCAAGAGCTTATGAAAAACCAATACTCATAATCGAAGGTGAAAGCCTCTTTACCTGTAGAGGGATCAATCCGAATGCTATTCACGGAACCCTGTCATCAATAGCACTGGATTTTGGCGTTTCGATATTCTATACCCGAGATCCCGAAGATACTGCTGCCCTCTTGCAGCAGATAGCTAAAAGAGAACAGACCGATGAGAAACGGGAAGTGAATATGCACGGAAAGAAAGCCGCAGCCATGTTACCGCAACAGCAGGAATATGTTGTATCTTCTATATCCGATATTGGTCCAAAAGCAGCTCGTAATCTACTGAAGCACTTCGGTTCTGTGGAAAATGTAATGAAAGCCAGTTATGAGGAACTGCTTGAGGTAAATAATGTCGGACCCAAGACCGCAGCCAAAATAAGAGAGATAATTAGCAGTGAGTATAAACGCTGAGTATTAGTTCTAATTAGAGAAATTAATAAAATAAAACCAAATGAAGACAAATAAATGCCTTCATTAAAATATGGACTAAATCACTTCATTTTATTCATAATATCCATGCAGCGTTCTATCATATCAAGATAATCAGATATCCTTCTTACATCGGTCTCAGCCTGCATTGCACTTGCCAATGACACCATTTTTTTAACCAGCAAAGTTTCGAGTTCAGGTATTGATGCAGGAACTAGAGGAGACTCTGGCTTTGGAGTAGTTTCAACCCGGGTTTCTGAAGATGTATCCTCTGGAACTGCCGCAACTGGAGTTTTTGGTCCTTCTGCGGGAGAAACTTCTGTTTTTTCGGTTTTTGTGTCAGATTGCTTTTCAGTTGAAAGGGATGGCTGCATGTTGTCACGGGGGTCACGGATATCTTCACAGACTGGACACAGTACTCTACCCTGATAGCGGAAGAGAGGGGCACCACAATTGCCACAATGTTGTGCAAGCATTGTTCCACCAATCTCAAGCATACGGGATATTTTCTTTATATTTTCATCATCAGTGTTTGACATATTATCTCCTTTTTCTCAAAACCTATATACCAATGAAAGTCTTTTTATAGAATATAATTATTTAGGGATTAACTGAGCAACCCTATTTTGATTTCAAACTTATCAAGGTGATCCTACATGTCAAATTTTGATCAAGTCATTGAAGAATGCAAACAAAAATTAGAATATATCGCAAATGATAATTCAGTACCAAGAAACATTAGGCGTTCTGCAAATGATATTCTGGTAACATTAAGTAAAGATGATGAACCACTCTTTTTGAGAACATCATCAAGTATATCCGTTCTTGAGGATATCAGTAATGACCCTAACATCCCTGTCCACACCAGGACACTGATATGGGATGTTGCAAGCCAGCTCGAGACCATCCCGGTTGACGAGTAAAAGGTGAACAATCTATTTGTTCTTTTTTCCTTTTTTTTAATTTACATTTCATAGATATTTTTACTGCGGCACAAAGTACCATATTAGTTTACCCGGATTTTTGAAAAAGTGTTTATATCAGGCTGCAAATGAACTAAAGGATTGAAATGATTAACAATATATCCTGCAGGATCAAAGACAGCTTTGAGGATAAAGATAAAGCCAGAGAGCGCAGTCTGGCAATTTCCAGAGACGTTGTCCGCAACTGCAGGACAGCAATGTACAGCATACACAACAGAGATTTTGATAAAGCGGATGCACTAATCTCTGAGGCAAGGGAAATGCTTGAAAAAACAAATACATTGCTAAGCGGCCATCCTGATATATACTATTCCGGTTTTCTGGAACATGCACAACAGGAATTTGTTGAGTGCACAGTTATATTCAACATACTCAGTGATGAAGAAAAGGAGATTCCCGGCCCTGAAGAACTTAATGTCAGCAATGTGGCATACCTTAACGGACTTGGCGATGTTGGCGGAGAACTCAGAAGACATATTCTTGACCTGATAAGAAAAGACAGGCCGGAAGAGGGAGAAAAATACCTGAATCTCATGGAGGAGATTCACAGTTGCCTCATGATGTTCGACTATCCTGATGCCATGACACATGGGTTGCGTCATAAGACAGATGTGACAAGATCCATCATTGAAAAGACCAGAGGCGACCTGACAAATGCTATGCGTCAGCAGAAACTGGAAAAAGCAATGAAGCAATTAGAGAATAGGATTAATTAAACTGTTCACCGTTTACTTCTAATATTACATATTACGAGGAAAATACATGAAATTCAATCCTGATGATATTAAAAAAGCAGCAAATGAGGATTTTGACGCTGCATGGAATATGGGCAAGGATTACATCAGCGAGTCAAAGCTGAATAACCAATACCCTCACATGACCATCAATTACGGAAAACCACATCCTGTGTATGATACTATATCAAAACTCCGTGATGCATATATGAGAATGGGATTCCACGAAATGATGAATCCTCTCATTGTGGACGAAAGAGAGGTTCATAAACAGTTCAGTCATGAGGCTCTGGCTGTCCTTGACAGGTGCTTCTACCTTGCAGGACTCCCACGCCCGAATGTAGGCATATCTGACGAAAGGATCGCTACTATCAAGGAAATTCTCGGAGACGTTGATGATGAAGCCATAGAGGCCATCAGGAAAGTTCTTCATGCATACAAGAAAGGAGACGTTGAGGGAGATGATCTTGTTCCTGAGATCGCAGCAAGCATCGATGTGTCAGACTCACTTGTTGTTGAAATGATCGACCAGGTATTCCCTGAGTTCAAGGAACTTATACCTCAGGCAACCAAGAAGACTCTCAGAAGCCACATGACATCAGGCTGGTTCATCAGTCTTGGTTCAGTTATTGAGCGTGCAAATCCACCATTCAACTTCTTCTCAATCGACCGTTGCTTCAGAAGGGAGCAGGACGAAGATGCAGCGCGCCTTATGACCTATTACTCCGCATCCTGTGTGATAATGGATGAGAACGTAACCATAGACCACGGAAAAGCAGTGGCTCAAGGGTTACTTTCGCAGTTCGGCTTTGAGAAGTTTATGTTCAGACCTGATGAAAAGCGTAGCAAATACTACGTACCTGACACTCAAATAGAGGTCTTTGCATATCATCCGAATCTGGTAGGCTCCAATACAAAATATTCTGATGGATGGATAGAGATAGCAACCTTTGGTATCTACTCACCTACTGCTCTCTCACAGTATGATATACCATATCCTGTGATGAACCTGGGACTTGGTGTTGAAAGACTTGCAATGATACTCCATGATGCAACTGACATCCGCTCACTAACATATCCGCAGATCACACAGTATTCCGAATGGAAAATGAAAGACAATGAACTTGCAAAGACAGTCTATGTGGAAAATGTCCCCGAGACCGATGAAGGCAAAGAAATTGTAAAAGCCATTGTAGCTGTCTGTGAGGAACATGGATCTACTCCAAGCCCATGTGAATTCCCTGCATGGGAAGGAACTATTGATGGAAAGACTGTGAAGGTCACAGTTGTTGAGCCGGAAGAAGAAACAAAGCTCTGCGGACCTGCCGTGTTCAATGAAGTTGTTGCATATAACAGTGATATTCTAGGAGTGCCTGACAACAAAAAATGGAAGAAGGTACTTGAGAACCATTCAGCAAGGACCGGTGTCAAATTCCTTGATGCATTTGCATGCCAGGCTGCAAAGGATATAGAGAGTGCCGTTGCTAACGGCGAGAGCGAAGTTGAGACAAGAGTAAGGATAGTGAAGGTCCCTTCAGAGATCAACATCCGTCTTGAACCACTGGCACAGCGTTTCATCACTAGCAACAAGAAAAAGATAGATATCCGTGGACCTGTGTTCACTACTGTGAGGACAACTATTGAATAAGAGTGAACTGGAATACTGGTTCAATCCCTCTTCACGCACACTGGAGGAACTCAGGGTCCTCCAGAACAAAGCCATTGAGAATCTCAGTCTTGGGGACGGCTTTGCAAAAATAGACATGATAGCAGGCGTGGACTGCGCATATTTTGACGATAATATCGTTTGTTCCATGCCTGTTCTGGACTACAATTCCCTTGATATTATTGAGAAGAAGCACGTTGTACAGAAAGTGCCGCTTCCATACATACCCACGTACCTGAACTTCAGGGAAGGACAAGCTATTGCATCTGTTTTTATGGAAATTGAGAACAAGCCGGACATCATAGTCTTTGATTCCTGTGGCATCAACCATCCGATTAAGGCAGGAATGGCAACTTATTTTGGAGCAGTTATGGGTATTCCGACAATCGGAGTGTCCAAGAAGATCCTTTGTGGAAGTTCTCAGATACCTGTTGAGGTTGGTGAATCACAAAAACTGATCTATAAAGGTGAACAGGTCGGTTGGCTGTATAAAAGCAACAAACGCAGCAATCCGATTATTATCGCACCTGGTCACGGAGTTTCTGTTGAAAGTTCTCTTGATATCGTGAAACATTGCCTGAAAGGATACAAGCTGCCGGAACCTACAAGGCTTGCACATATGTACGCAGCAGAGGCTAAAAAAGAGATAATGGAACAACAAACGGATTGATGTTATGAACCCATGCATAGATTCAAATTGTCAAAATTACCCAAATATTGAAGCACTCATGGATAAAGGTGAACCTGTGTGTATTTCTCTTTGCAAGGAGGAAGCTGAAACTTCAGAGATGCTTTTCTGTGAGCTTGTACACATGGCACGAAATGGAGAATCATTTCTGATAGAAGACCAGAGATGCAGGCCTGGAAAATTCATACTTGGTATCAGTGAGAACAGTCCGGCGGAGTATTACCTGAAGTCCAATCGGTATCAGAATGAAGAGATGGCTCAGAAAGCTGTTGATTCACTTCCCAGAATTGAAAGGGAATACGGGTCATTAAAAATCGAACCTATGAGAAAGAATAATGGAAAATTCGATGTTCTTCTGCTTTATCTTAAACCTGAAAGTGCCATGAAAATTATACAGGCATATGCATTTAATTTTGGAGAAGGCATCACTTCAAGGTCAATTGGTGCGGCATCCATATGCGGAGATTGTACTGCAAGGCCACTGAAAGAAGGTATTGGAATTTCTTACGGGTGCAAGGGTTCTAGGAAGCACAGCGACTATACTAATGATGAAGTTCCGATTGGAATTGCATATAACATGCTCCAAAAAATAGAAGAGGGACTGAAAAAAATCCCTGCAACATTTGATTGATTATACTGACTTACTGATTATAATCATCTGGCATTGTAGAGTGGAATCTCTTCAGCATCTACTTTTGTGACCTCTCCGATGGTGTTGTTCAGGACTTTCCTAACACGTGCAATGCATTTGGGATCGAGCTGAAGTCTGAGGCTTGTTGTCTCCCGTTCCTCATAATAGACTTCACTACTCTGCATTACTCTGTGTGTTGATACCTGATGTCTGACCAGTTTGGCAATTATGCCCATACTTCCGCCTATGAGGTCATCAGCGCTTGTGTGTGTAAGGAACAACATATCCCCTACGTTCATGCGCAGTGCAGCCAGAAAGTTATGTGGACTCCTGATCTCTATTGTCAGAAGCCTGTTCTGCCTCAGGTCAGAGATAACACGCTCGGATATTCCTGTTAAAGCAATATATTCCATGTTATCACCCGTACATTGGGAACTCTTTCCTTCCACCTGCTGTGGGCTGTTCTGTTGTTCTAACGTCCTCTGCAAGTCTCTGCATCTCGATCTCGATCTTCTCTGCCTGTTCGATGAGACCTTCAGTGTTGATCTTATAATCATAAAGAAGGTTCAGGACATCGATAACCACTGCTGCTGCCCTTGGGTCAGGATTCTGGCTCATGGTTGAACCAAGCAGGCTTATGGCAGGGATCTCACGTACGAGACATTCGCCCATGATGCTGCCGGATATTCCTGAGATGGTTCCCATCTGGAAAAGTTCTACTTTGTCCTTTATCTTCTCCAGCATGTCCATGTTCGTGGCTGCACCGAATACTTTGTGCTCTTCGCTCATGGTTGCTATTCCTGCAAGGGATACGATCTCCTTTACGTTGATAGCCTTAGCCCATGTGAGAAGTGCTTTGCTTATATCATATGCAACTACCGGATTGATAGGAATATCAGAAACCACCATTACCATCCCATGCTCTGTGCTTTCGTATATCCTGACAGGCATATTGATAAGGCCTTCGTAGAGAACCGCTATTGGAGGGAAATGCCTGGAATCTATGGAACCTACATATTCCATCTTAAGTTCGTCTATTATCTGCTGACTGGCAATGTTGCCAACTAAACCTATACCCGGAAAACCCTCGATCAATATAGGGTTTTCAGTCTGAATTTCTGTGGTTATGATCTTTACATTATTATCGTCATAATCTGTTTCAGCCAAACGATCACCTTTTAAAATACAACTTAGTAAACTCCCTGATTAATATAAGAATCAGCTTATAGATAAGAGCATCGTTTGCCAGCATAATAAAACTGAAAGCATTGAGTTTCTGTGAACTCCTCCTCCCTGCCAGCCTTCGGCTGTCGAGGAAGGAGCTTCCTACGAGTGTAAGTCTCATTTTGTTATCATTCTGTTGGGAATGATTCCGATCAACAAACCTGTTTGTCGTAGATTATCAATCATTGATTGATAGCTTGTCCACAAAGCATTATGTTTGAAATACCTTAAGAGAATGTTCACGCTACTATTCATATCTCTGTCAAGAATATTTCCACAATAATTACATTCATAAGTTCTGTCATTAAGTGACATATCCTTGATAGTTCCACAAACACAACATTTCTTCGAGGTATAAGATTCATCAATTCTTATTACTCTCTTACCTAAACTTTCAGCTTTGTAGGTTAAGAATTGAGCAAATCGTCCTATATGTCCTGAATTATGAGTACCACGATTGGTACTCCTATCTTTTTTATTTGCTTTAGGCTTCTTTGAAGCCATTTGCTTAACATCAAGTTTACCAATAACGATGGTATTAGCATCCGTATTATCAACTATATTTCTGGTAATTTTATGCTGGTTATCTTTCAACTGATTAGATGATTTCCTTTTCATTCTGACTAAATTCTTATTCAGTTGTTTCCATTTCCTACTTTTATTCTTGCAATGATCTCTTCGAGATTGAATTGATTGGATCTTAGGTTTCCAATACTTGTCTGGTCTTCTATTCTTCAATTCCTTGAATTTGCCATCAGAATTAACCATTGTTTGTTTTGAACTACCAATATCAATCGCAAGATAACTATCATTATTACTATACTTTTTTTTAGGTACTTCGTAAGTAATTGAGATGTAAAAATCCTTGTCTTTCTGATAAATATTTACCTGATCAATATCAGTAGCTTTACTGAATATTTGTTTTTCAAGCAAAGTAACAGGAAGTTCAAATTTTAGAGATATTCCAGAAGGATGTTTGTGTGAGAGATCAATGTAGATTTTATCTTGTTGCGAATACTTAATTTCTGGATTATGGATACGAGTATCCATTGATTTACTTACAAGAACATTATCATTGGAATCAGTGATACTAAATCCGGATTGATTGTAGATCATCGTAGTGAAATACTTTTTACCTTTGAATCCTGGAGGTTTTGCTTTGGTATCTTTATTCTTTTTTAAGTTGAAAAAAGACTTATAATCGTTGTCAAGACATTTCAAACATCCTTGTAGTACTTTGGAATATACTATATTATAATCAGGAAACCTTTGCTTAATTTCAGGTAATTTATTTTGCTGTTGAATATAACCAATTTTAGTCTTATTTCGATATGCATCCTGACGTTCTTTCAAACTAAAATTGTAAATAAGCCTACATTTCTCCGATAGATCCCATAGAACAGATTCCTGTTCTGGAGTAGACTGTATTTTAATTGGTAATGTCAATTGCATAAAAAATACCTGTTTTATATTATGATTTAAGATTATTTAATTGTTAGTGTTTGATACTGTTTTTTGATTGGTTTATGACGCTTTCATCCCCTACCTGTCGCTACGTTCCGAGGAAGGGGACTTCTCTCTTTTGAGTAAAAATAGTATGTGAGGATATTTATATAAATTATATCCATCATCCCGGCAGAGTTTAGTAGGATAATGTCTTGAAAGCCACCTTTTACCAAGGAATTACCAGAGTTTATGATAATGGACCATATAATCGATAAACATCCCACCACAAACATTCTTATCACATAAAATCAAGAAATCATCCAACTCTATATCATTGAATCATAAAGGCGATAACATGGAAAAGACAATCACATACTTTGATGATGTTGGAAAAGAAAACACAGAAGAAGTCATGAAATTATCTGCTAAAAGAGCAGCAGAGCTTGGAATCAAATACGTTGTGCTGGCAAGTACAAGCGGGGAAACTGCACTTATTGCAGCAGAAGCATTCAAAGACTTAGACGTAAAGATAATAGCAATCACACACCAGTATGGACTCAAGGAACCTGGAAAATGGGAAGTCGATGAGGAAAAGCTTGAGAAGCTCAATGAGCTTGGAGTTGTAATGACAACACAGTCACACATGTTCTCAGGCGTTGAGCGTGCGATCTCAAAGAGGATTGGTGGTGCCAGCCGTGCTGATGTAGTATCCGATACATTAAGAGCAGTATTTGGAAAAGGGTTCAAGGTCGCTATTGAGAGCGCGATGATGGCTGCGGACTCCGGTCACATACCAGTATCCAAAGAGACAGAAATAATAGCAATTGGCGGAACCAGATGGGGAGCTGATGTGTCAGTAGTACTCAGACCTGCACATTCCTTTGATTTCTTCGGCAATCAGGTCAGAGAGATAATAGCAATGCCAAGGGCAAAGGAAGAGCCAAAACAATAAAAAAATCTGTTTTAAAATCGTTTTTTCAATGGGAATCGGATCCCATTATTATTTTTTAACAGCATCTTTGTTATTTTCAGATTCTCTTTTCTGTTTTGTTTTACTGACCTCTTTATTCATGTACAGTGCGGATTTCATAAAATAAGCAGTCAGAAGAATAAAGATAACAAAAGCTGCCACACCAACTAAAATGGCAGTAAGTAGATCCATAAAAAAGAAAAGATAAGTACCTTAGAGGTACTTACTGTGGCTTCTCATAGAGAGCTGTCTTGGTCATCAGGTTACCCTTCTTGGAGTGTGGCTGCCTGAAGACACTGTCGTTTGCCTTCTCTATTTCTCTTGCTTCGATTGCCATCTGTGCTGCTGCGCGCATCATCTCGTGACCTGCTGCAGTTGTGAGTGTGACCTGCTCGATCTCCTTCATCATGAAGCATGCAGGGAAGTTGATCTTTGCGACCATGTCAGCCATGTGGAGAGCTGCGAGACCCTTTGCCTTTGCGTATGGGTTGTTGAAGCCTGCTCTCTCGATGCACTTCTCTGGCTTTGCGAGGATGTGTGGAAGTTCGAGTTCCTTTCCTTCATCTGCCATTGCGGCAACCTTGTCAAGCTCTTCCTGAATGAGTCTTACAACACCGCAGGTTGAAAGGACCTTCATTGCGTCTGAGTTGAATGATGCCATCTCTACAGGATCGAGGAATTCTGTCTTTGCACCGATGAGTGGGTCAACGGTCATAATAATGTAACCGAATCCTGCTTCCTCGAGTGCTGCACGGTCGTCCTTCTTGGTTGGACCGTCTGAGATAACAATACATGGGACATCCTTGTATATCTCACGAGCTGCGGTTGGGCCTGGTGCACTGGAATTTGGGCTGATCATTACATAGAAGTCAGCATCGAATTTCTTGAGTTCTTCTGTTGCTGCTGCTTCGTCTTTGCCCATTTTAGGGCCGGTTCCGAATACACGGACGGTAATTCCTTCTCTTGCTGCGATCTCGTCCTGTACAAGGTCGATGACCTGGCTCATACCTAAGTTACCTAGCTTAATGAATCCAATTTTTGCCATGTAAAATCACAGTAGTGCAATGTACAGTGTAGCATATATTACTTTTGGAATGGAACGACAGAAGCAGATCATCCTGAAAAAATGAAAAAATATGAGTGTATTCTGTCCGAAAGCCTTAAAAGCAATGTAACGTATTTCAAATCAATCTCGGCACTTAAATACTGTTTCAATACGGGATTCAAATTCCAGGTTTGATGAAGTGAGTCGTACCAGCAACAATTCTGATAGGATCAAGTTAATAGTTTTTGATATGGATAGCACCCTTATAGATGCTGAAACCATTGATGAGCTTGCAAATGCTGCAGGTGTGGGAGAAGAAGTGGCCTCTATAACAGAAAAAGCTATGAAGGGAGAACTTGATTTCTCCGAAGCGCTTCTGGAAAGAGTAAAGCTTCTAAAAGGGCTTTCACTTGAAAATGCACATGATGCGCTTGACAAAATGCCTTTGATGCCTGGTGCGAAAGAGCTTATAGATTACCTGAAATCCCGGGGTTACAAGACTGCAATGATATCCGGAGGATTTACCATGGCTGCAGAGCGTATTGGTAAGATACTGGGAATTGATTATGTGGTTGCAAATAACCTTCTTAAAGACAATTGTTGCCTCACAGGAGAAGTTAACGGACCTCTTACAGAACAGGGTTCTAAAGAATGCGTTCTTGAAGAGATCACAGGAAGATATGGGATAAAGCCCGATGAATGCATTGTAGTTGGTGACGGAGCCAATGACATATGTATATTCAAAAGGGCAAAATACGCCATTGCATTCAACTCCAAGCCAATCCTCCGGGAATATGCAGATATTGTCATAACAGAGAAGAATCTTGAAGCAGTCATACCGGTTATCCAGTTGCTGGAATCGGAGGAAGGCCAAGTATCGTGCATTAGAAATGCATGAAATGCCAGCTTTTTTGCTGGACCGGGAGGATAATAAGGAAATGATCAAAGAACTGACCGAAAAGAAGGCTGAACTTAAAAACCAGTCTGAAGAGTATAAGAAGAAACGTAACGAGCTTAATGCAGAAGCAAGTACACTTGCAGCGAAGCGTAATGAACTGAACAAAAATACGAAGGATCTTATCAACGAAGCTCAGGAATACAAAGCACTTCGTGATGAGAACAATACGAAAGTAAAGGAAAACAAAGCGCTCCGTGATGAAGTCAACAATAAGGCAAACGAAGTATTTGCTAAGATTGACCAGATACGCGCCGAGAATAACCTTGGTGGCCCTTCTATCAAAGATATCCGTAAGGAGATAGACAGGCTGGAATTTGCACAGCAGACCGAAGTCCTTACAACCAACAAGGAAAGGGAGCTGGTCGGTAAGATCACTGAACTCCGTAAGCAACACGAGCAAAAGAAGCAACAGCTTGAAGGAAATGATGAGCTCAAGGCCCTTCTTGCAGAAGCACAGGAGATCAGGGACGAAGCTTCAGAGTATCACAATACACTTTCAGAATTCGCACAGAAGGCACAGGAATATCATGACAAGATGATCACCACCTTCAAAGAGGCTGACAAGGTTCGCGCAGAATCTGATGCTGCTCACAAAGAATTCGTTCACTTCCAGGAAAAAGCTGATGAACAGCACAAACTCTTCATCACTGCTCAGAAAGAGATCCGTGACATCGACAAAGAACTCCGCAAACTCAGGAAGGGAGATGCCGATGGCAAGAAAGAAGCTGCTAGGGCAGACGCACGCAAGGATGCAGAAGATATCTTTGATAAATTCAAGTCTGGTGGCAAGCTTACTACAGAGAACCTCATGGCTCTCCAGAGATCAGGTTTCCTGAAATAATCAAATTAAAATATAAAGAGGGTGTTTTTCACCCTTCTTTCAACTGTTTTTTAGTAATTATTAGCTATCAATTATTATTCAAATTAAAAGATGCCTGAGTTTTACAGATAATAATCTGAAAGAATAAAAAGAAATTATCTCAGCGTTCAAGACCAAGATGATTGATCCTGAATGACGAATCACGCATCAGACATGGGCCTGCAGTGAACACCGGATCAGTGTATATCTTTTTCCATATTGAAGCAAGACTTTCCTCATGAATATTACCATATGGCTTTGGCATACATGCACATGGAAGCACATTACCCTCAGGAGTTACATGAAGCCATTTTCTGCCGGCAAAACATCCCATTTTCCTGATAATCTGAGGAATTGGGAAAACACGTGGTCCTTCTGCATGGGATGTTCTTGCTACAAACTCATCGAACTTTTTCAGGCCTTCCGATGAAAGCACTTCTTCTTCATGACCTTCCCACCTGCCAGTAGGAACGATCTCATAGAATGAAAGTTCATGTACACCAAGTTCCTTTGCAAGTTCATAGAAATCATCAAGTTCATCAACATTACGCGGTGACAGAACCACATAGATACCTACAAGCAGACCTGCATTAAGTCCATTCTTAATGGCATTCACAGCTTCCTTGAATACACCAGACCTGCCACGCATATAATCGTGTCCTTCCTCGTTGGCACTGTCAAAGCTCACACTCAACATTGAAAGACCTGCCTTTTTGAGACTCTCTGAACGTTCAGGAGTCATCCCAACGCCTGATGTGAAAAGACCTGGAATTGCCTTGGACTGGTCTACATAGCTAATTAGATCTTCAAGACCTTCATAAAGCAAAGGTTCGCCTCCATCAAAGATTATGAGCGTAGTACCAAGGTCAATGGTCTGATCAATCACACTTTTCACAATATCCGGACTTAACCTTGCTTTGTTCTTAGTATCAGGAAGAGCGCAGTGAAGACACCGGTTTGGACATTCTTCCGTAATAGAGATCGTAATCTGTTCAGGAACATATTTTCCCCTCATAGCTTTCATCTGGCTTGATACAAGCCTGTCAAATGCCTTGCTTGGTATAGGAGGCATCCATGTTGAATAGATAAGCTGATTCTTTTCGACCTTTGAGGGTTTTGTGTCCTCGAATATCTCCATCATATCCGCTACAAATGAACCCATGACTGAGGATGCGATACCTGAGGTCTTCATCCTTACCCGATTATTCTCAACCTGGGCATATACCTTGAAAAATGGATTCCTGTAGAAATAATATTTTGGCTTCATCACTACTTGTTCCTGAAAATGGCCCTGTATGAAAGTATAGAAGATGGATTATTTTTCAATATCATCCTTGATACCTGTAACGCCTGATTGAAAGGACTTCCGCTAAGAACCTTCAGATCCTCGCCTTCAAAGACTTCCATCATCCCATCAATTTCCTTATCGGTCATCTTCCTGAGAGCCTCCATAGCAAACCTTCCAAGATAGTATTCTGCCCTGTAAGCTGTGTTCCAGCGTTTTCTGTATTCGGATAGGAATTTCTTAGAAGTGTTATCTTTTGAAATGGCATCGGCTGCAACGTCACCGCACATCTGTCCGGCATGCATTCCGTAACCAATTCCGGACTGTGCTGCTGAACCGCCGACTATCATCACACCGTCAGCCACAAGATCTCCCGGAATTGCAACGATCGGATCGCCACCTGTGGATTTACTTATGATCTTCACATCATCCAGGCCTTTAAGTTCCTTGAACTTCTCAAGCCATGCATCAAAAAAGTCTGAAACATCAGTACCATGCCTGCGCACATACATTCCCAGTGTAGCCCTGTTGCCACCACATGGAGAATATGTGGACTTCCATCCGGGAGCATGATTACCTACATAATATTCAAAGTAATCAGGTTCACCAATTCCTTCTGCTTCAATCTCAGCCTCAAGTGACCAGGCAATATCCTGATTATGTTTTATCGGCTTCATGCCCAGAAGTGCGGCGATCCTTGAATTTATTCCATCTGAGACAATGACAAGTTTGCATTTTATCTTGCCTTTTGATGTGCTTACAATAAAGCCATCATCGGTCCTGAGGACGTTGAGCACTTCAATGCCGAAACGAACATCAGCACCTGCATCTTTGGCCTGTTTGACATAGAATTCATCGAACTTTTTCCTGTCAAGGAAATAAGCATCGCCTTCAAAGATGACATTCTTCCCGGAAGGTGCAATGATGTAGGCCCCCTTGAGGTTCTTAATTACATAACTCTGGTCTACTTCCTCTCCTGTCCTGTTAAACATTCCTTTGAAAAATGTGTTTGCAGGATGAGTAGGCACACCCACATCTACCTTCTTGTCGAGAAGTATGACCTTGCAGCCTTGTGCCGATGCATTCCTGGCTGCCATGACTCCCGCAGGGGAAGCCCCTATTACTATGATATCTGCATCCATTTTGAACCTCTGAGTTGCCAATCTAGCAAAATTACCAAAATCATTATGATTACCATAATATACCGGAATATACCGGAACAAGTATGCAAAGTATTACATCGAGTATGAGAGAGCCAAACATTATTCCCCTGTATCTGGAACCCTGCAGGAAAAGCCTCCCACCACGTGGTTCAGTAGGGTTCTTTATAAAATCAAATGACTGTGTAAGCATCCAGCCACCTGCAAGCAGTGCGCCTGCAAAGTAAACAGGCCCTAACTCTGCTGTCAGTCCTATTGCCAGGGAAGCAATGACACCTACCACCCACATGAAAGTAACAAACTTTGCTGTTGCAGGAATACCGAATGTCACAGGGAATGTTGGTGCCCCTCTGGCCCTGTCACCCTCTACATCCCTTGCCACACCTGAAAGTGTAAAACCCCAGTCAGTGAAGCACATCATCAGACCAAGGAAGATTGCAGGTAACGGGAGTATTGAACCATAATCGGGTGTTTTGAGAATTCCTGCCGGATCAAAAGCCAGCCATATACCTATAGGCACAAGCCCGTATGCTATTCCCACCGGAACAAAACTCAGGAATGTCATTCTTTTAGCGAGTTTTGAGTATATGCTGATGGTTACCACAGCAGCAACAAGAATCACAAATGATTCTGGATTCAGGTAAAGAGCTGCCGCACTGGCGACTAAAAATAAGAATCCTGCATACTTCAGAGCCTGGTCGCGAGTAAGTTTGTCGGCTACAAGTGGCCTGTCAGGAAGGTTGATCGCATCAATGTCGATGTCACAGCAATCATTGTAAACGTAGGAACTGGTGATTGCCGCATAGCCACCTATCACAGCTATAATGAAAAGTATAGGATCTGGAAATCCACCTGTTGCAAGGTAGGAAGCCAGCAAAGCACTTGCTGCAGGAAGAGCAAAGTCCATATCCGCTATCTCCGGTCGTAACATTTCTAGATAGGGATTTCTCGTTTTTGAGCCTGAAGTGGAAACCAAGTATATCACCTGTAGATTATAGCATCTAATTCCCTGTATTATATATTAGTATTAGGGTTGTCGAATCAAATAAACTCAAAGTGAACTCCTCCTCCCTGCCAGCCTTCGGCTGTCGAGGAAGGAGCTTCCTACGAGTGTAAGTCTCATTTTGTTATCATTCTGTTGGGAATGATTCCGATCAACAAACCTGTTTGTCGTAGATTATCAATCATTGATTGATAGCTTGTCCACAAAGCATTATGTTT
>NZ_JAGGKD010000024.1 GCF_017873415.1 Methanolobus bombayensis | reverse complement strand
ATTAAAAGAAGTCAAATTCAAGATGTTAGTGCATAACCTTGACAGGTATGTCAAGGTTATACTTTTTGTCAAAATAAGGATTTCTACAAAGCCAAAATTTCTGTATATTATCCTGAATGATACTCGTTTTGTCTAATATTAGCTATAGATGGTGATTTCAATAGCTATTCTACAAAGCCGATAATTTGATTTTTACCAGAGGTTTTCGGAATACTATGTGTACCATACAACATTTGACGTGTCAGAATGACACTAAGACCGAAGAGTTGGGAGCCGATTTCATCGGGGAGAGTGACAGACTCATTCTTATTCTGATTATACCTTGGAAAATACCAATAATATAATAATTGATGTATATTGTAGTTTCATAGTAGTAGTTAACCCAATAATCACAAGAATAATAGATGTTCATCAGGACTAAAGCAGGAGAAAACAGCCATGTTGAAATAAATAAGGAAATTTAACTTTAAATAATCATGTAAATATTTGTTCCTATTCATTTTTCGAAGTTATGAAATACGCCGCCTGGGGCGGCATAGTTGCTTTAATCGCTGAACAAAATGTCATCCAAATTAAAGAGCATAAGTTTTTTCTCTTTAAGAGCATCCTTGTTTTCAATAGTTTTTGCAATCACTGCAAAGTGTTCGTTTCTCTCTTCGTTGTACCAGTTAACATACGATGCCTTTTCTCTTAGGTCACTTACTACTCTTTTTACATCTATAGATGTCAATGTCTTCCACTTGCATTCAACAAACAGTATATCTTTTGATCTTTCATTTAATGCTACAAGGTCTATCTCATATGTATTTTTTTTATTTTGTTGCTCCCTGACTTTTCCCCATTGCCTTCCAATTCTTTCAAAAGCAAATGGCAATTTATCAGTATTGTTGAGATCTATCAAATATTGCCGGGATATATCTTCAAAAACAGGGCCAAGATATCGGTTATAGGAGTCATTTATCCTGGAACTTATCATATTCCTGTTTACTTCCATCAATGATCTTGAAGGATAGATGTAGGTGTACCAGAATTTCATGAATTTGTCCGAAATGGTGTAGATGGAACCTGTCTTTATATTCCTTGTACCTTTAAGGACCAGAGGCCATTCTTTGCTTATGAAACCAAGACCTATAAGAACACGCAGATATTTTGGAATGTTATTTACTGGTATGTCAGTCCTTTGAGATATCTCAGAAATACGAGTTTTACCTTCAGATATTGCTTCTAGTATTAGTTCATATTTGGTTGGTTCTCTTAGCTCTTCTTTCAACAGGAAAATAGCTTCGTCATAAAGAAATGTAGCCCTGTGTAGTATGTTCTTATCGACATTTCCCATAAATGATAGGTCGCTTTCAAATTTGTTCAGATAAGCAGGGACACCACCAAGACAGCCGTATATGCGTACAAGTTCTTCCGGGTCTTTTGCAGGGAAGAATTGTGCCATGTGAATGAATTTTAAAGTTTCTACCTTGATCTGTCCGTTTCGGCGACCATATAAAGGAGATTTATAGCCAAGAACTTCATTCTCCATCATACCTATACTTGAACCAAGAAGTATCAGCATGACATTTGCATCCTTCAGGTACATATCCCATGCAGCCTGAAATGCAGACATTGATGCTTTGTTGCCTTCTATAAGGTATGGTACTTCATCGATAATGATCACAGGTTTTTCATTGGTCTGCTGTACAATGAATTTCAATGCAGCATCCCATTTCGTGATCTTTGGCTGGTAAATGCCAAGTTGTTCGGACGTCTTTTCAAGAAAGTCCTCCACCTGATGCTCAAGGTCAAGTTTCCGGGACAAATAATAGACAGAAGGTTTTCCAGCCATGAATTTCAGCACAAGTTCTGTTTTACCAACACGTCTTCTTCCATATATTACGACCAGTGATGAAGAATCACGGGAATATTCAGATTCAAGGAATTCTAATTCTTCAGTACGGTTGATAAACAGACTCATAATCCTAAGTATTAGGAGTCTATATTATATAGATTTCTGCTGGTTGAGTGGGGCGAAGTTATGATCAGAGAGAAACTTAATAAGAATAATCACCAATATTGTATGAACTGTGATAATATGACTGTTAATCAGATAAATGAGTATAGAGACACTATTGTCCCAATATTGTTAAAAAATGACGTTGACAGGGCTGGAATCTTTGGTTCGTTTGCCAGGAACGAGGCAGATAAGGATAGTGACATTGATATTCTTGTTCATTTCAAGGAGAGAAAAGGTCTCTTCGATCTTGCCAGATTAGAAATGGAACTTGAGAAGGTGGCTTTGAGAAAGGTCGAGGTCATTACTTATGACTCCATAACCCCACTTATAAAAGAACGAGTCCTTAAAGAAGAAGTGAAAATATTATGAAAGATCCTGAAGTCTTTATTGTACATATAATAGACTCTATAGAAAAGATAGAGGATTTCACAAACAACAAGTCCAAGGATGACTTTCTTGAAGATATACAGCTACAGGATGCTGTTGTCAGAAGGATAGAGATAATAGGTGAGGCTTCTAAAAATATCCCGGAGGAGTTCAAAGAAAGTTTCAGGATGTGCCATGGAGTGAAATGGCAAGAACAAGGGATAAACTGATTCACGGTTATTTTGGTGTTGACCTTAATCTTACCTGGGATATTGTTGAAAATGATCTTCCTGAACTTAAAGTAAGGATGGAGCAGATACTTGAATATTTTAAGTATAGTTATGAGCAATGATCCCTGATAAATGCAGTTTTTGTAAAGGTAAGCTCATTGAAGGCAAACATGAATTTGTTGTTAAGATAGGTGAAACAGTGCTTGCTATAAGGGATGTCGATGCTTTCATCTGCCAGGAATGCGGAGAAGCATACTATACACCGGAAACGTCCAGACGTATAGATAAGATTATGCAAAAATTCTACGATTCTTCCCTGCGAGTTCATCCGCTTGCTGCGTGAGAGATCAGCCTCAATGAGATTGAAGCTGAGAATTGTTAGGAAAAGAGTTTTGATTTAAAAATATTCATGCAAGATTTTATTTATATTGTTGATTAGAAGTTCTGGAATGTGCCGCTTGCAGTGGAATGATATTATTCTGAAGAGTTCTGTCTCTCTAAAAGAGAAAGATATTAATACAATACTAATTAGATGTTAATATGATATTATGGTTAAAGCAATAATCAACATTGATGACAAAACTAACCGAGTGCTGAATATAGTGAAGGCAAAGTATGGCCTGAGGGATAAGAGCTCAGCCATTGAGCTTGTAACAAAACAGTATGAAGAAGAACTACTTGAACCTGAGCTTAGACCTGAATATATAGAAAAGGCTAAAAAGATCATGGCCCAGGATGCTGTGGACGTAGGTACAGTAGACAACCTGAGAGAAAGATTAGGTATCTAAAATGTATTATTTGAAGATCGAACCTGATCTTGAGAAAACACTTAAAAAACTGGCTAAGAAGAATAAGAAACAATTAGAGATAATTCTCAGTAAAGCTGAAGAAATTGTTGAAAATCCTCATAGATACAAAAATCTAAGAGCACCACTGAATATGTGGAAGAGAGTACATATAGATAAACACTTTGTGCTTGCTTTTTCTGTTAACGATGAAAACAATACAGTCACCCTTGAAGACTATGCCCATCACGATGAAATCTACAAATAAGATTGACAGGGAATCCATATTCAAGCAGATGTTATAGGAGAGTGCTGAACATTATCTTGTTGAGGAGTATTCCAGAGGCAGGATCAGCAAGGGTAAACTGGCAGAAATGCTTGATATGAATATCTATGAAGTGAACGACCTGCTTGACAGATACCATATCAAAGGCAATCTTGATTTTGAGACTTTTCTGGACGGCATTAAGACTGCTGAATCTCTTGCCAGATATGATAGTAAGAAGAACAGAGATAATAATGAATGATGATTATTTCTGAATAAAAGTCTAATAAATTGAAGATGGGTGCCCACTATTCTTTTTTTATTATTAATTAACTTATTATATAGCACTCCTAATTTCCATTCAAATAATTTCACAATATTTAAATATGTATAGTGAATCTACTGTACCCAACGGCATACAAATATACAGGCACTCTCTGCCTGAAAAAAACGCCCGGGTGTTTGGAAAAATGGTGGCATACAATAATTTATCTAATCTTAATGTTCTGATTACCGGTGGTGCTGGTTTCATCGGAAGTCACGTAATAAATAAGGTAAAAAAGTTGTCACCAAGTTCTCTTACTACTAATTATAACTGAGGAATTTTATGAGTAGCAACGATACTTATTTTTCTGTTAGTCCATCAGGGGAAAAATTTCCCATACCTAAAGATGAAGAATACAACGAAGAATTCGAAAGAATAGAGAATTTAGTCGATAAGGCTCGCAACGAAGGAAAAGAAATAGTTGTTGTAATGGGCGTAGGGTTTGTTGGAGCTGTTATGGCTGCCATCATTGCAGATACTAAAGATGAGAATGGAAACTACTCAAAATTTGTCATTGGATGCCAGCGTCCAAGTGTCCGCAGTTATTGGAAAATTCCATTGCTTAACAGAGGACTTTCTCCAGTTAAATCAGAAGATAAAGAAGTGGATGAACTAATAGACCGCTGTGTTCTAAAGGAAAAAACACTCACAGCTACCTATAATAATGATTGTCTTAAACTTGCAGATGTTGTTGTCGTAGATATACAGTGTGATTATGTCAAAAATGATCTAGGCAATGTTAGAAATGGTGAAGCAGATATGGCAGCTCTTGAAGCTTCCATGAAAACCATTGGAGGGCTTATTCGTCCTGAATGCCTTGTGTTGATCGAAACAACAGTTGCTCCGGGTACTACAGAATTCGTCGCTCTTCCAATACTTAAAAAAGCTTTTGCAAAACGAAGAATCGAATCTACACCCCTGCTTTCACACAGTTATGAACGTGTAATGCCAGGAAAGGATTACGTTGCAAGTGTTCGTGATTTCTGGAGAGTTTGTGCAGGATGCACAGAGGAAGCAAGGAACAAGGTCGAAAAGTTCCTTAGTGAAGTGCTGAACACAAAAAATTATCCATTAACAGTGATGGACAGACCTATTGAATCTGAAACGGCCAAAATAGTGGAAAATTCATATCGTGCAACCATTCTGGCATTCCTTAATGAATGGAGTTTGTTCTCTGAAAGGAATGGCGTGGATATCATCAAGGTGATAAATGCAATCAAAATGCGTCCTACCCACAGCAATATCATTTTCCCCGGCCCTGGAATTGGAGGTTACTGCCTGCCAAAGGATGGAGGACTTGGATACTGGTCATACAAGCACATACTTGGCTTCGAAGATGGTGACAATGTATTCAAGATGACTCCTACTGCCATTGATGTGAATGACACCAGAGCCCTTCATGTGGCAGAACTCACAAGAGATGCCCTCAGGAATATGGACCGCTACATTGCCGGAGCAGATGTTCTTATATGTGGAGCAAGCTATCGCCAGGATGTAGGAGACACCAGGTACAGTGGCAGTGAAGCAGTTGTAAGGAAACTCGTTGAAATGGGTGCAGAAATGCGTGCCCACGACCCTTATGTCGACCACTGGTACGAATTTGAGAATCAGGATAGCTATCCGGTAACAAACCAATCATGGAAGCGTTTCTTCAGAAATCAGGAAGATCTGGTCAACCTGGAAGTTGAAAAGGACCTTGCCATTGCCCTAAAAGATGCTGAAGCAATAATCCTTGCTGTTCCTCACAATGATTACCTTGATCTTGAACCGGAAGAGATAGTAAAGACTGCAGGCGGACCACTTGCTGTAATAGACTGTTTCGGCATCCTTCCCGATGAAAAGATAAAAAGGTACTTCGAACTTGGATGTGAGGTAAAAGCCCTTGGAAGAGGACACATCCAGAGGATCAAGAAAGATGTCCAGAAAAAGAAGATGGTGGGCAGCAACTAAAGAATTCAAAACTTATAATCAGGTGGTTATATGCAAAACAAGAAAGTAATAGTGACCGGTGGAATGGGATTCATCGGTTCTCATCTAACAGAAAAATTGCTTGAGGACAATGAAGTGACTGTTATTGACAATCAGGCAACAGGTAAGATCCAGAATATCGAACATCTCTTAGACCACAAAAATCTCACAATTGTACATGGAAGTATTGTAGAGCTTGATCTACACGAGATCTTCAAAGGAAAAGATTATGTTTTTCACCTTGCAGCTATCCCCAGTGTCCCAAGAAGTGTGAAAGACCCATACACCTCCAATGAAGCTAATATATCAGGTACATTAAGGGTGCTTATAGCTGCAAAGGACACCGATGTCAAGAAAGTGATATTCTCGTCTTCCTCATCTGTCTACGGCGACACACCAACATTACCGAAGATAGAAACCATGCCAGTAAACCCAATGTCCCCATATGCGATCACCAAAGCCACGGGAGAAATGTACTGCAAGGTATTCCAGGAATTATATGGACTTCCAACAGTCTGCCTGCGATATTTCAACGTTTTCGGACCAAGACAGGACCCTAATTCACAATATGCTGCAGTTATCCCTAAATTCATAACATCAATACTTAACAATGAAAGCCCTGTAATCTTTGGAGATGGAGAACAAAGCAGGGACTTCAGTTATGTGAAACACGTCGTTGCTGCAAACATACTATCATGTGAATCAGATGAAACTGGTATTTTTAATATTGCATGTGGCAGAAGGATTACCATCAATGAACTGGTTGCTTATATTAATGAGATACTTGGAAAAGATGTGAAATCTGAGTTTGTTGACCCGAGACCAGGAGATATTAAGCATTCGTTGGCTGATATTTCGAGAGCTGGGAAATTTGGGTATAATCCACATGGTGAGTTTAAGGATGAGTTGAGAGAAGTTGTTAAGTGGTTCAAATAAAATAATGACACATTTGCCAAAACTGAAGTAATGTGAATATATCAATTCCAATGATAGTTTTCTTTAGGTAATACAATGCTAGGTATAAAATTTGGCAAAATAATGAAGGATATTCAGTGGTCGTTCGTAGCTCTTGCGACTGCTTCATTATCTCACCTATTACTTAGAATTGTACTTGGGAGAGAATTGGGTCCTTCCGGATTGGGAGTTTACACACTTGTATATACAATATACATGCTTGGAATGCAATTTGCAGCATTCGGACTGGGGAATGCAATAACAAAGTATGTTGCAGAGTTTAGTGATGCTTTAGAAAAAGCTAAAGAATTCATTTCTGTTGGGATTGTTAGTTCATTTTTGATTGGTACTTTAATGGGTGCTTTTTTGTATATCGGTTCATATCATATTTCAGTAAATATATTCAAAGTGCCTGAAATGATTTATCTATTGAAGATAACAGCAATTGTTTTCCCATTTATGGCAATTTACAAAGTGGTTTTGGGAGCATTAAATGGTTTTCGTGATATGAAAAATTTTGCTTTGGCGAACATTGCTTTAAATGCATTTATATTCTTAGTATCTGTCTTTTTTGTTATCAATTTAAAGATGCATGTTAAAGGTGCAGTTTTGGGATTTGTACTACCTACAATAGTATTAGGAATATTGTCAATCTATTTTATCTATCCATATCTTAAAATTCCTAAAAGTCCATTGTTAAAAAATGAAACACTAAAGAATTTACTCAACTTTGGTTTCTATGTTGTTCTTGGAAACTCGATTGGGTACATATATCTTCACATAGACAGCCTTATGATCGGATATTACTTAACTGAGACAGAAGTAGGACTTTATGCTGTAGCAGTTATATTTATTCAAGGTGTTTCACTAATACCTAGTGCAGCTCAAAATGTGACAAATCCTATAATAGCTCAAAATTTTGCTAAAAAACAATATGAAACCATATTAACGATGATTAAAAACATAACATCAAAAGTTTTATTGGCATCCATAATTATTTCTATGATAGCAATAATTTTTGGTGAAACATTAATTGTGACAATTTTTGGTATGGAATTCTTGTCTGCCTATCATCCTCTGATAATTTTGCTAATAGGATATACCTTTTATTCACCCTTCAGGTCAATAGGTACTTTTTATTCAAGTATTGGACATGTACAACTATCTTACAAAATTGCTTTATTCACAGCAGCCATGAACATTTTATTGAATCTTTTACTAATACCGAAATATAATATTATTGGTGCATCTATGGCAACTTCAATATCACTAATCATAATGACACTTGTACATTTTGCAATAATAAGACATTTCGTGAGAGTTAGCTGGGGACTTAAATCAAGATATACCCGTGTCAATTTGTAAATCTCTTGACCAATTGACTAAAATAGAGATACATCAATTGTTAAGTAGGTAGAAATTTACTGATTTACTATCGTAGATTTTATCAAATTCTTGATCTTCAAACTTTTGATAGAGGTCATAATTCAATATGTAAGTACCAGAATAGAGATTAAAAGGGTTATTTACAATATAATCTCTTAGCAAAATAAACTTAATTTTATTTTCATCAAAATTCCCACTATATATTTCATCGTTTATTGTAGATATCGACATATCTACTGGTAAGAAATTTATAAGGACTAAATACTGATCCACACCTATTGTTTGATTATATTTACCAGACAGGAAATATATTGATTCCATCTCTGACTTAGTTAATGCTGATCGTGGAGAGCTATTAGGAGAAAAAATGTTATTGTCATTGTTTGCTGCAGGAGAAACTATTAAAGTGAAGGTTAACATTAAAAAAAAACAAATTAAAATAAGATTTGGTATTGAAGCAAGTTTCTTAAACTTAAGATTAATATAATTATAAATTAAAAAGGCCGAAATCGAAAGAGGTATTGCTAAGAATATTTGAGCAAAATACCACCATCTCTGTTCTATAATTCCATGTTTTGATACTAATGAAAAAAAACCCAAGAATAGTGGACAAAAACCTATGATTGACATTGAAAAACTTTGATTTGTCCCATACTTTTTTGAAATCATATAAAAGCACCCAATAAATGATAACGAGAAAAATAAGAACATTCCTATATTATTCATCAGTTGTTCATAAATAGGTACAGAAGTGGCATGTAGTACTACTTGGGATGAGTTTTTCACGAAAAAATCTCGGCTAAAACCCCACTTAATCAAGTTACTAAAAGTATGTATGTGCCCTGAAGCAAAAGTCCACCATGAAAACATTGCCACTAAAAACAGAAGTGGAAATAAAAAAGAAATTGTACTTTGTTTTTTTTGTTGAAACGAGTCAAATAATTTGAATCCTAATACATAAACTAAGAGACTTATGCATGTAAACATTGAAGTAACTGTATGCCCTAGTATAATAGGAACAATTAGAGACATCAGAAAAATTTTACATGTGAGTATATATTTATCTCTTGCTTTTAAGATAAAATAGAACATTATTAAAGTAAATACTATTGCAAATGAATTGGGTATTGGCCAATAAGCCATAAGAATATGATAATTTGCAATGCTGAGTAACAATGATGCTAGTAAACCAATGTTTTTATTAAATAATATTTTTCCAATTAAATATATGAAACAAATATTGCAAATAATTCCTACTAATGTTATTGAGAAAAATGTGCTATATTTGTAATCAAGACCTGTAACCAAAATAGTAGAACTAACAAGCAGATGGAACAATGGAATTTTTGAATAATTAAACCCACTAGGTATTGTTTGTGAATTAATTATGTCCAAAGTAAACATTTGATGGAACCATGGATCTACTCCAACCAAGCTTGGAAATAAAAAAACCTGCGACAAAGCAACGGATGAACCAATTAATATTATTTGAAATAGGATTGTAGGTGTGTTCGCATACTCATTAAATATTTGAATGGCTGCAATGCAGACCATTAATGCTATTAATGCAAAGTAAATTAAAGGCCTTTCATAAAGGCTTATTCTAAAATAAAACGATAATGTGCTGCACAAAAAGATAATAAAGAATAAAGATGCCAATGATAAATTTTCTGTTGCTGATAAAGATTTAATGACTTTTAAAGATGCATTTTTTCTGATGATAAGCCATGTTATACAAGATATGAATGTGAAGACACCTACTATAATATACACTATACGTCCAATGACTAAACTTGTATATATTATCAGTACTATAGAGCATATTAAACCAAAAAAAGCAACTAATTTATCAGTTTGCTCTTGGATTATTTTAATTTCTTTATTCACACTACCTACCTTTACTTATTTTTTCAGCATCTGTTCGTATTTCTTAACTGCAGCCTCATAGCTAAAATTACAATTTACTAGGTTTTTTGCATTGTTAATTATAACATCTAAGTCCTGATATCTTAAAACTCGTTTTATATTGTATGCAATTGACTCTGGTGAATTTTGATCCATAATAAATCCTGTTTTTTCGTCTTCAATGAAATCTGGTATTGATCCCACGGAAGTCGAAAGTACTGGTGTTCCACAAGACATAGATTCAAGCATTATATTTGGAAGACCTTCTGTATAAGAGGGTATAACTAACAACTTAAAACTATTCAATAAATGTTGAAGTTCAGAATGAGGAATCCAGCCAGTAACTCTTACATTTTCGGTAATATTGTTTTGAACAATAAACCTTTCAATTTCATAATGCATAGGACCATCGCCTACTAGTACAAATTCTGTATCCTTGTTCCCATCTAAGAATAAAGGAATTGCTTTTAGTAAATTCATTACTCCTTTCTCATCAGATAAACGGCCTACATAGCCAATCAAGTTGCTTCTTTCAGTATATTTATTAATAATCTTGAATTGTTCAAAATTTAGAAAGTGGTTAGATGCAATCGATACTTTTCCATCATATTTTTCTAAGTTCCATTGATGAATCAAATTAGGAGAATACAATATTAATTTATCAACTATTTTGAAAATAACATTGCTTAATAAATATAATACTCTTGAATAAATCCCAGAACTATATTTTGTAGTATAACCTGCCATTGCTAAAGCTACATTTTTATTAACTAACTTAAGAGACAAAATTGGCAAAATAAGACTTTCGCCACCAATAAAAAATATATAATAATCTATTTTTTTCCTCATCTTTATTAGAATACATGTTATTTTTATTTGGGCAAGGATATAATTATATAGTCTGTGAAGACTTGTATTTCCCATATGATGAAATATACCATTGAAATGTACTCTGCTATCAGTTTCAAAAACATCGATGCTCTCATTCCCAGAAACGAGGTATAACTCAGCAGATAAATTGTAAAAAATATCAACAAGCTGCGATAAAGGAATCAATCCAGATTTACCTACAGGAAATGTAACAATACATATATTTTTATCAACCATTGTTTTCGTTCCCTACAATAACTTGAGATAAGCCTTTTCAGTTTCTTCAGCAACATTCTTCCATGTATAATCCATTACATTTTCCTTTGCATTTAAGGACATATTTTCTCGCATATTTTCACTTTTTAGTATGGAGATAATTTTTTGAGCAAGATCAAGATCATCTCCTGTTTTGGTAAATAATCCATTGTACTCATTTTTTACTAAAACTTTAAAGCACTCTAGTCCACTTACAACCATTGGCAATCCAGCCGCAGATGCTTCCAATAATACATTTGGAAATGCTTCAGATATAGATGGTAGAACAAAAACATCTGCAGATTTATAATACAAAATTTTATCTTCGCCTTGGACATATCCTTGGAAAAAAACATTAGATTCAATTCCCATTTGTTTACAGGAATTTATCAAATATTCCTTACAACTACCTTCACCAATATAAATTAGATGTGAGTTAGGACATTCATTCAGTACATGAACCATCGCTTTCAACAAAATTTGAGGAGCTTTCACAGGAACTAAACTACCTACAAACAGAATTATGTTTTTGTTGTTCGATAAATTTAATTTTTTTCGACATTCTCCTTTACTCAATGAAATATCAAACTCTTCTATATTTACGCCGTTTGGTATAATGTTAATTTTGGGATAATATTTCTTTAAGGCGGTTGATTGGTTTATATGGTACTTAGAAAGTGCAATAATTAAAGATGCTCTTGATAGAATTATATCGCGCAAAAAATTATTATACATAAAAACACCAATTCTTCGAATCACACTACCATAGCCATTAATCCAATCTCCATGATATGAAATAACAAATTTCTTTTTCATTTTTTTAGCATATAGGTATGCAGTGAAGGGAGCAGGTAAATTACCCATACGTCCATGGACAATATCTAAATCGATATTAGAAAAAAGCGGTTTATATAGTAATGATGGTGATATTGGACATTGACCAATAACAAATTTGCTAGCATATCTGTGTATTTCAATATTATCATAGGATTCAACTGAATCTTCCGAATTTATTGATGAGGTAAATATAAATATTTTGTGCCCTCTTTTTGCCATGTGTGTTGCTAGATTGTAAGTTCCATTTTCTACACCACCTCCTCTATAAAGTCCTGTTGAATCTCCAGTCGAAGGATCTTTGTAGGGGAATGCTGATGTAAAGTATCCAATATTCATAATTTTGCCTTTTAAGTATAATTTAATTTTTTGACAACTAGTTTACCAATTTATATTAACATGAGATATCGCTGATTTTAATTTTCCTGATTTTTCCCTTGGAATCTCATCAACAATAGAAACGAGGACTGTAATATCATGGCCCATTGTGTTTTTTACATTCGCAATAACTTGATTGACTGTATCATCACTAAACTCATCAGATTTGACCAACACAACTTTTATTAAATCTTTTTTTTCCTGAATAGCTTTATATTGCCCGACTCCAGGAATATCCCTCATTAAAATTGTCCAAGTAATTGGAGAAAAAACCCTTCCATCAGGCACTTGCATATATGCATCTGCTCTACCTTCAATAACTTTCATCATTGGTAAACCCCTTCCACAGTTACATGTCTCGTCACTTGGAATACCTACATCCCCTACTGAGTATCTTATTAAAGGCATTGAATAATTGTACAGACCGGTATAGACTATATTACCAGTTTCACCAGCAGAAACTTGTTCCCCATCATTCAGAAATTCCATAACAATTGAATCTGCGTCTATATGATAACCACAATGCTCATTGCATTCCCATGCAGTTCTTCCTAGCTCAACACAACCAAATTGATCAAATACTTTTAAATCAAAAAAGGATTCAATATAATTGCGTATATTGTCAGTCAAAAGTTCAGAAGTAGTAAAAATAATATTGGGATTAATGTTTTCATTTTCCGTTTCTTTTAATCTTCGTGCTAGCAAATAAATGGAAGATGAATACCCATCTACAATATTAGGATTTATGGATTCTAAACTATTTATCTGTGAATCAACCTCGTCAAATAAAGAAATAAATTGTGGTGCAAATATGTTCAGTTTCTGAAACCATTTTTTTTGTACAATATGACTGGGTGATGTAAAAACAGCCCATTTGTCGCGAATTTTTTGTCCACACGATAAGTTAGGCCTTAATGCAACTGCTTTTTGGTAGTCTTCATCATTTTGTCCATATGCAATAGTTAATGGAATGCCCGTTGAACCACTGGTGTGAGGTAGCCAGCATTTGTTTAAATCAACACCTTTTGCAACAATATTGTCTGGAAAATTAGTTTTGAGTTCCTCTTTAGTTGTAATTGGTACTTTGATTAAATCATCGACAGTTCTAATATCATCTGGACTTATTCCAGCTGCTTTAAATTTTTGTCGATAAAACGGAATATTAGTATATGCATGCTTAATGATATTTCTTATTTTCTTATTTTGTATTTCTTGTATTTCAGATGGAGTTAACCACTGCTGTTTCATTAGTTTTGATAAGTATAAAGCTTTTTTTAAATGACTCATAGTACCTCAGCCAAAGTATTTAATTCATCTCAGCATGTTCTTATATTCTTCAATTGTCTCAAAAACTGTATCGTCCCACGAGTACTGCTTAATTGCTTTACTTCTTCCATTTCCTCTTAATTCTTCCGCAGTTTCTGGGTTATTGTATATTTGTGAAACTGCATCTACAATAGCATTTGAATCTTTCACTGGAACTGTAATGCCTACATCTTTTATCATTTCTAATAAATGAGGCAATTCTGTACATATAACTGGAATTCCACATGCCATAGACTCCATGATAGTTCTTGGAACCCCTTCTTCAAAACTGGGGAGAATATATATGTCGGAACGGTTGTAGATGGCACATAATTCTGAATTAGGACAATAGTCCTGAAAGATAACTTTATTTTGGAGATTACAATGTACTACTTTTGTCATGATATTCTGTTTTTCAGGCCCCTCTCCAACCAGAATAAGTTTTAATTTTGGATATTTTTTAGCCAATATTCCAAAAGCATCGATTAAATAATCTAGTCCTTTGCCTCGAGTAAACCGACCTATCCACAGCAACTGATTTGTAGTTTTTTTGTCTGTTATAGGGCGAAAAAGATTAGTATCAATTCCATTATGGATTACTGTAATCTTGGATTTTACCCCTACTTCATTTTTCAGTCTGATTTTTTCCTTATCCGTATAACAAATTACCAAATCTGCAGAATTTAATACAAATTTTCCAATAGTAGGAATATAAATTTTGTGCAACCAATCAGGACCACTTGCAGGAATTAGTCCATGACTTGTAATTACCAATGGAACTGATTTATCAAGTATTTTTACTATACTGCACAAATTTGTGGTGAAAAATAGATGTGAATGTGCATGAATTATATCATAATCATGACGATGTTTAATCAACTTAAAAAACATGGTGGGAGAAAATGCATTGCCACATAATTTAAAAAGAGATTTAAACCTCAAAATATTATATCCTTCTATCATTTCTTCTTTTGGAGAAGAATCAACATTTGTTGTGTAGACAGTAACTTCATGACCTAAAGCAACTTGTTCTTTTGACATTTCATGAACATGTATTCCAACTCCACCAACTACAGAAGGATATAAATCAGCTGCTACACGTAATATTTTCACAAATTACACCTTTCGTTTTTAAATTATCCCGAATTAAGCATTAGATTTTTTTAGATCATTGATTTGAGTTGCTAATGAATTAAGAATCAATCCGCTAAACATTCCAAAAATACCTACCATTGAAAATGTCATTGCAATAAGTGAAGTTCCTATCGCAAAAGCACCAGTTGACTGAAATATAAACAATGTTCTGAAAGCAAGAAGAAGACCAAATATTAACAAGAAAGCTCCAGGTACTCCAAAATACAATAGTGGATGTTTTTTCTGAAACTGTACAATTATAGAATTCAAAACACTAACCCCATGCTTCACCGGATTAAACGTCGACCCTTCAACATCATACCTGCATGTAATTGGCACTTCAGTAATCTTAAATCCAGCTGCTGCAGCATCGTTAATCATCTCTGATTCAACACCCATGCCTGCATTGTTAAACTTGAAGATACCAAATGTCTCTTTTGAGAAAGCACGGAAACCACTCTGAGAATCAGTTAGCTTGACATCAGCTGTCATATTTGTGGCGAGAGTAAGGACCTCCTGACCGACACGGCGGTATTTAGGAACATCCACGCAATGTCCTTTCAGGAATCGGGCTCCATTAACAACATCAGCTTGTTTCCAGAGAATCGGCTCAACTACTTGTGGAATCTCATCTGGGCAGTGCTGGCCGTCGGCATCAATTGTAACCATGATGTCAAAATCTTTGTGCTGAGCCCAGCGGAAGGCTGTGCGTAGAGCAACTCCTTTACCTGAATTCTGTTCATGGACAATGACCGTGGCACCCATAAGCTCAGCTACCTGAGCCGTTTTATCAGCACTGCCATCATCAATTACGAGAACTTCATCCACATGCTGCTTTGCACGGGCGATAACACTCCCTATTGCTATCTCCTCATTGTAAGCTGGTATCGCAGCTACTATTGTCATTACCTATCCGACCACCGTTTTGATTGACTCGCGCACCGGCGAACTTTGCGAAAAGTACATATGGACGCAAGTATTATGTGTAGACGTGCGTTACACACATCCTATGCACAGTATGAAGAACACTTATCGAATATAAAAGTTTCTAATTTGCAATCGATTTTTTTTATAATACACGCTAAATATAACATATACTGAATATTTTAATTTGTTCGCTTTGATGCGAAAAAGCAACAATAAACCGATTCAAAATATCCACAGAAACTAAATACGAAGTGGTAAAAATAATCTGGAATAACAGCTGAAAAAGAAATAAAATTGAAGCTCAGTTACTCAAAACGTCTCGCAAATGCACAAATGGGTGGCAAACGGCTGATACAGAAGTATTAGAAGATATATCTGAAGCAAAAATCCTATATTTACCACAATAAACTCCTCCACCATTCTCGCTACATGTCATGGCACTGGAACTGGCATACTCGCACTTATCATAGAATTTGCATTTCATGTTTATACCTCGTGTATCAAAACCTGCAAATATAATTATAATCTATATTAATATATAGTTTTCTGAATTTAATTGTGCAAAATGTAGCAGGAAAAGAGATGCTGAGCATTGATGTTATATTTAATACATTGATGAGTATGCAATGGGAGTAATCACAGAACTAACGCAGCAGCCCCGCCGAAGACGGCGCAGTGCATCTCAACTGAAAGATAAAGAATATTCACTAAAAATGCGCATTCTGATAAAACTATAAACACTATAGCAACTATAGTACAACATATGAGAGAAACAACCACGATACAGGTTAAAAAAAGCACAAGAGACAACCTTCGTTCCATAGGCCACATGGGGGAAGATTACAACACAGTTATTGAAAGACTTATAATGGAACATAATCGCAATAAGGTTGTGGAATATAGCCATAAGGTCGTGGACGAGCGCCAGGATGAGTTTGTGAGCATCGATGAGCTTTAAATTTCTGGTGCTTCCTGAACTATTTGATAGACTTCCTTCACAGACCAAAGAAAACATGAGGTCTGCCTTAATGAATTAAAAAAACCTTTTCATGGAACAGGACGAGGTAGTAAGAAAGAGATCAAAGGGGCTGACGATGTTGCATATAGATTGAGAGTCGGAAACTACCGTGTTTTTTACCGAATAGACATGGATAGGCATAATGTATATGTTTTTGATATCTTAACAGCGGAAAAAGCTCATAAGAAGTATGGAAGGTTATGAATTATTCGATTAGATCTTTGTACAATATATCCAATAATTTCGTAATGTTCCCCGTTTATTTTTGCCTGACAACTACAAAGCCCAGTTTTCTCAGAACTTTGATAGCTTTCTTTCCCAAGTTACAGGTAATTCAGGCACTTGCAACATCAACCTTAGTGATCTCGCCAAGAACCCTGGCCTGTTCTTCTGTAACTTCAAGCACAAGCTCAATAGCTTCTTTGATATTATCCAGAGCTTCTTCCTTACTATCACCCTCACTTATCGCTGCCGGAAGTTCCAGACAACGTGCAGTGTATCCTCCTTCCTCTGCAATCTCAAGAACTATTGTATACTGCATATATTTTTCATCAGCGTTCTTGCTTTATTAATTTGTTACTGGTCAAAGTGCTCTGTGAGTTTCATCATATTCTTACCCAACTTTTTCAGGAGTTGAAAAAGAACTGTAAAGTATAGGAAATTGGTCTTTTTGGATCAGTAGTAAGAAATGAATGAAAAGCCGGCAGCGACATAGCCTTCATTGTTGAGTTTGAGAAAGGTGCGGATCTTTTTGATCTTGCAGCCCCTTGAATTTTTCTTGAAGACAAGTTTGGGTCAAAGGTGGACATCATCTCGAAACGTGCTGTAAGGGACGAATTAAAGAGTAAAATTTATCCAGAAGTCATTTATGCACATGCTTGAGGTGATTTTCATGCGTGAGTACAGGTTGTTTTTTAACTGATATTGTTGAATCGATTGATGAGATTGAAGAATTCACTTCAGGGATGGACTTCACTGAATTTTTGAACGATAGAAAAGCAACCATACACTTAAAGGCGGCACATTCTATCATTATTACAGACCATATGCAAAAAAATCATCACTAACATCTTTTAAAGCGATGCCGTAATTTATTATAGATAGATGATCTGTGGTCAACTGCATAAAATACTACATTACCCGATACATCAACGTCAAATACGACTCTGTATTTTCCCAGTCTGTACCTGAAATAATCAAAACATTGTAATCGTTTGGTATCACCTGAAAACGGTTCAACTAGAATCATATGCTCAATAGAATGAACGATATTTTTCATGTCCCTGGATGCTTTTTACCTATAGATTTTAAATCTTTTTTAAAAGCATTGGTAAAGACACCTTCATATTTCATTCTAACCCGAGTTCAGCCTTAAGCTCTTTAAGAGTACAGACATTACCATCTTTAATATCCTTTTTTGCTTCCTCGATACGCTGAATGGTCTTTTGGCTTAGTGGCACTGGATCGATACCAATGTTTTTTGAACGGGAACATACCGATCTTGAAAAAGTACGAGTATTCAAATCCATATTTTACAGATACTCATATTTGTTTAAATAATTAGTGCCAATCAAGAATTGTTTCAAAACACTGAGAACAAAGTTCTTGGTAAGGTTCATACTCTGGAAAAATTAATAATTTAAATTCCTTTCCGATAAAGCATGTATCTTAAAAAATAAACATGAAATGTCCGATAATTTGAATATTAAATGACAAAGCAACCACACGCCAAAGACAGCACTGTTCATCACCTCAAAACACAAAAATAGCAAAAAAAAAAAACAATAAGATAACTTAATAGATCACATCATGATGATCATAGTCAAGAATACAAATCGCTTTATTGTCCTCATCTATTTCATAGATCAATACAAATGAAGAATCAATATGTACTCTCCTCGCACCATGCATATCACCACGTAATGGTTTATAATGATAAGGATTCCCAGCTATCTGTTGAACCTTTTTACTAACCATACCCATTTGTTTAGGATTCTTTTTAGCAAGTTTTCTAAATTTCCTGTCAGCAACCTCAGAAACAACAATACCATATTGCATTATTTTTACCCATAACGTTCAGAAAAATCAGCAACATGGATAAATTTACCTTTTCTGATATTATCAAGTTTTTCCAGATAATCTCTGCTTGCCTCCGGTTCTTCAGAGATTACACTTTCCATGAACATTTGTATCTGTTTGCTCATACTGAGGCCATGGGATTTACATAAGGCAGAGAACTCTTTATATGTATCTTCATTTACATTGAACGTCTTTAATACCATTGGCAACACCACAATTATTTAACGTTAAATAATCTTATTTAACATTATTTAATCATTGCGACAAAGTGGATATTTATAATGAAATAAATATGTCACAATCCATACAAACTGAACACAAAAAACGCATAATAACTAATAGATTGTTTCATAATAAAATATACAAAAATGTTATTACATAAACTCAACCAAAGCAATAATATAAAAGACATTCCAAAGTAAGTATCAGATGTCTCATAAGGAAATCAATAGGGATATTATTCTGAAAAGACTTGATGAGTTGCTTCCAGAGTTGAAAAGAGACTATAAAGTAAAGGAAATAGGTCTTTTTGGTTCAGTGGTGAGGAATGAAAACAAAACCGACAGTGATATTGACTTCCTTGTTGAGTTTGAGAAAGGTGCGGATCTTTTTGATCTTGCAGCCCTTGGAATATTTCTCGAAGACGAGTTCGGATCAAAGATAGATGTCATCTCAAAACGTGCCGTAAGGGATGAATTGAAGAACAGAATATTTTCAGAAGTAGTTTATGCACATGCATGAGGTGGTTTTCATGCGTGAGTACAGGTTATTTTTAACTGACATTGTTGAAGCGATCGATGAGATCGAAGAGTTTACTTCAGGAATGGACTTCACTCAATTTCTGAACGATAGAAAAACCCAGAAGGCAGTTGTGAAGAACATCGAGATTATTGGTGAAGCCGCTAAGAATGTGCCGGACGAGATAAAAGCAAGTTACCCTGATATTCCCTGGAGAGTGATTGCTGGCATGCGGGATCGTTTGGCTCATGGTTATTTTGGAATCGACTACGAGATTGTATGGGATGTTGTTGGTAATCGCCTGATTGGTTTAAAGGATTCTATCCTGGCAATTCTGCTTGAGATAGATTGAGCAGGAAAAAAACAGAACCCATCCCACGGAATCATCCATACGCTTAAAGACGGCACGGTCCATCTCAACTGAAAGATAAAGAATATTCATTAAAAATGCTCATTCTGGTAAAACTATAAACACTATAGCAACTATAGTACAACATATGAGTGAAACAACCACGATACAGGTCAAAAAAAGCACAAGAGATACCCTGCGTTCCATAGGCTACATGGGGGAAGATTACAACACAGTTATTGAAAGACTTATAATGGAACATAATCGCAATAAGGTTGTGGAATATAGCCGTAAGGTCGTGGACGAGCGCCAGGATGAGTTTGTGAGCATCGATGAGCTTTAAAGTTCTGGTGCTTCCTGAACTATTTGATAGACTTCCTTCACAGACCAAAGAAAACATGAGGTCTGCCCTTAATGAATTAAAAGAACCTTTTCCTGGAACAGGACGAGGTAGTAAGAAAGAGATCAAAGGGGCTGACGATGTTGCATATAGATTGAGAGTCGGAAACTACCGTGTTTTTTACCGAATAGATATGGATAGGCATAATGTATATGTTTTTGATATCCTGACAGCGGAAAAAGCTCATAAGAAGTATGGAAGGTTATGAATTATTCGATTAGATCTTTGTACAATATATCTAATAATTTCGTAATGTTCCCCGTTTATTTTTGCCTGACAAGTACAAAGCCCAGTTTTGTTAGGGCTTTTATAACTTTCTTTTCCGATGTTACAGGTAATTCAAGCACTTGCAACATCAACCTTGGTGATCTCGCCAAGAACCCTGGCCTGTTCTTCTGTAACTTCAAGCACAAGCTCAATAGCTTCTTTGATATTATTCAGCGCTTCTTCTTTATTATCGCCCTCACTTATCGCTGCCGGAAGTTCCAGACAGCGTGCAGTGTATCCTCCTTCCTCTGCAATCTCAAGAATTATTGTATACTGCATATATTTTTCATCAGCGTTCTTGCTATATTAATTTGTTACTGGTCAAAGTGCTCTGTGAACTTCATCATATTCTTACACAACCTTTTACAGAATCATAAACCGGGAGAAAGCACAAAAGTGAATTACCACTGCTTAAAACCAGTGGCCTCCTGCTTCATTATCGAATCCAACGACTCAATTCTACAGGATTTAACTGTAGTTCCTACAGTACTATTGAGAATATTGACAGCGGCATTATGGTCATGATCAGGAACTATTACCTTTATACAGGTAATGATGTTCACTAAATAGTACCTCCATAAAGGCAACAATAATATATGTTTATTACCAATATATTGGCAATGGCACTGGAAGAGAGTAACGTTGAAGGCATCCTGAATGTCCTGTATGAGTATAATCCCTGGTGGAAAAGCCGCCCTTTCACGGTTCCATATTACAGAACTCAATTATACGAGAATCTGATGAAGAAGCAGGATTCCCCTGAAATAGAGATAATCTATGGCCCAAGGCAGGTAGGCAAGACCGTTCTCATGAAGCAGATTATTCAAACCCTGCTCGATGAAGCAAGAGTACCTGCGCATAACACAATATATCTCTCCATGGACCATACATCCATCTCTGCTCTCAGTGACGAGCCAATAAAAGATGTTCTGGATATCTTCTTTAAATATGTACTGCCTCCTGAGTCTGAAAAAGCCTATATATTCCTGGATGAGGTACAGGTTGTCAGTAATTGGAGCAATTACCTGAAACAGTACTATGATCTTGGGACAAAGGTAAAGTTCTATGTTTCCGGATCATCTGTCTCCGAAATAGAGAAGGGCAGTTCGGAATCCCTGATAGGCAGGTCGAGACTTCACCGTATGTTACAGTGGAGCTTTGCAGATAATCTGCAATATCAGTTAAAAGAAGAGAACGAAATCTATCTTCCTGATACTTCGGTTGTGAGAGATGCTCTGGCAGGGAATGATCCCAACATGCTCTATGAAGCTTTCCTGAAATATCGTGACGATCTGCTTCGCGTAGTTCCCGATATGGATCCTTATCTTACCAGCTACATCATCGCAGGCGGATACCCCGGACTTTTCGGAGTAAATATGGATGATGCAAAGGATATCCTGATGGACCGTTTCATGCTTACACTGCACAAGGATATTATGCGAACTTTTGCTGTCAGGAATATCAAAGGCCTTGAGAACACGGTCATCAGGTGTGCTATGCAGAGCTGCCAGATCACTGATTATCACAGCTTTGCAAAGGCTGTTGGCATTAAATATGACACGTTCATGACGTATCTTGGTTATCTGTCAGATGTATTTATGATATCAGAATCCTACTTCTATTCAAAAAGCGGCAGCACTTTTGCCAAGGGAAAAAAACTGTACCTGAGGGATCACAGTACCAGGAATGTACTTGTCGGCCTGCTCAACACACGCCTGTTCGAATTTGGTGAAGAAGTCGGCAAGACTGTAGAAACAATAGTACAGGATCATGCATCGCGGCTTGCAGGGGCTTATACGGGCCGTCCAAAGAGCCATTACTGGAAAGGCAAAAAAGAAGTAGATATAATAATCGAACCTACTGTGATTCCGATTCCAGTGGAAGTCAAATATCGCCAGGATCCCGGTGACATAGCAGGGGTAAGAGAGTTCATGGAAGAATTTAGCTCACCTTTTGGTATCGTTGTAACAAAGGAAACATTGAAGATCTCTGGCAATGTGCTGTTCATACCACTTGCCCTGTTCCTTTTGATCTGCTGACTTAGCAATAATTCTCGATTTCAAAAGAGGCCAGATCGCCGATTATAATCGACAATTTTAAGCAAAATTTCAGTTCATAATCGATATTCTCTGGAAATGTAGACTTTAGGACTCAAACTGAAAGCGATTGTTCATTAATGGCCCCATTGGAACATCGGAAATGCAAAATATCGAAATACTGAAGATTTCCAATGGAAAATTGAAACCTAACCAGCAAAAATGTCTGTGGGAGAATTAAACGAAAAAACAAAAAGGTAAACTCAGTAACCATTTCTACTTTACTAAAAACAGTACCATTATCCGCCGCAGGCGGCACATTCCATGACTATAATATATCAGATCATCTACTCAAGCAGCCACTTCCAGACAGGCTTCACAATTATTTTCCGACCATCCTTATCAAACATATCTTCAGTGTCTTCTGTAAGTATGATTCCTTCCTGAAGATCGTATCTGTCCATGGCTTCCATAAGACCACCAAGCTCCCTCCCCTCATTTGACTCATGAATCCTCTGAGTCACCTGTATTGCCTTTGTGATATCTCCGCCCTCCATTATAAGGAAATCACATTCGTTCTTACCTGCATGATAATAGACTTCATATTCCCTGTTCTTCAGTTCAAGGAACACTATGTTCTCAAGCATTTTTCCTGCATCCCTTGAAAATTTGAATGCAAGGATATTCATAAGACCAGTATCTATCACGTAAACCTTTTTCTTGGAATACATCTGCTTTTTAAGAGAATAGTCAAAAGCATTTATGGTGAATATCAGATAAGAATTCTCCAGATGGTCAATATAATTCTTTACCGTAGTCTGACTGCCTATGTTCAGAAAATTCTTCAGTCGATTATAGCTTATCTCAGTTCCGGGATTGGTTATGATATAATAAGCAAGCGACTTTATTGCAGCCTCATCCTTTATCCCGTAGCGTACTATAATGTCCTTATACAAAATGTTATCATAAAGATTTCTTATTATGTCCTTGTTCCTGTAAATATAGTATTCAGGAATACCACCCGTTTCAAAGTACTGACTGAACTCTTTTTTTATCCTTGCCCTTTCCTCAATAAGATAGAACTCCTTCCCTGTATCAATATCCAGCGATGCTATCAGTTCCTTGAAAGAGAACGGATAAAGCTCAAGTTTCACATGCCTTCCTGTAAGTTTAGTTCCAAGCTCCCTACTCATAAGTGAAGAATTGGATCCAGTTATGTAGAACTTGAAACCACGATCATACATTCGCCTCACAAAGGCTTCCCAGTTGGTTATGTTCTGTATCTCATCAAAGAAGAATATTCTGCTATTCTCTGATACTTCCAGAAATGACTCGTAAAGGGTATTGAAATCACTAACATCAAAATCAAGCAGTCTTTCATCCTCAAAATTCATATAATATATGCTTTCATCCGGATAATACTGCCTTTTTATCTCCTTTAGAAGCGTACTTTTTCCAGCCCTTCTCAGGCCAGTAATAAGCACAATATGAGGTATTTCAGAAAAACTATCTATTTTTTCGATCTTCTGACGCTTTATTATCGGTGTTTTGTTTTCAAACTCCTGTTTTTGCTCTAATATGAGTTCCTTTATCTGCTTCGTGTCCATAAATAGTATTCAACAAAAAAGCATATATATATTTCCATTAAAAATGGAGATTTTGTACAGTAAATCTCCATTCAAAATGGATATATTAAACAAAATAACTCTATTAAAAATGGAAATCATATGAAGACCACCCTAGTGGAATTCTATGAACACGGCCTTCCCGCCGAAGGCGGCACTGTCCATATGCACTGAAAACAAAAAACGACCAATAGATCACACATGATGATTACATCAAAAATATAATTATATAAACCTGCCAATATCCTCCAGATCAAAGAGCAACACACCTCTTTCCTCAGCAAGAGACTGTGCAGCCGGAGTAAAACCTGATCTTGAAAATACAGCGAAATATTCCTTTCTTTCCCGGGAATACCAATTGACATATTTAGCCTTATTCAGAAGTGCCACTATAACATCCGGGCCAAGCTTCTTTTTGTTCCATTTGCACTCAGCTAACAATATTTGCTTCGTACTGGAATTAATTGCCACCAGATCAATTTCATAAGTATTCTTGCCAGTTTTACCTTTAAACTTTCCCCACTGTCTGCCAATCTTCTCAAATGCAAAAGGAAGAAGGCTATTCATGTTCATTTCTATCAGAAATTGCTTGCAAATGTCCTCAAACACAGAAGCAGTAAAAGCATCAATTTCAGCATTAATATTTTTCAATGTTCTTTCAGAACTTCCAATCTCAAGCTCTGAAAAAGCAGGATACATGAAGCGGAACCAGAACCTGAAGAAATTATCATTTATCCTGTAGACAGCTTTTCTTGATGATTCCTTATCACATACCGGGACCTCTTTTCGTACAAGGTCAAGATCATTTATAAGAATACTAAGATAATAATCAATAGAAGTACTCTTGATACCCGAACTTTCTGCAATCTCCGAAGACCTCACAATGCCGGAAGTAATATTTTTCAATATATTAAAATAGGTATTGCTTTCTCTGAGCTCTGTTTTTAGCAGTACTTCGGGTTCATTATACAACACACTTGTTCCGGAAAGAAGAGTTTTGATGTTATCCTGCAAAACTGGTGATTCTACCTCTTCAAGATACTTGGGTGTACCTCCATAGATAGTATAAATATATGTTCTCATATCCAGAGGAAACTCAGGAAACCAGTCTGATAATGCAGAAAATCTGAAAACATCGAAAAACATCTGGCCGGTTCTTCTGCCATACAGAGGAGAAACATACTCAAATATCTGGTGCATCATGCCTATAGATGATCCTGATACCAGCAGGAATAATCTGGAGTTTGATGCTGACATATCTATATACTTCTGCAGATAAGAAAAAATACTGTTATCAATCCGGGAGAATCTCTGAAACTCATCAAATACAACAATAACTCGTTCTTCATAAGAAAAAGAGAACAACTTTTCAAATATCTCATCCCACGACGGCAAACCCAGAAAGCTTATGCCAAAACTCTCATGCAGACTCTTTGCCACTTCCATCCGGACATCCGGACCATTGAGCTCAGGGACAAGTATATAACAGTATTTTGGTTTCCCTTCAAGAAACTTACCAATAAATCTGGTTTTGCCAAGCCGCCTTCTGCCTATTAGTGAAATGAATCTGAAGTCACCTTTAGAATATTCATTCTCGATGTACTCCAGCTCTTTTGTACGATTAATGAATTCAGATTTTATTGTCATAACAATAATTGTTAACACAATAATATATAAAACTAGCCACCACTAAAAATCACAGAACTAAAATGACTATACGCTTAAAGGCGGCAAATTGCAACACAGCTAAAAAGAAAGTTAATGCTAGCTCTAACTAAAGATGAATCACTAAAAATAATGACATTATTTCAAGTGAACTACCGCTGAACTAAAGATTCAGCGGCTTCCTGCTTCGTTCCTTCCTCTTTTGAGGACAAGTCCACAGGCTCTTCCCGTATGTTCCTACGGTGGCAATTATATTCCTATTAAGTTCTGCTCTTGGAGAGCGAATTTTTTAACTCAAAAGCGAGAAGTCCCCTTCCTCGGAACGTAGCGACAGGTAGGGGATGAAAGCGTCATAAACCAATCAAAAAACAGTATCAAATACT
>NZ_JAGGKD010000023.1 GCF_017873415.1 Methanolobus bombayensis | reverse complement strand
GAATCATTCCCAACAGAATGATAACGAAATGAGACTTACACTCGTAGGAAGCTCCTTCCTCGACAGCCGAAGGCTGGCAGGGAGGAGGAGTTCACGGAGACTATCTAATTAGCTCCAAATTCCTCCTATTCCATTGGTCATCGGTTAAGGAGATTCTTTTGACTTATTGCTAATGATTTCGGACAAAAACAACCGCCAATACATTATAACTTTAATCAATAAGTGAAGTTACAATCATCATTATTTTATTTTCAGATATTTTCATATATAATTGAAACTCTATTTAGAATAGAAGATTATTAAGGGAGAAGGGAATGATGCTGGAAAGTAAATGTATAATAATCGCAGGTGAAGAAGCCGGACCCAGATCTAACAAAATGGGCGGTATATGGAACGTCATTGATGCCGAAAAAAAGAACCTTGCAAACCTGATAGCAAAGGGTGTCATCGATGAAAAAACAACTCCTACCATAATTGTTGCGGGACCTTATTACGGGCATAGCGGTTCGGACTGGAATAAAGGGCTGAATCGTATCACTGACATGGAAGACTTTGAAGAACTTGAAGCTGAAGATGCCATAAATGAAGCCATAGAAGAACTAAAAATAAAAGGTATTGAAGTTTTTCCCGGTCTAGAGGTAATAAACGGAGTAAAGGTCATACACCTGATGTTCAAGACAAATGATTATTGCAGGGTCAGTGTGAACTACAAAGGACAGGAAATGTGTCTGGCAGCTTCTATTAAGGCAGAAGCCTACGACCTTATAGGCCTTGATTCCATGACCTATGAAAATATGGGAAATGGTGCGGAATATACCCATTACCTGAATCTTTCCTATGCAATTTCGGAATTTGTAAAAACCCTTGTTAAATCAAGAGACACAAGCTCTGAAGAATACGGTGATGAAGCTATTTCTGAATTTGCAGCATCTCTTATGCCTGCTATTAATGTTTCACTTCATTGCCATGAGTTCGGAGTGTTCTATTCTCTGGCAAGACTGAAAAAGCTTGGAATCAGTGTCAGAAGTGTAGCTACATATCATGCAACACTACCGGGAAGATCTGCAGGGCACAGATCCATACTAAAGATAAGAGAAAATGATAGTTCCTGGGAAAGCGGTGTTCCCGTAAACCTGGCAAAGCTTGAATCATTATCAGGATTTGCAGATGTTGTAACAGCTGTTGGAGATTCCACACGTAAGGAAATAAAACTATTCTACGGGATAGACTCCATCATTGTCCGCAACGGGATAGACAATGACGGTGAAGATGTCGAATGGGAAAAGAAAAAGGAATGCAGGGGAAGGATACAGAATTTCCTTTCAGAGAAATTATACAATGTGTACAATGGTAAAGTTATACCCCCGGAAAGGATCATACCTATTTTTTCAATATCCCGTATTGAGATAGAGAACAAAGGATATCCTGACCTGCTGGACTCACTTGTCCTGCTTGACAGGATGGTTAAATTTGAGATAGATGCGGGACATCTCGATGAGAATTATCGAGTGATCTGTTTTATGATAGCAGCTCACGGACCCAAAACAAATCCACCGGAAAACTTCCCTATAAACTTACCTGAAGAAGTGCTTGTTGGAGAGGAACTACGCCTTCAGCAAATGATAAAAGCCAGAAATCTGGAATGTGCAAAACTTACCGATGGCAGCAGGCATGTTTCAGCAGTACTGTATCCCCAGTGGATATCTGACCATGACGGAGGTCTCAATATGAGGTCAGATGAACTAATGGCAGGCTGTATTGCAGGTGTTTTCCCATCTAAATATGAACCATTCCTTCTCACAGGACTTGAAGCAGGAAAAGAAGCAACCCCCAGTATCGTTAGCAAAATATGCGGATTCAGTGATGCGCTTAAAACACTCAAGAGACTTGTAATGGGAATGGGAGGTGTCATTGTCGTTGACAATATCAATATTCCGTATCTGGAATCAATTGCAGATTACGCACTTACCATGGATTACTTTATAGACACATTCACCGATGACAAAGTAAAGTACAACCTTCTCTGTCAGGAAGCAAATCTCCTTGCAAAGGACATGAACTGGGAAGAGCCAATAAAGACATATTATGAACTTTTGACCGGAATCAGGATGGAATAAAAAATGTCCGAGTTACGCAAACACTATTTCCTTGATGAGTACTGCTTAATAGCATCCGGCAGGGCAAAAAGACCATCCGCACCAAAAGCCTGCGGAGAGGACATGAAGGCACACAGTTGTGTATTTTGCAGCGGTCACGAAGACAAGACACCTCCTGCAAAGGCTGTTTACAAGAACGGCGAAATACTGAAAGACACCAATGAAGAGCTGGTTAAGGACTGGCAGGTCAGATGTATACCAAACCTGTATCCTGCATTGTCTCCAGATGCTCCTGATGTTGAAGATTCAGGTTTTGAGGTTAAGAAAGGATTCGGATATCATGAAGTTATAATAGAGAGTCCTTCTCATGAAAACAAGATTAATCTCTTTTCTGACGAGGAAATACTCCTGCTTATGAAAGTCTACAGGGACAGGGTAATGCACTACCAATCCAAGGAAGGGATTGAATATATATCACTCTTTAAGAACTGGGGTAAAAAAGCAGGTGCTTCCCTGGAACATACTCACTCTCAGCTCATCGCGGTTCCAATAATACCCACATCTATTGTTAAAGAAAAGAAGGCTATTTCCGAGCTGAAAAATTGTCCTTACTGTCACATCATTGAAAAAGAGAAAGGAAAAGAGCGGCAGATCTACGAGAATGACAATTTCATTCTTATTGCACCATACTGTTCCAAATACCAGTATGAAATGTGGATGCTTCCTAAAAAGCACGTGAACCATATTTCTGCTTTTACTGATGAGATGCTCATGTCCCTTGGAGATTGTATCAGAACTGCAGTCAAGTTACTTGACAGAACAATACCGGAACTTGCATACAATTACATGTTCTTCCAAGTAGATCATGATCCTGGTTATCATTTCAATGTAAGGATAGCACCCATAACTTCAATTGCAGCGGGCTTTGAAAAGAACACGGAAATATACATAAATACCATCCCGCCAGAAATAGCTGTAGAGCACTTGCTTAATCCTGAGTAGGCGTTTATTCAAGAAGTGATCTGATGAAAGATAAATTAAGAATAGCCATGTTCTCATGGGAAAGCCTGAATTCCATTACAGTGGGCGGACTGGCACCTCATGTAACTGAACTCTCGGAAGCACTGGCCCTGAAAGGACATGATATTCACATATTTACGCGCAACAAGGATATGCCTTCTTATGAAGTCATTAAAGGTGTGCATTACCACAGGGTCCACCATGCACTGGATGGCGGCATTGTTCAGCAGATGGACAGTATGTGTGATTCCATGTACAGTGCTTTTACCGAAGCAACCGGGGAATTCGGAAGATTCGACCTGACTCATGTCCATGACTGGCATCCTGTGAACCTTGTATGCAGACTGAAAGAAGAATTTAATATTCCTTTCATAATGACATATCACAGTACCGAATGGGGAAGGAACGGTAACAAGCATGGTAACTGGTGGGAAGCCATGGAGATAAGCCATCGTGAATGGAGAGGCGGCTACGAATCATCAAAAGTGATCGTTACATCCACAAAACTAAAAGATGAGATCCAATACCTGTACCAGATACCTGACTATAAAATATCAATAATACCCAACGGCATACACGGGGAAAAAATGAGAATAAATGTTGACCCCGGCAAGGTCAAGGAAGAATATGGCATACATCCATATGCCCCTGTTGTCCTTTTTGTAGGCAGGATGAATTACCAGAAAGGACCTGATCTTTTTGTAAAAGCCATTCCTGCAGTACTGGCTAACAGATGGGACGTGGAATTTGTTATTATTGGTGAAGGTGAAATGCGACCTGAATGCGAAAGGCTTGCACATGAAATGAATATCATGGATAGTTGCCATTTCCTTGGTTATGTGGATGAATCAGTGAAAAAGAAATGGATGAATGCCTGCAATCTGATATGCGTGCCAAGCCGCAACGAACCCTTTGGAATAATTCTTCTTGAGGCATGGGATGCAGGTAAGAATATCGTTGCAACTGATGCTATATCACTAATAGATAATTTCAAGGACGGTGTTATTGTTTATAAGAATCCGGAATCCATTACATGGGGAATAAATCATGTATTCGATAATTATGCTGATGGGGAACTTGGAATGGAAGGACAGAAACTTATCGGGACAAGATACAATTGGGATAATATAGCAGATTCCACAGTAGATGTCTATAAAGAGCAACTGAAAAGTTCCCGGGTTCAATAAACCAAATTGGTTATTGTGGGGTGGTATTATCAGGAAATTATTTCACAAAACATCGGAGAAAGCAGGGCTTGCGCCTGGTTCATTGATACACATAGGAGAAGAAAGAACCGAAAAACCCAGGATATCCATTATAGACTACGATAAAGATAGCTATCAGGAATATGTTGTTGAAAACGTAGAGGAATGCTTACCTTTCAAGGACCATCCTACTGTTACATGGATAAACGTGGATGGTATTCACCAGGTTGACATTATAGAAAAGCTTGGAAAGCATTTCGGATTGCACCCTCTTGTAATGGAGGATATAGTCCATACAGGCCAGAGACCAAAAATGGAGGATTATGATTCCTACATATACATTGTCCTGAAAATGCTCTGGTTCAGGAACGGAGAGAACGATGTTAAGGCTGAGCAGGTCAGCATTATACTTGGAAATAACTTTGTAATATCTTTCCAGGAACTTGAGGGCGATACTTTCAATTCTATAAGAGAGCGACTGCGAAATTCAAAAGGCAGGATCAGGCTAATGGGAGCCGACTATCTTGCATATGCACTTCTTGACTCTATCGTTGATAATTATTTCATTATAATAGAAAAGTTCGGAGAGATAATTGAAGAACTAGAAGAAGAGCTGGTCGAAAATCCGGAATCCGGAACTCTCCAGAACATACACGACCTTAAGAAAGAAATAATCTACCTGCGCAAATCGGTCTGGCCACTAAGGGACGTTATCAATGGATTGCAGAGATCTGAATCAGATCTTATTGAAGACACGACATTCGTGTTCCTTAAAGATGTCTATGACCACACAATACAGATTGCTGACACCATAGAAACATACAGGGATATACTATCCGGAATACTGGATGTTTACCTTTCAAGCGTGAGTAACAAAATGAATGAGGTCATGAAAACACTTACGATAATTGCAACAATATTTATTCCTCTAACCTTTCTGGCGGGAATGTACGGAATGAATTTCGGTTACATGCCTGAACTGGGATGGAAATGGGGATATCCGGCTGTGTGGATAATCAATATATTAATATTCATTTCCATGTATGTATATTTTAGAAAGAAAAACTGGCTTTGATCAGGGAAAGAGTAACGATAAGCAATGTTTGAGATATATCATCCACCGTTCACAACAGAAGTTGAAGGTACTGAAATAATAGTTGAGAAACAAGAAGATGACCTTATCTACAAACGCATGTTTGAAGGTAATGAGGAAAAAGAGTTTCTTCTTCTCAATAGCTACAAGGATATTCTTATAAATCCTATCGAGCCGGTGAACCTTCCTGAAAAGATCACATCATTCCTTCTTATCGATTTTAAAAAACCTGCAATTATACGTCCCGGTGACCGGAGAAAGATATATCTGAAATTCCCCGTAGAGATCGGAGTCTTTGTTGCTGATAAAAATGAGAACTATGAAGTAATTGATACCTTTACCTTCACCAGGATAAAATACACACTTTACGGAAGCCATACAAATGGAATAGTCTGCAGGCAATGGGAAAGTGATGTTTTTACAGAAGAACCTGAAACAGACATACTCTATGAAGGATTTATTGAACTTGATATATTCAATGACTCAAACCATCATATGGAAATTACAAAAGCATTGTTCAACGCCTATGGAATGAAGCTCTATTACGGAGACAAAAGACTTGGTATGAAAGCCAGCATGAAGATTATAAATAAATTGCTTGCTGAAACTGATTTCAGTAGATACCCTACAACTTCAAGGTTCAAGCGTTCAATAGAACTCTATACGGCACGCAAGCTTGCAATAACAAGCACAAAGGGAATCATGGAGTTTGGTATAAATGAATAACAGCAGCACTGCAGATATCATATCTTCATATTTCCCTGCACTTTCAGACCCCGTACTTCAGGCAGTAACTGTAATAGCTATTCTTTTCTTTACAATTTTAATAGCAAAGGGTATAACAATATACCTTCAGAGATCGCTTAAGGACAAGATGGACAAAGAGCATCTCAATATTCTTATCAAATCCATCTATTACGGAGCCATAGTTCTTTCCATTGTAGGCGTTATTTTCCCGTTACTGCAAATTGACACATCAGGTCTTCTTGTTGCCGGAGGAGTAGTTGGTATAGTTATTGGTTTTGCCAGCCAGAGTATAGTTGGTAATTTTATTTCAGGCGTATTCTTAATGATAGAAAGACCTATTAAGATAGGAGATCAGGTAAATATTGATAGCAAGCTCGGTTATGTTGAAGACATAAAGATAATCTCCACGATAATCAGAACCTATGACGGCCTTTACATAAGACTCCCTAATGAAACTGTTTTTACAACAAGTATCACAAATTATGTTGCAAACCTTACCAGAAGGTTCGAATATGTGGTGGGAATACGATATAGTGATGATGCCGATGAAGCCATAGGAATAATCAAAGAAATAATTGACAGGGAACCTTTTGCATTGGTTAATCCTGGTCCAAGTGTATTTGTGGATACCCTTGGGGATAATGCAGTCAACATCATTGTCAGGATATGGGCACCTGCAACACAATGGTATGATCTGAAAATGAAACTTCTATGGGTTATCAAGAAAACACTCGAAGAGAAAGGCATTGAGATTGCCTTCCCACAAAGGACAGTTTGGTTTGCCAGTGAACTCAATACCAGGAATTATCAGGATAATACTGAAATGGGATATGATAAGCAATGAAGGCAGTCTGTGTTTGTTTTGAAGTACACCTGCCTTTGCCTCTGCGATGGTACTGGCCAAGAGAAGGTTATGGAGACGTTTATATTGAGAAATATTTTGACATGGAAAAAGCGTTCCATAACTTCACAAAGTTTGCATCGAATATTGAAACTCTTAATGACACTTTGGCCAAATCTATCGAAAACGGAGGGAAATATACCCTGGATATATCAGGTATTTTCCTTGAACAGTGCAAATGGGCACCTGAAGTAATAGATGGTTTTCGAAAGCTTGGAAAGAAAAATGTTTCTTTTGCAGCCTCACCTTACTACCATTCCATATCATGCCTTTTCCCAAATTTAGATGAATTTAAAGAGCAGGTGGAAATGGATGTTGAGATAATCAGGGACGTTTTCGGATGTGAGCCAAAGACTTTTGTTAATACCGAACTTGTATTTGATAAAAAGATAATGAAAATACTTGAGGGTATGGGATTTAAGTGTTTTATTTCCGAGGGTTCTCACAACATTATGAACGGTTACGACCCGATGCATGTTTATGATAACGAAGTGCCTACCCTCCTGAGACATATCAACCTAAGCGAGGACCTGGAAATTAAATTCTCGGACAGAGCATGGCCCGGATATCCACTGATAGCAGACAAATTCGCATCATGGATAGCGAGCATGGAAGGAGATGTTATTACTCTCTACATAAAATACGATGCCATTAATACCCATCTTGAAAAAAATGAAGGAATACTTGAATTTCTTCACGAACTGCCCTTGTGTCTGAAAAAGCATGGTGTAAAAATGTTGCTGGCTGAAGAAGCAGTGGAAATGTTCAAAATTACAGGACTCTCATCACTTGAATCCAAAACGACCTCCCGCTATGGAATGCATAACCTGCTTGGAAATCATGCACAGCATCTGTTCATGCACGAGCTTGTGGATATTGGAGAAATGCTTGGAAAACTTGATGATAGCGAAAAAAAGACAGATTTACTGAAGATCTTCCGATATTTGCAGCAGAGTGAGATATTCCTGGAAATGAATTCCGAGGAAAGAAGACTTGGATATGAAAGAGCAGTCAATGACCTTTCAATTCTCTCAGACATTGAGAGAGCCATAATCGAAAAAAGTAGTCTGGGAAAGACTTCTGACAAAAAGGAGGCAGGAAAATGAATTCAATCTGTCCTTTCTTTGAGGTCCACCAGCCATACAGGCTCAGATGGTTCTGGCCTGACAACAAGCAGGGTTTTGATCGCTACTTCGATGAAGGTGTTAACAAAGAAATATTCCACAAGGTTGCAGGAAAATGTTACATTCCTGCAAACAGGACCCTGCTTGAGCTTATTGACAGTACTGATGGGTTTTTCAGGGCAAGCATGTCAGTTACCGGAACCCTGCTTGAACAATGTATGGAGTGGGGAGAGGATGTACTGGACACCTTTTGTGATCTCGCAGAGACAGGATGTGTGGAATTTCTGGACGAAACATGCTATCATTCCCTTGCTTCACTTTTTGAAGATAAGACGGAATTCATGGATGAAGTGAAAGAACACCGGGACCTCATGTCGGAACTTCTGGGTGTGACACCACGGGTATTCAGGAATACTGAAATGCTCTACAACAACAATGTTGCTCATTTTACAGCGGAGCTTGGTTATGATGCCATACTTACGGAAGGTATTGAAAGCATACTCCACGGAAGATCACCTGATCATGTGTACAAAGCAAAATACTCGGACATAGCAGTTCTCCTGCGCAATTACAAACTCAGCGATGATATCGGATATCGCTTCTCATCCAGATGGTGGGAGGAGTATCCTTTAACAGCAAATAAATGGGCCAATTGGGCTTCTCATGGTCATGGTGAAACACTTAATATTTTCATGGATTACGAAACATTTGGTGAGCACCAATGGAAAGATACGGGAATATTTGAGTTCCTCAGGGCACTTCCCGGAGAAGTGAAGGATAGAGGTATGCGTTTCCTTACACCATCACAGACCATAAAAAAGTACGCACCTGCCGGAGAGATCGATATAGGAGAGTTTTCAACAATTTCATGGGCAGATGTTGAAAGAGATACAAGTGCGTGGTTGGGTAATGACATGCAGCGCCGCTGTTTTGAAGAAATGAAATTACTTGGGACTTATGTCAAAAAAACAGATGACCCGCAACTTCTCAGAATATGGAAACATATGCTTACATCGGATCACTATTACTACATGAGCACAAAATGGCTCGGTGACGGTGACGTTCATTCATATTTCAGTATCCATAACTCACCTTATGACGCTGCTGTGAATTTCATGGCAGCACTTAATGACTTCAAAGCTCATGTATTCAGGACCCTGAACACACCAGTATAATAATATATTCTGTAAAGTAATATAACTCTGGGAGTTTATGTATGGTAAGAGATCTCTACATGTTCTCACGGGTGAATGAAGAAGCAGATGTTATCTGGTTCAAAGTAGCTTACGAGAACACATTACATTCTGAAGCTGATATCACTTCTTTTTTTGCAGAGAAAGGACTTGACATCAGATTTGCATATCTGGATAGTTCGGAAGACCCAACCAGAGGTAAATATGTCATGTTCACAGAAGCCGAAAAAGGTAGGGACATCAGCAGCGTAGCAGAAGAACTTGAAAAAATGGATGTTGTGCTCACGGTCAAGTGGGGCTACTCAAAGAACAGGGCAATCCAGTCTGTGGACTTCCCCCTGAATATTCTTGGTAACAGAGCTGTTCTTATCAGGGCAAAAACCTTTGTTGATATAATAAACATCATGAATGAGCATGTTACGCAATCAGAAGGACTGCTTACAATAATAGGACTCAAGAATGGTGCAGGTGCCGCACGATACATGAAGGATATGACAGATCTCAATGATGAGAATTTCCTTGATCTTCTGGGAGAACTCTTAATGGCTGCAGGCTGGGGTAAAATTGAATATGATATGGACGTTTCAGAGCTCAAGGGAACTGTGAAGGTAAAGGAATCCTTCATAGCCGATGAATTCGGAGAAAGTGATGTACCTGTATGTGTATATATCAGTGCATTCCTTGCGGGATATATATCAGAATCATTGAAAAGAACAGTACAGGTTAGGGAATCACGATGCAGAAGTATGGGTGATGAGGTCTGTGAGCACATAATATCACCGGCACCCAGAGGGGTGAAAATAGAGCACATACTAAGGGGAGAGTCACATTGATACGGCAACCCAATTCGATTCTTGGAAATGAGAAATTACTTGTCACCATGGGTAAAAAAGCCGAGATATTTGGTTTTTACTACCCCAGAAGAGACTTTGCCCAGCATGTGGAAGAATCCCAGGCCTGCATTTACGACGGAAAGGAACTCATCTGGTCCAATGCACGTGAATGGACTTCCGAGCAGAAATACATAGAGAACACCAATATTGTGAGCACTGAACTGAAACATTCCAATGGACTTAAAATGGATATACTGGATTTTATTCATCCGGAATTACCGGTCCTTGTGCGCAAATACAGGATTAGCTCTCAGAGAAAGTTCAACGGGAAATTCTTCTACTACTCCAATCTACAGGTAGGGGAAATGAAAAAGAAGAACTCAGCATTCTGCGATCATGATTCAGGACTGCTTGCACAGTACTGGAAGAGCTATTATGTGGGAATCAGTTCAGCTCCGATATTTAAGGAATGGCAGATAGGAAAGGCTATGGACACAATATGGTGGACTAACGCTAAGTTAGACATGGAAGACGGAGGACTCCAGAAGAATAACGAAGATATAGGTAACCTTAACTGTGCTGTGGGCTGGGACCTGAACATTGATGTATCAAAACCTGCTGAGTTTACGGTTTTTATTGGCGCGGCTTCAAGAAGACCCACATTGTACAGAAAGATGAGACAGGTACAAAAAGAAAACTTTGATGACATTTACGATGAAACCCAGGAAAAATGGGTCAAATGGCTTTCGAGAAAAGAACTTCTGGAACTTCCTGATTATATTGGTTTTGAAAAATTCAAACAGGATCTGCAAATGGCATTTGACCGTTCATTACTCACATTAAGTATTCTCAACGACCCAGGCAGAGGATCATTTGTAGCATCCCCGGAATTCGACCATGAATTTGAGATGAGCGGAGGTTATGGTTATTGCTGGAACCGGGACAGTGCGGAAATTGTCACTTCTCTGCTGAAAGCAGGTTATCCTGAATATTGTTCCCGGTTTTTCAAATGGTGTAAAGCAACACAGATGCATGATGGTTCATGGTTCCAGCGTTACTGGCTGGATGGAAATAAAGCACCTTCCTGGGGAAATTTCAGTTTTTCAACACAGATAGACGAAACCGGCAGCACTATATTTTCAATGGACAGGTACTACCGCACACTTCAGCATCCTGTAAAAGAGGAGTATCTTGACAGTATATGGGCTACCGTGTTAAGTGCTGCTGAATACCTTATGAGAAGAACTGCTGACGGAGTTCATGACCCATGTATCTGTCTCTGGGAAACACATTTGGGAATTTTTACCTATACCAATGCTGCAATCTATGCAGGGCTCCTTAGCGCCGCTAATATGGCAAAGGACTACAACGAAAAGGGACTTGCTGACAGATGGACAGAAAGAGCCGAGTTCATTAAAAAGACCACAATTGAGAGATTCTGGCTTGATGAGGGATATTTTGCAAGAGGCATGACCAACGGGAATCTTGATACTGCAATTGATGCAAGTATCATAGGTACTTTCGTTCCTTTCGGACTGCTCTGCCCAGATGTCCCGGAAGAAAAGGAAATGATAAAGTCAATCATCAAGAACATAGAACAGCAGCTGAGGGTTCCTGTAAATGACCATTTCGGAATAAAGCGGTATGTTAATGACAACTATATCGAAGGTAATCCCTGGATAGTAACAACCCTCTGGCTTTCAAAGGCAATGCTTGAAATGGCATCCGGCATCGATCCCAATGTGGGAGATGCTGAGAATAAAGAACACAGGGAACTTACTCATAATGCACTCAAGTACATCCAGTGGTCCCTTAAAGGTACAACCGGAGCAGGAATGCTACCTGAACAGGTCAACAAGTATACAGGACGTCCTGCATGGGCCATACCTCTATGCTGGAGCTGCGCCCTGATGCTTGATAATGTCCTTTTACTTGATAAAATACAAAAGAACCTCAAGATTTCTAAAGAAGCAAGAAGTACCGGAAGTACAAATGAAATTTTCCCAATATAATGAAGGAACATCAAGGGAGTGGCTGATCACCAACGGCCTTGGAGGATATGCTTCTTCCACAGTAATCGGAGCAAATACAAGGAAGTATCATGGACTCCTTGTGGCCTCAATTAAACCTCCGGTTGAAAGAATATTATTGCTTTCATCCCTTGACGAAGAACTCTATACAGAAGATGGTGTTCATAAACTTGCTGTTCACAAATATCCGGGTACTGTCTATCCTGAAGGATACAAATATCTGAACGATTTCAATGCAGATACTATGCCGGATTTCATTTATTCCGCAGCTGGAATTGTAATCAGGAAAAGTATCGCAATGGTTCATGGTGAAAACACCACCATTGTGAAATATGATATTGAGAATGCCGGGAAAAAGAAGGCTTCTCTGAAGATACTCCCGCTTATCAATAGCAGGTCAATTCATCACCTGACCAATGGATCAGATAAGATATTCTCGCAGGATTCAGATGAGAATGGAACTTTGGTTAAAGGTTATACGGAATTTAGTCTCATTTCTAACATGCCATATCAGTCAGATGAGCACTGGTATTACGATTTTGAATATGAGGTGGAACTTTCGAGAGGTTATCCTTTCCGTGAGAATAACTTCAACCCCGGATATTTTGAAATTGAGATAAATGATAAGTATTGTTCGTGCTTTGTGCTGGCAACTACCGAATCCGCAGCATACCTTAAAAGAACAAAAATGCAAAGAATTAATGAACTGATTAAAAAAGAAAAGGAAAGGATCAAAAAGATAAAAACATCAAAAATCAATAATATCAACTATGACCTTTTTTTACAAAAGCTGCTTGTTGCTGGTGATTCGTTCATTGTAAACAGAAAAAGCACTGGTTCAAGATCGATCATTGCAGGTTACCACTGGTTCGGTGACTGGGGCAGGGACACCATGATATCATTACCCGGCCTGACGCTGGTCACAGGTAGATATGAAGAGGCACGGTCAATATTGTCCACATTTGCAGCAAGTTGCATGAATGGACTAATCCCAAATAACTTTCCCGAAAATCCGGCAGATTCACCGGTCTACAACACAGTGGACGCTTCACTGTGGTTTATAAACGCTGCCGGAAAATATCTGGATTACACCGATGACCTGGAATTCATTGAAAAGATATGGTCAACGATCATGGAGATCGTAGATAATTATCGCTATGGTACTGATTACGGAATAAAGATGGATGATGACGGGCTTATAGAACATTTTGGACAACTCACATGGATGGATGCAAAAGTGGGGGACTGGGAAGTAACTCCCAGAAAAGGAAAAGCCTGCGAGATCAATGCTCTCTGGTACAATGCACTAATTTATGCAGCAGATATGGGAGAGAAGCTTGGAAAAGATGTTTCAGGTCTGAGAAATTCCGCAAAGATGACGTCTGAAAGTTTCAGGGAAAAATTCCATAACCCGGAGCTAAATTGTCTCTATGACTGCATTTCAGGACATGGTGAAGACTGGAAAGATGCATCAATAAGACCTAATCAGATCTTTGCAGTATCTCTTGAACATACAATGCTGCCATTGGAAATAGAAAAAGGAATTATTAATGTGGTGACTGAGGAATTGCTTACACCTTACGGACTTAGAACACTCGCACCTTCAGATAACAAATATATAGGCCTTTACCGTGGAAATACTGAGGAAAGGGATTCAGCCTATCACAATGGAACGGTCTGGCCGTGGCTTCTGGGATCATATGTAACTGCATACGCAAGAGTTTTTAAAGACAATCCAGAAACAAAAACCAAACTCAGAGATTTAATGAAAGGGCTTGAAGAACATATGGATGAATCGTGTATCGGAACCATATCCGAAATATTTGATGGAAATTATCCATATGAGTCAAATGGATGTATTTCCCAGGCATGGAGCGTTGCTGAGATACTGCGGTGCTATGTTGAAGACATAATGGAAGAAAATCAAAACTAAATATATTATTTAGTAAATTACACACGCAATCTTTAAGAAAGTTCAAATTCATCTAGTAGTATAATTTTGGGTTTAATTGCATATTTGTGTGGGAATTATGGAATCAATGAGAATTGCTATGTTCTCATGGGAGAGCCTTCATTCGGCAAAGGTTGGAGGTCTGGCTCCCCATGTGACGGAGTTATCAGAGCAGCTTGCAGAACTGGGCCATGAGGTCCATATATTTACGCGCAGTGCCTGGTACAGGGATTATGACGAGATAAACGGTGTTCATTACCAGAGATGTAGTTTTGATGAATCCGGTGATATACTGGACCAGATGAATAAAATGTGTGATGCTATGTATTCACGCTTTGTTCAGGTATCAAAGAAGTTCGGGGACTTTGATATTATCCATGGACATGACTGGCATCCTGTAAATGTGCTGAACCGTATCAAACACAGTCTTGGCAAACCGTATGTAATGACATATCACAGTACTGAATGGGGAAGAAACGGAAATTCACATGTGAATTCACCCACTGCCAGAGAAGTTGCCCATAGGGAATGGCTTGGTGGTTATGAGAGTTCAGAGGTGATCATTACTTCTGACAATTTCAAAAGGGAAGTTCAACAACTCTATAGTATTCCAGATTATAAGATCTCTATTATTCCAAATGGAATCTCACCGGGTAAAATGGAGAAAATTGTTGATGCAGGTTCCATAAAGAAGGGTTATGGTATCCACCCTTATGCACCGGTGATACTTTTTACAGGCAGGATGCATTATCAGAAAGGACCTGACCTTCTTGTAAAAGCTATTCCCAGGGTACTTGATGGGAACAACTGGGGAGCACATTTTGTATTTATCGGTGAAGGTGAGATGAGACCATATTGCCAGAGTCTTGCAAGTGACCTTAATATTGGTGACTCATGTCATTTCCTGGGTTACTCATCTGATGATGTGCTTAAGGACTGGACAAATGCGTGTGATATGACCTGTGTCCCAAGCAGGAATGAACCTTTCGGAATTGTGGTGCTTGAATCATGGGATGCGACTAAAGCAGTGGTTGCAACAGATGCTGTTAAGATCGTGGACAATTTCCAGAATGGAATCTTAAGTTACAGAGATCCCGAATCAATAGCATGGGGCATCAATTACGCCCTTGATGGTCTGGATTCCAGAACACCCGATATGGGACATAATGGAAAGAGCCTTGTAAGGACAAAATTCAGCTGGGATACAATTGCAAGAAACACCGTTGAAGTTTATAACAGGATAGAATGAAGTGATATTATGGACGAAATGTGTTTAAGTATAGGAGAAGCAGCAGGTTGTGTATACAGGTTGCTTGAGGATGGAGAATCAAACATGGCAAAACTTAAAAGCCATCTCAAGGAAAATGGATATGACCAGCAGATGACGTTTATGGCCATTGGATGGCTTTCAAGAGAAGATAAGATCTGCATGGCCAAGAATGGAAATTCCTGGTCCCTGAAATTAAAATAGTTAATAAAACTGAAATTGCCTTCATCACCTGAAGCAAGAAATAATGAATGCCTCAGGTTACCTTTTTTCGTATAGATATATACAGATATCATAGCTTTGATTTCGCCATTATTATAATAAATTATAAAAAGTTACGGAGTAAATTGATATAGTTAAACTTCAATAATTTAGATACTTACAAAAAAAACAGAACCAAGGGGAATTATATGATGAATATGGAAAATAAAAACACTAAGAGCTTAATTTTTAAGCCACTGTTCCTGCTATTAATAGTGCTTATCCTGACAGGCACTACCATGGCAGCAAACAACAGCACAGGAAACAGAATATGGGATGCAGATGAAAATCTCTCTCTAGAATATACCTGGACCTCATTGAGTTATTCAGGATTCTACTATGACCTTGACTCAGGTGAAGGATCAGAAACACTTACTATCACCCTGGACAGTGACAGTGACAGAAGCATTGGAGACGGTGACCTTGAGTATGCAACAACCCCTATAGATACTGAATTTGAACAGGATAACTGGGGTTCCTATCAGGTAATCGGATTCATGGCTGAAAGATACTTTGCAGGTTATACCGATGACACAGAATTCGTAGATGATAGTGTCAGCCTGATATCAGACGGAATCCTTTCAAAAGTATTACTCGACAATGATGATGAAATATCACTCTATTCAGGTTCCTCACTTATACTCGAAGAAGGATACGAACTTGAAGTTGTGGAAGTTGATCTGAATGGTGACAGTGTTATGGTAACACTCTCACAGGACGGAGATGAACTTGATACAAGTATTGTCTCTGCAGATGATGATTATATCTATGAGAAAGAAATTGGCAGCGATGATGAAGTTGCAATAATAGCAGTACACTTCAACAACATCTTCCAGGGAACTGAAACAAATGCAGTGTTTGTGGAGGGTGTATTCCAGATATCTGAAGATCATGTTGATATCGAATCCGGAGACGAGTTCGGAAAGATGGAAGTTCAGACATTAAGTTCCAATGAGATCACAATGGAAAACTCTGACGGAATATCACTTGGAAGAGGCGACACAGTCGGCATCATGGGTAAACTGAAATTCATAGTTGCAGATGACAGCACCCTCAGATTCGGTCCTGTACTTGACATGTCTGACCCGGGAACTTACGAACTCAGAGGTACAGTGGCAGAAGATGAAAAACTTACATGGACACCACTGAACTTTGAAGGATTCTACTACAACATTGATGAAGGTGTGGGAACCGAATCCCTTGAAATTAAAGACCTCGGTGGAAGAACAATAGATGATGGTGACCTTGTTTACAAAAGTGTTCCTCTTGATGTAAGCTTTGAACATGATGACTGGGGAGACTTCCAGGTTGTCGGTTTCATGGCTGAGAAATACTTTGCAGGATACCCAGATAATGAATTTACCGATGACTTAAGCCTTCTTTCAGATGGTAAGCTCTCAAAGGTACTCATCGATGATGACAGTAAAAATTCACTTTACTCTGGCTCTTCACTGATACTGGAAGACGGATATGAGCTTGCAGTAGTAGAAGTAGACACAAATGGTGACAGTGTAATGGTAAATCTCGTGCAGAACGGTGATGAGGTCGACACTTCAATCGTATCTTCTGATGATGATTATGTCTATGAGAAGGATATTGGTTCTGTGGACGATGTTCCTGTAATAGTTGTACACTTTGATGAGATATTCCAGGGTACTGAGACAAATGCAGTATTCATAGAAGGTATATTCCAGATATCAGAAGACTTTGTAGAAGTAGAAGATAACGAGAAATTCGGTGAGATGGAAGTTACAAGTTTCTCATCTGATGAGATCGTCCTTGAGAATGAAGATTCAATTTCACTCTCCAGAGGAGATATCGTTGAGATCATGGGTGACATCTCATTCAATGTTGCTGATGATGGCGATGTACGCTACTATCCTTTCGTGGAAGTTTCTACCGAACCAACGGACTCTCTTTCTATTGAAATCGATTCAGTGCTCAAAGAAGATGAAGAAATAGAGATAGAGGTTACATCCAGAGGTGCTGCTGTAAGTGGTGTCACAGTGATGTTTGGTGATGAGGAAGCTGGAACTACAAGCACAGACGGAACAGTTGATTACACTCCTGGAACTGCAGGTACATTTACAGTAACTGCTGAAAAGGAAGGATATGTTTCCGCAAGCGAGGAGGTTGAAGTTATCTCTGCAGACGATGCTTCCAGAAAACTTATCATAGAAGTATCACCAGAAAACGTTGTTGAAGAGGATACCATAGTCATTTCAGTGATGACTGCAATCGGCGGAGATATGGTCGAGGATGTTCAGGTCTACTATGACAACAAGCTCATAGGAAGCACTGATGCAGACGGCACACTGACATATACAGTAAAAGAAAGAGGAATGCACAAGATTTCAACTTCAGCAAATGATTACCTTGATGCTGAACTGAATCTTGAGGTTCTTGCCCTGGAAGCAAAGTTCTCATACACAAACCTTCAAGCAAATCCTATACTTGTAAATACAGGTGAAGAGGTAACTGTAACCGTAGATGTAACAAATACCGGAACAGCAGCAGGCGACAAAGACGTTGAACTGATGATCAATGGAACAACTGTGGATTCACAGATTGTTTCACTTGATGCAGGAGAATCAACTACTTTGACATTCACAGTCTCTGAAGACGAAGCCGGAACCTATGAGGCACAGGTTGGCAGTTCAACAACAACCTTTGATGTTGAAGAGAGCTCCATACCAGGACCTGGAATTGTAGTGTCTGTAATAGCATTCCTTGCTATTGCAATGCTGATACGCAGGAAAGAGAACGAATAAAGAACGAACTTAGAATTTGATTTGTGCCTGCAATAGTGCAGGCATCCACTTTTTTATTGAACTTTATTTAGTGATTTTATTATTATGTAGCTAATTTTTTATACAGATAGAGAAACTTAACTAATGGGGCATTTATATACTCAAATCACACTACGTTTTAGAAAAGGATTTGAAGAAGGCATCAAAATGGACATTACTTCCTATATCTTTGAAACACTCTACATATTCTCATCAACGCTTTTGTATCCGGTAATAATAACACTGATACTTCTGGCAGTTTATTCTCTAATGCTTACAGGAGAGTTCATTTCAGAACTACTGAAAAGAAAACGTGATACAGAAAATCTTGAACTCTGCTGCAACAGCACTCGTAAACACATCCTTGGCAAGGATTTTGAAAAAGCTGCAAGCTCACTCAGTCTTCTTAAGCAGAACTTCCTTGTGAAGAACTTTGCATTAAGTGCTGCAGGCCATATTAAAAAAGGAAATCTTCTGTCGCTTGAATGGATTGTTCAGGAATACGAAATAAAAATGGCAAAAAGACTGGAAAAGACCAGAATTGTTGCAACCATCTCACCAATGGTAGGTCTTATGGGAACTCTTATCCCACTGGGACCTGCACTTATCGGACTTTCACAGGGAAATATCGAGGAGCTGGCTAACAATCTGATGATAGCATTTGCAACAACTGTCATCGGGCTATTTGCAGGTAGTATCGGATATGTTCTTACACAGATCAGAAAAAGATGGTACTGGCAGGATATGGCTGATATTGATTACATCCTTGACACACTGGAGGCTAAAGAGTGAGACGCAGCAGGAATGACCGCAGAAAGCAGATATATGAGAATGAAGAACAGAATCCTCTAACTGGTGTTGCAAACCTCTTTGACATTGCAATGGTATTCTCTGTTGCACTCCTGGTGGCACTTGTAATGTCCTATCAGCTTCCGGAACTGCTGAGTCCCACCGAGAACATAACCATCGTCAAAAATCCAGGTGAGAAGAACATGGAAATGATAATCAAGGAAGCCGGTGAACCTGTCCGGGTGCTTGACATGAGCGAGAATAAAGGCACAGGAACCGGAGAATATCTGGGTTCTGCTTACAGATTACCGGATGGTACTATTGTGTACGTTCCAGGCGATGGGAATGAAACAGGTATTTGATGTTTCTATGCAATTTATTTCTTAACTCAAAATGTGAAAATTATTTTATTCTATAATTAGAACTTTTTCTTCACTTTTGAATCACTTGTTTAATTTTAACTGGTCTCAAATGCACCGTTTAATCTAAGGAACCACTTTTCACCTACAAACAAGAAAAACATCATAATAAATGCTATTACAATAAGCATCCTGTCAGATGAGACCTTATATAATACCAGAGCGCACAGCACGATGGAATCAAGGAGTATCGCCACTCCTATTATCAGGGAATTTGCTTTTATATCCTTGTGCAAGTTGCGTAAAACACCCCACTGCAGAATTATGTCCATTACAATGTAGAGAATAGCTCCCAGGGAGGCTATACGGCTAAGATCCAGGAATATTGTCAGAATAATGGCAATCACTATTGTATAGACAAGAGTATGTCGTTGGACAGTTCCGGACATACCAAAATGCCTGTGGGGAACAAGCTCCATTTCTGTTAGCATTGCAAGCATTCTTGAAACTGCAAAAACACTGGCAATAATACCTGATACCGTTGCAATTACGGCTAATAATACAGTAAACCACAGACCCAAGTCACCAAAAACAGGTCTTGCTGCCTCTGCAAGTGCAAAGTCTCTGGCCTGTGAAATTTCAGCAATACTAAGACTTCCTGAAACTGCAAGGGATACTAAAAGATAAAGTATTGTGCATATTGAAAGAGAAATAATTATTGCTCTACCCACATTTTTGTGGGGATTTTCGACTTCAGAACCACTGTTGGTTATAGTTGTGAAACCTTTGTAAGCAAGCACTGAAAGGGCAATAGCTGCCAGAAATCCCATTGAAGAAGAGGCTGATATTTCTGTTGATATGGGTGAAAAAGAAAAATCTGCAAGCCAGAGGCCGACTATTCCAAAAACAGCAATACCACCAATTTTAACGAACGCCATGCTGAATGAAATTTTTTCGATAACATCATTGCCTGAAACGTTCACAATAAATGCGAAAACCAATAAAACGACACCTAAAACAGGAATAAGGAAACTTCCCTGCTGAATATCAAATAATTGCAAGGTGTATGTACCAAAAGTACGTGCAACAAGACTTTCATTTATCACCATAGAAAATGCCATGAGTAGCGCACTAAAGCCTGTTATAACCGTTTTACCATAGGCTTTTTTCAAATACATTGCAATCCCTCCTGCTGAAGGATAAGCATTTGACATTTTTATGTAAGCATATGAACTAAATGTTGCAACAACCGCACCAATGACAAATGCTACGGGAAACAAATTTCCCGCAAGTTCAGCAACCTGTCCCAGAAGTGCAAATATACCTGCACCTATCATTACGCCTGTACCAAGTGACACCGCACCCGTCAATGTCAAACTATCAGATTTATATTGACCCATATTTTCCCCACATTACAAATCCTGTTAAGACTACTAGTATCTTTTCATAAAAAATGAAGAAAGAGATTAATGACTGACTAATTAGTCAGTATTGATTTTCATTTCAGAATTACTATTGAATAAACATCCAGTTCCAACCTTACAAACTTTGTTTCATCTGACCGACCAACTATGAATTTATGTTAAGTATAAAGCAAATCAGTCATCTTTTAACCTGATCATTTCTTCCTTATACGAAATTAAAATCGCATTAAATTAATCACGCATATTAGAACAGATAAGCCTGAAATCCTCTTCTGGAATAGAAAGAAAGCCATTTCTGAGAGACAGACCCCAACGGGATTCCTTTTTGATGAAATGTAGTTGAGGTATCAGTGGCCTGATATCAGTTTCATGAATATCATCACAGTATCGAACCTCACGCCTATATGGTTTAAATGATTCCGAAAGCTTCACCTGAAATACTTCTTCCCCGGTAACCTTTGCAATTGCCACGAATTTCTGATATGGTTTGGTATCGCCATATATTTTTTTAGGAGAGTAATATACTATCCAGTCATCAGCATTCATTTTATCTAGTGGAGAACTCCTGCCATGAGAAGCCTGGCTGAAGTTTCCTTTTATTCCTGCAAATACATGATCTCTGGATGCAACTATGAGCCAGTAACCGGTACTTTTACTCACATTACATTCCAATCCCTGTAATTGACAGCATTATTTTCTTGCTGTGCTAAAACCAATCAGTGAATATGGAAGACAATGTCTCATTATTGAAGAAAAAAGACCTACAAGTGCAACAATAGCGAGTATCCATTGCAGGATTCCCGGGGCAACGAGGTCCATTGCAAGAATGACTATTGCTATTGTCCCGAAAAGTGCTCTGACAAGAAGATCGAATCCACCCACATTTTCCTGAAATAATAGTTCATTTATATCCATATTTTCACTCCCTTTTGAACAGGTAAGAAACATTGGTTCAATCCTGTTTATCTTAAATTTGTCAAAGCTAAGATAAAGCTTTGGCCCCGAAAGGAAAATAAAAAGGAATTATTCATTTCCTGCCAAAATAAAAAATCCCGATGGAACTCCAGAACAGCATAACAAAAGCTGCCAGAATAAGCATTGGAACCGGGCCAAAGTAGAATATTAAAGGAACAGAAGCAGCGGTAAATATACCACCCCCGACAATTGGTTCAAACAAAAGTTGTTTGTAGCCGAAACCTTCCATTGCAGGTGAGGTGTTTGCAGGGTCCGCAATTCTCATTAACAAAAGACCGCTTGCAGTCATTCCCATTGATTGGCCGAAGTTACCAATACCTCTTTCGAACCAGTAAGAAGGAATCATTTTAGGACCAAGTAGCAGGAAAGCTACCAGATTCCATACAATTCCCACAGTCGCAAGGATGAGGAATGGTACCAGATTGCTTCCAATAACTGCAAGAGAAAGTGTGGCTATTGCGCTGGTTATCAGAATATCAAGTGCCAAACCCTGTATTCTCATCATGATATCCCTGTCAAGTGTATGATACCTGTCAAAGCGTTCAAGGAGAAGCTGGAGAATAATGCCACCAATCATTGCTAGTGGAAAAAGAGGGATGTGGGAAAACAGGTAAACTCCAGTTGATTGACCCCAGAGTATGTCTTCTGCAATGATTAACAGATGCAGAATTACATATCCTATTCCTATGGCAACACCAACATATGCAAAGTGAAGGGACAGTGGTTCTATAGATTCGGGTCTTGTTGTTATTTTTCCAGCTGACTCCCTTGAGTCAAAATCAATTATTCCGGTCTGGTAATTCTCATCGAGAAATATCTCTGAAGACTTATCCAGAACTGCTGTTTTATTGGTCCTAATACCATAGTTCAGAAGAATAATACCTAGTATTACGCCAAAAAGTATACCAATTGTTGCAAGTCCAAGTGCCAGATCCGAAGCATCGGCAAATCCGAATTCCTCATAGGTAGCAGCCATACCGGCTGCTGTACCATGTCCTCCTTCAAATGAAATTTCAATCAGAGCACCTGCTGTGGGATCTATTCCAAAGAAGGGTGTCAGGATAAGAATGGTTGCAAGTATACCGAATACATATTGCCCCCATGCAATGGTCTGACCGTGGGCAATCTGAGGACCTGCAAGGAACCATATGTTCTTGATCGAAGGTATTTTCTTTCCAAGGAAAAGTGTTGCAAATATAAGATTGATGAAAATTCCCGGTAAAGCTGACCAGATATCGATCATTTCCTGAGGGAATAAACCACCCGAAACAAATGTTCCATAATAACCTGATGACGTGACTATTTGACCAAGTACCTCTGATCCCAGGAATAGTGCAAGAAAGCCACCTATAAGTGAGCTGGGAATGAAAAGCTTCTGGAGAGGAGGGGAGACAACCCGTATCCATTTTCCAATCAGCAATATAGCTCCCAGTACAAGAAAACTTATTCCAACCATTGAAGCAGATGTCATTAACCAAAAACACCTACATTTTCCAGAAATAGTAGTCTATTCATATCCATAGTTTCACTCCCTGTATTGATTTGGAGAGAAAGGATTTAAACCTATGTCTCAAGACTATTGAGATTTTCAAAGGAAAAACATATCAAAATCTTAATTTTCATCTAGGTGTACTGGTGCCACGAGTCTACTAACTTCTCTTTTCATAAGGATCACAGCTACAACGAATCCAAGAAAATCAGATATAGGAAATGCCACCCAGATTCCTGTCAAACCCATGTACAGTGGAAGGATGAATACAAGAGGTGGCAGGAAGAAGATCTGTCTTGAAAGAGTAATCATCAGTGAGCCTTTTGACTTGCCAAGGGACTGAAGCAGAGCCATTGCCACTATCTGACTTCCAATGAATGGCATCATCAGGAAGCTTATCTTTATTGCCGGCACTCCGACATCTATCAATCCGGCATCGGTGCTGAAAAAGCGGAATATCTGCTCAGGAATGAGGAAAACAACAATGACACTCAGTATACACATCCCAAAAACGATATAGTTCGAGATTGAAACGGTTTCCCGAACCCGCTCAAAATTACCGGCACCGTAATTGAAACCAAAAATTGGCTGGATTCCGTGCTTTATTCCCATTATAGGCATCAGGGTTAGCATAAAGATCTTAATGATTATCCCGAATACAGCAATTGCCATGTCTCCACCATATATAAGGAGACTCTGATTAAGGAGAATGAAGACCAGACTTTCAACTGAGTTGAAAATGAATTCCGACATACCTATGCTCACAGTCTCCCAGGAAAGAGCAAGGTCAGGAACCATATATACAAGCCTGAATGGAACCATGCTGATATTGCTTGTATAATAGTGAATTACCAATACACAGCCAACTACCTGTGATATTACTGTTGCAACGGCAGCCCCCATTATTCCCATGTTGAACTCAAAGATAAAGAGTGGATCGAGTATAATATTCACAATACTGGAGATCAACATGATTGACATTGCAAATTTTGCATGTCCTTCGGCTCTTATGGTATTGCTTAATGCTGCAGAGAACGAAAAGAATATGGTTCCCATAAGTATGTATTTCGTGTACTCCCTTGCAAAAGGAAGTATACTCTCCGATGCTCCAAACACTTTCAGTACGGGGTCAATAAATACTAAACCCAGAATAGTGAAGATCACACTGGATATAATTACCAGCATTACCATATTGCCCAGGGTTCTCTCGGCCTTTTTGTGATCACCCATACCAAGGGCTCGTGATATGATAGACGCTCCACCAATACCCAAACCCATGGAAATGCCCATCATGAGCATCTGTACAGGGAATGCAACGGATAAACCGGCAATTCCGAGGGCACTGTCAGCTCCAAGTCCTCTTCCAACGAAAATGGTGTCTACAAGATTGTAAAATGCCTGCACAAGCAATCCCACAATCGCAGGGGTTGACATTCTGTAAATGAGCTTTTTTATATTCTCATTGGCAAGCATATCAGACCTTTCGTTTATCATGAGTACACCAGCCGGGATTCGAACCCGGGTTCGAGCGTTGGCAACGCCCGGTGATAACCGCTACACTACTGGTGTGCTTTGCTTAGGTGCCCAGACCCGGACTCGAACCGGGGACAACTGCCTCTTCAGGGCAGCGCTCTCCCAAACTGAGCTACCTGGGCATTTTGACCCGAAGCACCTAAATGTTGCTTTTACATTTAAAGTTAACTATTGCAAAACTGTTAATGGTGGGCCCGCGGAGAGTCGAACTCCGGACCTCCGCCATGTCAAGGCGACGTCATAACCAGCTAGACCACGAGCCCATTATGCAGTTTGCGAATATCTGTAAACACCCTAATGCTTCATGGCACATTCGTGCTATTATCGCATGCCTTGGGGCTTATCAGCACCCCACATAATGCATAATAGATAATAAACCTTTTGGGTAAACGCCTGTGTAACTCCATCTGTATATAAAGAACAGCGTCCATAGTTGTGAAACAAACGTTCATTCGCTATAGAATGTATCGGGAGTAGAACTGGTATCTGTAACACTTCTTGTAGAACCATCAGGATATATCATAGTCAAAACATCCACCGTCCCATTCAGATCATGTGAATCATGCAAATAGAAGTCGTCATTCTTACGCGAAACATCCTTTGCAAATATTACAGCATTATCCCTGCCGACCTCAAGCACCTCCACATCACCAAAATCCGAGAAGAAAGTATCTATTGCAGGCTCCAGATTATGCGCACCCAGCAGAAAGACATACATACTGGAAAACATATCCAGACCATAGGAAATAGATATCACCGCATCTGTGCCCTGAAAACTCATTGTGACCTGATTGAAATGAATATACTCCTCTCCATCAGAGATCAGGTCGTTACTGGCTGAAAACGAAAATAAGGATATGATAAGTGCTATCACCAGAAATGGTGTCAGTTTCATAATATCAGCTCCGGAGCAACAAAGTAAGGCATAATTTCTTATATTCAGATGCCACTATAATCATATTAACTTTACTCACAAATTAAATATAATAAATTAGACCTACATAATTATAAAAACCGTCAAGTATATATTTTGTACGTACAACTGTGAACAAACCACAAAACTTGTGAGAAGACTATGGAAAAAGAGACTACTGATTCTAGTGAAGAGATTGAACTGTACGAGGACAATTTCGAAACCACAGACTCCATAGATGTTCCGGAACTCTTAATAGACCAGATAATAGGTCAGGAACATGCGGTGGAGGTGGTGAAAAAAGCAGCAAGCCAGCGAAGGCACGTAATGATGATAGGAAGCCCGGGTACGGGTAAGTCCCTGCTTTCAAAAGCGATGGCTGAACTACTTCCAAAAGAAGAACTACAGGATATACTCACATACCCAAATCCTGAAGATAATAATAATCCTAAAATACGCTCTGTACCTGCCGGAAAAGGCAGGGAGATCGTTATGGCACATAAGCTGGAAGCACAGAAAAAGGCCCAGTCACGCAATATGCTGATGATGATACTGGTATTTGGTATCATAATCTACTCATTCTACGTTGGGCAACTTCTGTGGGGTATCATTGCAGCGATAATGATATTGCTCCTTACACGCCAGTTCATGCCAAAAGAAGAGATGATGATCCCAAAGCTCATCGTTTCAAACTACCAGAAGGAACACGCACCATTTCTTGATGCAACAGGAACACATGCAGGTGCACTTCTTGGAGATGTCAGGCATGACCCATTCCAGTCAGGTGGTCTTGAAACACCTGCACATGACAGGGTAGAGAGCGGTGATATTCACAAATCACACAAGGGTGTACTGTTCATTGATGAGATCAATACTCTCAGCCTTGAATCACAGCAGAGCCTGCTTACAGCCCTTCAGGAAAAGGAGTATCCTATCACCGGTCAGTCCGAAAGGAGTTCAGGTGCTCTTGTCAAGACAGAACCTGTACCATGTGACTTTATCATGGTGGCAGCAGGTAACCTTGACGCTATGGAAAAGATGCATCCTGCACTCAGGTCACGTATAAAGGGTTACGGATACGAGCTTTTCATGCGAGAATCAATGGAGGATAATGCTGAAAACCGCAAGACCCTTGTCAGATTCGTGGCACAGGAAGTCATGAGAGACGGCCATATACCACCATTTGACCAGACTGCTGTGGATGAAGTGATCCGTGAAGCTCAGAGAAGAGCAGGCAGAAAGGGACATCTAACACTGAAACTCCGTGACCTTGGAGGTCTTATCAGAGTTGCAGGTGACATTGCTCAATCAGAAGATGCTCCTTTTGCCACTGCAAAGCACGTCCTTGGTGCAAAGAAAATGGCAAGATCAATTGAACAGCAGCTTGCTGATAATTATCTTGAACGCAAGAACGACTATCAGCTTTTCAAAAAGATGGGAAGTGCTGTTGGAAGAGTAAACGGACTTGCGGTCATGGGAGGAGATTCAGGAATAGTTCTGCCTATAATGGCAGGAGTGGCTCCATCACTCTCTAACTCAGAAGGAAAGGTAATCGCAACCGGAATGCTCAAGGATATTGCAAAGGAAGCTGTACAGAACGTTTCCGCTGTTATCAAGAACGTAACAGGCAAGGATATAAGCAACCATGACATCCACATCCAGTTCATAGGAACATATGAAGGAGTGGAAGGAGACAGTGCATCCATATCCATTGCCACTGCGGTGATATCAGCCCTTGAGAACATACCTATTGATCAGTCTGTAGCCATGACAGGTTCATTATCTGTCCGGGGAGATGTACTTCCTATAGGTGGTGCAACCTATAAGATAGAAGCTGCAGCCAGAGCAGGTATAAAGAAGGTAATAATTCCAAAATCCAACGAGGATGACGTGCTTATCGAAGAGGCATATAAGGACAAGATCGAAATTGTTCCGGTAACCAACATCATTGAAGTTATCGAGCATAGTCTTGTGGGTTCTGAAAAGACCAGTATCCTTGAGAAACTCAAGAGTCTCAGCGGCCTTAAGACAGGTACGGAAATGCCTGAAGTTGTCCCTGTGTGAGCAGGGGCTGTTAATTATTTATTTTAACTCAAAAGCGAGAAGTCCCCTTCCTCGGAACGTAGCGACAGGTAGGGGATGAAAGCGTCATAAACCAATCAAAAAACAGTATCAAACA
>NZ_JAGGKD010000022.1 GCF_017873415.1 Methanolobus bombayensis | reverse complement strand
GAATCATTCCCAACAGAATGATAACGAAATGAGACTTACACTCGTAGGAAGCTCCTTCCTCGACAGCCGAAGGCTGGCAGGGAGGAGGAGTTCACTTAGGAAGAGTTGTGATAAATTGAACCTCATCATTTGTTTCTGAATGGTATCTGCGATAAATAAATTACCATAAGTAATATATAGGTACCAAAAAATTACTTTGTGCTTTAAGAGGTATATGTAATGGTCAAAAAATCAATTCATGAGATCAACAGCAAGATCCGTGACGGAAGCGTCAATGTGGTTACTGCGGAGGAAATGGTTCACATTGTAGGTGAACTGGGCGCGGAAGAAGCTTCAAAGGAAGTCGATGTGGTTACTACCGGTACATTTGGTGCCATGTGTTCATCAGGTGTCTGGCTGAACTTCGGTCATTCGGAGCCACCTATTAAGATGCAGAAGGTTTTTCTGAACGATGTTGAAGCTTATACCGGTGTTGCAGCAGTGGACGCTTTCATAGGTGCAACACAGATATCCGAGACCTTAGGTATGGATTACGGTGGCGCACATGTTATAGAAGATCTCATCAGGGGCAAGTCAGTGCATCTCCATGCAATGTCTCATGGAACTGATTGTTATCCCAGGAAAGTTCTTGATACCACACTTTCCCTTGATGATATGAATCAGGCAATTATGATGAACCCTCGTAATGCTTACCAGAAATATAATTCTGCGACCAACAGTACCAAAAGCACAATACATACTTATATGGGGTCACTACTTCCGTCCTTTGGAAATGTCGTATATTCAGGAGCAGGTGTTCTTTCCCCGTTATCAAACGATCCGGACTACATGACCATCGGAACCGGTACCCGGATATTCCTTGGAGGTGCACAGGGATATATTACAGGACAGGGGACTCAACACTCTTCAGGTGGTGGATTCGGTACCCTGATGGTTCAGGGTGATCTTAAGAATATGAGCACGGATTATATCAGGGCTGCAAATTTCACAGGTTACGGCACATCACTGTATGTCGGAATGGGAGTACCTATCCCTATATTGAATGAACAGATTGCCCGGGCAACTGCAGTCAGCGATGCCGGTGTAACAACTAAAATACTGGATTACGGTATACCCAGCAGGGACAGACCTGCAATCCGCGATGTAACCTATGAAGAGTTACGCAGTGGCTTTGTGGAGATCAATGATAAGGAAGTTCCGACTTCTTCACTTTCAAGTTTTAAGAAGTCCAGGATAATTGCCAATGAACTTAAAGACTGGATCACCAGAGGTGAGTTCTTTGTATCAATGCCTGTTGAAAGGCTTCCAAAGGATGTTTCAGCAAAACCAATGAAGCAAACTCAGGGAATAGCTCTTGTTTCTGACATTATGGCTGTAAATGTTGTGACAATAAAGAAAAATGCCAGTATATATGATGCAGCAAAGACGATACTTGACACTTCATTTAATCATCTTCCTGTGCTGAATGAAGATAATACTCTGGCGGGAATTATGACTGCATGGGATATATCAAAGGCAGTTTCCCTTAACAAATTCGATCTTGTGGAAGACATAATGACCCGAAAAGTGATCACTGCAAATGCAGATGAGCAGGTTGCAGTGGTGGCAAGGAGACTTGACCAGAATGAAGTTTCTGCCATGCCTGTTATCAAAAAGGATGGGCAAGTTATAGGAATGATCACAAGTGATGATATCAGTAAATTGTATGCCAGGAGGTCATAGATTTGAAAATCAAGATCAATATTTCAAGTGACATACTTATAAAACCGATCATGGCTGAAGCAATACTTGAAACCGGTGTACTTCTGAACATATCCCAGGCACATTTTGATCGTTCACACGGTGAAGTGGTTGCGGATGTGGATGAAGATAAATACGAGTTAATGATGAAGTCACTTACAAATAAAGGTGCTGTTGTCACACAACTTGATACCCCTATAAAGTGGGATGAGAATGAGTGTGTGGAATGCAGTGCATGTGTTTCTGTATGTCCTACCAAGGTATTCTCTCTTGATGAGGATTTTAACCTGAAGGTTGATGAAACCAAATGCATCCAGTGTGGAACATGTGTTGATATGTGTCCACATAATGCTTTATCACTTGGGAACAACAAGTGATAAACTATTTTTATTTTTCTTTATATTCTATTTCAGTATCATGAAAGAACATTTCAGACTTAAAGAGACCATCGTTACAATCCAGGCAGATTCGCAGTCATATATTGAGCTTGCCAGGGATTCCATCAGGTCAAATCGAAGAGAGCTCGAGTCCTATATTTCTTATGATCCTTTTTTCCAGAGTACCCTTGAACCATATGATTCCAAAGGAGATTTTCCTGATGTCGTAAGAAGAATGGTTGATGCAGGTAACGCCATGGGTATTGGTCCCATGAGTGCAGTGGCCGGAACTATATCTGCTCTTGCGGTAGAAGCTATGGTTGATGCCGGAGCAAGATTTGCTATTGTGGATAATGGCGGTGACATTGCTATTATTAATGACAGACCTGTAGTTATGGGAATTTATGCAGGTACTTCTCCTTTGAAGAACCTTGGATTTGTAATGGAACCTCGTGACTCAATAACAGGTGTATGTACTTCTTCGGGTAGTGTGGGTCCTTCCATAAGTTTTGGAATGGCTGACGCAGCTGTGGTATTTTCAGATAATGTTTCGTTAGCTGATTCTGCGGCAACAGCTCTTGGCAATTCGACTGAAATCGGAAGGGAAGCAGTTGAAGTCTCCTTTGAGGTCATAAAAAATGTTGAAGGGATAAAAGGAGCCATTGTAATTCAGGGAGAATATATGGGCTTCTGGGGAGATGTTCCTGATATCCAGCGTGCTGATGTAAAATATGAATGCATCACCAAAGGTTGAAGTTTATTATTCCTGGTTCTGAGTTTCTTGCTCACAAAATTTATTTTGTAACTCTTTTTTCTTTATAAACTCAGGTATGCTTAAATAGAATAAGTAAAGAAAATTTTAATGGAAAACGGGGCAGAACTGATTATCTGGTTCTGAAGTATAAATATAAGGGGGAAAAATATGGCAGCATCGCCAATAATGAATAGTGTATACACTATGTTAGATGAAATGATAGCTTTTCTTCCGACTTTAATCGCTGTAGTAGTGCTTTTAATAGTTGGAATGGTAGCAGGAAAGGCATTAGGTAAGATCGGGTCGAAAATACTCGATAAGATCGGGCTTGACGACCTGATAGACAAAACATCCATCGGAAAGATGATTGAGAGGACAAATATTACTACAGTGGAATTTTTTGATGCCACGATCAGGTGGTTCGTTTATTTTGTTTTTGCTGTGATTATTATTGATCTTCTCAATGTGCAGATAGTTGCAGACTTTATCACACAGATAATTTTGTACATACCAATCATACTCTCTGCAGTAGTAGTACTAATTATCGGACTTCTGGTAGTTGACTTCCTTGCAAATCTTGTGGAGAACATACTTGTAGCGGCAGGACTTGATGAGCAGATAGCTAAAACAAGTCTTGGAAGTGCAATGGAGTCAAGTGGTTTGGCAGGTTCGAAGCTCATTGCCCTGATTGTTCAGGTATTTGGTTATCTGTTATTTATCATGGCAGCCTTGAACATACTCAAACTTGACATAATAGCAGGAGTGGTAGCTTCTATACTGGCATATCTTCCAAATCTCTTCGCAGGTATTCTGATCCTGTTGATCGGACTGCTATCCATTGATCTGTTTGCGGGTTACGTCAGCAGTCTCCTTAAGAATATGAACGCACAGGGTACGAATATATGGATTCCGGCTCTTAGGGGCTTCCTTGCTTTCGTTGTCATTCTCCTGGCACTGGATGCAATGCTCATTGACACAAGTATATTCTATATACTCGTTGGACCACTTGCGTGGGGAATTGCAGTTGTGGTTGCGTTCAAGTGGGGAATTAAGGAAGCACTTGTTGAGTATGCAAAGGCAAGGAAATGATTTTCTGTATCCTATGGCGGAAAATCCATGTTACTAATGCTGGCAATTTGTGCCAGCGTTTATTTTTTTATCAATTCTTTTGAACAAAAATCTTTTATCTATTTAGAGCAAGAAGACCACCCATTTCAATGTGTGGATGAATTGAGTCAAACTTAGTAAACATTTAAATATAATTGTAACTTATAAATATTTGTATGAAATGTTTGCTTTTTTACATCGAGTGATTGAAATGAAACGAGGTTATAGATATCGAATATACCCTAACAAAGAACAGCAAATTTTGTTAGAGCAACATTTTGGTACTGTTCGATTCGTATACAATCGGTCACTTTTAATTAAAAAGCTTATGTATTCTAAGTTTAAAATCAATGTTAGTGAAATTGATTTGAACAACAATTTAACTTCTCTTAAAGAATTACATCCATGGCTAAAAGATATAAATTCACAATCTTTGCAACAAGCCAACAAGAACTTGTTAACTGGATTCAAGAACTTCTTTGAAGGAAACGGAAGATATCCTACAAGAAAGAATAAACGGAACAACGATTTTTCGTTTCAAGTTCCTCAAAACTATCAGATTAATCTTACTACTTCAAAGATTTACCTTCCTAAAATCGGTTGGATAAAAATTGTTCTTCATAGGGATTTCTTAGATAAAGAAGTCATTGAAAATGAACTTGTAACAAAAGAAGTAAATGGAGAACTTATCCTTGATCAGAAACTTAACAGGAAGCTTGATATCTTTAAGACTTTAACTGTTTCCAAAACATCAGCTGGAAGATATCATGTGAGCATTCTGATAGATGATCATGTTCCTGAACCAATACCAGTTGAATTTAATGAGAATACAACAGTTGGAATTGATGTAGGAATTAAATCATTTGCTATTCTTTCATCCGGAGAAGTTATTGAAAATCCTAAGTTCCTGAAGAAGTCTCTTATGAAGTTGAAGAAACTACAAAAAGAAGTTAGCCGGAAACAAAAAGGTTCTAAAAACAGGAAAAAAGCAATTGCTAAATTGGCAAAACACCATCAGTTAATAGCTAATCAAAGAAATGATTTTCAGCATAAGATATCTATGAAATTAATTAGCGAAAACCAAGCTCTAGTTACCGAGAATCTCAATGTATCCGGAATGATCAAGAATCATAAACTTGCTCAAGCTATCAGTGATGTTGGATGGTCTGAATTCATTAGAAAATTAACTTACAAAGCAAAATGGTATGGTAAAACCATTCTACAAATTGGTAGATTTGATGCATCATCAAAGTTGTGTAATATTTGTGGATATAAAAAGGATGATTTAACTCTTAATGATAGAGGATGGGAATGTTCTTCATGTAAGACATTACATGACAGGGATGTTAATGCAGCTATCAATATCAAAAACATTGCTTTGAATAACTTAAACACCGTAGGAACTACGGGAAGAGCTTGTGGACTTACTGGCGTTGGTCAGAGGAATGAAGCAAGAAGCCACTGATTTTAACCAGTGGTAGTTCACTGTTCCGGTCCAATCCTGAATCTGTTCACTTTCTTTAATACGTACTTAATTTGTATGGATGATGAGTAACATGTTATCTGATAAAGTTGCAAATATTCCTCCTTTTTATGTTATGGAGGTACTGGAACGGGCACAACAGCTTGAAGAAGAGGGCAGGGACATAATTCATCTTGAGATCGGTGAACCGGATTTTCCTACAGCTTCCCACATATGTGATGCTGCTAAGGAAGCTATGTGTGCAGGAAATACCAAATATACTCACAGTCAGGGGCTTATAGAACTTAGACAGGCAATTTCAAGGAACTATAAGGGTAGATTTGATGTTGACGTGGACCCGGCTCAGATTATAGTTACTTCAGGAACCAGTTCTGCAATGCTTTTGCTTTTCCTTGCTATGATAGATGCAGGGGATGAGATTATCATGTCGAATCCTCATTATGCATGTTACCCGAACTTTGTAAGAACTGCAGGAGGTGTGCCTGATTTCATCTACACCAATGAAGATAACGGTTTTATGTTACAGGCAGATGATCTTGCCGCACATATAAATTCTGAAACCAAGGCCATACTTATCAATTCCCCATCAAATCCCACAGGTCAGGTTCTGTCCGCAGAAACTCTCATGGAAATTGCACAGGTGGCAGGTGATGTCCCTATCATTTCTGATGAGATATATCAGGGACTTGTGTATGAAGGTGAAGACCATACTATATTAGAGTACACTGACAATGCCTTTGTCCTGAATGGATTCTCAAAGCTTTATGCTATGACTGGCTGGAGACTGGGCTACCTGATCTCGCCAAAAAAGTATATCAGGACTCTGCAGAAAGTCCAGCAGAACCTCTTCATTTCCACAAATACCTTCGTTCAGTATGCTGGTATTGCTGCGCTTGAAGGACCACAGGAACAAACTCAGGAAATGGTCAGGACATATAATGAGAGGCGTCTCTACCTGATAGGGAGGTTAAGGGAGATAGGTTTTGATATAAGAAATGAACCAAAAGGGGCATATTATGTGCTTGCTGATGCCCGTAAGTTCGGTGAGGAGTCTCTTGCACTGAGCAGGCAGATACTTGAGGATATTGGCGTTGCCATCACACCGGGAATTGATTTTGGTCAGGGTGCCGAAGGTCACCTTCGTTTTTCTTATGCAAACAGCCTTGAAAATATAAAAGAAGGAATGGACAGACTGGAAAAGTATCTTATGTGAATTAAATGAAAATATAATCATTCTGTTAATCGGGTTGGATTCTGAGTTTCAACTCATATTTATTTCTTTATTTTAATATAACCTACTTTTTGTAGGTAAAATTGGTAAACTTAAAATACTACCTGTTGTATACAAAATTATAGTCTATTATGATTACATAGCAGGCAAACTCCCATCATCAAATCCATAAAAGGTAGTTTTTGAAATGACAACTGAGAGAACTGAAGATTATCTGAAGGTTATCGAGAAGATAATTGAAAGAAAAGGCTATGCACAGGTCAAGGATGTTTCAAGGGAGCTTGATATAAGTTCTCCTAGTGTCACAGGAATGTTCAAGAAGCTTACAAAAATGGGTTTTATCAATTATGAGAAGTATGGTGGTGTCACACTTACTCCTGAAGGAGAAAAGATTGCAAAATGTACCATGGAAAAGCACAGTGTTATTAAGGATTTCTTACTAATCCTGGGTCTTGACAAGGAAATTGCTGATCAGGATGCCTGCAAGATAGAACATGTACTGGCTCCGGAGACATTTGATACACTGACAAAATTCGTCGAATTTATGAACATGAAGGACGAGTGGCCATACTGGCTGGATCATTTCAGTTACTATTGTGAAACCGGGAAGTACATCGATTGCAGTCCTTCTGCGAAAGAAAACTGTCCTGTTCACGGAAAGAAGAAATAAGTGTCATTTGAAATTGATGTGCTTATTCTAACCTTATTTTATTAAAGTCTGCAGGTACATTTTAATATTTTTAATCCTGATGTGACTATCTTTTCTTTTTTGCATACTAACACAAATTAGGTAATGCGAAATTGCTAAATACCAAAAACGGTTTAGACCTACCATAAAAAAAGGACAGGGAACGACTTGCTGGAAGAAAATGATACCACATTGGATACACTAAAACCCGGAGAGAAGGCCAGGATCACAAAGGTACGGGTCAGGGGTTCTGCAAGGCGAAAACTTATGGATATGGGAATGGTTGCAGGGACTGATATTGAACTTGTCAGAAATGCACCTCTTGGGGATCCCATGGATTATAACATAAAAGGTTATCACCTGTCAATTCGTAAAGAAGAAGCAAAACAGATATTTATTACTAAACTCTGAACAGGCTTTTTTCCGAACCTTTAGATATTTTAGTAGACATTTATTATAGTATAACTGTTCCTGAGGATAGTTCATGGATGGCAGTAAAATAAAAATAGCACTAACAGGAAATCCTAATGTTGGCAAGACCACACTTTTTAATGCACTGACGGGTTCCAGGCAGCATGTTGGTAACTGGCCCGGCGTTACAGTGGAAAAAAAGAGTGGCAATGTCTCATACAAGAATTATGATATTGAAGTTATTGACCTGCCCGGAACATATAGTCTTACTGCTTATTCCATTGACGAGATAGTTGCCCGTAATTATATCATTGAAGAGAAACCGGATATTGTAATTCAGGTTGTAGATGCATCCAACCTTGAAAGGAACCTCTATCTTACAACTCAGCTCATGGAACTTGGATCTGAGATCCTTATTGTACTCAACATGTGCGATATTGCAGAGGAGAGAGGCGACAGGATATATATTGATAAAATGGAAGAGCTTCTGGCAACGCCGGTTATAAAAACGGTTGCAAGCCAGAAAAAAGGCATCTGCGATCTTCTGGATAAGGTTATCGAGCAAAAAGAGATCAAGCAGTATCATGGTCATGAGATAGGTTACGGTGCTGAGATAGAAGAGAAGATACTTGAAATTGAACAGGTACTTGCAGAAGATGAAACCCGCGACAGCAGATATCCGCTCAGATGGATAAGCATTCGTCTTCTTGAAGGTGACAGCAACGTCAGAGAGAAAATTTCAGACAGTCCTGTTTATGATCGTGTGATTCAGATAATAGATTCCATTGATCAGGAAGAGTTTGAGGCCGAAATAGCTGATAAACGTTACATAGCCATAAATACTATCTTTCCTCAAATGTGCACCAGGGCCAATGACAAACTGACAAAATCAGATATGGTGGACCGGGTTCTTACGAATAAATATCTTGGAATTCCAATCTTTCTCGCGCTCATGTGGGGCGCATTCGAACTTACTTTTGCTTTTGCAACACCTTTCATGGATATGATCGATCTTGCGGCATCTTGGGTTGCAGGGTACGTTTCATCAAGTCTGCAACCAGAGTGGCTTGCATCTCTTGTGGGCGATGGTATTATCGGTGGTGTAGGGGCGGTACTGGTATTTGTGCCCAATATTTTCATATTATTCTTCCTGTTGTCACTTCTGGAAGGAAGCGGCTATCTTGCAAGAGCTGCGTTCATTATGGATAAACTAATGTATAAAATCGGAATGCATGGTAAATCCTTTATTCCTATGCTCATGGGATTTGGGTGTAATGTGCCCGCAATCATGGCTGCCAGAAGCATTGAAGATGAAAAGGACAGGCTCATCACAATACTTGTAGTGCCTTTTGTTTCGTGTGGAGCAAGGTTGCCAATATATGTGTTGTTTGCGGGAACTTTCTTTGGCAGACAGGCAGGTACTGTAATATTCGGAATGTATATTCTGGGAATAGTTATCGCGATAATCTCTGCAAAGCTCCTCAGGGTAACAGTTGTCAGGGGCAAACCTGCGCCATTCATCATGGAACTTCCACCTTACAGGGTTCCTACTCTGAGAACCAGTCTTATACACATGTGGGACAACGGTTTCATGTACATCAAGAAAGCAGGTTCTATTATATTAGTAGGTGTAGTGGTTATATGGGCACTTGCATCGTTCCCATGGGGTGTGGAATATGGAAGCGAGGATAGTTATGTAGGTAGTCTTGGCCATGCGGTGGAGCCTCTGTTGAAGCCTCTTGGATTTGATTGGAAGATCTCGGTCGCCTTGATATTCGGACTGGTTGCCAAGGAGATCGTTGTTGCATCCATGGGTGTTCTTTATGGAGCAGGGGATAATTCTGAAGCCCTTACCGAACGTCTTATGGCGGATCCGGGACTGAATGCACTGAATTCACTTAGTTTGATGGCTTTCAGTTTGCTTTACATGCCCTGTGTGGCAACTGTAGGTGTCATTAAAAAGGAAACAGGTTCATGGAAGTGGACGGCATTTGCCATTTTCTATGGAATAATTGTTGCATGGATCACTGCATTTGTGATATATCAGGGAGGTGTCATGCTTGGATATTAATGAGATCCCCGAGGAAAAACCTGATACAAAGGTGCCTGTGATCTTCTCTGCGATCTGCGGTTCTCTATATATTATACTGGGGCTTGTGCAACTGGCGGCAGGAACCGGTAAGATCATCATTGGTCCTGAATTTAATATGGCATTAGCTGATGTTCTTTTCGTACCGTCTGATATCATCGGTTCTTTTGTACTGCTACTCATTGGAACGGTATTTATTTATGGTGTTATGGAAATGCGCTCCGGTGTATATGAGGGAATATCTTACGCTTATGTGGGAATTCTCATTGCACTTATATTTGCAGTTATTTACCTTCTGGTAAGCACGGGCAATTTGCTTGAAGCATATCTTCTCAGGAATGAGGATTTTGCGGGCTGGACACCTGTTAGTGATCTCAGGCCCGGTATATATCTGGCACTAATCCCGTTATTTGCATACATTAAATGGAAAGATATATTTGACCCGGTTCCGAAAAACTAACATTATCAGAGTGGCTGAATTTTATGATAAAAGAAACACTGAAGATCTTGTTCATCGATAATCACACGCTTCTGGAAGCAGCGGATGTAGTCGGTATTAAGCAGAGCGATATAAAAGACAGGCTTATTATGCTGCAGCATATGGGGTATGTTCGGGAGGTCTGTAATAATTCCAGTCCAAAGTCTTCTGCATGCTGTTCATGTAGCGCATCTTCTTCCTGTTCCGGCAATAATGAAAGTATTGAAGGTAAGGCATATGAATTGACCGAAAAGGGTGAAAGGCTATGCTTCAAATGAAAATGTGTTAGAATTAGCACTTGCAGAATCAATTTTATTTATATTTTAATAAAGGTAAAGCAGTTTATTTTTTTATGTATCTTTAGCAGCTTTCGGATATTTCAAAAGCGGTACTGTTAAATTAATGCAGTTTTGAGATGTACTTCAATCAGTTTAAATAATGATAGTAAGAGACAAAAATTACCGCAACATATATTTTTAAGTTCGGACACAGATACTACGTTATTAAATTTAAAAGGATTTAAAAGGGATTCAAATGAAACTTGGAGTTGCAATAGACATAGGTACCAGTGGTATCAGAGCACAGAAAATAGATCTTGATACTGGTGAAATTCAAAAAACAGTTATCACTCTCCGTAACCCGCTCCCTGGAGCAAATGTTATGGACCATCTGGATTTTGCCATAACTTACGGATTGGATCTTGCTCAGGGTCTGCACGTTAATGCTGTAAAGCATATTATTGAGACGCTTGGTGTTAAGCCGGAAGAAATGGAAAGGATGTCAATTTGTGGAAACCCTATACAGCTTTCTATTTTCCAGGGAATCCCAATCGACGACCTTGCTTATGCAGGAGAAAGAAAGAAGGAAAAACTCAATATCAAGGAATCTGACAGAAGCGCAAGGATCATTGACTGTTCTGAGATCAAGGGACTGGATGTATATCCAAATGCAAAGCTCGTTGTTCCGCCTGCAATCAGACATGAAGTTGGTGCCGATGCACTTGCACTTATCATTAAGTCTGGTTTCCTTGATACAAAGGAAACTGCAATTGCAACTGACTACGGAACAAATGCAGAAATGGCACTTATCCATGAAGGCACAATCTACACCGGTTCCGCTGCAGCGGGACCTGCACTTGAAGGTCAGCAGATCAAATACGGTAAACTTGCATCACCATTTGTTGTTTCCGATGTTGAATTTGAAGGCGCTGGTCTTAGAAACTATGTACTAGACGGTGAAATGAACACTGTCCAGGGTGCACTGACCGATCCAAAGAACGGTGACGTCATGGCAGACGGGGTACAGATGTGGAGATGCGCAGCTCCATCAAAGCTTGACAATGGTCAGCAGGAAATGACTGACTGTGAGGGTACCATCAAAGCCAAAGGAATTACCGGTACAGGTGTTATCGCAATTATTGAAGCAGGAATGAAGAATGGAGTTATAACACTTCCAAAGATAAACACACCAGATCACATCCTCTATCTGCAGGACAAGATCAAGTTCTTCGAGAAGGACGTTGAAGCAGCAGGCCTTGCAATTGGTGCAATCCGTGCAGGACATCTCGCACTCTGTAACGCAGCAGGAGTAGAAGTATCCGATGTCAAGAAGGCATACATGTCCGGTGCCGCAGGTACCTATATGGACGCTGTCAAGGCGCACCAGGTCGGCATGGTCCCATTCGATGTTGACGAAGTTATACAGATCGGTAACACTTCACTTATTGTTGCAAGGGAAATTCTCCTTTCGGAGGACAGGCTCTGGGAACTTCAGGATATCGCATCAAAGATCGTCAGCAACCATGTAATGTTTGCAACTGACGCTGCATTTAAGGAAGCATATATCCAGGAGATCTCATACTGGACTGAAGGAATGCCATTTAAGATGCTCAAGAAATTCCTCAAGAAGAAGGGACTTCCAAAGATAGACATGCCGGAAAAGGAAACAAAGGTCAACAAGGTTGTTGAAAAGGACATTCCTGTACTTGGTCCGGAGGGACTTCAGGTCATTGAACATGTCGGTACATATCTGACCATGAAGGTTGATTGTCCTGAATGTGAGAAGTGCATCAAGGTTTGTCCGAATGACGCAATCACCATTGATGCTGAAGGAGTTGTTATGATAAGCTCCGATCTCTGTGACGGCGCAAACTGTAAGAGATGTATCAATGCATGTCCAAAGGATAAATTCAAGTGGGAAAATCTTGTAGTCATGGAGCAGGCTTAATTTAGCCTCTTCTTTTATTTTTTAGAAGGAATGATATATGAAAGCTTTAGTAGTAGGCGGATTTTTAGGTAGCGGTAAGACATCAACTATTTTAAGGTTAGGAAGAGAATTCAGCAAGGCCGGGAAAACGGTGGCGATCATTGTCAATGAGATCGGTGAGATAGGTCTTGACGGCGATGTTATATCCAAATATGGCCTGGATACAACCGAATTAACAAACGGATGTATCTGCTGTACGCTTAAAGTGAGCATGAAAACAACAATAAGTTTGCTCTACAAAAATTACAACCCGGATATATTGCTCATTGAACCAACAGGTATTGCTTTCCCACATGTTATCAAAGAAGATATCAAGTTGATGAATCTGGATGGTGTGACGGTTCAACCCCTTGTTACACTCATAGATGGTAGCAGATTTAAGCAGCTTATGAAGGAAGTCAAGAATTTTGCCATGAGGCAGATAATTGATGCCGAAATATTGGGGATCAACAAGATAGATCTTGTAGACGAAATCAGAATACCAATTCTTGAGGCTTCTGCACAGCAACTCAATCCAAATGCAAAGGTTATAATGCTGTCCACTTCCAAAGAAGATGAGCATTGGGATGAATTTGTCAAGCTTGCAATGGGGGATACGCCTAGTAAACATGGAGAAGTCACAAGTTCTCAAACTCCTCTTATCGATGATGAAACAGGACAACCTATTGATCAAAGCACAGATTCAATTGAAGCTTCCGGAATATCCAGTTATGCAACTGAGTTCCTGCTGGAAGGAAGGATATCCACTGGTGTAGCACAAACAACTGCAAAGGATATTATGAATAGCCTTAAGTCAAAGGTTATAGAGCTAAGTCCTGAATTTGTCGGACACATAAAGCTGTTTATTGAATCTGACTCAAATACTGTCAAGACAAATCTGACAGGATATGATCAGGAAATTACTGAAGAAGTGATAGATACTACAACTGGAGATGTGCCCCGACTTAAGGTTCTCTCCGCAGTATCAAGTATTGACAAGGACAAGCTTGAAAGTATAGTAAATGATACCATTTCGGATAAACTGGGCAACCAGGGCATAAGTTTCACACACAGCAAACCACATGATCACAATCATGACCATGGTCATGCCAAACCTATAGATTTAGTCAATAACAATTGATTATAATTGATTATAGTGGTCATTTGCAGCAACTTCTTTTGCTGCTATCTTTTTTTATTTGTCTGAATAATTTATTGGGCTATTTTTCATTTTTAATTCGTGTTTAATAGAACATTTTTTTCTATTTCTTGTAAGGCGTCTCTGCAAAATCATGTCGTATATAAGCATAACGCATAACATGCGATTTCAGCTACTATCTAAATATTTATTGTTTGATTCTTTGTACACTTCGACTTTTGACGATACTTAAATCGAACGGTTAACAATTAGTTAAAAAATATGGATCTATTTGAGATCAGCAGTTTTTTTATGTGTATAATTAAAATTATTAGTTTTATTTGCATCACTTCACAAAATAAATAGAAAATACACTAATTATATTACTTTTAAAATTTAAGTGTATACAACAAGCAAACTTTAGTTAAGTTGCTGAAACTGCAACTATTGACCGGTCATATATAAAGTTAACTGCAACTGTCTATTTATCTTTTGCATTTATGTTAAAAAAATTGCAAAAATATGGGTTAACATTCAAAATATTATAAGGCTATTAGTTATTCATTTGGGCTAAAAACTGACTACTGGGAGTACTGTATAAAATAATGTTGCTTTTTTTTATGAAATCTATATTATATATTTCAATACCGCTATGTTTATATAGCTGTCTGGAATAGGTGTTTATGTGGAAAGATGAAGTTAGCAAATGACTAAGATTTGTTAGCAAATGGTTGTGGAGACTTTTGCTACAATAAACAATGTCAGGAGCTTACAGATGTCCATCTGCTGCATTACGACGTATACTTCGATTGAATGTATACCGGCGTTGCAGTAGGAAGTCAATCTAGATCTAAGGAGGTAGAATTAGATGGATGTAGACCCAAGCAAAATATTAGTTAGGTATAATGTTGCTAAAGAAAAAGCACAGACACCTGAAGAGATGGCAGCTGAGATGTATCCAAGCGCAGAACCTGCAAAGACAATCTGTGCTGCAATCTTTGACGGAGAAGAAGACGACGTGATCGAAGGTCTTGAAAAGGCAATCGAGGGCGGAGCAGACCCAATAGCACTCATCGACGATGTGCTTATGGTAGGAATGAAGATTGTCACAGACTTATATGACCAGGGTGTAATCTTCTTACCAAACGTTATGATGTCAGCAGATGCAATGCTTGACGGTATCGAATTCTGTAAGGAACAGGGTGGCGCAGCACCAAAACCAAAAGGAAAGGTTGTATGCCACGTAGCAGAAGGTGACGTACACGACATCGGTAAGTCAATTGTAGCAGCACTCCTTAGAGCAGCTGGCTACGAAGTAGTTGACCTTGGCCGTGATGTACCAGTCGACGAAGTTATCGCAGCTGTAAAGAAGGAAAGCCCAATGATGCTCACCGGTACAGCACTGATGACAACAACAATGTATGCATTCAAGGAAGTCAACGACAGACTCCTCGAGTCCGGTATCAAAATACCATTCCAGTGCGGTGGCGGAGCAGTTAACCAGGACTTCGTTACACAGTACGAACTCGGTGTATATGGTGAAGAAGCAGCAGACGCACCAAAGATGGCAGATGCAATCGTTGGCGGAAAGGGTCTTGCACAGCTGAAGGAACAGTTCCACAAACACTAAACAGAGGTGACAGAAATGGTTAAAAGATACACATCACTTGCATACAAGAATGCTGACGACATGATCTTCGGAAAGTCAGTATACCCAGTAAAGGCAGAACTTGGATTAGAAGTAGGTGCAGGATACGTAACTGGTGAAGTTAACTACGCACCAAGGCCAGAAGCTGGTGTCTCCAAAGAGAAACTCGTTTCAGAGTACCGCAGACTTACAACTGACATTATGGCAAGAGCTGTACAGGTCGGTTTCCCAGCTATCTCACTCGAGACAGAACACGTAGAACAGATGACCAACAACCCAGACTGGGGAGGAGAAGTCGCACACGTCCAGAAGACCATCATGGAAGAATACCATGAGGAATATGGAATCAAGACAGCTCTCAGACACACTCCTGGTGATATCCGTGAGAACCGTGACCTCCTTGCACTTATCGGCGCAAAGTATGACACCCTTATGGAGTCATTCGAAGCTGTAGCAGACGCAGGAGCAGACTTCCTGTCCATCGAAACAATGGGCGGTAAGGAAATTCTTGACTACGCAATCCTCAGGAACGATGTACCTGGTCTTATCTACGCAATTGGCTGCCTCGGTTCAATTGACATGACCATGATCTGGGAAGACATCAGGAAGATCGCAGACAAGAAGGGAAGAATTGCAGCTGGTGACACAGACTGTGCACAGGCAAACACTGCAATGTTTATTGCAGGTGGTCTCCTTGACAAGAACCTTGCACACACCCTTGCAATCATCGCAAGAGCAATCTCCGCACCAAGGACACTCGCAGGATATGAAGCAGGTGCCCAGGGTCCAGGAAAGGACTGTGGATACGAGAACACAATCGTAAAGGCAATCACAGGATGCCCAATCGCTCAGGAAGGAAAGACCTCAACCTGTGCACACTCAGATGTAATGGGTAACCTTGTCATGCAGTGCTGTGACCTTTGGTCAAACGAATCTGTAGAATACCACGGTGAATTCGGTGGTACATCTGTACAGTGCTGGTCCGAGTCCCTTAACTACGATGCAGCAATGCTCAACGTAGCAACTGAGACAGGAAACGCAAAGATGCTTCGTGACATCCTCGTACTCTCTGACAAGTACAGAGACCCACAGGGATATGTCCTCGCATACGACAACGCATACAAGGTAGCTGAGTCAATAGCAAAGGACGGAGACGACCTTTACCTCCGTGCAAAGAACGCAGCAATCGCATGCTGTGACATCCTGAACGACGCAGACAAGAAGAAACTTGTCATGTCCAAGTTCGAGACAAACGCACTCAACGATGCAAAGGCAGCACTCGATGCAATGACCGACGAAGCCGACACCTTCATGAGCGAGAGTCTCGAGAAGTACAAGGCAGAAGTCGCTGTCTTCAGACCAGACGACAACTACAAGTTCTAAATATAGAAGCGAAACAAGTTCTTTCGGAACTTGTTCCTTTTTTCTTTTTTACGTACTTTTCTAAACCCCATACTGTAGAGTATGCTCTTTTTCTGAAAATAAAAATAAAAAAGAATGATGTATAGGATTACATCATGAATTTCTTAGGATATCCGATTCCAGTAATCTGAATAACTGTTTCAAGAGGATCGTGTTTCCAGTCTTCAGGGGAATATGTCTTTTGAGTAACGTTGATCTCAGTGTTGTCTTTACTGACACCACATTCTCCCATGTAATCAATAACAAGTTTTTTCCCATGCTCATTTGCATATTCAATTGCTTCACGATACTCATCAAAAGTCTTGCGACCCATTGGTGAAAATACAAGATAGCCTTCTTTAGGATCTGCAACTGAAACCGGCCTTACGATCAATTCCACTCTTTTAATTCCTTTGCCAAAAAGAGCACCTGCAGCATTTCCAACTTCTGCATGGTCTGGGATGATTATTTCAGCATCGATAACATTTTCCATATTTTCCTCATATGCAATAACCGGTCCTCCAAGTAGGACAACAGGGATATCAACCTTAAACCTGGACTTGAATTCTCCGTCTACTATCTTTTTAATTCCATCCCTGTCAATTCCCGGAAGCATATAGGACATCAGGTTGAAAGCCATATTTTTGGCCACAATTTCTTTTACTTTCATGCAGAAATCAAAGCTAGTCATCTTACTCAACCTGCCAAGCTTTTCAGCACCGACTTTTGATGCTTCAGCGTCCCATGAATTATATTCTCCGAGGACATGCAAAGCATCGGTTGGAGTAAAACCAACAGCCTGAATGAGTCGTTTCTGAATCAGGGAATCAATGATTATTGTGGAAGGATACCTTTTTGATAATAATGAGATCTCATCAAGGCTCATGGGCTCATCACCAATTGCATTGAGAACCTCTGCTTCCGATTCATCCAGTCCCATAGGTTTGAATCCCGACCTCATGAAGAACTTTGTAGGCTGGACATTCCTGTCAAGAACACTCCGAAGAGGTACCGGGCTTTTCTTTAGTTTACTTAAAAATGAAGGGAATTTTGATGATGCAAGACACAGAGGAATAACCCTTCTTGGTCCGATATGTATTTTCGTTGAACGTGTCCATACATGACTATCTCCACCCATTGCGGATGTTTCCATTCTAGTGGCACGAACCCTTGTTTTCCAGCCACCTACAATTGCACCTGTATCTGACAATTCAGGGATTCCATCGTTAATTGACGAAACATCAGTACTTGTACCTCCAACATCAACTACAGCACATGTATCAAGGCCTGAAAGGAAAGATGCCCCTACAAGACTGGCTGCTGGTCCGGAAAATATGGTTTCAACAGGTTTGTCCAGTGCATCCTTTAGACCTACAACGGTACCATCACATTTCAGCATCAGAAGTCTGGCATCGATATTCTTTCTTTTAATTTCATCCATCACAGAACGGACAAATTTGTGAGCAATGGGAATCAACTGAGCATTCAAAGCTGCAGTAACTGCTCTTTCATATGCGCCGAGATCCTGGGATAATTCATGACCACAAACTACGGGTAGACCTGTCATTTCGTGTATTGTATCAGTTATCGCAATCTCATGCTCTGGGTTACGGATGCTGAAAAATGAAGAAACGGCAAAAGCAGCGACATCATCTTTTACTTTATCAGTAAAATTCCTTATCGCCTCCATATCAAGTTCCTCAAGTTCACTACCGTTAAAATCATGTCCTCCGGGAGTGGAAAGCACATGTTTTGCCGGAAAATCACCTTTTACCGGATGTTCACCTACAAGAATAAGTGCCACAGGACACCCGGTTCCTTCAAGAACAGTATTCGTCGCAAGTGTAGTAGAAACAGAAACAAGGTTTACATGTTCAAGATAATCCGGTTCAAGTGATTCGATTGCATTTCTTATCCCATCAACAAGATCCGGATAAGTGGTAAGAGCTTTAGATGAGCTTATCACGGAACCGTCTGAATCCTTTACAAGAATAGCATCTGTATACGTACCACCGGCATCAATTCCTAGACTATAGTGCATAATTTATCTCCTGTTTTAGAATGCAAAAGAATCAAAGGTGAACTCCTCCTCCCTGCCAGCCTTCGGCTGTCGAGGAAGGAGCTTCCTACGAGTGTAAGTCTCATTTCGTTATCATTCTGTTGGGAATGATTCCGATCAACAAACCTGTTTGTCGTAGATTCGATATGCATCCTGACGTTCTTTCAAACCAAAATTATAAATAAGCCTACATTTCTCTGATAAATCCCATAGAACAGATTCCTGTTCAGGAGTAGACTGTATTTTAATTGGTAATGTCAATTGCATAAAAAATACCTGATTTATATTATGATTCAAGATTATTTAATTGTTAGTGTTTGATACTGTTTTTTGATTGGTTTATGACGCTTTCATCCCCTGCCTGTCGCTACGTTCTGAGGAAGGGGACGTCTCGCTTTTGAGTTAAATTTCAAAAGACGGGCAAATAGTGCAAATAACCTTTGACCAATAAAAGATGCACTCAGGTTATATTAAAAATTTATGTTAACGCCGAATACAGAAAACGAAAGCAATGTACAGAAAATTGCTTTGAATTTACTAAAAAAAGAATGGTGACATAACCATAGTGTGACTATGGTATGTCGCTTTTAAAAATTTATGCGTAGTAGTCGTCTCTTGCCTGGACCATTGCCTTGAGGTTTGAAACTGGTGTGTCAGGTGCAATACCACAGCCTGGTGCAAGTACATCGATTCCGTCCTCAAGAGCCTTTGTTGCTGCTTCCTTGACAGCTGCTTCGTCGCCTGCAAGAAGTACGAAAGGACTGGATACGTTACCGCAGATAGTGACCTTGTCTCCTACCTTTGCCTTTGCGCCTGCGAGGTCCTTTACCTTCTCTTCAATACTGATGGATTCGAAGTGGCAGTCTGCCATCATTTCGAGGATTGGGGATACGTCACCACAAACGTGGAGAATCATTGGGCCGTTTACACCATCAGCAAACTTCTGAAGGACTGGCTTGAGTGTCTTGTCGAATGTGTCAGGAGCCATAAGGTCAGGTGATGCTACTGGGTCTGGTACACTTACTACATCTGCGCCTGCTTCAAGAAGTGCGTTTGCGTATGCAATACATGCATCACATGCGAAGTCGAGGATTGTCTGGAAGTCTTCTGGCTTTTTGATGGACCATTTCATGAACTTCTTTACACTTGCAAGGTCGGATGCGAGGGTTACAGGACCTTCCATACCTGCGATGATAGGTACTTCGTCTCCTACTTTCTCTCTCATGATCTTCATTGCTTCCATTACTGCAGGAATTCTGCCTGTTCCAAGGAGATCATCTGGCATTGCAAGGTTATCAACACCCTTTGGATATGGGTGACCTGTGACTGAAGGCTGTCTGTTCTTTGTACCCATGTTGATTTCACAGCCCATTGCTTCTGCAAGTACTGTAAGACAGTATGGAGCTCTTACTCCTTCAAGACCACATGCTTCGTATGATGCGACTGCGAGGTCTGCCATCTTCTGTGCATCGCTGTGTGCCTCTGGCCATGCTGCACCAGTCTGGTCCATGAGCTCAACAATTGCAGTCTGTGTTACGGACAGAACTGGCACTTTGTCGACTTCTTCACCTTTTAATGCTTTGAGTAATCTTTCTTTCATGTTCATAATGAATCCTTCTCTGTTGAGTAGATTTTAGTCACCCTGATTTGAGTTACATCAGATATAAAACTATTGGATTAAAGCATGGGAGGAGCAAAAATCACAAAAACAGAATTAATAACCATGAACAAATTTGAAATATATGAAAAAAAGTAAAAATAAAGGTGAGTTTTAATAAAGAAAAAAGAATATTGGGAACCTACTAACTAAATGTCAAATAAAGGACACCCTTTTTATTTCTTTTCATCACTCCAGATGGCTATTATCTTATCAATAGCAATATGTGTGTATTTCTCGTCATCCTTGATGGTCAGCACTCCGTCTGCGCATGCTTCTACAACTCCATAGAACCTGTCAGGTCCACCACAATAAATGTCGATCTTTTTTTGCAGATAGTGTTCAACTATAAAAGATTGCATTTTATCCTCCCGGCCGAGATCAATCATCCTCTGCCACTTAAAATTTGTTTTGTATTTATATTAAGATTATCTATGTGGATAGCCTTATACATAAAAGCAATTTAACTCCAGAATCTCTTATTTTTGGCATAGTTTCTCTCAGCCACAAGTATATCCCGGTAGAATGCCTCCTCATCATGTCGCATTTTCTGTATTACTCTGGTTGCCATCTCCGGTCCGACACCTCTGCTTGCAAGTGCAATAACTGCTTTTTTCCCATGTGTCATAACAATATTGGCATTCCTGTAAACCCTGCGGATGCGCTTGATATCATCCTTTGCAGAAATCTTATCCTGCTTTCTCACAAGTTTAATCTCTTCATCTTCCCATGGTTTTAATGCAGCCACCAGCCCTGAATCGCAAACAGGACAGATTATCTCATCAGGGACATTTTTCACCTGCCTTCTTGAAGTCCATTTCTTGCAATGCACACAGAAAAGGATTACTCTGTCATTCATTATCCGTTCCTTCAAAGCCATAACAATAGATCTGTCCGCCTTCTCTGGAGCCACCAGATCTCGCTTCATGGAAAAACCTGAACTACCGATTGGTGTTGATCTGCTCACCACAAGACGGATCTCACCCTCAGTAAGCCTTGTAAGTATATCGGTAACTCTTTTAACATCCAGCATATCATGAAATATTTCGCGAATAACCTCATCATACATTGCAGTGTCATGATAGATCTCAAGCAGTTTCTTCATGCTGATCCTGTCATAATCAATATCCTTGCTCAGAGCACCGAACTTTCTGGCAACATGCACCATCTTCCACTTCATTAGTGAAGTGTTCTTCAAGGTCATCTCTATAATGGGTTCAATATGCTCCGGCTGTATATCCTGCAAAAGGGTTTCTATTTCCCTGGCTCTGATCCTGCGTGGTAATGTCATCTTTATCCTGTAAGGATCGATCTCTTGGGCCACGCTGCTTCCATATCTTGCAGCAAGTAAAGATGTCAGTACTTTTGCAAGTGTCTCGTTGGCATTATGTCCAAGACATGTGTTTATCAGGACAGCATCCCCGTCATTTTCAATAACGAACATATTACTGTCAGGAAGTGGATAACCACCTTCTACATGATCTCTGATTATGGAAAGAAGCTCTGTCAGACTTTCAGGACCAACAGGGTAAAATGCAGCTAGTTCGGAGGCAATTTCATTATCCTCTTTTTCATCATGGATCATGCCTGCAATTAAAGAGCGTATGTTTGCAACTCCCTGAGCCACTTCAAAAGGAACAGGAATTTCTTCCCCTGTCCAGCTTGGTATTTCTCCAATTCCCCTTACAGGTTCCACTTTTATTCTGTTGCGGTCACCTATCATTTCAATGACACGCCACATATCTCCTTTTGTAATAAAAACTGCACCAGGTGTGGCAAAATTAATAACAAAAGCCTCATCAAGCACGCCGACAGGTCTGCCGGTGACAATATCAAATATCTCGTATTTCTTCTCATCCGGAATCATGGAGAGATTATCATAATAATATTGCCAGCTCTTTCTTCTGCGGCTGATATTATCGGATCCCTCTTCCTGCCAGACCATTCGATAATCTTTTATCTGGGCTATTACTTTCCTGAGAACCTCAATTCTAAGATTTCTGAAAGGATAAGCTCGTTTCAGGATGCTGTATATTTTCTCAATACCAATATCCCCGAAATCAAGAACAATTCCTGCAAGCTGGTTTGCCACAACATCAAGTGAGTTCATATGAGGAGAAATTGACTCAACTTTTCCTTCGTTTGCAAGTTTGCATATTGCCATGCTCTCAGCCACATCATCGGCATCCATGGCAATGATGGTACCTCTGGAAACTTCATGTATCCTGTGTCCTGCACGTCCTACACGCTGCAAGAGCCTTGAAACCTGTCTCGGTGAACCATATTGTACAACGTGGTCAACGTTACCGATATCAATTCCCAGCTCCATAGATGAAGTACAAATGAGTCCCCGGAGGTCTCCATTCTTGAATGACTCCTCTGCTTCGATACGTGAATCCACGGACAGAGAACCGTGATGAACTCCAATTGGCAGCTCCAGCATATTGAATCCGGCTGCAAGTGCTTCGGCACTCTGTCTTGTATTCACGAAAACAAGCGTGGATACATTGTCCATGACAATGTCCCGTACACAACGTATGTGTGCTGCAAAGTTAACATCGCATGCAAGCTTTTTTGATAGGTCTATGTCATCATCTGTAACCTGTGGACAAACTACACTGAAATCAAGAAGTTTGAGCAGGGAAACTGATACAATAGACACTTCTCTTTCAGAACCAGCAAGGAACTTTGCAACCTTTTCAGGATTACCTACCGTGGCTGAAAGCCCGATTCTCTGGAATTCTCCTGATAGTTCCACAAGTCTTTCAAGGCCAACTGAGAGTTGGGTTCCTCTCTTAGAGGATGCCATCTCATGTATCTCATCAACGACAACATGAGTAACATATGAAAGATTCTTTCTAAGGCGTGAACCTGTAAACATCGCCTGTAAGGTTTCCGGAGTTGTGATCAGAAAGTCAGGAGGTTTACGTGATTGTTTCTGCCTTTCATACTGGGAAGTATCTCCATGCCTGACCTGCACATCAATACCAAGTTCTTTTCCCCACCACTGGATACGTGAGAGCATATCACGGTTCAGCGCTCTCAGGGGTGTGATGTAAAGAGCTGATATTCCGACTCTTTGCTCCTGAGTTTTAGCCAGAATGGCATGAAATATGGGAAGAACAGCTGATTCGGTCTTGCCAGAACCTGTTGGAGCAATGAGGAATGTATGATCGCCTTTCAGAATATATGGGAATACCTTTTCCTGAGGTTCGGTTGGAGCTTTAAATCCCTGTTTTTCCAGAGCGTCCTGTATTCTGGGATCAAATGAATCAAATATGTTTCCAAAACTCATTTTTTGCTCCTTTTTTGTTCCTCTTTCTTTGCACCTTTGCGTTTTTTCTTTGGTCTAACCTTGCTTTCCTCAAGTTTTCTTATGTTCTTCAGTTTTCCCAGTTGGGTTCCATCAAGTAGGTATGCCTGGGCATTATCGATATCAACACCTCTTGATGAGAATAATGGTCCCAGCAGGTCATCATGCAATGATTCATTAAAAGCCACGCCACCACAGAGTTCATTGAATGAAGGTACGATTATCAGTTCAGGGTCACTCCAATTTTCCTTGTCTTTTTCAAGTTCAAGGCTGCTGAAATGTTCCTGAAGCACAGAGAGATTCAAGCGTGTCCTTATCCAGCTTTGTTCTACCATGGCATAACCCAGTGAATCTGTAAGACGGATTGTTGGATGGTTGTGGGCGGTGATAATGTACTCAGCCTTAAGCATTTTTGGATCAGGCCACGTATGTCCGTGAAAGTATCCGACACCATCGATAACCGATCCCCTCACGGGATGTACGGTTATATTTTTCCTCTCCGGCAGCAGGTACTCGATACCACCATCGTGGTTCCCGGGGAATATTTCCACATCTGCATGGTCGGAAAGCACAGAAAGGAAATACGGAATTTCATCTCTCTCCTGCCATGAGATCTGTGGAACGTTATGTTTCACATCTCCAAGCAGGATTATTCTATCAGGTGAGCACTGCTTTATGTAACCCATAATTCTTTCCAGACCGTATTTCATGCGGCTTGGGATGGAAAACCCACTTCTGTAAAGGTCCCATTCTATTCCCAGATGGATATCGGCAACCACCAGTGACTTTGTTTTGTTGCATACCACAAGGGCAGGTTCATCAATTAGAGGATCAATTTGAATTGTCATTGTAACGGTTTTTGTTCTCAAATCAGCTGTTTTCTTTTTCAGAAAAGCTGTCTATTTTCTCTGACATCTCAAGGACAACATTTTTCAGTTCATCAATATCATTCTCAAGCTCAAGGATCTTATTATACATCGGACTTCTGTCATCTTTTATTGCCTGCTCCTGAGAAAAACGCTGCTTGCTTGGGAATACATAAACATATGTCAGCCACATTCCCATAAATGCAACTATGAAAAGTGCTGCAAGGAACAGGAGGTAATGAGGAAATAGCGTCCTCATGAAACTGTCACCTGAATTGTAATATTGAAGCCTGGTGATCATAAGAAAATTCAGCAGGGAAAAAAGGAACATAGTTTCACCTACTATTATCAGCAGTCCTCCAATTCTGGTTGACATCTTTCGCTGCTTTGGTATTATCTTTTCAAATATGGAACTCATTAAAGATAATATGACATTTATCTATTATTATATTATGCAGCTTGCGAGACTATCGTTTTGATGTTTTTAATATTCCAAAGTTTCCACTATTTCTATACTACTTTCAGGGCTCTATTCCAAGTATGTTCAAAAGTTCAAGGGCTTCAGCTTTTCGGCGAAGTGTTCCGGATTTAGCCATGTAATGTATGGTTTCCTTGTTTTCCTCATAGAGAATTCGAAGCTGGTCCTTGTACTCTTCGGAGAACTCATCATCTTTCTTCATGTTATCACCTTTATTCCTTCAAAACCATCAAAGGATTCCCCACACCCATCACAGTGATTATGGTTTGTAGAGGGGCATGGGTCCAGTCCGGTGGTGAAGCAGTCTTACTTGTGACATTGATCTCGGTTTCCTTTCGGCTCACACCACATCTTTCGACATAATTCAGGACAATATCCTTTCCAACTTCAATCGCATGTTCAACTGCTTCCGAATACGTGATAACTCCATGTCTTCCCAGGGGGGAGAAAACATAGAAGTTCCTGTCGAGTTCGTCCGGAGACTGGGCCCTTATAAGCATTTCAACTTTCTTCACACCTTTACCCACGAGTGCACCGATGGCGTTACCAACCTCGGCATATTCTGGCACTATGACCTCACCACCGATTATTGATGTAAAATCCTGGGTATAACTTTTGACAGGTCCTCCCAGAAGTACTGTGGGTACGCTCATTCTGTAACCTGCCGGATATTCACCGCTGACTCCGTCCTGAATTACTTCTTTCGGATGGTGCGGATAAACAAATGACATAAGTCCGTAACCCATATTCTGAGCCAGCATTTTTCTTACAAGTGAGCAGAATTCGAATTTACCCATCTGGCTGAACTTTGAAAGGTAGAATGCACCGAGGTCAGATGCATGCGAGTTCCACTGGTTGTATACTTTGAGCACATGAAGCGCATCTGTTGGTGTGAATCCGATTGCCTGAACAAGCCTTTTCTGAATCAGTGAATCCAACAGCTTGTTTGAAGGTGGCACATTTGAAGTGTCTGAAAGGTCATTGATGGATACCGGCTCATAGTTAATGTAACTGAGAAGCTCCGCTTCCTCCTCGTTGATTCCTTTTGCAGGATAATCAGTTCTGACAAAGAACTTGGTTGGCTGATAATGCCTGTCCATCATCTGGCGTGAAAGTATCCTGTTTCTTTTCAGGCTTCTGATAAAATCAGGATATTTTTCTGCAGCAATACATAGCGGGATTACTCTTCTCGGACCAATGTTCACTTTCTTGTCCTTAACCCAGATGTGGCTGTCACCACCATTGGCAAATGTTTCCATTTTCATGGCTCTTACTCTGGTTTTCCATCCACCGACCACGGAACCTGATTCACTTATCTCTGGAAGTCCTTCTCTGAGCATTGCAACATCGGTGCTTGTACCGCCAACATCTATTACGGCACAGGTATCTTCCTTTGCAAGATAGGATGCACCAAGAAGACTCGCAGCAGGTCCTGAGAATATAGTTTCTACCGGTTTTTCCAATGCGTCTTCTATATTGTATACCGAACCATCGCCCTTGAGCATGAGGATCCTTGCGTGAATTCCTCTTTTTTGCAGATCCAGGGCAACGGAGTTGACGAATTTGTATGTTATGGGTATGAGTTGTGCATTTAGTACAGCAGTTACACTTCTTTCATATGCACCGAGTGCCTGTGTCAGTTCATGACCACAAACAACCGGTAGTCCGGTTTCGCGTGTAAGGAACTCTTTGACACGTAGTTCATGTTCGGGATTGCGGGTGCTGAAAATTGCAGATACTGCGTAGGCTGAGACACTGTCCATTGTGCTGCGGGCAAAGTGTACCAGTTTTGAAAGGTCAAGTTCAAATTCTTCACTGCCTCTGGGGTCGTGTCCACCTCCTATTTCTATCATATGTTCTGTGGGATATGGTTCATCATGTGGATGTTCTCCCACAACCACAAGTCCCACTGGCGTTCCGGTTCCTTCGAGAAGTGAGTTGGTTGAAAGTGTTGTTGATACTGATACAAGGTTTACCTGTTTGAGATATTCTGGGTCAAGGTTGTCAAGCACGTCTTTTATTCCATGTTCCAGCTCAGGATATGTGGTGAAGGATTTGTGGGAATCGACTATCCTCCCGTCACTTCCTCTCAGTATTACAGCATCTGTGTAGGTTCCACCTGCATCTATTCCAAGTCCGTAGTGCATTTTTTACCTCCTTATTCTGTTCTGTCAACGAACCACTGTTCGTGGATAAGTTTCAATGCCAGTGCCTCAGTATCGGAATTTAGCTGGAATACGTTCTGCATGAGTGGAAGTCTGGAATAGAGCTCTTCGGAGTAGATCATGCGCTTCTTCCATCTGGCTTTTCTTACATGTTTTATGCCGGTAGATACATTTTTGAACTCGTATTGGCCCTTTATTTTTCCCACTGCAAAGGAGCCGCGTTCTTTAAGGGGCATTATCACCATGTCGCCGATCTCAACTTCATTCATGAACCGGAGTACATCGTCGTACCAGTTCATTAGCCGGGAACTTTCGATGGTCATGAGCCGGTCGACTATTATTTTTTTGAAGTGCTCCTGACGCTCGAATTCATCGAAGTCTTTCATCAGCTCGTCAAGATTCTTCATTTTGGTTGTGAAATCAATAACCTTTTTGTTGAGGCGTACGATCTTATGGAAGCCTTCCTTTGAATCAAGGTTCTTTCCGAGATTCTTGAACTCCCGTCCCATTTCCCCACGGAAATCCCTGTCAAATTCCTGATAGATCTCTTTCAGAGTCTCTTCTTTTTTGTGTTCCCTGAATGACGTGCTGAATTCCTGCAATTCACCACCGAGTTCTTCCATTAGATGAATGTCTATGTCAAATGTGGCATAGCCTTCATCTATGCATATTCTGCTCTTGTCCCCTGATGGATCCACACTCATATACCAGATTGTTTTGCCTTTTACGCTCATGGCGGTATCCCCCATTTCAGGCTTCCTGACCTGTCATCCGTGAGGACCATTTGTCAGGCATTTTTATGTGTCGTCTGAAACTGATGCTTTTTTCTTTATAATTTTGAATTAGTCAGATATTGATATATACTTTAGCGTCATTGGAATACACAAAAACTTAATTTTGTACATCTGGCTAACTATTATCTACATTATTACACAGTGAAGTTAAAGAAGTGAAAAAAACATGATGCATCCACAGCAAACATGTAAGGTCGACCCTAAGAAACTGGACCAGATCGAGGAAAGCATTCGCAAATTACAGACTGATATGCAATTGTTCTATGAACAGAGCAACCAGCGTTGTTATGAACTTCTCTCTTCTGAGATCAGGAATAATTTTTCCCGCACAATGATAGGAAACATTCAGGAACGCATAGACCAGGACCTTGAAAGCAATATCATTCCATGTTGTGACATGCGTGATTTCTGCAAAGGTGCTTTCACCGAGTTCCTGAATGAAACCGTGCAACTCATAGGAAGGGAAAGGGTTGAGAAAGAAACGATCGATGAATACTGGAAAAAACTTAATGAGATACGCAAACTTGTAAACTATGAAGATTGCGATCTGTGTTTTAAGGAAGTAGCCCGTATTTTCCAGAAACAGATCGATGTCCTGTCATCGCTTAGGATATATGACAAAGAAGGTCTTTTCGCTGAGAACCTGCCTGATGTCAGCATGGAGGATGTTGTTGATGATATATGCGAACCCCTCGCAAACAAGCAGAGACTAACAATCCTAAAGGCTCTTGTTCTTGATTCCAGAAGCTTCACCGATCTTTCAAAACTGACAGGACTCCGGGGCGGAAATCTCCTGTTCCACCTGCAGAAACTTGTAGATAAGGGCATGATCCTCCAGAGAAACGAAAGAGGAGACTACATTGTTACTTCAAAGGGACATTCTGTTTTCAAGGGTATAATGGATATCTATAGTTCGGTTAGTGATAGGGAGAATGAATGTGGTATGATTGGGGAGGTTGTTGAGGATGCAGCTTGAGTTATGTTAGAAATCTTGAGAATAATAAGCTATTTAATTTGAATGCTTATTTTAGAATAAACTTGAAGGTATGGGTAATATTAATCACATAATTTTTATAAAAACATATTATACAAACAGACATAATTACTATTCACTGATTTGTTTTAAATAAAATTAGTACCTAAATGCGCAACAAATTATAACATAAGTAATGCCTGTTCATAGGGTGCGGATTAAATGAAAAAACGGTTACTTGATGTATTATTTGCTTCTGAAAAGAGAACGAATGTACTATTATTTTTGCAGGATGGAGCAAAAGAAATGGCTACTCTTCTTGAGCTATTGGACACAAAGAGAAATTCATTGCTCCCTCAAATGAAGATTCTGGAAGAGCATCACCTTATTATTCACTATAATGACACTTATGAGTTGACAACTATTGGGAAACTTATAGTTGATGATATGATCCCTTTACTGGATAAAACCGATGTTATTGATATTGATGTTGATTACTGGGGAAGCCGGAATCTTGATTTTATTCCCCCTCACCTGTTAGAAAAAATAGGTCACCTTAAGAATTGCGAAATAATAACTCCTCACATTACAGAGTTATTTTCTATGCATAAATCATTTTATGTAGACTATAAGGTATCTCCTCATGTTTATGTGGTTACTACTACACTCTACCCAAATTTTGATTCTATAATTACAGAACTGATTGAGAATAAT
>NZ_JAGGKD010000021.1 GCF_017873415.1 Methanolobus bombayensis | reverse complement strand
ACATTCTCTTAAGGTATTTCAAACATAATGCTTTGTGGACAAGCTATCAATCAATGATTGATAATCTACGACAAACAGGTTTGTTGATCGGAATCGTTCCCATCAGAATGATTACGAAATGAGACTTACACTCGTAGGAAGCTCCTTCCTCGACAGCCGAAGGCTGGCAGGGAGGGGTAGTTCACTTTTAGTTTATGATGTTAAAGATAAGTGTTCTTCTTCAGTAAAAATCACTCAAAAAGGTCTGTCTTTCATCAATTTTTTCTAGTTTTGTGACTCCGACTCCAAGTAACCTGAATCTGCCTTTTCCCATGAACTCTTCCATGAGTATCAGGGCATTCTTGGTGATAACTTCTTTATCGGTGGTCGCAGCAGTCAGAGTTTTTGCCCTTGTGTATGTCCTGAAATCCTCAAAACGCACCTTGATTGTCACAGTCCTGTATCTGAATCGTTTTTTCATCATTGATGTGTGCACTTTTTCCGTCAGTTCTCTGAAAACCTTTTCAATTGTACCAGGGTCAGATATGTCTTCATCAAACGTATCTTCGGTACTCACAGATTTTACTTCTTCTTTCTCCTTCACTTCCCGCATGTCAATACCGTTTGCAAGCTGGTGCATAACCACTCCGGATCTCCCAAATCGGGCTAGAAGTAGCTGTACATCACAGTTGGCAAGTTGTCCTACTGTTTCAATTCCCAATTCTTCCAGAATTGGCTGGGTTTTCTTACCTATTCCCGGTATTTTAGACACATGCATGGGGAACAGGAAATCGTGTATGTCCTCTGGTCTTACAACAGTCAGGCCATCAGGTTTGTTAAAATCGGATGCAATTTTTGCAATAACTTTGTTTGGTGCCACGCCTATGGAACATGTAAGTCCGTGGAGTCTTTTTATCTCGCTTTTTATCTTCTTTGCAAGTAAGATTGCCGATTCATAATCTGAAATCGATTCTCCAATGTCAAGATATGCCTCATCAACACTGACCTGCTGGAACCTGTCTGCAAAAATACGAAGTGTCTGCATTATCTCTGCCGATACTTCCTTGTAAAGCTTCATGTTGACCCTGAGATAAACTGCATCCGGGCATAGTTTGTAGGCTTTTGAGATTGCCATGCCGGAATGTATGCCGTATGCTCTTGCTTCATAAGAGCATGTGCTTGCAACTCCTCTGCCACTGCCTCCCTTCGGGTCTGATCCCACGACAACAGGCAGTCCTTCAAGTTCAGGCCTTTCCCTCACTTCCACTGAGGAGTAAAAGCTGTCCATGTCAATATGCATTGTGATTCTATCTCTTGCAGGTTTTTCCATTGAATCTCCATAAGTTTTTATTCAAATTCAGTTATATTTATGAACACGATTGGATATATCGTTTATTTGCTTATTGCTAACGGAACCCTGATATAATATCCGACCATGGCATTTATATTGAGTAATGTGCCTGGTGCAATCATGTATATCTATATCGCAATAGTTGCTTACGTAGTCATTCTTTTCCTTACTTTGAGAGATATCCGGATCTATAAAAGGACCAGAATTGAATCGTATCGCAAGGGTGCGGTCAAGGGTATACTTGCATCTACTCTTGCCCTTCTGGGAGTTCTGTTTGCAACATTTAATTCCAACCTGGGTCTTCTCGTTGTGCTTATTGGATTATTCATAAATCAAAAAGGTTCTCGTGAGCGTGTTTTCAAGGATGCGAAAGCCCTGGATCGTTTGCTGGGAAAAACAGATATATAATGAAGTATTCAGGTGCAGTTCCAGTAATCCAAAAGGTATAAATGTAAGGGTATTTATTATAACCCGATACGATTTACTACTATGTAGTTTCATCTAAATAATTGATTCATAATAATGGAGAATTATAATGGGAAATATTAGACAAACCAATATCAAGAGAATTGCAATTCGCTTAGCCGAAAACCATGGTGACGTATTTACAACAGACTTCGACACAAACAAGCACCTTGTGACAAAGTACACAACAATCGAGAGTAAAGTGATCAGAAACCGTGTAGCAGGCTACGTAACAAGAAAGATGACACATAGACCAAGAGAGTGAAGGTTTCTGGAGAGGGGATGTTCCCATGTTCGAAGGAGTTATGCCTGCTCTTGTAACGCCATTTACAAATGACAATTCCATTGATTCAGAAAGTTTCAGGAATATTGTCAACTATGTAGAGGAAGGTGGCGTTTCCGGAGTCGTTGCCTGTGGTACGACCGGTGAATCTGCAACATTATCGACCGCAGAACATAAAGAACTGATCAATCTTTGTATCGATTGTGCGAATGTTCCCGTTGTAGCGGGTACGGGTTCGAACAACACGGTTGAAGCAATTGAGCTTACTAAACACGCAGCCGACGTGGGAGCGGATGGCGCTCTTATTATATCCCCCTATTATACCCGACCCAATAATGCAGGGCTTATTGCTCATTTTAAGAAAGTGGCCGAATCTGCAGACATTCCTATTATATTATATAATGTTCCTTCCCGTACGGGACAGGACATGCCTCTGGAAGTCATCGTAGAACTTTCAAAGGTGGATAATATTGTTGCTGTAAAGGAAGCCAGCGGTGACCTTGGTAAACTTTCACAGATTATTGAGGAGACAACTGATGAGGATTTCAATGTTCTCTCCGGTGAGGACGGACTTACCTACCCTATATTTGCTTTGGGTGGGGCCGGTGTGATCTCAGTTGTTGCTAACATTGTTCCTGAAAAGATGGTAAAACTTTACGAGGCGGTAAATGCCGGTGACCTTAAAACAGCAAGGCAGCTTCATTTTGAGATGGCACCACTCATCCGTGCACTGTTCACAGAAACAAATCCAATTCCTGTGAAGCGTGCAGTTGAACTAATAGGTCTTTCAAGTGGAAACATAAGACTTCCTCTTGCTCCTCTGAGTGAAGAGAACAGCGTTACACTTGAGAATGCCCTTCGCAACCTGGGGTGCATTGCATGATCAATGTTGGTGTAACAGGCGCTTCTGGAAGAATGGGAAGGCTCATTATCGATAATATTCTCAGGTTCGATGACCTCAAATTAACATCAGCTTTTGATCTTATGAACGTAGGAAAGGATGTCGGCGAGGTAGCTCAGATAGGTTCTCTGGGAGTTGCTATATCAGATGTTGAAGATATGGAATCTGTTCTGAAGGAATCAAAAACCCAGGTGCTTATCGACTTTACAATTGCAGATGCAACTGCTGTAAACGCACCTAAGGCTGCATCAGCCGGTGTGAGTCTTGTAATAGGAACAACAGGTCTTTCCCCCGAACAGAAAAAGACAATTGAAGACTCAATTGCCAGTAACAATGTTGCAGGCATTATCTCTCCCAATTATTCAGTAGGAGTAAATGTATTCTTCAAAATACTTGCAGAAGCTTCCAAATATCTCGGTGATATGGACATAGAGATCATAGAAGCTCACCATATGCATAAGAAAGATGCACCAAGCGGAACAGCACTTGGAGCTGCAAAAATTATCAGTGAAGCTCTTGGTGGCAAGGAATTCGTGTATGGTCGCGAAGGTGTCGCACCTCGCGGAAAAGAAATCGGTATTCATGCCGTGCGTGGCGGAGATATAGTTGGAGATCACACTGTTCTATTTGCAGGTGATGGTGAGAGAATAGAGATTAAACACCAGGCACATTCAAGACAGGCTTTTGCAGGTGGTGCAGTTAAAGCAGCAGCCTGGATAGGCAAGGCCGAACCAGGGCTTTATACCATGCAGGATATTCTGGGACTTTAATCCCCGCTTTTTTTTGGGACATATGTGTTCATTTGTGGCGCAGTTTCAGACGTTTGTGCGCACAATGTGTAATGATAGATAATTAACAATGGCCAAAGATATTTTATATTTGTCTATATATAATATGTATTGTAGCATGTGAGCATTTGTTGCCATTGTTACTACCTCCAAACGTTTCTTCCTTTTTTTATTTTTTTCCCGGAATCATAGTAAATGCTCTGCAATATCTTCGGAAATTACTCTTCCACAATAATAGCATCTGAGTTTAAGGAATATGTTTTCGGTATCAACAGTAAACTTTGATGTGATGGGTTCATTGCTATTGGAAATGCAGTTAGGGTTTATACAACTTACAACACCCTCTACAAAAGAAGGTATGTGTACCTTGTACTTACTGGCAACATTGAAATCGCGTATTATATTAATAGTCGCATTCGGAGAAATAAGTGCTATCTTGTCAACCTCTTCCACATTAAGCTCGCGATTTTCGACCTTTACCACATCTTTTTTCCCATATCTTCCTTTGGAATTGATCACAACGCTCACAACTCCCTGTGATGAATCAGGAAGTCCGAGGATCTTCAGCACTTCCAGGGCTTTGCCTGCTGTGATATGGTCGATAACAGTACCATTTTCTATTCTGCGTACTCTGAGCTCTTTCTCAATATCGGTCATTCTATTGCTCCCAATACAAGTCCAAGTAATGCCATCCTCACAGGAACTCCGTAGAATGCCTGTTTAAAGTAGCACGCATGTGGTGTATCATCCACGTTATTATCTATTTCATTTACTCTGGGAAGTGGGTGCATTATCTTAAGTTCCGGTTTAGCACTTTTCAGTGTTTCTGTTGTGATCTTAAGTTTGTTAGCGACTTTGCGGTATTCAGCAGGATCAGGGAATCTTTCTTTCTGAATACGTGTCATGTAAAGCACATCAACATCACTGATGGCCTCTTCAATTGAATCCACTTCTTTGATCTTCGCTCCCCTTGCGGTAATATCATTGATAATCTCATCCGGCATACGCAGCTCTTTAGGGGATGTCAGGGTTATCTGTGCACCATAAAGTGATAGTGCGTAACATAATGAGTGGACGGTTCTTCCGTACTTGAGATCTCCTGCCAGGGCAATCTTTAGATTTTCAAGTTGGCTTTCGCGTTTGATAGTGTAAAGGTCAAGTAGTGTCTGAGTAGGGTGATGCCCTGCACCGTCACCGGCATTAAGTATTGGTACCCTGGAAAACTCAGATGCAAGATGCGCTGCTCCTTCTTTCGGGTGTCTAAGAACGATAGCATCCACATAACCGTCAACAACTCTGATAGTATCTGCAAGAGTTTCTCCTTTAGCAATGGAACTGGCATCAACCGATCCAAGGTTCAAAACATCTCCTCCAAGTCTCAGCATTGCAGTTTCAAAGGACATTCTTGTCCTTGTACTTGGTTCAAAAAAAAGAACTGCAAGAATCTTTCCGGAAAGCAGGTCAGACCTCTGTTCTCCGCGTGCAATCGGTTCCATTTTTTCAGCAGCAGTAAGTATATGGTCGATCATCTCTCTGGAGAACTCTCTCATGGAAATGACAGGTTGGTCCTTAAATTTCATCGACTACTAAAGGCATTACATGGGATATAATATTTGCCTGCTCAGAGCCTACCTTTTGTCTTTGCATTTTTCTTTTATATCTTCTGCAAGACTATCCCATTCACTGGTATCTACATCATCACATATTTGTCTGTTCTTGAAAATAGCTTTTCTTTTTGAAGATATAGTTAATTCCCTGAGGTCCATGATGGCTCTTCTTATGCCAGCTGCCTTTTCGAAGATATCATTTGCATCTTCGCAACTGATGTGTTCGTTCTCAAGGCGCTCCTCATACTCTTTCTCTTTAGAAGATAACATTTCCAGAAGCTTGTCAATATTTTTGATGTCTTCTTTGTCAAGTTCAGGTTTGTTGACAATTTCCCATACAATTTCGTGAAGGTGAACTTGTTCCCCACTGACCTTTACTTCATAAGGTATTTCCTCTCCTACCCAGAAAAGACTACTGTGAAGGCGTTTCAATAATTTCTCTCTGTCACGCTTTGATATCTCGCCATTTTCCTTCATTTTATCTCCTGAATTCTACAATGTTAATTTTTACGTGATTAAATTTATAGGTTTTCAAGTATTTTAGTAGTGTAACTATGTCTAAAGATGATCGTGCCAAAGCAATTATTCAGGTAGCCCTTGATATCCTGGAAACCGACAGGGCGATACAGATAGCAAAAGAATCCCTTGAAGGGGGTGCAGACTGGCTTGAGGCTGGGACTCCCCTTATCAAAAGTGAGGGAATGGATGTAATCAGGAAATTGAGAGAATCCTTTCCTGAGAGGACAATTATTGCCGATATGAAAATAGCTGACACCGGTGCCATGGAAGTTGAAATGGGTGCAAAGGCCGGTGCTGATATTTTAGTTGTGCTTGCAAGTGCAGATGATTCTACCATACTTGAGTCTGTACGTGCGGCCAGAAAATACGGAGCAAAGATCATGGCCGACCTGATCTCTGCAAATGAGCCCGTTACCCGCAGCATGGAACTGGAAAAGCTGGGTGTGGATTATATCAACGTACATGCAGGAATCGACCAGCAGATGGAGGGGCTTGACTCCCTTGCTATCATGAAAGAGGTAGTTAAAAAGGTCAACATTCCTGTTGCCATAGCAGGTGGTCTGGATGCATCTTCATGTGCCGAAGCTGTGAAAGCCGGTGCTGATATTGTGGTTGTCGGAGGAAACATTGTTCGCTCATCAGATGTTGTTGCCTCTGCAAAAGCTATCAGAGAAAGTGTGGATTCACTTTCAGTTGAAACAATTGAAAAAATGAGCCGTGACGAAGAGATAAAGACAATACTGGAAACAGTTTCTACTTCCAATATTTCCGATGCCATGCATAGAAAAGGTGCCATGCAGGATATATTCCCGGTGTTTCAAGGCAAAAAGATGATTGGCACTGCAGTTACCGTTCAGACTTTCAAAGGAGACTGGGCCAAAGCTGTTGAGGCTATCGATGAAGCAAAAGAGGGAGATGTGATTGTAATCTATAACGGAAGCAGGCATGTAGCTCCATGGGGCGGACTTGCAACACTTAGTTGCCTTAATAAAGGAGTTTCCGGTGTGGTTATTGACGGGGCAGTAAGGGATATCGATGAAATCCGCAAAATAGGATTGCCTGTTTTTGCTACCTGCCATGTGCCAAATGCAGGGGAACCCAAAGGCTTTGGTGAGATCAATTCAGAAATTGTTTGCGGAAATCAGACTGTAAACCCTGGTGACTATATTGTGGGTGATGATAGCGGAGTTGTTGTTATTCCGAAGGACCGGGCCTATGAGATCGCAAGACGTGCTAAAGAGGTTGAAAAGACCGAGCAGCGTCTATTTGAGGAGATTCGCAGGGGTGCGACATTATCTGAGGTCATGAAACTTAAGAAATGGGAGAAACACTGAAATGATCGAATTATTAAAAGTGCTTGCATGCATGCCTTTCTTGTTATATTCCTGCTACTCGGACATCAAAACCCGACGTGTTTCCAATGATGTCTGGTTTATGATGTTCGGTGTGGGATTTATATTTATAATGTATGATCTGATGACCTATGGTCTTCCGTATTTGATGCGCAACGTACTGTCCTTCCTGTTCATATTTGCCTTTGTGTACATACTTTTCCAGTTAGGAGCTTTCGGAGGCGCCGATGCCAAGATCCTTATGGTTATTTCACTAATTATACCTACTTTCCCGACAATCGAAATTGGATCAACTTCCCTTCCTGTCAACGGGGTACCGTTCATCAATCTTTTTGCTTTCAGCGTGTTCGGAAATTCTGTGATTCTCACTGTAATAGTTCCAATAGGATTATTCCTATACAACCTGATAAAGAATCCATCGGAATCCCTTAAACGACCGCACTATATGTTCATAGGATACCTCACTCCTATATCGAAACTTCAAAAGGGACATTTCCGCATGCTTGATTCGTACAGCAGAACAAAGGATGGGGTAGACTTCAGGTTTACAAGGTCAGGAACAGAGATCACATCTGAAGTAATTTCGGAACTTAAAAAATTACAACAGGAAGGTAAGGTTAAGGATGGTGTGTGGATAACTCCCGGACTTCCATTCATGATACCAATAACAGCTGGTTTTCTCACAGCAGTGATATTTGGCGACCTTATTTTCTACATAACCATGCAATTCATGCTGATGTGAATTGCTTTTCTATTTTTTCTAAAATCTTTTTGCATCAGGTTTTAATATCGTTTCTTTCAAATTATTAACTGGAGATGGCTCCATGGAAGAAAAGAAACCTGAAGACAAAAAGCACAATAAAGATGAAAAGAAGGCAAAGGTAAACCCAATTCATCCGGGTGATCAGAGAGTTCGTCCGAAAAGACACCTGCTGGATACCTGTGAATAATATCTCGGATAATCGGTCTGTCATTCCTTTTTGATAATTGACTGGTAGACTTCCCTTATTTCCTCATCGGAATAAGTTCCATCCAGTTTATCTCTTATACTTCTTATCAGATCGTCTTCCAGTTCATCCAGTGCTCTGAGCACAATTTCTTTTTTAAGAGCTGGTTTTGGGTTGCCGGATTTAGAGCTTTTTGCGCTCTTTTTCTTGCTGGCAGTTGCTTCGGATATAGCTTTTTTGTTGCTTTTCCCTCCTAAGTCCTGAGTCTCTGAATGTTCAGATATCTTTTTTAGGAATCTTTCTCCGTATTTTTTGAGCTTATACTCACCAACTCCTGTAATCTTAAGCATCTCTTCTTTTGTGGCCGGTTTCCTTGCAGCCATCTGGCGGAGACTGGTGTCAGCAAATATGATATAAGGTGGAACGTCCTGCATCTGTGCCAGAGAAATACGCAGTTCTTTCAGTTTATCAAAAAGAACTTTGTCAGGGTCATCACTTATCCTGCGGTGCAGAGTCGGTGGGCATTGTTCATCGTCGTAATTTTCCGTAATGTTTTCGTTGACCGGCTCATAATCATCCAGTCCATCATCAACTTTTCGAATAAATGAAACTGTTCTTTTGCCGTCCAGAACATCAATACTCTTCTTGTTAAGTTTGAGCAAAGGATAACGTGCACCCTCTACCTTGATAACATCCTGTCTGACCATCTCTCTTGCCATTTCAAGCCATTCATTCTTTGAATGCGAATCTCCCTGGCCGTAACTTCTGAGCAGATGGTGTTTTTTATCTGTTACTTTCTTTGCGCGGCTGCCGGTAAGCACATCAACAACATGGGTCATACCAAATCTCTGGTTCAGGTCCTGGATGCATTTTATGATCAATCTGGCTTCTGATGTCCCATCCACCTCTATACGTGGCTGGAGGCAGACGTCACATTTGCCGCAGTTATCCTCAGATGTTTCTTCTCCAAAGTACCTGAGCAACACCTTCCTGCGGCAGGTATTACTCTCACAGTAGTCCACCATGTCATTGAGTTGCTTAATAGCAATGTCTCTCTCTTCTTTTTTGTTCTTCTGTTTGACGAAATACTCGATCTTATACTTGTCACCGCGGCTGAAAAACAGTATACATTCACACTCAAGTCCGTCTCGTCCTCCTCTTCCTGTTTCCTGATAGTATCCTTCGAGGTTCTTGGGCAGGTCATAATGTATCACAAAACGGACATTGGGTTTGTCGATCCCCATTCCAAAAGCAATGGTGGCAACCACAATGTCAGCCCTGTCCTTGATGAACATTTCCTGGTTCTTTGCTCGCTGAAGATCAGTCAGTCCTGCATGATATGATAGTGCGTTGAATCCATCCTTGCGAAGTTTCTTTGTCAGGCTGTCCACTGTCCTGCGGCTCTGACAATAAATAATTCCACTTTCTCCTTTCTTTTTTCTCAGATATTGAAGGAGATTATTGTATGTGTCTTTCTTGGTCCGCACCCTGTAAAACAGATTCTGCCGGTTGAAGCTGGCAATATACACTCCACATCCATTGATACCGAGTTGTTCTATGGCATCTTCTCTGACTTTTGGAGTAGCAGTTGCAGTCAGCGCAATAATGGGGACATCGGGGAATTTTTTCTTCAGGAAATTGAGTTTGCGGTATTCAGGTCTGAAATCGTGTCCCCATTCTGATATGCAGTGACTCTCATCAATGGCAAAAAGACTTACATCCAGACTTTTCAGAAGTGTGATGGTTCCTGACATTGTAAGTCTTTCAGGTGCCACATAGAGTATTTTTATCTCTCCTCTTTTCAGTTCTTCGTAGATTTTTCTTGATTCTGCAGGTTTTAATGTGCTGTTAAGATATGCGGCATCAATGCCATTCTCTTTAAGACTGTCCACCTGATCCTTCATGAGTGAGATAAGAGGGGATACAACTACTGTAATTCCTTCCTTAAGCAAAGCCGGAAGCTGGTAACAAAGGGATTTACCTCCTCCGGTGGGCATCAGAACAAAAGTATCCTGGTCATTGAGCACATCATTGATTATTTCCTTTTGTAAAGGACGAAAATCAGAATATCCAAAATACTTGCGGAGAGTTTCGTGCATCTTTAGACCATAGTTGTTTTTCCTGAATATATGTTACCGGTGTATTTAGTCTTCAGGTGTGCAGGGTGAAAGTATTCTAAAGCATATTTCGAAAAATATTATGAATTAACAATAGTAAAAAAGAATGATTTCAGTGGGATAAGAGGAGGGTATGCTCTCTCTGAAACCATTCTTTACTTTATTGTTTTCTGCGTTGCATTATAAGCTTAAATAAGAGTTGGCCATATCATGTCCATTCTTTAATATTACCACTATGATCTCCAGCAATATATTAAAATATGAAACTATGTTCAGCAATAATTATTCATAGTAATTTCCATTGATTTAATAAATGGATTTTTTGTGATCCTGTGAAACTTTTCTCCGGTAAGGCTCATATCACCGGGCGAGCATTAATATGTACGAAACACTATTTCAGGGTAAAATCTCTATTAAACTTATATTCGGAGTTCTCATTCATGGTAAAAGTAGACAAATTCATTCCTAGAGCAATAGACAAAATCCAGGCCCAGGTCGATGGTAAAGCCATCATAGCACTCTCCGGTGGTGTTGACAGTTCTGTCTGTGCAATACTTGCACACCGTGCCATCGGTGACAAACTCACTCCAATTTACATTGATACAGGTCTCATGCGCAAAGGTGAAACTGAAAGGATAAAAGAAATCTTCTCTGATATGAATCTTGAGGTCGTTGATGCAAAGGAGCGTTTCCTCTCAGCACTTGAAGGTGTAGAGGATCCTGAAGAGAAACGTAAGGCAGTTGGTGAGACCTTTATTCGGGTTTTCGAGGAAGAAGCAAAATTACTCCAGGCCGAATACCTCATTCAGGGAACCATATATCCTGACAGGATCGAATCAGAAGGCGGTATCAAGTCACATCACAATGTAGGAGGTCTTCCTTCTGTTGTGGATTTTAAGGCAATCGTAGAACCTATAGACGACCTGTACAAGGATGAGGTTCGTGAAGTTGCCCGTGCACTTGACCTTCCGCATGAAATATCCGAAAGGATGCCATTCCCTGGTCCCGGTCTTTCTGTAAGGATCGTTGGTGAGGTTACCGAGGAGCTTGTTGAAGCTGTAAGGGAAGCAAACGCGATCGTTGAGGAAGAGCTTGTTGAGCAGTTCCACCCATGGCAGACCTTTGCTGCAATTGTCGGTAAGGGAACCGGTGTGAAAGGTGATGTCAGAGTTCACGGCTGGATAGTTGCTGTAAGGGCAGTGGGTTCAAGGGATGGAATGACTGCAGAGGCAATGGAACTTCCATGGAATGTTCTCAGGAAGATAGAGTCAAGGATCACCGCTGAGATTCCTTCCGTTGCAAGGGTGCTTTATGACCTTACACCAAAACCACCTGCAACAATTGAGTTCGAGTAATTATTACAATTATTAAAATAAATCAGAGCAAGACAAATGTCACTTAACAAAGCAGTTCTTGATATCCGCAATCGTCAGAGGGTTAAACCCTCCCCTTTTGATGTGCCTGCAGCCTCATGGACTGGCAGGGATGTTATCGAAAGCGGTGAAATAGACACAATCACTGTCATCTTCAAAACATCAGGATGCTGGTGGGGCAAGGCTGGCGGCTGTACCATGTGCGGTTATGTTTATGACAGTGCGCAGGGCAGTCCTTCAGACGATGACCTGATGGCCCAGCTTGAAAAAGCAATGAGAAAGGTTTCAGATCTTGACCGTTTTATGGTCAAGATATTCACATCCGGGAGCTTCCTTGATACTAAGGAGATCCCACTTGAAGTAAGACATAGGATACTTGAAGAACTGGATAGTGATGAAAGGATTATCAAAGTACTGGCAGAGACCCGTCCGGAATTTGTGACCAAAGAGAATGTCAGGGATTGTGTTTCAACTCTTAAAAATACGGACTTTGAAGTTGCAATGGGACTTGAGACAAGCTCTGATGTCATACGCAAGCAATCTATCAATAAAGGATTTACTTTCCGGAACTTTGTTGATGCTGCAAAAGCAGCAAAGGAAAATGGTGCAACTGTAAAATCATATCTGATGCTAAAGCCACCATTTCTGTCTGAGAAAGAGGCACTTGAGGATATTGTACAAACTATCCATGATGCAGCTGAGTACACTGACACTTTTTCGATCAATCTCTGTAATGTCCAGCGTGGTACATACGTTGAACATCTGTGGGACAGGAAACAATATCGTCCACCATGGCTCTGGAGTATTGTAGATATTCTTCAGAGAACTAAGAAAGAGTTCCCTGATATGATAATCACATCCGATCCTGTAGGTGCAGGTTCAAAAAGAGGACCGCATAATTGCAGGGAATGCAGTCATACTGTTGCAGATGCTATCAGGTTGTTCTCCCTGACGCAGGATCTCTCATGTTTTGAGCACCTGTCCTGTGATTGTATGGATCTCTGGGAGCAGGTTCTGGAGCTGGAAGATCATACCTTCGGCAGTCCGATCCTTGATTGAATTTTGTTTAAATTAAATAATTAAAATTTAAATTTGAAGATGAGTTTTCACTCATCCCCTCTTTTAAAGACCATTGTGCCAATTCCGGTGTCAGTGAACAACTCAAGTAATATTGAGTGGGAAACACTTCCATTGATAATGTGTATCTTTTCGACACCACTTGTAACTGATGTTGCGGCACTTCTCATTTTAGGTATCATGCCGCCGGATATAAGTCCGCTGTCAACCATGTCCTCAATATCTTCAATTGCTACTCTTGATATACGTGAGCTTCTGTCATTAACGTCTTTCAGAAGCCCGGGGACATCTGTCATTAATATGAGTTTTTTAGCTTTTAGTGCAGCAGCTATATCACCTGCCACAGTATCTGCATTTATGTTCAGTGCTTTTCCATTGACATCCATAGCGATTGGTGAAATTACCGGAATGTAGTCTTCTTTTACGAGTATATTGATAAGCTCTGTGTTGATTATCTCTGTGTCACCAACCCATCCAAGATCTACTTCATGTTCCACATCTTCGATCATGACCTTCTGGGATGGCTTCTTCTTGGCTATGATGGTCTTCCCGTCCTTGCCTGAAAGTCCTACTCCTTTTCCACCGTGTTTGCCTATGAGTGCAACTATTTCCGTATTGATATTTCCCACAAGGACCATGCGCGCTATCTCGAGAGTTTCATCGTCTGTTACTCTCAGACCCCCTACAAACTGGGATTCCTTGCCCATACGTTTCATTTTTTCTGAAATCTCGGGTCCTCCTCCGTGTACAATAATGGGATGTATTCCAATAAATCTCAAAAGGACCACATCTTTTATGATATCACTCATTACTTCAGGATTGACCATTGCGTGACCACCTACTTTGATCACCATAATGGAGTCATAAAAATCCCTTATGTATGGTAACGCTTCGATCAGTACATTCTCTCGATTAAGTGTCATGATGTTAACCTGTGATTATTTCTATGTCCGACAATCATTATATGATAGCTGGAGCTCTCTACCAGTATGTCCAGTAGATTTAAAAATTGTTTCATCTAAGAAAAATAGTTAATATTCAGGGAATAGGAAAGTAAACAAAAAGACCCATAATATGGGTCCTTTATGATAATCAGACCTTCTCGAGTTTTTCAATACCGACTTTCTTTACGAATGGCTTGTTGATCTTGTCAGGCATCCAGTCAGGTTTGTTCTTTGGAGCGTTGACCACTTCTTTCCATCCCTTGAATACGTGTACTTTCTTTGTTCCACGCTCACGAAGCCTGATCTCTTCTGGCTTTGATTTCTTTCCTTTACCTCTGTTTGCCACCTTCAAAGCTGCCTGTCTTGGCTGCTTTCCAGTGAATACCCCGTGCTCATTTCCTTTCTTGTCTCTTAACACAAAATTTCTTGTTTCAGACATGATGTCACCTCGTAATCATTATGCGATTACATCTGCTATCCGTATTTAGTATATAAGGTATATATATTTTTCTTTTAATGTTGGCTTTTGTTCTCGTTTTATGGTATTTCTTGTATTTTGGGGCAATTATTAAGACTGAATATGGGTGTATTATTATATAATTTTGAATAAGTAGCAATAGATTTGGAGCGATATGTGGCAACATGTCAAGTAAACTTGTTTTGTAATCTAATGGTTTTTTATACCATTTATGGTATCAGTTGGAATATTAAATATTATCTGCTACTTTTTCTCTTATTTTTATTATCCCGGAAGTCTAACACAACATTTACATGTAATGACTCCCTTTCAGCATGATATAATTACTATCCGGTATCTGCATTTGCAGAACGGATCCTCATCCTTCATTTGATTTTAGAGGTATAATTATGGAAGTCCCGGTTGTCAAATTACCAGATATACAGGCTAACAAGCCCCAAATACCCATTAACCTGACACGTGTCGGTGTTACCAACGTTAAAAAACTCGTACAGATAAAAAGGAGGGATAAACGTCCGGTTATCCTTATATGTACTTTTGATATTTTCGTAGACCTCCCTTCACACCTGAAAGGCGCGAATCTTTCACGCAACTTTGAGGCAGTGGATGAAGTTCTTGAAAAAGCAGTCAACATGCCTGTTTATGAGATAGAGCAGCTTTGCAGTGATGTTGCCCAGAGCCTTTTAAAGCGTCATGAATACGCAACACGAGCAGAAGTGATTCTGAAAAGTGAATATGTTCTCAAAAGAGAATCCCCTTCAACAAAGATGGAATGCCAGGAAGTAGTGGACATTTTCGCAGAGGCAATTGCAATGCGCGATGACGTGGACAATATGAAGGTCAAGAAACTCATTGGTGCAGAAGTTGTGGGGATGACCGCATGTCCATGCGCTCAGGAGATCATGCGGGACAACGCACGACATGAGCTGGAAAATATCGGTGTCGATAACAAGCACATTGCAGAGTTCCTTCACAGGGTCCCTATGGCAACACATAACCAGCGTGGACGTGGAATAATCTCGATCGAGGTTGTTGGAAATGTTTTTGTCTCACTTGAGAAGATCATTGAGATAATTGAAAAATCAATGAGTGCAAGTGTATTTGAACTTCTTAAGAGGGCGGATGAAGCAAATGTTGTCCAGACTGCCCATAACAATCCTAAGTTCGTGGAGGATTGTGTGAGAACAATGGCAAAGAATGTTGTCAAGGACTTTGAACACCTTCCTGATGGGGCGGTTGTAACTATTAAGCAGATAAATGAAGAGAGTATTCACAGGCATAATGCCTTTGCAGAAAGGGTTGCAAGTCTTGGTGACCTGCGTCTGGAGATATCTCAGGATGCTTAACTATTAATGTCAGGTTCCATATATCTTCAGAAGTAAGATTACAGGAGTTATATCGTGGAAGATTCAGAAAAGATCGAAGCTCTGAGCATGGATGGCGATCCTGTTGAAGTGGGATCTGTTGTCAGGTACATAAATACAGGTACTGTGGGCAGGGCTATTGAACTAAAAAAAGATGAAGAAGGTATCTGGGTAGTTATTGACAGTACAGGCCTTTTTTACAAACCAGAGACACTTGTAATCGCTGATGAAAGCGAACTGAAAGGAGAAATGAAGGAACGCACTTCTGCAGAAGCTGCGGAATCCTATATGCGCTCTTATGGTGCCGAAAATGAGGCTGGTTATGATATCAGCCAGGTAACAGGCGGTGGCTAAACCGCCTTAATGTATTTTTAATTTTGTTTTCAGATATATCCTTCATTTTCAAGCAGTGTCAGTGAACGGATCCACTCACCTTTTGGCTCTCTTGAAGTTCCGACCACGAGCCTTTTAATACCGCCTACCTTTTCCACAACACCCTGTGCTTCGATAGTTTCTCCCTCAAGAGCCTGTCCTGCATATGTATGTGTGTATGAGAGCACATGATCTATATCCGGGTGATCTACTTTGTACACTGAAGGTGCATCAAACGCAAGATCAGCATTTGTGACCTTTGCTTCTATCTTCATAGTACCAATATCTTCGCCTCTGCGGGTAGGTTCTTTGATCTGTTCCCAGTCCCTGACAAAAAGAAGATCAAAATAAGTTCCTTCGACCATTCCGCGATTCCCTTTTCTTTTTTCATGGACCATGAATTCTTCAAATGGGATCTCAGGGATTCGTTTGTTGTATATGCGTTTCCACATATTCTCATCAATATCCTCAATGGGTCCGCCTTCTGACTTTGCTTTTGCAATGGCATCCCTGGCAATGAACCATTGTTCTCCGTAAACCACAAAATCAATATCTGACCCTTCGTTCTGGAGCCCCGGCAGGAGTGAACCTGTAATTCCCATCATATCTCTTGGAATACCTGCTTTTTTAAGTGTATCAACGACAACTGTCACTCTGTTGTCAACACCGTACCATTTTTCTATTGCACTTGAGGGTGGAAGTATTTTCTTGATCTGGTCTTCAGGAACTACGTGTACATCCTCTACCCACTCCGGTCGGTTCTGACGCATAAAGTCAAAAGCAACATCAAAATCATATTTCTTGTAGCGTCTGCCTTCAAGCTCACGCTCTCCATTCTCATCAGGTACGTATCTCATTGTTGACCTGATGCCATGGGGGTGGAAATAATCTGAAACTGCAAAGATCCAGTCATCTTTTGTTACAAGGAAATCCCTGAGTCGTGTTTTAGTCATATTTAGCCTTCCTGTTAGTATTCAACTCTGTACAGGTAATTGCCTTTTAACATAAAAATAATACTGACTTAAATTGTTATGTCTACATTTTTCCGGATCGTATTCTTATATTATACTTCCGCAACATGTTTATCTGTACGTCTGACTTATCTATTGTCAATTTACAGCATTCGAAGAATGGTGATATGATTTGCAATCATTTGAAAAATGGGTGCGTGATGTCCGAAGGGAATTTCACAGAAATCCTGAACTCAGTTTTGATGAACATTGTACTCAGTCAAGGATAATGTCCATACTGGGGGAACTCGGGATAAGTTGCAGGAAAATAGCTGATACAGGCGTGATAGCAGAAGTAAGAGGTCTTTCTCCGGGTCCGTGTATTGCAATACGCTCTGATATTGATGCCCTTGCAGCACATGAGGTACTTTCTCCCAGAAATGAGGATTATATCTCCCGGAATCCGGGTGTCATGCATGCATGTGGACATGACGGGCACATGGCCATTGTTCTGGGTGTCGCCCGGCTGATGATAGAAAGGCAAAAAGAAATATGTGGGACTGTGAAGTTCATTTTCCAGCCGGCTGAAGAAGTTCCTCCCGGTGGTGCGATCAGGGTTATTGAGGAAGGTGGCCTTGAAGATGTAGATTGTATAATTGGGCTGCACATTTTCGGTGATGTGGACATTGGTAGGATCAATGTTCGTGCAGGTCCTCTGATGGCAAGTTCGAATCGCTTTACCTTAAAGATATTTGGAAAAGGTGGTCACCATGCAACACCTGATATGTGTATTGATCCCATACAGATCGCTGCTGAATTCATATCTTCTTTAAAGCCTGCCGTTTCTCAGAAAGTGGATACTTCTGATCATGTGCTTGGATTTGGTATGGTGGATAGTGGTAAGCAATTCAACAGATCTCCGGATGAGCTTGAACTTGTGGGTAGCTTCAGGACATTTGATGAAAATGATATTGATACTATAGAACAGGTTATGATCAATCTGCTTGATTCATTTATGAATTCATATTCAAAGGAGGACATAGCAGGATTTCCTTTCTATGAGCTGGATGTGTATCGTGGCTATCCTGTTCTATACAACGATCCGTTTTTCACGGAAAAAGCCTGTAGATTGCTAAAAACCAAATTTGAATATGTAAATGCTCATGCTGATCCTATTTTCGGAGCAGAGGATTTTGCATATTACCTGCAGGAAATTCCGGGGATGTATACAATAATCGGAACACGAAATGTGGCAAAAGGGATAGTTGAAGTAAATCATTCATCAAGTTTTGATATCGATGAAGATATCCTTCTTACAGGAGTGGATTTACTTTACTCTCTGGCAATGGATTTCCTGAAAAACCCGGGAGAATATCTTGAATGAAAATAGTATCATTCTCGCCTGAGTATTCCTCTGCTGCGAGATTATTTGTATTAGATGTTCTTTCTGGTGAAGGTTTTGGCTATGATCCTTTAAAAGATTCTGATCTGGTTGATATTCCCGGGAATTATCCTGAAAAAAGAGGTGCATTTTTTCTGTGTCTTATGAATGGGGATATTGTGGGTACATCCGCAGTTAAGTATCTGGATTCTGACACCTGTGAGATAAAAAGGTTCTATGTCAGAAAAGATTGTCGTGGCAAAGGAATTGGTTTTAGTATGTTCCAAAAGGCGTTGGAATATGCAGAAGAAAATTTTACCCGTGCAAAGCTGAAAACAGATTCTACTTTGAAGACAGCCATCTCTATTTATCTTAAAAATGGTTTTTCAATTGTGAATGAAGGGGGTGGAACTGTTTATTTTGAAAAATACCTGCAATCAAAATAAAAATAAATTGAATTTATGGATGAAGATGGATTATTGGCAATGGTTCAGATATATTTCATCATGGCGATTTCATCGCAATTCGGGAATTTCGGACATTTTATGCACCCTGTCCATACTTTATGTGGAAGCATCTGCTTGTCTATTATTTCAAAGCCCTGTTTCTCAAAGAAAGGAACTGCGTAGGTTAGTGTGAATACATTGTTGATTCCGAGTTCTTTTGCTTCTTCCAGACAGGCTTTGACAAGTTTTGTTCCTATGCCCTTATCTCTGTATTCCTGCTTTACTGCAAATGAAAGCACTTCTGCCATGTCCTCCCAGCTAACCTGGAGTGCACAGCAACCAACAAGTTCTCCGTTTATTTCACATACATAGAAACTGCGGGTAAACTCATATAACTCACTAAGGGAGCGCTGAAGCATCATTTCCTGTTTTGCATATGTATCTATGATGCTTTTCATTGCTGGTACATCTTTAACAGTAGCCTTTCTTATTATCAATTATCGATCACCGGAAATTGTTAAAAAGAGAAGTAGCGAGCGTGAAGGGATTTGAACCCCCGGCTTGCAGCTTAGGAGGCTGCCGCCATATCCTGACTAGGCCACACGCTCATGTTGTGCTACTCACGTAATAACATTCAATATCTTAAAGTTATTGGTGAAAAACCTTTCTCGAAAGCAAATCAACTTAGTTTCACGCCTGTTTTTAAGTAAAATGGGATTTTTCAGGAATCCATTTGTGAGTCCAGCAGATCCATCAATTTCCTGTTCTTTTCAATCCCTGTGTCTATTCCAATCATCTCGGCAGGAAATCCCAGTGCGAGTCCCAGAAGTTGTGTGTAATGCAGCACAGGTATTTCAAACTCAGTTCCTGCTAATTCTTTAATCTCATCCTGCCCGCTGTCAAGCTGCATATGGCAGAACGGACATGAATTTACTATGCAGTCCACACCTGTTTCCTTTATTTTCGCCAACTTTGCCTCAGTCATTTTCAGAGACCTTTCTTTCATGGCAGAACGAACTCCTCCGCCGGCACCACAGCATGCCACTTTGTCGGGGTATTCCACACTTGTTGCTCCCAATGCTGTGACAAGCTCATCAAAGAACGTGGGCCTTTCAAATCCTCCAAGTCCTCTGTCCTTAGTTGGTTTTATCAGATGGCATCCATAGTGGACAGCAACCCTGATGTCCAGCTGCCTTTCAACATAGGAACTTATTTTTTCAGGCCCGTATTCCTGATAGAAATATTCTATGATATGCCTGACATCAATGTCACCTTTAATCTCTTTTCCCACTTTTGCAAGGTGTTCGTTGATATCTTCTTTGACAATATCATCTTCTTTTATGGTACGGTTTGCATCTTCAAGGGTGCTGAAACATCCATTGCATATTGTGAGCATGTTCCTGTCCATTTGCTCTGACAGTACTATATTACGGCTTGCCAGCGTCAGCCACGTTGTCCTGTCAAAGGACCTGAACACTCCGGGAGCCGGGCAGCAGGATGCGCCGGGAAGGTCCACGCAATCGATATCCATTTTTGCAAGGCACAATTTAGTTGCCATTTCAATCCCGGGATATCTGTTGGGAACAAGGCATCCAAGAAAGAGTGATAAACCTTTCATGCTCTGTTCTCTCCTTCATTTTGCATTATAAGTTCATCGAAACCACAAGATGTCATTAATTTCTTCACTTCTTCAAGCCCGTCCTTATATTTGTGCACAGTTTCCGGCATCTCTTCAAGGCCTATTTCTGTTCTCTTTGTTTTGTTAGTGTCATTAATTGGGACCGCATGTCCGCATTCAAGGAGCATCTTACAGACCTGCCTGTGTTCTGGGAGGATTCTTCCGCTCTGCGCAGCTACGGCTCTTATCTTTAGTAATATATCAACGATATCAATGCCTCTGGGACATCTTTCATGACAGTTATAACAGGTTGTGCACATCCATAATTCCTCATTGTCCAGAATATCACTGTTTTTACCTGCGATTTTTACGATTTTTCGTATATTCAGACTGGTGTGCCTTCCGGAGGGACAGCTACTACTGCATATTCCGCATTGCATGCATCTAAGAGCACCGACAGAAACACTATTGAGCTTGCCAGATATTTCTGCTTCCATTGCTTCTTCATCTTCCATGTATCAATCTCTCTTCTTAAAATCACTATTTTTGCAAGAATGATAAACTTTCCGCAAGTATCGTTGGTAGCTGCGGCAACCTCAGACTTAGCCTTCCTCTTTCCGGGATTTTGAACTTTTTGAGAGAAGGTTCTTTAAGATCCATGCAAATTGTATATATTGGTTTAAACTTGTGTATTTCTTATTCAGGATTGTGTTTTTCTGAATTTTGAATCATATGAGAGGTAAGTTTTTATTAATTCCTGATTTTATTTTTCTTTGAGGAGTGGATTATTAATTTCCTGCACCATACGTAAAGTATATATAGTATCTAATAGGTAATGGGATACTTACGCCCCTTAGTGAATAGAGGAGTAGTCAAAATGGTAAATGTAAATCCAGCAACAAAGGAAGAAGTTTTACAGACTGTAAAAGAGTGCGATGTTAAATTCATAAGAATCCAATTCACCGACACAATGGGTATGATCAAAAGCTGGGCAATCCCTGCAGAAGATCTTGAAGAAGCATTTGAAAATGGTGTAATGTTCGATGGTTCATCAATCGAAGGTTTCACAAGGATCGAAGAGTCCGATATGATCCTAATGCCAGACCCAACAACTTTCAGAATCCTCCCATGGAGACCTCAGGAAGGCGCAGTTGCCCGTATCATTGGTGATGTATACAGACCTAATGGACAACCATTCGAAGGTGACCCTAGATATGTCCTGAAAAGAGCTATTGAAAAGGCGGCAGAAAAGGGCTACGCAATGAACATTGGTCCAGAGTGTGAGTTCTTCCTCTTTGAGCTTGATGATAAAGGTCATCCAACCACAAACCTCACAGATCACGGTGGATATTTCGACTTTACCCCTCTTGACAAGGCACAGGATGTCAGAAGGGCAATTGACTTTGCTCTTGAGGACATGGGATTCAAGATCGAAGCATCCCATCACGAAGTAGCTCCATCACAGCACGAGATCAACTTCAGATTCGGTGATGTACTTACCACATGTGACAACATTGTAACATTCAAGTATGTCGTAAAGTCCATTGCAGCACACATGGGCTACTACGCAACATTCATGCCAAAACCAATCTTTGGCGAAAACGGTTCAGGTATGCACTCTAACCAGTCTCTCATGAAGGATGGTGAGAACGCATTCTATGATCCAAACACAACAGACCAGCTCTCAGAAACTGCAAAGCAGTACATTGCAGGTCTTCTCTCACACGTCCGTGAATTTGCAGCAATCACGAACTCAACAGTCAACTCATACAAGAGGCTTGTACCTGGATATGAGGCACCTATCTACTGCACATGGTCTGCATCAAACCGCAGTTCCCTTATCAGAATTCCTGCAACAAGAGGAAAAGGTACAAGGGTAGAACTCAGATGCCCGGACCCAGCATGTAACCCATATCTTGCATTCGCTGCAATGCTCAGTGCAGGTCTTGATGGTATTGAGAAGGGAATGGATGCAGGAGCATCAACTGATGTTAACATCTTCCAGCTCACCGAGGAAGACAGAAAGGCAAAAGGTATTGAATCCATGCCAGGTAACCTTAAGGAAGCAATTGACCTTATGGCTGCCAGTGACTTCGTCAAGGACGTAGTCGGAGAGCACGTATTCGAGAACTATATCGAAGCTAAGACTGCCCAGTGGGACGACTACAAGGCTCAGGTCCACCAGTGGGAACTTGATACCTATCTTAGCGTACTGTAAGGGTAATTTCCCTTACTTTTAATTTATATTCAATTACTTTCAACATATTTCAAGCAGCACCTTTTTCCAGGCTGCTAAAACGTGAATAGAAGTTGTTCACGCGATCCAGGGCTTTTCCTGAGTGGATTTTTGCATGGTTAAGTTCATATCAGGTAAATACTATCTCAAAGCCCTAAAAATAAATACTTATAGTGATCAACATGTGCGGAATTATAGGCGTAATCGATCGGACCATGTCCAGAATGGACGGCTCTCACATTAAAAGAGCTCTGAGTCTGATGGATGAAAGAGGAAGTGGAGAAGGCGCAGGATATGTAGCTTACGGAATATATCCTGATTATGCAGACTGCTACGCTATCCACGTATTTTTTGATAATCTGTTAGAACCTAAGACCAGGGTTGACGCAATATTGAAACAATGGGGAAGGATAGTCCATCAGGAAGAGATCCCGACATATGAACAGCCAGGTCTTAAAAAAGAACACATACCCTGGAGATATTTCTTCAAACCTTTTACTGATCTTGTGGTAGGAAGCACAAACCCGGATGATGATAATGTAACAAATCTCGTGATGGCGATTAATACAGAGGTAGAAGGTGCTCTTGTTTTCTCCTCAGGTAAGAACCTTGGAGTCTTTAAGGCTTCGGGATGGCCGGAAGATGTAGCTAATTTTTACAGAATTGAAGATTACAAGGGTTACATATGGCTTGCTCACAACCGTTATCCAACAAACACTTCCGGTTGGTGGGGAGGAGCTCACCCATTCAATCTGCTTGACTGGTCAGTTGTCCACAACGGAGAGATAACATCATATGGTACAAACCGCCGATACGTTGAAGGTCAGGGTTACCAGTGTACAATGTTAACTGATACAGAGGTAGTAGCTTATCTTTTTGACCTTCTCGGCAGAAAACATGGTCTTCCATCCGAAATGGTTGTTGAGGCACTTGCACCTCCTTTCTGGGATGAGATCGATGAGATGCCAGAGAAAAAAGAAGAATTCATGAAGGCACTCCGTCTTACATACGGCCCTGCTCTGATGAATGGTCCTTTTGCTATTGTTGTCGCAACAAAGGATGGAATTGTGGGTTTCACAGACAGGATTAAGCTGCGTCCTCTTATTGTAGGAGAGAATGGTTCCAAACTGTATATCTCAAGTGAAGAAGCAGCTATCCGTACAATGGACCCCGATGTAGATACAATATACATGCCAAGGGCAGGAGAACCTGTAATCGGGAGGGTTGTAGAATGAGTCTTGGAAGTGTTCCGCTTAAGTACAAGATCAGCATCGATCGTGACCAGTGTATGAAATGTATGCGCTGTGTTGATAACTGTTCTTATGGCGTTTACAGAATTGAGGATGACAAGATCATCATAGATTCACGCAAATGTACTGCATGTCACCGTTGTATTTCCATGTGTCCAAGGGATGCTATCAATCTAAAAGAGAGGCCTGTGGATTACCGCAGTCACCCACTCTGGACAACAGAGGCACGTGAGGATGTTATTAACCAGGCACGCACTGGAAAGATAATCCTGGCAGGAATGGGAAATGCAGTTGATTATCCTATTATATTTGACAGGCTGGTACTTGATGCATGTCAGGTCACAAACCCAAGTATCGACCCTCTCAGGGAACCAATGGAGCTGAGGACATACATCGGTAAGAAGCCTTCAAAACTTGAATTTACAAAGAACAATGGAGACATTGATCTTACTACACAGCTTACTCCAAACCTCAAGCTTGCTACTCCTCTCATGATAGGACACATGAGTTATGGTGCTATCAGTCTTAACGCACAGCTCAGCCTTGCAAAAGCAGTAGCAAAGACCGGGACTTTCATGGGAACCGGTGAGGGAGGAATGCACGAGTCAATCTATCCATACCAGGACCATACAATTGTCCAGATCGCATCAGGACGTTTTGGTGTCGATATCGACTATCTGGAGCGCGGTGCAGCTATTGAGATCAAGGTGGGTCAGGGTGCCAAGCCGGGTATCGGCGGACACCTTCCTGGAGAAAAGGTCTGTGCAGACGTATCATGTACACGTATGATCCCTCTGGGTTCAGACGCAATAAGTCCTGCTCCTCATCATGATATTTACAGTATCGAAGACCTTGCTCAGCTTGTGCGCAGTCTTAAGGAAGCCACAAACTGGGAAAAGCCGGTCTTCGTAAAGATCGCTGCAGTACACAACGTAGCCGCAATTGCAGCAGGTATCGCAAGATCATCTGCAGATGCTGTTGTAATTGATGGTTTCAAGGGTGGTACAGGTGCAGCGCCAAAGGTATTCAGGGATAATGTAGGAATCCCTATTGAAGCTGCTATTGCTGCAGTAGACCAGAAACTCAACGACCAGGGTATCAGGAACGAGGTTTCCATCATAGCCAGTGGTGGTATACGCAACAGCGGTGACCTTGCAAAGTCCATTGCACTTGGTGCGGATGCAGTTTATATCGGAACTGCTTCACTTATCGCACTGGGATGCCGTGTCTGTGGTAACTGCTACCGTGGGCTCTGTCCATGGGGTATTGCAACCCAGAAGTCTGAACTGGTTGAACGCATTGACCCGGAGGTTGGAGCACAGAATGTTGCAAACCTTATCCACGCATGGACACTTGAACTGAGTGAACTTATGGGTGCAGCAGGTCTTAACAGTATTGAGAGTCTGCGCGGTAACCGTGAGCGTCTCAGAGGATACATGCTTGACCAGGGATTACTTGATGTCATGCAAATAGATTCAGTGGGGGCCTGAGGATGGCAGAACCTTTGGTTATTGATACAAAGGGTATGCACTATACCCCTCTTAACAGGCAGATACGTGAAGCAGTTGCTTCCGGTGTCAAGGAGATTGTCCTCAATAATGTTCTTGGACAGCGTTTCATAGGTAACGGTCTCAGAGGTGACGCAAAGATCACCGTTAATGGTGTTCCTGGTGGTGACCTTGGAATGTTCATGAGTGGTCCTGAATGTGAAGTATTCGGTGACGCTGAACATGCACCGGGTAACACAATGGATAACGGAGTACTCATTATTCACGGAAGTGCCGGAGATGCAGTGGCACACAGCATGCGTGGTGGTAAGGTTTTCGTAGAAGGAAACATCGGCTACCGTGGCGGCATACATATGAAACAGTACGAGTGTAAACGTCCTATACTTGTGGTGGGCGGCACAACTCATGCTTTCCTTGGCGAATACATGGCAGGTGGTCTTATCCTTGTACTTGGTATTGGCCATGAACCAGCAGTTCAGGATAGAGGAATTGGCAGCGGAATCCACGGTGGGGAAATTGTTATCCGCGGCGATGTCGACGTAAAATTACTCGGTGTTGGTGCGAAAAAGGTTGATTTTACTGAAGAAGACCTGGAAAATGTAACTCCTGTGATTGAAGAATTCTGTGAAAGGTTCGATATTGACCCTAAACCTTTCCTGAACACTAACTATTCAAAAATAGTTCCTTCAAGCGCCAGACCATTTGCAGGTAAATACACATGGGAGTGATTATAATGGCAGGCAAAAATTATCTTGATCTTAAAGCAGATATCTGGGACACGGATAAATGTGCAGCATGCGGTGCATGTGTGGCTGTGTGCCCGGCAGATGCAATTTACTTTGAAATAGGAGAGGACTCCACTCATCCGCTTAACAGTGGTTACTGTAAAGAGGTAAATGACGGAGTCCCATGCGGTGCATGCTATGAAGTATGCCCGAGGAATGAAAAATCACCGTCTGAGGTTCTTGGTGAATACCTTACCATCACCACAGCAAAGGCTGAGATGGATGTACCAAGGAAGCAGAGCGGTGGTGCAGTGACAGCAATACTTACCAATGCTCTTGAAGAAGGTATGATCGATGCGGTTGTCACTGTTGTTGAAGATCAGTGGACCCTTAAGCCTTCGTCTGCTGTGATAACTTCCACAGATGTATTGGTTCACCAGGCAGGAAGTCGTTACAACTGGTGGGTTCCGCTTGTAGCCTCCCTTAAGGAAGCTGTCATGACACGCAAGTTCACCAACATCGCAGTTGTAGGTGTACCATGCGTGACACAGGCCATGAGGCAGATGAGAAAAAGCGACCTTGACCTCCTGCGTCCGTTCAGGAAGAATATCCGTTTTGTAATGGGTCTTTTCTGCACAGAGACCTTCGATTATGAGAAGCTCGTACAGGACAAGCTCATCACAGAACGCAAGATCAACCCTCTGGATATCATACACTTTGATGTCAAGGGTAAACTTGAGATTACTTTAAAAGATGGAAGCATGACAGTGATCTCCCTGAAGGATGTAGACGATTGTGTACGTCCTGGATGTCATATCTGTACTGATTTCACAGCTATTGATGCTGATGTGTCAGCAGGTTCAGTTGGTAGTTCCAAGGGTTACACTACTCTGATAATACGCAACCCTGTTGGTAAGCAGTTTGTGGACAGTGCAGTAAACAATGGCAAGCTGTCACTTAACGATGATGTAAATCTGGAATTGATTGAAAAGCTCTCTAAAAAGAAGCTTGAACGAATGCCAGAGGAGTAAATAAAAACGAAATATCATGTTTATGGACACGGTGCCTATCCACTTCCTCTATTCTTCCTAACCATGCAATAGGCACTCGTGTCCTGTCTTTTTTCAATCAAAGCGGTCTGACTTTCGGATATTCATCTTTCAAGTTTTCCGCAATGATAAGGATTCTAGGAAGAGCCTTCTTATCGAGACTCTGATGATATATTACTGTTTTGCATCATAACTACATCCTAAATCTTCTTTTTATAATTGATAGTATGAACCCCATTTCCTCTGTGATTCAAAATTATGGAATAGGCATTGTATCCGATTTTTTCATAAAAATCCATGGCAGCAGGATTAGTGGACCATGTGCAAACGTAGATTCTTTCAAATCCCTGTTTTTCCATTAAAAACTCAAGTTCTCTGGTCAATGCTTTACTAACACCATACTTTCTATAATCAGGATGAGTTGCAAGGAAATTAACATAGGTGCTACTTTCATCCTTCCAGTTTTTCGTGCATCCTATCATCCCTATTATTCCATCCAGCGGGTCAGAAATATCTACTTCATTTAGTCTTGCAATTAGATAATTAGCTTCAGAAGTGTCCAGGCACTTCTCAATTCTTTCTGGAATTCCTCCTCCCCTTTCACTCAGGGGAGGATAAAATTCGTGATCGACAAGTTCAATGAATCTTTGAACTGGCAGATGGTCTTTCTTTTTTGTTTCCACTATGGAAAAAATAGTTTTCATATGGACTTCATTTCATATTGTATTCAGATAACGCTGAATTTCCCAGTCGTGTACCTGGGTTCTGTATGCATCCCATTCTGCCCTTGCAAGACGCAGGATATTATCATGGACATGTTCACCAAGTGTGCTTTTAAGAAGCTCATCTTTTTCCAGATAGTTTGCACTCTCTTTAATGGTTGCCGGGAGTGTTTCAATACCTCTTTCTTTACGTTCCTCTTTTGTCAGGTCAAAGACATTGTAATCCATCATGGTTCCTGGGTCCATCTTATTCTTTATGCCGTCCAGACCTGAAGCAAGAATAGCTGCAAAAGTCAGGTACGGATTGCATGAAGGATCAGGACTTCGAAGCTCAACCCTTGTGCTCTTTCCTCTTGCAGAAGGTATGCGTATAAGGGAACTACGGTTCGCCCCGGACCAGGTTATATATACAGGTGCTTCATAACCCGGAATAAGTCGCTTATAGGAGTTTACCAGAGGATTTGAGATGCAGGATATTGCTTTTATATGTTTCAGTACTCCTGCTATGAAATATCTTGTCGTATCACTTATCTCCATTTCAGAATCAGGGTCATAGAATGCATTCTCGTTTCCCCGGGAAAGCGAGAGGTTAACATGCATACCTGATCCGTTCTCTGAAGATATTGGTTTTGGCATGAAAGTTGCATGCAGTCCATGTATTTTTGCGATGGTCCTTGTGACATACTTGAATGTCATGACATTGTCTGCAGTTGCCAATGCTCCTCCGTACTTGAAATCGATTTCGTGTTGTCCGAAAGCAACCTCATGATGAGATGCCTCGATGTCGAAATTAAGGTCTGTGAGTGTCAGTACTATGTCCCTTCTTATGTCTTCTGCAAGGTCAGTGGGTGCGAACTCGAAATACCTGCCGTAATCATGGGGTTTTGTTGTTGCCCTTCCATCAACTTTTTCAAAAAGGAAAAATTCCAGTTCCGGACCAACATTGAGAGAGAATCCCATATCTTCTGCTTCTTTCATCACTTTTTTGAGAACATACCGGGGATCAGAATCGAATTGTTTTCCATCCGGCATGTAAATGTCACATATGATCCTTGCAACCACACCTTTGTGGTTATTACTCCATGGAAGGATAGCAAATGTTCTTATATCAGGTTTCAACACCATATCAGATTCATCGATCCTTACAAAACCTTCAATGGATGATCCATCAAAGGATATACCTGTACCCAAAGCTTTTTCTATCTGGGTCACAGGTATTTCAACATCTTTTACACTGCCTTCTATGTCCGTGAACTGCAAACGTATGAATTTTACGTTATGCGTTTCAATAGCTTTGATAACATCTTCCTTATTGCAAATTATCATTTGATCGCCTGTTATTCTTCCTCTATTATTCTGCAAAAATGATGCAAAATTATTTTTGGATATCTAAGTTCATGCAATTATAGGTTACCATAAGATTCAGGGTAAATATCAAAACCTATGGTAAAGGGAGTTTCCACATGTAAAAAAAAGATTATGTGGTGTTCAGATGAATTTAAGGCTTACGTCTTTCATTTCATTCCTTGCGGCAACGTTAATCAGGAGTGGTGTAAGGGATTCTACCATCCCTGCAGTCTCCAGAGGTCCGATATCAAGTGGCCTCATGCTGGAAATATCCTTTACAAGACCAAACACTATCTCTTTTGCATGCATTGAATTGCCGCAAACACCGATATCATAATCAAGTTCCATGTCAAGGTTTGCCAGTTTCTTTGCAGGTACTGTGTGGAAAGCTGCAACAAGTTCGGTACTTTCAGGTATCATTGTGAATAATTCCTGGGCGGCACTTCCAAGTTCAGGCATTGAAAAACAGAAATATTCGGTGTTGAAGTCTTTACTTTCTATCGGGGTTCTTGGATAATCACTGCCCGGACTTATATAGCACATGTTCCTTTCCATTGGAACAACAACGCTGATGACTATCTTGTTCTCAATTACCGGACGTATCAGATCCATTACAGGAGCAAGCTGATTATACCTGATGGCAATAACGACTATTTCTGCTTTTTCGGCGGCTGTTTTGTTATCGGTACCTGATATGCTTGGTTTGTAGCCATATTTTTCAAGTATCAGATTATATTCAGATGCAACCGCTTCGGCCTTTTCCTGTTCTCTGGAACCAATTATTATCTCATGTTTCTGGCCCCATCGCAGTGCAAAGCCTTTGCCTATGTTACCTGTGCCTCCAAGTATTGCAATTTTCATGACATTTCTCCTGCTATAATAGGGTATTACCATTATCTATTGTATGTTAATATTTTTGGTAATTTTCAATAAGGAATGATTGATTGTGTTAATCAGTGTCATGATATATATAGTAACTCCCATTTATTATTGTCATCAGAAGTATTTATGAGATAGGAAAAAATCCTATCTCATAGAGGTTGGTGGTTTTCATAATTTCAAAGAGTATTTTCTATTCTTTATTCTACTTGGCTCACACCTTCCTCTAATTCAGGAGCAGGGCCCATTGGTCCGCATTCTCTTCCGTGTCTGAGTTGTTGAGGTTTGTTTTCACTGTATTCTTCCAGAATCTCTTTGAGACCGTCTAGTGTTGTTGCACTTTCTATGTTCTCAAGAAGCTCCTCAAGTTCAGTTATTTGCTCTTCTATTTCTGCTTCTTCATCTTCATTGTCAGTATCTGCAAGCTTTTCATTGAGCATTTCAATCCTTTTGGTGATATGTTCAGTTTCTCTTTCTACAAGATACTGCATTTCATCTTCATCTGATTCGAACTCCATTACTTCCATTTCCGGTCTTTCACCCTTTCCCGGATTTTCCTTCATCATAGATTCCCTGCCTGCTTCCAGAATTTCTTTAAGTTCATCAAGTGTTGTTGCACTTTCCATATCTTTAAGAAGCTCTTCTAGTTCTGAGATCTGCTCTTCTATTGAGTCTTTTGTAATGTCTTCGTCCTCTATCTCATCGATGTTTTCGATCATTCCTTGGAGCATCGCGATCTTTCTGTTTATAGATTCAGTTATTCTCTCAACAAGGAATTCCATCTCTTCGTCTTCGGTGTCAAAGACTGGAGCTTCCATGGTTTCACCGTAAATCACCGGCCCACCACGTGGACCATGTCCCATCTTATGATCGCCGAATTCTCCAGTGTCGTCTGATGCTCCTGTTTCATCAGCAAAGGCTCCCGGTGACACAGCACCTATTACCATTGCTGCCAATGAAATAAAGGCCAGTACTTTCAGGATTTTGTGTTTCATTACTTATTATCTCCTTTTTATTCTCTGCTCTGTCAGATTATTGCCTCGATTATTGATGTGCTTCTGACATTCTCGAGATGATCAGGCTTAAATATAAGGATACTTAACAAAAAGAGGCTCAAATATATCTTTAAATTGAAAAATAAAACTTCTATAAAGGTTTATTATTTGAAAAAACCTTTGAAAAACTTAAAATATTCCTCTAGCTTCTAAAATTCATTCCAGGATGCCAAATTCTTGTGATTTATACTTACTCTGTTCTAATTTCGTTGCTGTGTAGGAATCAGTCTTTAAATGGCGTGTTTTACATTATGGTCTTATTATTATATTTCCTGACAAATATCAGTTGATGAATTTTTCATGTTTTAGATATGTTTATGATAAAATGCAATTTTCGGATATGTTCCATGTATGTTTTTTGGGTTAATATGGTTTTATAATTGTTAAAAATGAATTTGATACTTCAATCTAGTTTTAATCTGATTTTTAATAAGCAAAAAAGCTTCATAAAGCTTAAAATGTCCGACAGTTCCTAATTTTAGGTGAAAGTATTTCTTTCTCCTTAAGTATGTTTATATTTAAATCTCCCAATTTTGAGTAATAATAAAAAAACGTCAAGGTGCATATACAATGTTAATATGTTATACTGAATACCACAACGGAGAAATGTCATGTGAGGTGAGATCTTGAAAAAGTTCCCTCTTGTTATACTGGCAATTCTTGTATTAATGGTACTAATATCAGGCTTGTCGGATTGCGGCAGACATCCAGGCAGTGGAATTCACGGCGAACCGTACCTCGGCCAGCCGGAATATATGAATAAGGAACTTTATAAAGAGATGCCCTCAGCTGTTTCTGAAGAACATATGAAACCGGATGCAGAAAAACAATTCCTGGAAGATAATATCCAGAAATCAGATGACATTATTCTTCGTCTTGAAGAATCTCTGGAACGCCTGGCAAATGAAGGAAATGATGTAAGATATCTTGAAAAAATGGTTGCAGACTATTCTTCACTTGTTTCTGAAGCAGCTTACTATCTTGAAAAAGCAGACAGTTCTGATTCTGTTGTTGAAGAACAGAAGTATGTTGCATTGTCCAAAGAGAAGATGGTCCTGTCGGATATTTTATTAAAGAAGATATTCGTGAACATGCATAACTATATGCCAGGGCCTGTTAAAATAACGAAAACTGATATTCTTGATGCAAACGGAAGTGGAGTTATTATTCTCTCCGGTGATCTGGAAGTCAATCTCAGCATGTCTTCAGGCAAATTCTCAGTAGTTGACTTTGAAGGTGACATGTCTATTGATACAGGCGGATTGACCAGTCCGAAAATAGCAAAAGAATCCGTCATAGCTACTTCAGCTACCGAAGACCCTCATCCCATGCTCTCATATGTGGATGTACAGGGCAATTTAAGTATGTCCGGGTCAGGAATGACAATTGCTGTGATGGGAGAAAACACAACTCTTCATGTTACGGGTTTTGGAGAGGTACAGCTCTATGGTGATGGGAATTATTACCTAAACAGCTCCAGTGCGGTGAAGGAAGGAGTCTGGTTGTCGCCTATATTTGATACTGTATGAACACTGAATAAGAACCATTCATGGATGGTAGTGTAACATGAGGATTACATCCTTTATTCATAGACAAAGAACGGTCTTTTTCTGTGGAATCTTATTCCCGGATATCTGTTTTGAATTCTGAGCAACTGGAAATACTGGATATTATACGTTCAGCAGGTGGTGCAATACCACAAAAGGAATTGCGCAAGCATCTGGACTATTCTGAAGGTAAGGCAAGTGCCATGGTCGTGGAACTTGAAAGATTGAATGTTATAGGAAAAGTAAAGAATGGGCGTGAAAATATGCTCTTTTTAACTCAAAAGCGAGAAGTCCCCTTCCTCGGAACGTAGCGACAGGTAGGGGATGAAAGCGTCATAAACCAATCAAAAAACAGTATCAAACAC
>NZ_JAGGKD010000020.1 GCF_017873415.1 Methanolobus bombayensis | reverse complement strand
CAAGTTCTGAAAAAGGAGCGTGACCTACACCAAAGGAAGTATCGTTTGCCACAGGAACCCTGTCCCTCTGGAAAACATCTCTCAGATCAGATGAGCCGGTACCAAGTTTACAGTCAAGAATTATGTCGCCTTCAAGGTCAATGTCTACAATGGTGTTTCTGAGATAGTTTTTAGCTGCTTTCAAAGCAACAGACTCTGCAGGAATCTCAACACCGTTGAATTCTTTGGTTGCCCTTCCTACAAGCAGAGTGTAAATTGGCTGGATAACTTCTCCACCTCCAAACTGGGGGTTTGACCTTCCTGCGACTATCTGGGTTTCATCGGTGTTGTGATGAAGAACTGCACCACATTTTTCGATATACTCTTTACACAATGCACGGCTCATAGCTTCTGCGAGACCGTCGGAGATACTGTCAGGATGACCTACTCCCTTTCTCTCCACAAGTTCGATCTGCTGTTTTTCCACCGGCGTTTCCATCAGGTGTTCAACTTTGATGTTTCGCATCATATTAATCCTCTAGAAATCAATTAAAAGACAGATGAAAGAAGATAAATCAAATTGATTATGTATTCTTCGCTATATCAAGAACACAATTAATATTTAATATTTCCTATCCGATTATATTACCAGCAATAATAAAATCACACATGTTAAATTAACTAACTTAAATCTAAGCTCAGCGTGAACTCTATATGCTATAAAAGTCTTTCAAAGAACGTTCAATTGATACTGATTATAATTTCACAGAAGGATCCACATGATACGTATTGCAATACCCAATAAAGGGCGTTTACATGACCCTACAGTAAACCTTCTCAAAGAGGCAGGTCTGCCTGTACTTGAAGGAGGAACAAGGAAACTCTTTGCTAAAACAACAGACCCGGAAATAACATACCTCTTTGCAAGGGCCGCAGATATTCCTGAATATGTGCAGGATGGTGCTGCAGATGTGGGTATTACAGGTCTTGACCTGATAGACGAAACCGATTCTGACGTAGAAGTCCTGCTTGACCTGAAATTCGGTGGCGCAAGTCTGGTACTTGCCGTACCTGAAGAATCCAATATCAGTTCTGCGGCAGAGCTTGAGGGAATGCGCGTTGCAACAGAATTCCCGAATATCACTGCAAAATACTTCAAGAACCTTGGCGTTGACATCGAGGTTATAAAGGTAAGCGGCGCATGTGAAATGACACCACATGTTGGAATTGCTGATGCCATTGTTGACATTTCAAGTTCAGGAACAACTCTTGTAACAAATCATCTCAAGATGATAGAGAAGGTCTTTACTTCATCAGTTTACTTAATTGCTAACAAGAAGACACAGGCTGATAATGAGAAGATAGGACAGATACAAACAGCAGTTGAAAGTGTACTCAGAGCAAAGGGTAAACGCTACCTTATGATGAATGTTCCCGAAAACAAACTTGAAACTGTAAAAGAAGTACTTCCCGGAATGGCAGGACCAACAGTAATGAAAGTGGAATCAGATGATTCAATACTTGCAGTCCATGCTGTTGTGGATGCATCCAGTATCTTTGCAACTGTCGGTGAACTCAAAAAAGCAGGTGCAAAGGATATTCTGGTGGTCCCTATCGAGAGAATGATGCCTTAACTGAGGTAAAATGTCATTTGAAGTAATTCCTGCCGTGGACATGAGAAACGGCAAATGTGTACAACTGGTACAGGGAGTTCCTGGAAGCGAAATGGTTTCCATAGATAACCCTGTTGCAGTAGCAAAGGACTGGGTAGCACAGGGAGCAAAGACCCTGCACCTAATAGACCTTGACGGTGCCATCGACGGTAAACGCAAGAACGCACCAATTATTGAGAATATTGTAAAAGAATGTAAGCCTCTTGGAATGAAAATCCAAGTAGGCGGTGGAATCCGTACTTTTGAAAATGCTGCAGAATTATTAAATATCGGTGTTGATCGGGTCATCCTTAGTACTGCTGCCATCAATAACCCAAAGCTTGTAAAAGAGCTTGCTGACGAATTTGGAAGTGAACGCATAAATGTTGCCCTGGATTCAAAGAATGGCAAGGTAGCTATTGATGGATGGAAAAAAGAATCCGAATTCACAGCCGTTGAAATGGGGATCAAATTTGAGAAACTCGGAGCAGGAAGTATCCTATTTACTAATATTGACTCTGAAGGACTGCTTCAGGGTGTGAACACCACACCTACTGAAGAACTGGTAAAATCCGTTAGTATCCCGGTAATTGCATCTGGCGGGGTTACCAAACTGCAAGACCTGGTGGCATTGAAGAAAACCGGAGCAAAGGCAGTAGTTGTTGGAAGTGCATTATACACTGGCAAATTCACACTTCCAGAAGCGATAAATATTATCAATGAGGATTTATAAAGCAGTCAAAGATAGTGAGCAAAGTTAGCAGGTGAACCTATGAGAAAAGCAGATATTTCACGCAAAACCAGCGAGACCGATATTAGCATCGAGCTTGACCTTGATGGAGAAGGTGTTGCAGACATAAGTACTGGAATCGGTTTTTTTGACCACATGCTAACCGCATTCACAAAACACGGGAACTTTAATCTTATAATAGAAGCTACCGGAGATCTTATTGTAGACGATCACCATCTGATTGAAGACACAGGCATCGTTCTTGGTCAGGTACTGGCAGAAGCACTTGGGAATAAGGCAGGTATTGCAAGATTCGGAGAAGCACGTATCCCCATGGATGAAGCTCTTGCAACGGTTGCAATGGATCTTGGAGGACGCAGCTATCTTGTGATAGATGCAGAGTTCAAAGCTCCTAAAGTTGGTGAGTTCAGCACACAGATGGTTAATCACTTCTTTGAAGCTGTTGCCCAGAATGCTAAAATGAATTTGCATGCTCATGTTTATGGTGACAACGATCACCATAAGATAGAAGCACTCTTCAAAGCCTTCGCCTATGCTCTCAGAAGGGCAATAATTATAGAAGGGAATGAAATCAAAAGCACCAAAGGAGTGCTTTGATACTTCATAATAACTGAAAACTAATCTATTTTGTGATTCCATAATTCCGAATTATCGGAATTTAGTTCTTAATTTTTCGTAAAACTCCTGTTCTTTGCCACCGGTCTTCTTTGAAAGCCTTTCCACTATCAATTCAGGAGTGCTTTTTGCAACATAATTGTAGCGTGGGTTCCTGTCAACCATAAGATTAAGTTCTGAATCAAGCCCACTGGCCTCTATTCCATCAACCCGGATATTACAGTTGATATTTTCCATTATCTGCTCGGAAAGATGTGACACAAAAATCGACATCGTACTATCATTTTCCATGAGAACTTCAAGTATGCCTGCCATGATCTTTGCTGATGCACCAGGTTCTGTAATAGACTCCAGCTCGTCAGCCAGTACGAACTTTGCAGACTCATCAGCAATCACTGAGAACTCAGTAAGTGTTGTTTCAAAAGCTCCTGCATCCAGCGTACCTTTTGATTTGGCAAAATAATACATTGAGTCTGTAAGAGATATTTCCATCTTTTCTGCAGGAACCGGAAAACCCATGTGTGCAAGAATAATGCTTTGTGCAAGTAATTCCAGCAAAGATGTTTTACCTCCTGAATTTACCCCGCTTAAAAGTACAACACGACTATCTTCATTTTGCGGACCAAGAGAACTTGTACCTATAGAGTAATCCACAGGAGTTACATCACCATGCCTTGAAAGCAGGAAAAGATTTCTTCCACCTTTAAAACCAATCCCTGAACCTTCTATTATCTCAGGCATTGAAAGACCATATGTAATGGAAAACAAACCAATAGCAAAACCCACGTCAAAGTCAAGAACTGACTTTACCATCTCCCGGGAAAGTTCTCTATAGCCAGACAATATGCGGGAAACTTCACGCTTATGATCGAACTTTCTTTTAAGTGCTTTTTTATCCAGATGCTGCCTGAGATTGTTTAGGGCATCAACATCAGCCTCTATAGGGTGCATTATTTCCCCGGGGAAAAGAGAATCAACAAGTAACCTTTCTTTTTTCTCCAGATTAAGTCCATTACATATTTTTTCTATAGCATCTTTTACAATTGAACTGTAATTTTTATGCAACTTCTTACCCAATATCTCCTTCAGTTCAATTGAACCGTTCATGACCTTAAGCATATCCTGCCCACTTAGAGTCATCTGACTCTTTTCAAGAGTAGAATTCAGTTCTTCATTTACAGAGCTAACAGTTTCATTGACAACTGAATTGAGATTGCAAATTGCATCGGATATCCTGTCCAGCTCGGAATCCATCCCATGGACAATATCACCATTCACATCAATAAGAGCCAGAGTAGATGACAACATTTCAATCGCATCATCATCTATTTTCTCAAAGAAGCTTACACCTTTGGACCGAAACAACTTCACCAGGTTAACAGAAGACTCAAGAGACTTGAGATTACGTGAAAACAGGAATATCTCCTTTTCAGGGACAATCCTGTAATCATCCAGGTCATCCAGGTCAGACACAAATTCCGGCTCTACATCCTCGGGAAAATCAAAAGCCAGAAAATCATCACCCACAGCAATCACCTGGGAAAAACCCCTGGAAATATCTATGAATTCAGAAAGGGAACGAGAAAAATGAACATCAATTAGACCTGAAAAACGCTTTTTTGCAGACTCATAGCATTCCTGATCAGACGTAATAATCACACGATCCCGTATTTTGGGACATTGATGCCTGAAATTAAGCTGGGATACCGTTGAGAGATGATCTGCAATAGTTTTATCACCTTCCAGGATGCTGGCAGTCTGCATATAATATGAAACTGATTCCCTTACCTGCATGATCTTTTCTTCTTTTGCAGAAGGATATGGGAAAAATACGTGCAATTTATCTCTGGAATAACGTGTATGCGCAAATTCACGCACAAGATCGATCAATTTTTCGTAAACATCCATTGCCTCCTGGGTTCTCAAAAAGTCATCCACTGTGACACCCTCCACCCTGGAAGAAACATCCTGTATTAACGATATGGCATAGCGCTGTCCTATTCCTTCTACTTCTGAAATGCTGGCAATGTCTCCTGCAAGTATTGCATCGAGTGCCTGAACTTCGCTACCGAAATGCTCAACGAAACGTTTTGACATCTTGTTCCCTATACCGGGAATATCCTGTAATGTTCTCACTTCTGCCAGCATTAGAACTACACCTCCGATCCGGATGCAAAATTATCAAGAGTGCAATTTGCAATCCCTCTTTCAACCTTATACCTGTCTCTTTCAGACATCTTGCTCATAGAAGCTGATGCCTTTGGTTGTAATTGTTTTGCATGAGATTTGTTTCTCCTCTGAGGAATTGCCTGTGAATCATAATACATATCCCACAGGTCATCGATCTCATCTGTTGCGGATGTAAATTCCAGACTTCCTGCAAGAGAGGCAGGAACAGTTGTATAATGTTCCAGTCCCACGTGCCTTCCATTGCCTATCCAGGCAATATCACCTTGAATCACAGCCACTGGAAGATCGGGATTCTTTCTGGAAAGCCAGCGACAGAACATATCTCCAATACTATGAGGTGAATCTACTTTCACAGAAAGTACACCACCTACTGAATAAGGACGTGAAAACATGCACATACGATGATATGACCGGCTCACATCACGCATGTAATTATAGTATTTCTTTCCGATTCGAGTTTTACCGGAATATAGGAATTCTGCATTACCTTCACACGAAGCCAGGAAATGGACAAGTTCAATTGGTCTTGAACTTCGGTGCCTCAGAACCAGAGAGATGTAACCCTCAACATCAGGATCACGCTGGAACATCCTTGGTCTTTGTGCACCAAAAATATGGCGAAGCAGTTTTGATGTGTCAGCTGTAGCCCTGAAACCCAGTTGTTTAACATCACTGATACCTGTAAAATCCATTTTCTTCTTCAGCGCATCTCTGTCCTTTGCACTGATAAGTTCGCAGTCTTTATTTTCCATAAGTTCCGCACATGCAAGCAGAACACCTTCCACATTTTCCCTGAATGCTACTATCATGCTCCCACACCTGTAAAAGAGAAAAGGTTAGTCTGTCTTTTACCGTTGAGCTCAATAAAAGGCCTTGCACGGCTGATAACCACACCCATACGAGTAAGTTCCTTTTCAGAACTTATTGGTCTTGACTGAATTATCCTGTTGGCACCCACCGGTCCGATTCCCGGTACCTTAAGCAGATCATCCCTGCTTGCAGTGTTAACATTGATGGGAAAAATGTCCGGATTGCAGGAAGCAAGAAGCATCTTGGGGTCCATATCCAGAAGGAAGCCATTGTCATCAAGAACGGAATCCAGGTCATGTGCAGTCATTCCATAATCCTTCAGAAGATAAGATGTCTGATACAACCGTATCTCCCTCCACATTGGAGAAGGTTCATTATTCTCAAGAGGTGTGAATGGAACCGGATCAAAGCTCATGAAATATGGTCTTCTTAACTCATATTTGTCCATAAAATCCTCAACTGTCCCTATAATCTCCCTGTCAGATTCCTGGACCGCTCCTACAACGAACTGGGTGTCATTAGCACCGATTATACGTCCTCTGAAACCTTCCTCCTTTCTTTTTTTGTTGATCAGATTGCGAGTCCATTGCAGACGCTGAAGTACATCGTTCTTGTAATCGAAATTCGGGCATATTTCCGAGTAATTTATTGTACTTGTCGTCTCTGCATTCACACCAAATTTATTTGCACATTCAGAAATCTCTTCAAGTAAATATTTAGGTGTCCCCGGCATCACGCGAATATGTACATAACCTGTGAATCCCTGGCTCCTCAGAAGTCTTGCTACCTCCAGTTGCTTCTCAGCAGTTCTTTCCGAATCACCCATGACACCTGATGACAGGAACAGTCCTTCAATTGCATTTCTGCGATAGAATGACCATGTGATCTTCACGATCTCTTCAGGACTTAACGATGCCTTCACAGAATCTCTGCCGCACCTGTTCGGACAATACGTGCACTCCCCGGAGCAGGCATTTGTCATCAGCGTTTTGTAGAGCTGTATGCAACGGCCATCAGGACCGAAAGCGTGGCAAACAGCACTCTGGTTGCAACTGTCATACTTTGTGCCTTCGGACAATACTCTCATCCTTTCCATAAGCGTCATATGGTGCTCATTAGCAGGACTTCTGTGGGTCATCACAGGAGACTATGACACCTCAAGATATAAGCGACATGTAAGCGGGGTGAAAGTATTCATGAAAATTGAATAACATCAGAATCTAAAAAGAAAGAACTAAAAAAAGAATGAAACAAGAAAAAAGAACTAAAGAAAAGATACTGGAAGAACGGATTAGCGCTCTTCAAAAATAAGATTATTCCTCTGCGATCTTTACTTTGACTTTCAGGATGCTGATCGGTTCGAGCTTTTTCCACATAACTGTAGAATCTTTATCGAAAAGATATTCATTAACGTTCTTATCAGAGAAAACTCCGTCCACTTCATAAACAAAGAAACCTTCCTCACCGTTGGTGGAAACAATATTGTCCTGTCCGTGGACATCTTTCACTTCGACAACTGCTGCCTTTTTGAGTGCTTCAAGCAGTGTAGCGCCCTTTTTTACCTCAACGGTTCTGGAAGGTGCGAATATGTCAAGTGCATGGAAAATGTTCTTGTTGTTAAGTTGCAGGACATGGGTCTTTCCATAAACTTTGCGTTGTATCAGGTCAGCATCTTCCAGTATATTTGCGTGTTTTGCAGCAACCGGTACAGAGATACTGAGTTCCCTTGCAAGTTCTGATATGTGCATTTCGCCTTCAGTAAGCCTTTGAAGCATTCTAAGTCTGGTTTCACTTCCAAGAGCACTGAAAAGTTTCAAACGATCAGTATGCTCTGGATTCTCGGAATCATTGTTATCGAGAGAGCTCATATATAGAAGTAAATATCGTGTCCCATATATATTTTACTGCGTTAACGGCTCATTAAACAGCTCATATTGTTAAAAAATAAAAAAATAAAACTAAAAATACTAACAATAAAATGAAAACTAATAATAATTATAACTCATTCACGCAATGCTTGTGTCTGTATATACAGTTTCTCATCAAGAGAGCGCAAGTCAGTTGAAACGAATTCGTGCGTGAGATATTCCGGGGCGACCATATCAACTATTTTAGAACACCTTTCATTGGTAAATGGCATGTGTTCATCCATTTGATTCAGTATTTCCATGACAGACATGAGTCGTTCATGGAATGACAGGGAACTAAAACCTTCAGGTAGTTCTAAATCCATTGAACTGCGCATGAACTCACCTGACAGACTGCAGTGAAAATGCATACCTTCAATTCTTTTAATAAATTCCTCCGAATGACTTGAAAGAAGATCAAGAACCACATCAATAGAACAATCTTCATCTTCACACCCCATAGTGGCATTCATCAGATGGCCCGTGTCAAGAACAAAAGCCCAGTTATCAAATTCAAGCAGGGAAGCAAAGTATTCAACATTCATAGGGTCAAGAAAAGTAAGTCCCGGCCACCACAGGTTCTCAAAGAAGAGCCTTACAGGTGGTTCGCCGCCAGGATAAACAGACACTGCCTCATTCAGAAACTCTGCGGTTGTATCAAGAACATCATAATCGGTACAGTCAAAACAGCGTGTGTAGACCTGCTCTATTTCGGCATAGGATACATGGAAAACCGCATATGCAGCATCCAGAGTGTGTGCATTATCCAGAGCCTGTCTGAAAGTGCTGATTACCTCATCACGGCTGCTACCGCCAAAAACATAGATCCGCTCAAACTCTTCCATATCCTGAGTAAATACAGAAGAATCAACCCATGCCCTGTGCCTTCCCATCCAGTATGGCAGGTGAACCCCTACAACCAGGTCCTTTGGCACATCTTCAGGGAGTGGAGAGGAATCCACAAAAAGTTCCAGACCATCAAGATCATGCCGCACAAGGAAATTCCTGATCATACCCCAATCAGAGTCAAACATGTTCATATCATTTTCATACAGAGAAAAATTCACCAGCTCTTTCATAATCTCCCCTCTTCAAAACTAATCCTCATCCTGCTCACACAAACCCTTCTGATCACAATTCTTTGCCATCCATGCGGTTACACGGACCCAGTTATCTATAACAGAATCTTTCTCATCAGTTAATTCATCGAATGGTATAGTGTCATCTATTCCAAGTGTTGTCGGAAGACCTTTCATTACTGAAACCGCAACTTTCCCTCCTGCAGTCTCAGGAAGAAGCCCCCATGATATCTCATCAACAATATGCAATACCGAAGCAATTGCGCTCACAAGAACCGGGTTTTTTGACATCTCCCTAAGCACTTTAAAAAAAGCTGCTTTGCGATTAGCACCATTAAGACCTGATGCAACATTCCAGTAATCCAGCTCAGTTACTCCGAACCGTTCAAGTCTTACAAGCATGTCTCTCTGGGAAAGAACTGTCAGGTCAGATTGCAGTTCAAGTGCCTTATGAGTACATTTTATCACGACCTTGCCTATAAGTTCTCCAAGCTTTGAATGCTGGCCTGCATCCGTCAGGGTCAGAGAGCTTGTACCATCACAGACCACTGCAATCATATCAGTTCCCGAACCGGTAGCTATGCCGGTAGAATATCTGCTTGGAGCCATCAGTTGCTGGAGGGCGGCAGCCTTTGCCTCACTTGCCGTAATTATTGCTCTTGCCATGGTATAATCCGGAAGGGCGGCACCTATTATAACTATCATATTTATGGTACCCTGAATGAACTGGTGAGAACCATTCTCCTGATAATAAGAAGCGGGATCTCCTGCTCGTCCTCCGTTAACTTCAATACCTGCAGTCATAACAGCAGTCACCTCCACCCCGCGGAAGGATTTTGTGATTATGGCAACATTATCCATGTTAGCAGCAGTCAGAAGTCCTGAAGAAGTCTCCGGATCAGCACCAAGTCTTTTTGCTATGATACCAAGATAAGCAGGAACAGTTCCCCCTTCCAGTTCCCTGGGAGCATGCTTGCCTTTTGGTATTGTGTGATTGAAAATTGTCCTGATATCTTCACGAAATCCACCGTTCAACCATGAAGTTGTAAGTGTTTTCCGTCCCTCCGGCAAACTAACAAGAATAGAATCGCTGTATCTGTAAATTTTCTCATTGCCAGTTGTCTCAAACAGGAGAGAACGTTTTCCTTCTTTTCTAATACCGGCTTTTGCAGAACCTGTGTCTTCATCAGGCCTATTTGTGGATCTGGACTTCATAGAATATTCTTCCGCACTACAATAGAATCAACAGTAAGTAAAATACCATGATACACAGTATGATACCTTACGAAAAAAGGCACCAAAATCGTGAATACATATAATCTGCCCTGCGACTAAATCCGGTTACATGGAGGATCTGGTAACACAGGACATTAATGAATATATCACTGAGTATCTTAAATACCTTTTCAAATTCAATTGAGCCACAATTTCACGGTTCCATTTCCACGGGTTCAGGGGTTGCAGAAGAGATACTTCTGCTTCCGGACTTCAGCAGTCGTGAAACGTAAAGTCTTGCCCAGATGAATATGAATATGGAACCCATCATATTGCCTACGACCATTCCCCACCATACACCCTCAAGTCCTTCGCTCAGATAAAAAGCAAAAGCAATCGCAAACATAGGCACGAATATTAAAGCACGGAGAATTGTCGCGAACAGAGCATTCATTCCTTTTCCAACACCCTGGAAGAGAGCAGAGGAAAGCATACCAAGCGATACGAGAGGGTAGAATATGCAGATAATACGGAGGAATGTAATAAGATCCCCTGTGATGTGTGAAGCACTTTCTGAAAGTGTGAAAACATGAGCTATCTGGGGAGCAAAAACAAAAGTCAAAACAGCTATTACAGCTTCTACAAGCAACCCCATCTTCACAGAATACAGGTGTGTAAAGGAAAGTTTTTCATAAGAACTTTCACCATAAGAGAAACCGGACATTGTTACGACTGCAGTTGAAACACCTATCAGAGGAGCTATTGCTATTGTAACCACACGCCACCCAACGGTATAGACAGCCACACCATCTGTATTGCTCACAGCTATGATTATCACGTTCATCACAAGCATCATGAGCGCCATGGAAGTATGTTGAACAGAAGCAGGAATACCTACCCTGAAGATATCCCTGAGTATATCTTTTTCAAAGTTGAAATCATTGAAATCAAAGGAAATATAGGTGTCTTTCTTAAAGAAGAGCCAGCTTCCCATCATTATGGCAGTGATACCCATGGAGATCACAGTAGCCCATGCGGCACCTGAAACACCCATATCAAGATAGTAGATGAATATAGGATCAAGAATAATATTCAGTACAGAACCAAATATCATGGCATTCATTGCCCTTTTGGTATCCCCTTCACTCCTCAGGATGGCATTTGCAACATTGGTAAAGAATAATAGTATACTCCCACCAAAAATAACCTGGCCATAAGATGTTGCCATTGCTGTTGTTTTACCGGCACCTATGAGAATAAATATCTCTTCTGCAAAGGTGAAGAGAGTTACTGTGAAAATAATGGACATCAAAAGCATCAGTATCATGGTATGAACTGCAACATTATCCGCTCCTTTCTTATCCCTGGAACCAAACCTTCTGGATATGGCAGAACCTGATCCAACTCCGAGCCCGTTAGATAATGCAATTATTGCAAAGAAGAACGGGAAAACAAAACCAACTGCTGCCAGAGCATCTGCTCCAAGACCCGAAACCCAGAAAGTATCCACCAGATTATACAGGGTCTGTACAGACATACCAAGCATCATAGGAAGTGCAAGTTTTATTATCGCCTTTTTCGGATCACCAAGCAGGGCTTTCATTCCGGATGTTGTTTTTTGAGAAGGATCAGGAGGAAGATCCTCGTTGTTATTTTGATCCTTATTCATTAGAAGCCTTCCTTATCTGGTTTTCAGATGCCATATTCCTGGCAGCTTTTTCTATAAGGGAAAAGAACATTTCCTTTTCCTCAGCATTAAAACCACGCAGCAGAACCTCACTTATATTGGAACTTATGCTGAACAATAAAGATTGCATGCTTCGTCCCTTATCTGTCAGGTACACACAGTATGCACGCTTGTCTGCAGGATCTCGTTTTCGTACAACATAACCCTTTTTTTCCAGCTTGTTCACCGAACGGGTTATTGTGGCTTTATCATATTTCAGGAGATTTGCCAGAGTCTCCTGGTTAACACCATCATGGTGTAAAAGTCTCATGAAAAAAGGGAACTGACCACTTCCGATACCATAGGGCTCAAGCTCCTTTGAGATGTAGATATTTATAGACTTGAACAGATGAGATATATCCCTTCCAATGGATTCATGCTTTTCAATATAACTACTTTTTTCAGAATTGCCCATGTTTTCCAAAGTGATCACCAAAAGCCGAATAGAACATATTGTTGCGTATGCAATGGTTGCATATGCAACTAATCTATAAAAGCGTATGCTAAAAGGAAAAAACAGCATTATCAATCAACAAAAAGTTCAACGCCCATAAGTTCAAGGAATATCTCTTCCAGGGATGGAACTATGGTACGCATTTCAACGATGTCTCCACCTTTGGAAGCAACCCATTTTGTAGTCTGATTTACCACATCAATATCATTTGTGATCACAATATAGCTGCCATCAACTTCCTTGACAACGTCAGAAATAGTATATTCTTTAATATCATCAACCTTGAATTCAAGACGATACTGGATCTTACCATACTCTTTTCTAATCTCTTCGGCTGTTCCAAGTGTAACAAGCTTTCCGCCTTTCATAATAAGTATCCTGTCACAAAGGCTTTCCACCTGGTACAGATTGTGAGCACTGAATATTATTGTCTTACCGGATTGCTTCAACGAGCGCACATAATCAGTGATATATCTTGAGGTCATGGGGTCCAGACCTGAAGCAGGTTCATCGTATATCAGAATATCAGGGTCATTGATAAGAGAACGTGCAATTGCAACCTTACGTTTCATACCTTTTGACAGGTCACCGATCTTCTTTCCATCAGGATTGAGCGCAAGATCAAAAAGAAGTTCACGTATCCTTTTCTTTGCCTGGTCTTTGGGAACACAGTATAACTCTGCAAAGTACAACAGATAATCATCTACTTCCATGCCTTCGTAAAGAGGAGATTCCTCCGGAAGAAAGCCAAGGAATGATTTTATCTCAACGGCATCTGTGGCAACATTCAGACCTTGCATGTAAATGCTACCTGAGGTCGGCCTGATAAGACTGCTAAGCATTTTCAGAGTTGTAGTCTTACCTGCTCCGTTAGGTCCGACTATTCCGAATATCTGTCCTTTTTCCACTGAGAATGAAAGATTATCAACAGCTACAAAATCGCCGTATTCTTTGCGAAGTCCGTCTACTTCAATTATTCCAGGTTCCACACTTAGACTATGAAACTACCGATATATAAATTGCATTATAATTATAAAAAGAAGATTTGCATAGCTTAATTGAGCTATGCAAGTAAAATTTAGATCTTGTACATGTGCACATCCAGCTGTGGGAATGGAATTTCAATATCCTGTGCGCCAAACTCAGCATGAATAGCTATAGTAAGGTCATTCTTAAGAGCCCAGAAGTCCGAAGTGTTGACCCATGCGCGCAACTGCAGGTTCACAGATGAATCCGCAAGTTCGGTTGTAACAACTGCCGGAGCCGGATCTGCCAGCACACGGGAGTCCTTTTTGATAACACCCATTGCAATTTCAACAGCCTTAGGAACATCTGAAGAATAACCTATGCCCACATCAACCGAAACCCTGCGTGTAGGCATTCGAGTTGCATTCACAATAGGACTGCCCCACACCAGTTTATTAGGCATGGTTATGAACTGGTTGTCAGGTGTGAGAAGTTCCGTAGCCATTATGCCTACTGCGTGTACCGTACCGGACATGCCATTGACTGTAACATATTCTCCTTTGTCAAGTGGCCTCAGGGATGCTATCCATATACCCGCAGCCAGATTGTTCAGGGAATCCTGCATACCGAATCCAAGAACCAAACCGATAACTGCGGAAAGTCCGACCACAACTGAGCTTATGTCAACTCCAAGTGCACTTACAACTGCAAGCAAAACAGCTACGTACAGCAAGGCACGCAGAAAACGCACCAGGAATTCAATTATCAGCTCAGGAAGTTTTGTCTTTTTCAATCCGTTACGGAACATACCTGAAAGCACTCCCGCAATAACAATTCCGGCAACCAGAACCACAAGAGCAAATACAATATTTGCCACAGTGACACCTGTATAAGGAATTGTTTGAGATAAAATATCTGCCATTTATCACAACTCCACTAAATAATAGAAACTTATCATAAATATTGGGAGCTTTGGTACATATAACTCTTTTTAATTTAAATAGGCGAGATTTTTATGAAATAGATATTAATATAATAGAGTACTAATAAAATATCAATGGCAAGCTGGTTCACTATCGCAAAATGGGAGCTGATGCGGTCAAAACTCAAATTTGACGCACGCTCGATAATCATGCTCATAATAGCGCTTATACTTGTAATAGTAGCATCCTACGCTGCTTCCCAGACAGGAATGAGTATGAACCAGAAGATATACCTTGTAGCTTCTTCACAGCCCGAAGTTCAACCAATAATAGAAACAGACCAGCGCTTTGATCACATGCTTGTTGACAGGTTTGAGGCCAGCGTTTACTACGAATATGGAGCTGACATGGCAATTATAGGCAACAATGTCTACCTGAGTGACACCAGAAAGGCTGCTTCTGCAGGTGATGCGCTGGAGAATACATTCATAGAATACAGGGAACTTGTTCTCACTTCATACAATGATGTAAACAACACTCACCCTGTATGGGTAACTGTCCATGATCTGGAACGACCCCAGGATTTCCAGCTTACAGGAACCGAAGACACAATTGATGAGATAAGCAGAGGTTATAACAGAACCGCTGCCCTTGAAAATGTACCCGGTGGAAAAGAAGGTGGAAGCGGGGACGGCAGTGTAAGGACCGGTTCATCAACAATTTCCCCGGAAGATATTGAAGCACTTGATGCCATGGAAGGAAAGACATTCTTTGAAAGGCAGACCGTTTCAACACCATCGAATTTCAATCCACCTGTACCATTTACAGCGATACTTTACGCATTCCTTTTCATCTTCCCGATATACTTTGTTTCTCAATTCTATTCCACAAGCCTGATGGATGAGCGAACAAACAGAAAAGGAGAACTTGTGCTTATAGCGCCACTTAGAAGCAGGGATGTAGTAATCGGAAAGACCCTCCCATATCTTGTAATAACAATGTTGATACAGGCGGCAATAACCCTGTACATACTCAAGATACCATCAACATTTGCAGATGTTGAAAGAATACTGCTGGTGCTTGCTGCGATTCTGCCGGTAATACTGCTTTTCTTTGCACTTTCATTTTACAGTGCCATCCTTTCAAGAAGTTTCAAGGAACTTACTTTTGCAAGTGTATTCCTCTCAGTAGTGATATCAGGGTACCTGTTCTTCCCGGCAATGTTTGCGAACATCCATGCAATAAGTTCCATTTCCCCCATAACCCTCATAGTCAGGCTCATCGAAGGAGAAACTGTAATGTGGAACACATATATTTTCTCCACACTTCCATTTTACCTTGTAGCAGCAGCAGTGTATGCATTCGGAACTTCTATTTTCAGAGAGGAGGATCTGTTCACCCAGAAATCCATTAGCTCAAAGATAATAGACTGCTTTGAAATGTTCCTTTCATACCGCTATGGATCGGTCTTTTTCCTCAGTATTATCTTCATACCTGTCGTGTACATGACGCAACTTATGCTCATTGTAATGCTCTTCAACCTCCCGGTGCCATATTCAATACTTGCAATGATCCTGTTGTCGGCACTGGCCGAAGAGATTGTCAAATCCATAGGAATCTATACACTTTTCAAGAGAAAGATTACCGATATCACATTCAAAAATGCAATCCGTCTGTCAATACTGGCCGGTGCCGGGTTCTTTGTCGGAGAAAAAGCCGTTGCCGTACTTACACTTGCACCGATTGCAAGTTCAGCTTTCGGAACGGTTATGACAATGGGTGCTTTGTTGCTGATCCCACTCTTACTACACATAACAACTGTGATTATCAATTCGCTTGTAATGTACTGGAAGGGACCGAATGCCTATAAATACGCAGTAGTAGCTGCAACAATATTCCACAGCATATATAACATAACAATTCTCAGGGAGATGCTATTGTGAGCGTAAGAGGCAATTCGTGCCGGAAAATGAAGACTGTGGCAAAGAAAGAATTTAAAGATCTTCTGAAAGAAAAGACCTTCATACTTGCCATTGTGATCCAGCTTTTCATTGCATCATTCTCAACGTTCCTTGTTATAGGTCTGACATCATTCTACGACCCTACTGCACTCGGAGATGTAGACATTGAAGGAGTGAACATCGGAGTTGTGGGAACTGAAGATGATGAACTGTACAAAGTTCTGATAGATAACAATGTACGCACATACCTCTATGATGACTTTATTCCTGCTTACGGAGATTTCTTTGACCGGCGAATAGATGCTATCATTGTCACACCTCTGGGAACAGCCGGAGGCACGGATCTACTCAATGTTGATATATATCTGCCAAAATCAGAGATTAAGGCAACTGTGGTATCGCTTCAACTGAAGGAACCACTGGAAGAATACGAACAGAGTGTGAGGGATGTAAGAACACAAAGACTCCCGGGATATTCCCCAATAGATTTCAACATAATAGAAAGAGGAAGATTTGCCTCTTCAACTTTCTTTGAGTTTGTCTATGTAGCTTTGTTACCACTTCTGGTATTCACACCTGCATTCATTTCCGGCGGACTTATAATTGACTTCATTACAGAAGAATACGAACGCAAAACAATGGACCTGCTTCTGGCATCCCCTGCCTCACTGCTGGAGATAGTAAGTGGAAAAGCCCTGCTTGCAATCCTGATCGTGCCACTGCAATCGTTTGTATGGATACTTCTTCTGTCTATGAACCGAATATCGGTTAATAACTCACTTCAGATTCTGCTGGTGGTCACAATGATAGCAGCCGTCCTTGTATTTTCAAGCACAATGATCGCAGTGTTCTTCAGGGACAGAGGCGTTGCACAACTGCTGTACTCACTTGTGCTGATATTTTTGTTCATGTCCTCATACCTGTTCACAAATTCCCCGCTTAACCTTGTAAGCCGCCTCTCCATTAACAGCATAACTGCACTGGAAAGCTGGACATGGACCGGCATTTACCTGCTTCTGGCATTTGTCCTTTATGTGGCAACAATACTTGTTATCAAAAATGACCCAGATAACATTTAAAAGATAAAAATAAATAGATGATTATAATGCAAATGTACAAGCTTCTTTTATTGACTATTGTACTGATAGCTTTTATAGATCCTGCTAGTTCCACCGCTGTAAGAGAAGAGGACATATGGATTTTTCAGGGTTCATTTGAACTTGGAACAAGTGAAAGAGCATACCTTGAAGGATATACAGTTAAAGTGAACGATATCAATGAAAGTAGTACATCCACTGCAACTCTGCTGATATACAGTAATTCCGTCTTTATGCAGGCATTTGAGGTTGATACAGGAGTAAACAATGAACACACCTATGACGGGGAACTTAAGGTCCAGGTAGATTCCATAGAAGATGGAAAAATATCTCTTAATATATACAAGCATAAATCTGAACTTGTGTGGATCACTGACATCCCGAAGACATCGTTCAAAACCGGAGACTCGCTGTCAGAGGATGATTACCGCATAACACTCAACGGGATAAATGAAGGAGTGGCACAGGTAACTGTGCGGCTGGAGGAAGAAGATTATGAAAGAACGTATAGCAGCGGGGATTACGAAAAGTTCTCAGATGATTTCATGATCAATATAGTGTATATCAATAAGAATACACAGGAAGTTTTTATTGAAACGCTGAAGCCCGGTGCTCCTCAGATCAAAATGGAAATTGGAAATCTCCAGGAAAGTTATGAGCCTAACGAATATGTGGAATACGAACTTATCGTGACAAATAACGGAACCATACCATTACATGGGATAATATTGACCACTGAATGTGCTGATGGTGATGTAGAACTTGTAACACAGCAACATTCAATACTGGATCCGGAGAAAAAGAAAAAGTTCCAGATACGTGTGAAACCTGATGTTAAACCCACAAGCAGAAATATTACGATCCACAACAGTGTTGAAGGCTACGATTACAGAGGCAATGAGTACAATAATGAGATGGACACTGAAGCAACTGTCAATTCATATATTTCCATTGAGAAGGAAGTAAGATCCAGAGACAAGTCGTCTGAAGATCCGGAATTTGGAACGGAACAATATTTCCAGGTAAATATTACAGTTGCTAACATGGCAGGTTTCCAGACTGCAGTTACAGTTAGCGATGTTCTGCCATCAGAATTCATACCAGATGATATTGACAGCACTGAATGGCCAATGGTAATTGGTGCAGGAGAAACAAAATCCATACAATATTTCGCTTCTTCCACCGAACCCGGAGATTTTACCTTTGAACCCGCCACCATTGTCTGGAAAGATAACGGGGAAACCTACAAAATGCAATCCAATCAGATAGAAGGAACATTCCATGTAAGTGGTTCCAAAGTCGTTCTGCAGAAAGAATTAAGTTCCAGCTACATGCTTGTAGGGGAAGTAATTGACATTAGCCTCAAAATCACAAACGATGGAGACAGAGATATAGACATATCATTCAGAGAGACTATACCTGATGGGCTCAGTTATGTGAATGGTGAAAATGAATGGGAAGGAAGATTGGTAGCAGGCAAGGCACGGGAGTTCACATACACAGTAAAGGCTGAAACGTCAGGAGAATATTACCTGCCTGAGACTGAAGTTAGTCTTTCAGACGAAAAAGGGAAAAAAGATAGTGTGGTTTCTGATCAGCTTTTCCTTTTTATTGATGATGAAATTACAGAAATAGAAGAGGAAGCTTACGAGGAAACCTATAATCAGGTTGATGCCTCAGCCTCATATTCAGATAATAAGCAGATTGCCGACCCGGAGATCACAAAGACCGAAGCAGCCGGATTCCTTCTCTCCTCATTTGCAACCCTGTTCTGCATTATAGCTATCGTCCCGACCTTTGCATATTTATTTATATCCAGAGTATATAAGTAATGTCAAAATATTTATCAGGAAAAGAGTATGAACATTGCAGCGTTTATAGGGTCATCAATGCTTTTTGCTTTATTCGCCATTGTAGTGCTCTTTGTCCTTATCAATATGTCATCCAGACTTGCACTTATTATTTTAATTGTAGTACCACTGATATTCATTCTGATGATACCGGACATATCAATAGCTTTTCTTTCCGTCGAGCAGATGTCACTGGCAAACGGACTTGTGCCTGTAAATAACTTTCACATATTGCTGATGCTCTGGTCCACACTAATAGGAGTGATCCTGTACACAGAATTCCTTACCTGGTATCTTGGTAAAGGAATGAAGATGAAGAAAAATCCTGATGGCAGCAATAAAACCAGTATTTCCGCAGGATTAGATAAGATTGTGTACGATGCCATAGGAAAAGCCAAAAGAATCCTAAACAGGCAAAAATAAGCGGGATAAAGCTGTTATGCAAAAAGTGCATCTTTAGTATAGATTAGTGGGGAGTCTGTATGGATGAGGAAGAAAAGATACAAAATAATCATGAAACAATAAACCCGGACGAACATTTCAAGCCAGTTCCATGGAAAGCCGGACTGTATTCTGCGGTTTATCCAGGACTGGGGCAGATGTATAACGGTGATTTTGGCAGAGGGTCATTTTATTTTGTGCTGGCCTTTATACTCATAATTACATTTTACCTGATGGTTCCGATACTTATATTCATTGCATTCTGGTTGTACAATATATATCAGGCTTACAGCTATGCCAGAAGTTTCAGCAAAGGGGAAGAAGCAGTATGAAAATTAAAGTCACAAGAACCGGATGAAAAGATTCTAAAAAATAAAGAGGAGCAATCTGCTCCTTTTATGCGGGATTGTTCCTGTTATATGGTGCTGCAGCAAGCGATGAAACAGTACCTGCTGTAATAGAATTATAGACCGGTTGGGTTGGTGCGAGCCATACGGCACCTGTTCCTTCGAATGTCTGAAGAAGACCTTCCCCGGATGTAAGCTTACCTGCAATTCCCTTTCCTGACCTTTCAACACTGAACTTTACGGAATCTGATCTCAGAAGAGCAAAATTACCATCAACCTGAAGACGTTCATTATCAAGGTTGTATTTCAGTATCTCACACATAGGAACCGGACTTTCCAGTATGCATGTACCTGTTCCGCTTATTTTTGTCTGGAACCATCCTTCTCCGCCAAAAAGACCTGCAGAAATGTTCTTCTGGGAGGCTACTCCTACTTCAAGAGTTGATTCGGAACAGTAGAAGATACCCTTATCCACAATTATAGAACCATTTTCAAGATTTACAATGATAAAATGACTGAAACTTGGTTCAAGGAAGATCTCACCACTGCCCTTGTAAAGAGGATTGAAAGCAGACTCATTTGTGAGTTTGTTCTTTAGCATCTTTTTTGCAAGTCCGCCAACACCACCTATATTTGCGTCACATGAGATGTTGCCTTTCTGGAAATAAAGAGCTCCTGGCTCTACTATTACTCCGCTATTATTCAATGTGACCTTTACCTGTTTAAGGGTCATTCCTGCTTGTTGTACATAGTAAAGGTTCCTTGCAAGCGAAGGATCCTTGCTTCCTTCAAGAGATTTATACTCTATGATCTCGGCTTTGAAATTGCCCTTGTCGACACTGTCAAGAATGTTGATGTTGTTATAGAATTTACTTTCCGCCATTAATACCACATCCAGGTGAGAAAATGTACCAAGGTAAATTAACTTTGCTTTTGGGAATTAATATATAAATGCATAGCATATAAATATATCTTAACTGTAGGATTACAAAATGCATTCTAACCCAATGAAACACGGACATGAACCCTATGAAATTGCAGTTATTCATGGTGGGCCCGGTGCTCCCGGAACTGTGACTGAACTGGCAAAACAACTTTCACATAAACATGGCGTACTGGAACCATTGCAGACTGCCATGAGCATCGAAGGACAGATCAATGAACTAAAAGCGATGCTTAAAAAACATGCAAATATGCCGTTGACATTGATAGGACATTCATGGGGTGCATGGCTGGCTTTTATGTTTACCTCCCGCTATCCAAAATATGTAAAAAAGCTCATTCTTGTCTCCAGCGGACCATTCGAAGAACATTACTCCAGGTTTATCATGAGCACCAGACTGGAAAGACTTGGTGAAAGTGGGAGACAGGAATATCTGCATCTGAGTACAAGCATGAACGATCCTGCTGTACGCAACAAGAATAATGTTTTTGCCAGATTCGGAAAACTGATGTCCTATGCTGATTCCTTTGATATGGAATCCATGTGGAAGATCAATCCGGAACATTGCCATGATTGCTATAATCTCAACAAAAGAGTATGGGAAGAAGCCGACTATCTCAGGAGATCGAAAAAGCTCCTGAGAATGGGAAAAGAAATCCATTGTCCGGTAATTGCCATACATGGAGACTATGACCCGCATCCATACGAAGGTGTGAGGGAACCTCTCTCACAAATAATGGAAAACTTCAGGTTCATACTGCTTGAGAACTGCGGGCATTATCCATGGCTTGAAAGATATGCTTCCGAAGAGTTTTATCAAGCACTGGAAGAAGAGCTGGATTGAATCAGTGCATTTTGAGGAAGTAAAGAAAAGAGATTCTGATGAACAATCATTCATCAGCAACATTGTGATAATAATATTCGCCCTTGGATTTCTGTTCCCTGTCAAGTCTTGAATCCTTTTTGTTTACTCTTGGACGGGAAGTATCTTCATCACGCCTGAATGTGATATCCAGATTTGCCAGGAACTTATTCATACCATCCTGCATGCTGGAAGGCACATGCGCCTTACCATATACCGCAGGTTCACCTTCAAAGACTATGAGACGCTCGCTGAGCATATCGATCATATATATATCGTGGTCAACGACCATTGCGGTCTTACTGTTGTTCTCTGCGAATCTCTTGATGACCTTTGTTGCCATGGAACGCTGTTCTACATCAAGATGGGCACTTGGCTCGTCAAGAATATACATGTCAGCATCCTGACAGAGACATGCTGCAATGGCAACTCTCTGGAGTTCACCACCACTGAGCTCTGTAACCATGCGTTCATATAATCGTTCAATGTTCAATGGCTTTGCAATCTCTGTCTGGAAATAACTGCTGTCAAACTTGTTAGAGATGCCACGCAGGAAATTTTGTACAGGTATCGGAGTATCTGCCTTGATGTACTGCGGCTTGTATGCTATTTTAATATCGAGGTCAAGTTCCCCTTCATCAGGTTCGACCTCACCTGCAAGTATCTTGACAAATGTGGATTTACCGATACCATTGGGACCTACTATTCCCAGAACTTCACCTTCTTTCAGTGAACCGCCATCTGTTGAAAGTGAGAATCCTTCACCGTACTTTTTGGAGAATGCATCGTAGTCAACAAGAGTATTGACATCGGTCTCAACCCTTGGAGGATGAACCTCGAACTTAATTGTTTCAGGGCGGACACGTACATTCTCTTCAGGAAGATAGCCTTTTAGATACTGGTTGATTGCGATGCGAACACCCTTTGGATGAGTGATGACACCATAACCACCGGGTTCACCGTATGCTACATGGACAACATCCGCAAGCATGTCAAGTATAGCAAGGTCGTGTTCAACAACAAGTACAGCTTTATCTTCTGCCATTTCCTGAATAAGCTTGGCTGAATTGATACGCTGATAGATATCGAGATACGGACTAATCTCGTCAAAGAAGTAGAAATCTGCATCTTTGGCAGCACAGGCTGCGATGGCAACCCTCTGGAGTTCACCGCCACTAAGCTCTGTGATCTTGCGGTCCATTACATGTGAAAGGTTCAGGCGCTCAACAAGTTCAGGGAGCATACCTCTTTCATCAGTCTTATCGAGAAGTTCACTTGTTTTGCCTTTGAAAGCCTTTGGGATCATGTCCACATACTGGGGTTTCTGTGAAACTTTGATGTTCCCGTCAACTACGTCACTGAAATAATCATAAAGAGCTGTTCCTGCATAGTGCTCAAGAACTCTTTCCCAATTACCATTCTCCTCTGAAAAATTAGGAACCAACGTGCCTGAAAGAATCTGCACTGCGGTACTTTTACCTATACCATTCGGACCAAGAATACCAGTTACTTTTCCAACCTGGGGAACCGGCAGGCCATACAGGGCAAATCCATTCGGACCATACCTGTGCGTTGGCTCATTAAGTGCTTCAGGAAGACCAATGATCATTATAGCTTCAAAGGGACATTTGTGGATACAGATACCACAACCAACACACATTTCTTCGGATATTATCGGTTTTCCATCCTCTCCGAAGATGATGGTCTCGTCACCCGTTCTCACACGGGGACAGTATTTTTCACACTCGTGACTGCAACGTCTTGGCTGACATCTGTCCTTGTTCAATATGGCAATTCGCATGTAAGATCCCTGTTAGTAAAAGTTAGTTAAATAAAGTGATAAAGACAAAAATAGAAGATCAATTCAGAAGCAATGTCCATGTCACAAGACAAAAGTCAATAACTATGAACTCAACATAGAACCAGTCCTTAAAGCCAAACTCTTTCGGTTTGATCTTGAATATAGGGAATGTGAATTTCATTACATAGAAGGAGATACCTACTATGAACATCATTATAACATACCATTTGATTGTAGGGTCATCACCTACACCAAGCTGCAAATAGGCAATTATACCTGCTGCTATACCTACGATAGAGGCAACTGCCGTTTTGATGATTCCCTCCTTATGAGCCTGCCTCTTTTCCTCCGGCGTTCTCATTTTGAACTGTGACCTTCCGGATCGAGGTTTAGTAGGAGCTGGTTTTGCATCATCAGTGGACTTTGCTTCACTTTTAGTCACTGACGGCTTTTTATTGGATGATTTTGACAAATTGATCTGATCTCCTGGTACAACTTGGATAGTCTGGGTACTATAAAATCAAGTACTTATATAAATGTTTATCCTAAAAGGGAGAACTTCATACAAATTCATTGCTCAGTACATTCTCGATCTTATCAATGGAAAGTGCATTAAAACCGATCGAATCGAGATGTTTTGCAAATCTTCCGGGACGATGGCCGTTAGGATGATAGACAACCGTAAACTCAGGATTGATTTTTTCCACCATATCAACAAGTCCCCGTGCATCAAGATGGTCGCTTATCTGGATTGAAGGATAGCGATAATCACTGCGTCCTGTCATTACGAACTTGGATATATCGGAGGGGAGTTTGTCCAGGTCCCAGGGTGGTACAATACTTATACTGTCACCGCAGCAATTCCCCAGATATTCAAGTTCTCCAGCACCTTCAAGAAGAGTACGTGTAAGTGGAAGTGATTTTTCATCCATTTCAATGATACCATCATAACCAAAACCCCTCAGCAATTCCACAGCTCTCTGGGCTTTGCCGAATGCATAGGCTCCAAAAGCAATTGAAGGATTGTCCCTGAAAGCGTTCTCAAAACCTTCCAGGTCATCATCAAAGAAGCAGGTTGTGTCACCTGGATCACCGTAGTTTGCTTCGGTTATCAGGAGATCACATTCAGGAAGCATGGAGGCATCTTTCACGTCACCTGTGACAAGTATGCGTGTTCCAAGTTCATTTTCCCACATGAACGCTACAGAACCTACTGTATGGAAATTCGGGAATGAGTGGATTTTTACGCCGCTGACCTCAATGGTTTCTCCAACCTTGAATGTCCTGCCTGCATATTTACGGTCATGGCGGATCTCAAGTGCAAGAGCAGTCTTTTCAGAGCAGACTGAAAGGTCAGAAAGCATTGCGGATTTGCCATGATGGTCAGAATGTGCATGGGTGATAAGATAAGCATCAGGTTGCTGGTATTTTGCAGGAGTACGGGTTGTATCAATAGAAAAAGTTACAAGTTTTCCTTCGGTTGATCTGAACTTAATAGAAAGATGTGGTTTGAACGAACCGCGGGAATTCTTCTCCCTGAAAATCATTACACCAAGCTCAACCAGTTCTTTCAATTTCTGCATCCCTCGAAACTGGAATGAGCTTAAGCTATTTACGCTTTTTCAAAAACAGATGAAAACAGGATGTTATGAATTGGCTAAAAACAAGAATAAAAAACAAAATTCAGGTGCTTAAAGCACCTTTTTAAGTTCCTCAAGGAGGATTCCTGAGGTGGTAAGGCCTGTAAAGCGCTTTGCCACTTCTCCGTCTTTGAGAATGATAAGTGTAGGTACTGCCTGAATACCATATTGTGCTGCAAGGCTCTGGTTCTGGTCTACATCAACGACCTTAACATCAATCTGACCTGCAAGTTCAGCTTCAACCTTTTCAAGATGAGGCTTCTGCATCTTACATGGTCCGCACCAGGTTGCACTGAAATCTAAAAGTTCTACTTTGCTCATATAATACACCTCTTTGTTGTATAGTCGATGAATAAATTATTTTTACTTATCGATACAAGAATGCATCATTAATAGGAATGACTTTTCCTACTATTAATTTGTCCCAGCAAATTATATGTCCCTTTTGAACGGTGATGCACGTTGTATACACAACCATGTGAGCAATTCTATATAAGACTTCCGTCTAGCATATAATTACATTCTTCTGATCTTGGAAGTCAGATCAAGAGGTTTTGCATAATAAGGAGCAGTAGTGACTATAAAGTCCACATGTTTTGCATAATCAGAGACCATTTGAAGGTCAATACCACCGACAGCGATCTCAAGATGTGCATTCAGTGCCCTCAGTTCCGGTACGAAAGTTTCCAGCTCTTCCGGGCTGTAATGGTCAAGTAAAAGTATGTCTGCCACCGGAGCAGCTTCCAGAGCTTCTTCCCTGGTTCTTGGCTCGATCTCGATCTTACGCATTGCCCTGAGATTTACCTGCTTTTCCATGACATCAAGGTGGTTCTGTGTGACAAGAATAGAATCACTAAGGGAATTGCGGTGATGGTCACCTCCACCTATTTTTACTGCCTTAAGCTCATATTTCCTGAATCCAGGATGTGTCTTGCGGCTTGTTGCCACCATTATATCAGGATTTGATTTTCTTGCAAGCTCAACAGCAAAGCGTGTTTTTGATGCAATGGCACAGACCATTGAAAGGAATGTCTGTGATATTCTCCAGAGTTTGAAAATGGTTGGCAGGTCACCCTGAGCTTCAAAAATAACATCGTTCGGGTTGAACTCATTCCCATCTGGAACCATGTTCACGACTTCAAGACCATTTTTCCTGTAGAAAGCCGCAAGGTCATCCATACATGCAGCAACACCATGTTCCCTTGATTTTATACGAATCCGGCCATTGCCCCCTATCTCAAGGAATTCGGTAGTTTCGTCTCCGTATGGGCAATCTTCTGCAAGGTAAAGGTCAAAAAAGTCTATCATTTTGTCACCTGACTCATTAATAGTAATGTATGATTCATAACTATTGCTATTTTGAAAAACTAAAAAGAAAATAAAAGGAGGAATCAGTCCTCCAGTGTGGAAATGTCTCCGGGGTCCTGGCCAAGTTCCTGAGCCTTGAGGAGACGTCTCATAATTTTTCCGCTTCGGGTCTTTGGCAGGGATTCCACGAACTCGATCTCTGATGGAATTGCTATCGGACCGAGGTTCATCCTGACGTGGTAGACAAGTTCCAGTTTGAGTTTATCGCTGGCATTGTAGCCCATGCGTAGAATGATGAAAGCCTTGATGGAATCTCCCTTAAGCGGGTCGGGTTTTCCGATAACTGCTGCTTCTGCAACAGCTTCATGGGAAACGAGGGCACTTTCAACTTCTGCACTACCGATGTTGTGACCGGCAACGATCAGGACATCATCGGAACGTCCGAGGATCATAATGTAGCCGTCCTCATCCTTTACAGCAAGATCACCTGCTGCGTAGTAGTTTCCAACAGTGCTCCAGTACTGGCGATATCTCTCATCGTTGTTGTAAACCGTTCTCATCATGCAAGGCCATGGTTCCTTAATAACAAGGAAACCACCTGTTCCGGCTGGAACCGGTTCTCCATTCTCATCAACGACATCTGCAACGATACCCGGAACCGGACGACCTGCAAAGCCAGGCTTCATCGGCTCACCGATAGCGGTTGTGAGCATGTGCATTCCGGTCTCGGTCTGCCACCATGTATCAAGGATCGGACACTTTTTCTTACCGATTACACGATAATACCATTCAAACGCCTCCGGATTGAGAGGTTCACCGACCGAACCCAGTATTCTCAGTGAACTGAGGTTGTACTTTTCAGGCCACTCCTCACCCATTCTCATGAACATTCTGATAGCAGTAGGTGCGGTGTAGAAGATCGTAACATCGAACTCTTCTATCATACCCCACCAGACACCAGGGTCGGGATAATCAGGAGTTGTCTCGGATATCAGGATAGTCGCACCCATTGAGAGCGGACCATATACAATGTAACTGTGGCCTGTGATCCATCCCGGGTCTGCGGTACACCACATGACATCGCTCTCTTTGATGTCGAACATATTCTTTGTAGTATAATATGTACCGACCATGTAACCACCACAGGCATGTACAATTCCCTTTGCAGGACCTGTTGTACCGCTGGTGTAGAGAATGAACAACGGATCCTCGGAATCCATTACCTCAGGTTCACATTCCTTCTCGACATCTTCCATGATCTCATAGAAATCGACCTCTATCTCAGAAAAAAGCTCCATCTGCGGGGTCATTCTCCTGAGAACAACGATCTTCTCTACGCTGGAAGCATTAACAACAGCCTCATCTACAAGTGTCTTAAGGTCGATCCTCTTTCCACGTCTGAGACTTGCATCGGCAGTAATGACTATCTTTGCCTGTGCGTCCTTGATTCTGGAGTGGAGCGCATTAGCACCGAATCCACCAAATACAACACTGTGTACAGCACCGATACGTGCACATGCAAGCATTGCAATTATCTGTTCAGGAACGAAAGGCATGTAGATACAAACCCTGTCACCTTTCTCTACTCCAAGGGACTTGAGACCGTTTGCAAACCTCATGACCTCGCGGTAGAGCTGACGGTATGTAAGGATCTCTTCCTTGCCATCATCGCCTACCCAGATAATAGCTACCTTGTTCCTCTTACCATTCATCACGTGCCTGTCAAGACAGTTGTGAGTGATATTCATTTTACCATTGGTAAACCATTTTGCATATGGATGATTCCATTCTCTGACCTTATCCCATTTCTCGAACCACTCAAGTTCTTCAGCAACGTTTTCCCAGTGTTTTTCAGGGTCTTTAAGGAATTCATTATAAACAGTTTCATAATCGCCTATCCATGAATTTTCTTTTACGGAAGGATCAGGAAGATAGCTTTTCCCGTCCAATTTGACATCAAAATTTTCAGACATGTTCACTCCATTCATAACTAATAATCATTATGTTTCTTTTATGACCCTGATTTATCTCAAGGTCTTGAACCAATACCTGCAGAGCAACCGTCTCATGTCATTTTGAAAAACAAACAAAGATTCCATACAGAATCCCGGGACATGAAAAGGACCGCATTGAAGGAGCAATATAAAGACTCCTCAACTATCATTTATAATCATGATAATAGTATATACTTATTTTGGTCCCTATAAACATACCACATAACACAACCATGGAGATTCATATGAAAAGATATGAGAAATATAATAACAACTGTCACCGTCAAAATGCCAACATGACATGATAAATGAATCTCAGAGAGAATAAACTCCTGACAAAATAAAATAATAAAAAGAGAAAAAGAATTATGATGAGAGTGCCAGAATTGCTTCTGCAAGGTCACCGTTTGCATTTTTCAAAGCTTCTCGTGCCTGTTCCTCTGAAACACCGGCCTGCTCGGCAACCATTCTCACATCATCATCGGGTATCTCTAATTCCCTGGCGACCTCTTCCGGAGTACCAACTACCTGATAGGTATCCACACCCTGGGCGTTCATTATTGAAACATTTGCATCGTTAAAAACAATGTCCTTATCTGCTGTTCTTATAATGACCTGTTCAACATCATCGATCTCAGTGATGTTAATACCCATCTGTTTCATCATCTGTTTAACTTTTGCAGGGTTCATGCCCCTGCCACCTATTCCCGGAAACATTTAATCACCTTTAATATGAATAAATAACCCAATTAGTTTATTCTATTAAAAAGTTACTTAGCAGCAACCGCCGCCACATGACGATGTATTGCAGCCGCCACCGTTCTGGTTGTCGATGATGAAGCCTTTTCCGGATGGACCGTCAACGTAGTCGATCTTTGCTTCTGCAAGGCCGTCTGCATCATCCTTGTTCATTACGATCTTAAGACCTTTATCCTCTATAACTACATCGTGTTCTTCACTGATATTGTCTTCAAGGGACATTCCATACTGCACACCGCAGCAGCTCATTCCTGCAACGAAAACTCTGAGAGCGAGACCCTGTTTATCCTGTTCTTCAAGCAGTGATTTTAATTCAACTGCTGCATTGTCAGTTACTTCTACCATTATTGATTCCTCATTATTTGTCTAAATTTAATGCAAGGTGACTAACCGGGTAATCCCTTATATGTGTTATTGATATATAAGTTATTCGTACATGTACGAACTTTCGTGCATGTATCAGGAAGATTGCGAGATTCAGACAAATTCAACATCGTCATCCACAGGATTCCGCAAAACCTCACCGTTTGAAGCATTTATTTCCACGGAATTCCTCTGGCCCTTTACCTCCCAGACCGGGACATACACAAGTTCTACCTTTAGGTCAATATCTGAAAGTGCTGGTTTAAACCTTTTATGTTCGGAAATAATGGCATCTCCCTGCATATCATCAAAACGCAGGTCACGGGTATATTCCTCAACAATGTCATTAAGCAGTTTGTCAGTTGCTTCTTCCTCGGTTGTAACAGGCATCTTTACATCGTATTCCACATTCGGAACTGCAACAGTCTTCTGGATGTTTTCAAGATCCATTTCTTCCTTGTTACCATTAAGAGCATTGATATAGCCGGATCCATCTCCGGAGATATCAATTATTTTTGAGCGATAACGGTGCTCTACACCCAGAGAATAATCAAATTTCCAGAATGGAACAAATTTAAGCATTGCTGCATTTGCTCCGCGTATATGCGGAGCAGCTATTGAATATGCCCTATCTACCGAAATATTAACAGGAGAAGAGTGTAAGCTCATGATGACCGGGTCATCAGAAGGTGAACCTGTCGTAGAAGGAGTATATCCTGAAAGGAACTCTGTTTCAGATTTAGCTTCCGGTCCTTCAAATGTCTCAGATACAAAAGAGGGTTCTATTGCTGGTTCTGAGGCGGGAGCTTCAGCACGGGGACGATAATATTGCACTTCAGTCGGAGTTTCTTCTGGAATAACAGGCGGTCTTGGAGGACGTGATGCCAGAGATTCTTCAAGTGCACTGGTTTCTACATGAGGTGAGGAACCAGTACCAAATATAGCATCTATAGCATCTTTTGCAACTTCGTCAACACTGTTAAGGGCAGCTTTCTTTGCAGATGGTTCCAGAAGTTCAAGCTCTGTGGTGGATCCTTCCATATCTGCAAGGATAGCCCTCCCGATCTGTGCAGCCAGATCATCACGTGTCCACACAGACAAACCGCAATTAAGTGCCTGAAGTAAGAATGTGTCACTCACTTCACCTGCCATGATGTAAAGACCCTGGCCTTCTGTCAGCTGGCTTTCAAAATCCTTAATATCATCAAGATCGGGATTGTAAGAGAGTTTAATAAATGTCTTTATGCCGTTCTTTTCGGCAACCATGTCATATCTAAAAGAATCGGACATGTCGTAGCCCGATGATATGAAAATATCCCTCAATATTCGCACTAGTTCCTGTTTCATTATGATCATTATCCATTTTGCCGATTAAGTAAAATAGCTTTCTGTGAATAAAAAAGTAAAGGTAAAAAAAGACCCGAAAACGGGCCTCGATCAGAGTACACGAGTAGTTGTCTCAAGCTCAATTCCCTTATTTGTCACCATATAGGATATTGTTCTATTAGGAACCAGCATTCCGCGCATCTTGCGTATCATGATCGTTCGCTCGATCTCGCTTCCACGTTCCTTTATCCTGAATTCCACTACTCCGTCACAGATGTGGCGTAACGTGTTCTCTGTTACAGAGTCATGCATGCCAGCCGTCATTAATATGAGATGAATGGCCCCTGTGGCTTTGCCTATGGAAGATATCATTTCAATTACTTCCACCACGGTGTTCAGATTATAAGCACGCAGGAAATAGGAGATTGAATCCACAACACCACGATATTTCTGGTTTCTTGGCTGCTTTACTGTAGCCTTGAGAAGACCCATGGAATCAATTCCCTTTTTGAGGAAATCCTTAGCCGAAAGATCACTTGTGAACTCTTTTGGAAGAACACTGTAGAATCTTGGAAGATATGCGTCCACAAATTTAAGACTCTCATCCTCTACATATTTTTCCACATCCCATTTCATCTCTTCCATCTCATCAATGATTTCCTGAGCAGGGTGCTCCGAAGTAAAATAGAAGACATCTTCATTATTCAGAAGACCACCATACACAAACTGCTGGGCAAACATCTCGGAGTTTGCTCCCGGTTCTGCAAGAACCAGAATAGTTGTTCCCGGAGGAACCCCTCCTCCTAGCTGCACATCCAGTCCGGCTATTCCTGTAGGGATTCTGAATCCACCTGTACCATCAAAACTATAATCCATTGTCTGACCCCTGATAATAAACACATTCATAATTAATTTTTGAACAATTATATTAATACAGATAGATAATAGTATTTTATAGTATATAGCAATTAGTGGTGCATATGATAAATCTCGATGATCTTAAATATGACAATGGTCTCATCCAGGCCATTGCACAGGACAATGATACAAAAGAAGTTCTGATGTGCGCTTTCATGAACCGGGAAGCCCTTGAGAGAACAATTGAGACCGGTATCGCACATTACTGGAGCCGCAGCAGACAAAGTCTCTGGAAGAAAGGAGAAAGTTCAGGTCACATCCAGAAAATCGTGGAGATACGCATTGATTGCGACATGGATGCTATTCTGATGCTGGTCGAGCAGACAGGCGGAGCCTGCCACACAGGATTCAGATCATGCTTTTACAGGACAATTGAAGGGAAAGAGATCGGTGAGAAGATTTTCGATCCGGAAAATGTCTACTGATTAATCAATATAATATTATAGAAGCAAAAGCTATTCCTAATTATGGAAGAGAGTTCACAAAAAAGACAAATAATCGTTCCTGATACCAGTGCCGTGATTGACGGCATCCTTTCAAAAAGGATAATTGACGAAGGATTGAAGGACATAGATGTTCACGTGCCTGAAGCTGTTATGGCAGAGCTTGAAGCCCAGGCAAACAGGGGACTTGAGATCGGATATAAGGGTCTTGAAGAGATTCAGGAGCTGCAGAGATTCGCTGAAAATGGCGATATAGAATTATTTTTCACAGGTGTCAGACCTAATTCTGACCAGGTTAAACTTGCAAAGGGTGGAGAGATTGATGCCCTTATCAGGGAAACAGCAGTTGAGCTTAATGCTAAATTCGTTACCGGAGACAGGGTCCAGTCTCTTGTTGCAAAAGCAAAGGGACTTGACACTGATTTTGTTAAACCCCCGATGGAAGAGTTCGGACCACTTCTTATTGATGAGTTCTTTACACCTGACACAATGTCGGTGCACCTGAAACATAAGGTACCTCCAATGGCAAAAAGAGGTTCCATTGGAAACGTACAATACATGAAGATCAGGGATGAGCCATGTACATACCAGGAACTGAAAAATATCTCAAGGGAATTGCTTGACAGGGCACGCTCTGACCTTGAATCATTCACAGAGATGTCATTCAGTGGTGCAACGGTACTCCAGATAAGGAATATGAGAATAGCTATTTCCACACCGCCTTTCTCTGACGATGTGGAGATCACAATTGTAAGACCTGTGGCATCGGTCTCACTAGAAGAATATCGCCTGAGTGATGTACTTAAGGACAGGATAAGAACCCAGAGAGGAATTCTCATCTCCGGACCACCTGGTGCAGGAAAATCTACATTTGCAGCAGGTGTTGCGATCTACCTGAAGGAAAAGGGATTTGTGGTCAAGACCATGGAATCACCACGTGACCTGCAGGTTCCGGGAGAGATCACGCAATACGCACCTCTTGATGGCAGTCTGGAAAATACCGCAGATGTATTGCTGCTTGTGCGTCCAGACTATACTATATATGACGAGGTGCGCAAGACAAAAGACTTCGAGACCTTTGCAGACATGAGACTTGCAGGTGTGGGTATGATAGGAGTTGTCCATGCAAACCGTGCAGTTGATGCCATCCAGAGACTTATCGGCAGGGTGGAGCTTGGAGTGATTCCACAGGTTGTTGACACGGTTATCTTCATCGACAAAGGAGAGATAGCAAAAGTTCAGGTGCTTGAGTTCACTGTGAAGGTTCCTGCCGGAATGATGGAAGCAGACCTTGCAAGACCGGTTATTCTTATATCTGATCTTGAGACCGGAAAAAGCGAGTTTGAAATCTACACCTACGGTGAGCAGGTTGTTGTCATGCCGCTTGGAAAGGAAGAACAAAGGAGTCCTTCCTGGAAACTGGCTGAAGGAGAAGTGCAGGATTACATCAGTAACTACGCCAAGGGTCCGATAGAGGTGGAAATGGTCTCAGATAACCGTGCATTTGTTCGTGTAAGGGATAAGGACCTTCCAAGGGTTATAGGCAAAGGCGGGAAGACCATTGATGAAATTGAAAGGTCATTGGGCATCCACATTGATGTACGAAAGTTCGAGGATGGTGAAGAACGCAGACCCCGTGAAAAGAAGGAACATCACCCAATAGTCGAGCGTACTAAAAAGCATGTGATACTCAATGTTCCCGAAGCTGCAACAAGAGATGTTGAAGTCTATGCAGGAGAAGGATTCCTGTTCTCTGCAACTGTTGGCAGACATGGAGATATCAAGGTGAGAGCAGACTCAGAGGTTGCACAGGATATTTTGTATGCCCTGCAGGAAGGAGAAGTTTTGTGGGTGAAGGAAATCTGAAGATATATTATAGTTACTAACCAAACTTTTATTACTTATAACCTATAATAATAAATTATGGTTAAAACTGAACAAATTCCAATTGAACATCACCTTTC
>NZ_JAGGKD010000019.1 GCF_017873415.1 Methanolobus bombayensis | reverse complement strand
GAGTTCATGAAATGTTCATTAAAACTTAGTTTTGCAAAAAGATGGATAGAAAAGTTCATGAGCGATAAGTTAGAAATGTTTAGTTAATGACTATAACTTAAAAGATGAGTTGCCCGGTGTGGACGTTACATCTTTTAAAATAGATAAAGATAGTGCTCTTCGTGGATGCACCCTGAAAGAGGCAGATCTGAGAAATATGTATGGTACAACTGTGCTGGCCATCAAAAGAGGAGAACAGATTATCGAAAATCCGGCAGGTGATACACAGTTAATGACAGGTGACCAGTGTATAGTGCTTGGAAAGCCTGAAAGACTATGCCAGTTAAAAATCTCTCTAGAAGGAGAAAGTGAAGGACAATCACAAAGCTGTTCCATCTGAGAAGCTCAAACTCTTAAACCTGTCAAAAAAATCACATTAAGAGACAAAAGACTCTGATTTCAATTTTTAGTAGATTATTATAACAATTAATCATGATTGTTTTAATATAAAAGAGTATTGGAACATTGATACATATTCTTCAATTAAGCCGATAGGCTAACTACAGAACAATATTTACTTACTAAAGATCAGAAAAAACAATAGATTATGGAGATTACATGCGTTTACCTTATATGGGAAAAAGTTAGAGCACTAATTGGACAGGAAGACCTCACAGAAGGTCTGGAAAACAAGAATACTAAATCAGTAAATGGAGAATGAAACATGGAATGGAAGCTGTCTAGAAAGACGCAGCAGCGTTTCAGACATTTCAGAGTCTGGAAAGAGTTCGAACAAATTGATGCAAAGCCAGATGATTATAAATGTGTGTCATCAAAAAAAGGAACTTGTGTTGTTGGATTTTTAAAACCTTCCATTAGTATGATGTACTGATTAAACTAAGAGGAAAATCTTTTTCTTACCTGCTGGCAGGTGAGAAAAACCATTCTTTTTTACATTTTAAATGAAAAATAATAAATTGATATAGGCTGTAAGCATATATCATGTTCAGCAAACATAACGAATCAGATTATAAGGATATCCTTCCCGGAATAAAGATGAAAACTGTTGTTTATGGTGAAAAAACTCTGATGACTGAATTTATCTTGCAAAAGGGAAGCCTTCTACCATCTCATGAACACATTCATGAGCAAACTGGATTATGATCTCAGGAAAAATGTTACTCACCATTGGAGATAAGACTCATGAAGTGACGTCCGGTGACTCATGGAACATACCCTCAAATATCACACACAAGGCAGAAGTACTTGAGGGTTCTGTTGCAGTGGAAGTATTTTCACCGTGCAGGAAAGAGTATATGGATTAATTGATTTCAGACAATAGATTAAACTTTTTTTGTTTGTTTTTTGATTTTCTGTTACATAAATGTCTAAGTTAGTAATATATATGTATGAGAGTGTATATTAAAAGAGCAATAGAAGTAACTTTTTTATATTAAATACCCGCACATAAGAATCCGATGTATGATTGCAAATCATACATGGATCGAATTTTAAAAACCACAGTGAATTGAAAGGTGAAAAAATGAAAGATACATGGGAAAAAGTATTTGAATATGCATCGTCCCCGCTTCATGGAACAATGTCAAGAAAACTCAGGGAAGGCGTTAGCATTCAGGTAAACGAAGGAAAAATTTACGAAAAAGTGATCATTTTCCTTGGTGAACAGTTTGTACGCATTACAGAGGAAGACAGCGGTCAGAAAATCAACACATATTATGACTGGGAGAAAATCGAATCTGTAAGAACGTACAGCAAAGGAGATTGAAATTCCTTTGTTATAATCCCGAATAATGGATAATGGTAATTATCCATTTACTTTTTGAATAAATTAAAGAAAAAACTGAAATTCACCTTAAACAACAAATATTTCATCTTTCAACTGTTCATAACAGCGCACAAGCAACTCAGGACTGGCTTTCATTTCAATGATTTGAAAACCAAAAATACCTGCAAACTCTTCAACCATAGCTTCAAACTGCTTTTCATAATAAAGTCCCGTGTCCATTTTAGCCACATTCTTGTATCCTGCATAATCAAAAACGAACTTTGAGAGTTTTATATTGTCAGGATCAGGGGTCATACCTGCAGATACAACCATTTCCCGCCAGTGGGATGCCCACATTGGAGTCATGAAAAAAGTACCTGTTCCATTAAAACTTTTTAATTTTTCAAGATATGCAGCCCTTCCTCCAAGCACTGCACCTATACAATCATCAATAACGTCTCCGTTATTCTCTTTCAGTATTCGGACTGGGCACGATAGATCAGCAAGTTCTGTATCAACTTTTCCAAGGACATTACCACAAAGACCATAAAAAAGCAAAATACCATCTGAATATTTTGCCATCTCACGTGCCCTATCATAAACAACTTTTTTAAGATTATCAGGATTAGCATGTAAAGCAAGCTCGAGCATTTCCACTACAAGAACAAGATTTTCTTTTTCTTGAGAAAAATCTGAAAGCCTGTTTTCTGTTATCAGAGTAAAATCACAACCAGAATCTTTCAGTTTAGACACAAGTCCATCACTATCTGTGTTGTCTACTACTAGCAGACTCTTTACTGAACTGTCATTCTCAATGATGTGAACAATCTCATCTTCAAACATCCTACAGGCAATGAATGTCATTACTGGCATTAAAGAGCATCTCCTTTAAGATTATAGGAAATGTGGATTAAAATAGTATTATAAACTGACGCTATGTTTAGAAATAGTAGAAAGTATTTTAAAATTATATTTTAATAAAGTGTACGTATGGAGGAAAAATGAGCTATCTTTATCTGGCATTTGCCATCATTTTTGAGATTTGCGGAACTACATGTATGAAACTGGCTGAAGGCTTCACAAAACCACTGCCATCCATTTTGATCTTTGTATTCTATGGGTTCAGTTTCGTTGCCTTCACCATAGCCCTGAAAAAAATAGATGTCAGCGTTGCCTATGCCATATGGGCAGGACTTGGGGTGGCATTGATATCTATAATAGGCTACATGGAATTCAATGAACCAATGCCACCGATAAGAATAGCATTCCTTGCACTCATAGCAATAGGAGTAATAGGACTTCATCTAAGCAGTAGTTTAAACTGAAATGATTCAGGGATTCCTTAACAATTCTTTTTTGAACATTCCGTAATCATCAAAACCTCTGTGTATCAGGACAAGAACACCCAAAAAAACATTCACCATTGTAGTGACATATATCGCAAGCATGATGGCAATCTGGTATTCTATGGCAACAATAGGACTTGCACCGGCAAGTATCTGACCGGTCATCATCCCTGGAAGGAAAACTATACCAATGGTAGCCATATTTGCAATTGTTGGTTTTAATGCAACTCTCATGCTCTTGCGTAAATAAGGAACAAGAGCTTCTGTCTTTTCAGCACCCATCGATAAACGGAAAAGATAGCGATTTTCGTTCCTCTGTATCTCATTGCAGAAATTTTCCATTCCTATGACATTGGCTTTCAGTGAATTACCCAATACCATACCTGCAATAGGTATAAAATATCTTGCATCAATGAGATTATTGAGATCCAGTATGAACCTGTTGAAATAAAGAAGCATGGAATAATTTGTCAGGGCCATGAAAAGCACGAGTACAGGTAATAAGTTTCGCGTTTTCAGTTCCGCGTTTTTCAGAACAGTATGAGAAGCAACAATAACCATTACAAACACCCATGTAATATTGATAAAAGCATTATTCAGATCAAAGACAAAGGTAAGAAAAATACCTACAAAAACAAGTTGTAGAACCATTCTTACTGCACTTTCAAGTGTAGAAGAAGTGAGTTTCAGTCCCAGATAATAACTAATCACAAGTGGTATGAGGAGTAACAGGAACGAAAACAGCATACCTTCAAGACTAATGTCGTATGTTTCCATTATTTGCCTCCTCAGAGAAATCAATTACTTTCAAAGCTTTATCCTCCCACTCCCTGTCATGTGAAATGGAAAGTACCGTCCATTGTGAATTATCAAAGAACATTTCCACAACTTTATGTTTTAGATCTGCATCAAGCTCTGCTGTGACTTCATCAAGCAGAAAAATATCCTTCCCTGATATTAATGCAAGGACAAGTGCAATTCTTTGTTTTTCACCGCCTGACAGTTTCATGTATTGTTTGTTCAGTAACCCGGAAGAGAGAGACAGTTCATCCATTATTGATTCAAGGTCTTCTATTGCAGGATTATCCTTGTTCGCCTTGAACGAGAATACTTCATCAAGCAGGTCACTGACTTTTCCTTCTGCAATATCCGTATCCTGTGACACGTAAGCAACCCTTCTTCTTATATCCCATATATGTTCTGAATCAACAGGAATACCGTCCAGTGATATTTCCCCTGAATTATGTACACTAAATCCCATAATAATTCTGAAAAGAGTTGATTTTCCAATTCCTGACCTTCCTTTGATAAGTATCTTTTCTCCTTTAGAAACGGAAAGATCAAAGTCTGAAAGAATCGTTTTTCCATCATAACTGACAGACAGGTTCCGAATATCAAGTATTCCCATGTTTGTTTGCTCCAACCCAGATGCTATTATTCTCTAATTCCCATCAGTTTCAATCAAATATAGCTTACCAATATAGAATATTGTGTACTATATACATACTGATGCTCAAATATATATTTAGAACTTACTTTTTACAAAATGGGTTGGTCTTAAAAATAACTTACAACTCTGCCCCGATTATTAAAGCCAGCCCAATTTCCTTTTACTAAAAAAATATATTTGTATTGTTCCTTTTTGCTTAAAGTCTTTAAATGAAAACATACATAAACTATGGCATGAGCAAGAATTCACTCACTGAAGGACAAAAAGCTCCTGAGTTTTGTCTCCCTGATCAGAATGAGAATAATGTATGTCTCAAGGATTTTTCTGGAAAATGGATAGTTCTTTACTTCTATCCAAAGGATAACACATCAGGATGCACAAGGGAAGCACAGGATTTTACAACATTGAAGAGTGATTTTGAATCAGAAGATGCAATCATACTGGGAATTAGCAAGGATAGCATCAAATCTCATATCAAATTCACTGAAAAAAAAGAACTTGGAATAACTCTTCTCTCTGATGAAGATACCAGTGTTCACCAGAAATATGATGTCTGGAGAACAAAGAAGAACTATGGTAAAGAGTACCTTGGAACAGTAAGAACAACTTTCCTCATAGATAATGAAGGAAACATTGCAAAAATATGGGATAATGTCAGGACTAAGGGACATGCAGAAAAAGTACTTGAGACCTTTAGGTCACTAAAAGGATAATGTTTGGTTTCAGCAACCATATCATATAAAATCAATATACTGTGAAATTTTACTAAAGATTATAACATAGCCAAGTGCTAACATCACTAATGATATGAGCCAGGCCCACCTGAGAATCCTTCCAAGATTCTCTGGTTGCATTAATTTTATAAAAAAGCGATCGACAATATTCGGCCGATTTTCAGGATCTTCAGTCATAAAAACAGTTTAAAAAAGATATTAGAGGATTATCCCTTAATCCTCTTAAGTCTGAAGGTGTTTTCCCTTTCCATCTCTTCAAGACGGAGTCTTATGAAGACCATTGCTTCCTCAAGTTCAGGAATGACTTTGAATTCAAGAGCATTGACACGCCTTTTTGTCTTCTCAATATCATCAAGAAGCTTTTTCATGGTGGTCTCTATCTCTGCTGCAAGGATGATCTTCTCAACAAGTTCCTCATAAGAATCTGCTGCTTCATCAGTATATGAGCTTGTACCAAGAATACCATAACCACGTTCATTAATGGATTTCTTGACACTTGATGACTCGATCTTTGGAACCACAACACCCATGATGTTACGGCTTTCCAGCTCGATCTCAGGTTTGCTCTGAAGTGCAAAAGCTGTGGATTTGACGGTAATGGTACCGTCAACAGCATTTGCAATACCAATCTTACGGGAAGCACCTTCATAGGCGGCATCCAGCTCAGATCTGACATCCTTTGCTTTGCTCAGGATCTCAAAGAACTCAAGGATAAGACCATCTCTTTTCATCTTGAGCAGCTTGTGACCACTCTGAGAGAGCTTAATCTTCTTCTTGATCTCAATAAGTTCTGATCGAGTTGGTTTTACATCTTTCACGCCCATGTTGGATCACCTTTTTAATTAATTGCTCTTGTGAGCAGGGTGGTACTTCTCGATATATTTGTTATCGATCCTGGTTAGCAGAGATTCAGGAAGTTCAGAGAGAATGTCCCAGCCAACCTGAAGAGTGTCTTCAATGGACCTGTCTTCATCTCTTCCCTGACGTACGAACCTGTCCTCGAACAGATCTGCGAACTCAAGGATCTTCTGGTCCCTTTCAGACAGTGCTTCCTTACCTACAATGGCTACAAGACCTCTGAGGTCACGACCTTCTGCATAACCAGCATACATCTGGTCAGATACAGCCTTGTGGTCATCTCTGGTCTTTCCGTCACCGATGCCTGAGTTCATCAGACGTGAGAGTGATGGAAGCACATTGATAGGTGGATAGATACCCTTCATGTGAAGTTCCCTGGAAACTACGATCTGGCCTTCTGTGATATATCCTGAAAGGTCAGGAATCGGGTGGGTGATATCGTCACCTGGCATTGTAAGGATTGAGAACTGAGTAACTGATCCTTTCCTTCCTTTGATAACACCTGCACGCTCGTAGAGTGATGCAAGGTCAGTGTACATGTAACCTGGGTAACCACGTCTACCTGGTACTTCTTCACGGGCCGCACCCATCTGACGGAGTGCTTCACAGTAGTTTGTGATGTCAGTAAGAATAACAAGTACGTGCATATCGTGTTCGTATGCTAGATACTCTGCAGCTGTAAGAGCCATCCTTGGTGTGATGATACGTTCTACAGCAGGGTCATCTGCAAGGTTAAGGAAAACCACAGCTCTTTCAAGAGCACCGGTCTTCTCGAAGTCTTCCATGAAGTACTGGGCTTCTTCGTTTGTGATACCCATTGCAGCGAATACTACTGCGAAATCTTCAGTGGAACCTGGTACCTTAGACTGACGTGCTATCTGAAGAGCAATCTCGTTATGTGGAAGACCTGATCCTGAGAAGATAGGGAGCTTCTGTCCACGCACAAGTGTGTTTGTACCGTCAATGGTGGAGATACCTGTCTGGATAAAGTCCTCTGGTGGCATCCTTGAATATGGATTCATTGATGCACCGTTAACGTCAATCCTGTCTTCTGGAACAATGCGTGGTCCGCCGTCAAGTGGTTCACCTGCACCGGACAGGATACGACCTAGCATGTCCTTTGATACAGGAAGCTTGATGGTCTCACCGGAGAACACTACACCGGACTCTTCGTTAAGTCCGCCTGTACCTTCAAATACCTGAACTGCTACAACGTCAGATGAGGTATCAAGAACCTGACCTCTCTTTGTTGTACCGTCTGGAAGATTGATGTGAACAAGTTCACCATAACCTACCGGTTCGGTCTTCTCGAGGAAGATCAGTGGTCCGGATATTTCTGTGATCGTCTTATATTCCTTGGTCATTTTAGTTGCCTCCGAGTGCTGCAAATTCCTTGTCCATCTTCTCCATGACAACATTCAGTGCACCTTCGAAGTCCTCTTCGAATTTGACCTTTGCAAGCTCGTCCTTTGACTCAATGGACAATATATCCTTCATTGGTATGCCGGATTCAAGTGCTGCCTGTGCCATATCACTGTACTTGGAGATAGCTTTGAGTAACTGGTACTGCTTGTCGAACGGACAATATGTGTCAACAGGATGGAATGCGTTCTGTTGAAGGAAATATTCCCTGAGCATACGACAAATCTCCAGAACAAGCTGCTGGTCTTCCGGAAGGGCATCGGAACCTACAAGCTGTACGATCTCCTGAAGTTCGGATTCCTGCTGGAGAAGATCCATTGCATTGTCCCTGAGTGGTACCCAGTCTGGTGCGACGTTCTCTGCAAACCAGTCAGCAAGACCCTGGGTGTACAGACTGTAACTTGTAAGCCAGTCAATGGACGGGAAGTGTCTTCTCTGTGCAAGTTTTGCATCCAGTGCCCAGAACACTTTTACGATACGGAGGGTGTTCTGTGTTACAGGCTCTGAGAAGTCACCGCCAGGTGGTGATACTGCACCAATAACTGTAATTGAACCTTCTTCTGCGGAAAGTGACTTTACCGCACCTGCACGCTCATAGAATTCTGAGAGCCTTGCAGAAAGGTATGCTGGATAACCTTCTTCACCAGGCATTTCTTCAAGCCTTGAGGAAATTTCCCTCATTGCTTCTGCCCATCTGGATGAAGAGTCAGCCATAAGTGATACATCGTACCCCATGTCACGGTAATATTCCGCGATCGTAATACCTGTATAAACAGATGCTTCACGAGCAGCTACAGGCATGTTGGATGTGTTTGCGATAAGGACTGTACGTTCCATGAGTGGACGACCGGTCTTTGGGTCCTGGAGTTCAGGGAACTCATTCAGTACATCAGCCATCTCGTTTCCACGTTCTCCACATCCGATATAAACTACAATATCAGTGTCACTCCACTTTGCAAGCTGCTGCTGTGTAACAGTCTTTCCTGATCCGAATGGACCAGGGATAGCTGCTGTACCGCCTTTTGCAACAGGGAAGAGACCATCAAGAATTCTCTGACCTGTAATAAGAGGTCTTCTTGGAATGAATTTCTTGTCTACTGGACGTGGCATTCTTACAGGCCACTTCTGCATCATGGAAAGTTCTTTACCGCCTGCGAGTACGCAGATTGTTTCGTCTACCTTGAACTTTCCAGACTTTATTTCTTCAATTGTACCGGAGACTGTTGGTGGCACCATAATCTTGTGCTCAATGTTCTCTGTTTCCTGTACAATACCAATTGTCTGACCACCTGTTACGGAATCACCACTGGAAACAGTTGGCTTGAATTCCCATACTCTTTCACGGTCAAGACCATTAGCAGTTACACCCCTGTCAATGAAGTCTCCCATCTTTTCCTGGAGAACTTTCAGAGGTCTCTGAATACCATCATAAATACTTTCTAATAAACCAGGTCCGAGCTCTACAGAAAGGGACATTCCAGTGTTCACTACAGGTTCACCTGGCTTGATACCAGATGTATCCTCATATACCTGAACAGTGGCTTTGTCACCTTCAATTCTGATAACTTCGCCCATAAGACCTTCGTGACCAACGTGCACCACATCGTACATCTTTGGCTTGATACCCATAATCGTAACGACAGGTCCGGCCACACGATAAATTTCACCTTTCATTTCCACAGATCTACACCTACCGATTGCTTTATTTTTTCCCTTAAGTTCGAACTTTCACCACTACCACCGAGAGTCACAACAGTTGGCTCAACAGAATCGCTGATAGTGTTTCTCAATATCTCCGGTAGTTCATTCAGATCATCACCGTGCATTACCAGAATGCCGATTTCTCGATCCTCAAGTATTTTTTCTACAGTAGGCTCAAGTTCGCCATTATTAACTTCAAATATCTTCTTGACACCAGCAAGTCTGAAACCTGTTACAAACTCGCCATTTCCGACCACTGCTAATTCCATCAAATCACCAACTGTTCTTTGATAACATCATCTTCGAGATTTGCAGCTTTACCACGAATAATCATCCGCAGATTGCTTATCTCATTCTGTTTGCTTAGCATGTAGTCCATGATTGGTACAATTGAGATCGGATAAACATGTGAAAAGCTTGCTGCAGATTTAAGCCTGTGTTTTTTCAGTCTGGTCTCGACGTCTATCAATGAGGCCATATCCGGTTTCACAATATCTGAGATTACGTCCCAGTAAGGATTGCTTTCCAGCTCTGACACAAAGTCTTCAAAGGAAAGAGGCAACAGCCTTTCTGTTTCCTTAAGTTTGCACCTTAATCCTCCATCGATCATAAGATTAATTGCATCTGGATCTGTAATTCCGGATTTTTTAAGACGGAAAAGAGTGATAAGATTTTTCAGATCAATGCCCATTCTGGTAAATTCTGCAAACAGTTTTCTATCTTTGGATTTAGACTCACCGATTGCCTCAAATAAACCAACATAGTACATTTTATCAAGTTGGTTCTCGACCTCTGAAAGATTTGTACCATCATAATTCTTTAGTATCGGATAATATTCCGTATTTGTAAGCTCAGAGATTACTTCCTCGTAAGTTGCTTTTGCTGCAAGTTCTGAAAGGGAAGTATAGCTCATCCTTCCTGCTGCAACAATTGCATCAAGGATTTCTTCTGTAGATGCATTACAATACTTACCACGCAGAATGGTTTTTATATTCCAGATATCAAACTTCTTGAGTTTTTCACCAATAAGGAAGTTCACATCACCATCTGAAATTTTAAGTAATTTAGTAAAGGTTTCTGCGAGATTCCTGTTAAGGGCATGCTCAATAAGGTCTACACCTTCATACTGCCTTGCCAATTCGTCGACATCCTCTTTATACTCAGATTCTTCAATGAATCTGGTAATTTCATCAATGCTCATGTTCATGAGCCTGGGATAGGTCTCCTTTGGCAGAAGCTTGCTTTTCATTGCACGTACACGTGCTGTGGTATATGCATAATTTGCATGACCCTTTGACTGGGATTTTTTCGAATTACCACGCTTAAATTTCTGCAACAGCTGCATTTAGAAATCACCCGAATAAGATATCAGATGTCTGTTTCAACAACCGCTCATTCACGCTTTTAAGGATGACATCGTAGGTATAATCCAATCTGATAGTACCATCTTCATTCTCGATAACAACACCACCAAGACAATCTATATTGCCGGCATATTCGAGTGAAGATATCTTTTTTACAATCTCCTCGGACTCGGCATTTGAATATATCTTTGTACCGTTTGCCTCATTTTTGTTAATGAGAGCTTTGAGGAGTTCCTCATTTTTCTCTGGAGAAAAGTCTGATATGGTTTCTACAGCCTGGACATATACTTTTTCGAGTATTTCCTTGCGTGCATTGAGCAATGTGCGCTTCACTTCAAGATTTGCACTGGATATTTCTTGCTGCCTGATCTTTTTAATATCATCTTCTGCTTTTGCAAGACTCTCACCCATAATCCTTTTAGCATTCTGTTTTGCTTCATCCAGAATCAGGGCTACTTCTGCATCTGCTTCAGAATCCATTTTGGAAACTTCTGCCTGAGCAGCATCCATGATATCCTTAACAACAATTTCAAGTCCCATGCTCAACACCTTTGGAAAATTTAAGAGCGAGAAATGCTCTTAAATAAACTTATCCGTTAATCAAGAGTGCAACTACCAGACCGAAGATAACAATGGTTTCTGGAATTACAGTAAGGATCAAACCTTTACCAAAGAGACTTTCGTTCTCTGCCATTGCACCAATTGCTGCACTACCGATATCCTTTTCTGCGATACCGGATGCGATACCTGTGAGGCCTACTGCGAGTCCTGCACCGATTGCTTTCAGTCCTGCTGGGTCCATTGCGGTTAATGTTTCTGTTGCCATTTTCTTATTCCTCCGTGTATTTTCTAATGTATCCAAATGGATTGTATTTGCGTCCCCCTCCTTCGTAGAATTTACCAAAGAATTCTACATACTGCAGCCTGAGTGAGTGTAGACCGGGGGCGATAATACTCAGGACAGTATTCAATGCGTGTCCAGCTAAGAACACGATAATTGCGCCTATTGTTGCTCCACCTATTGGCGTTCCTGGCTCCCATATCATCTCAAAGGCGATAAGGTTGACAGTTGAAGCGATATAGATGGATGATAATCCTACAGCTATGATACGAGTGTAAGACAGTGAGTTACTGAGAAGAGAAGGTAGTTCTATTGGACCTTTGATTCCTTCTCCTTTAAGAAGCATTACAAAACCTACAAGGAAAACAACGACACCTGCGTATGTTGTTGCTGCAGGAAGTACTGCTGCGTAGCCGAGAATTGCCAAAAGTAAGCCAAGCTCAATAACTATCCAGCTGCCTTTTTCCATAATAGCTGCTGACATTCCATGTTTCCTGTTCTCATTAATGAAACCAAGCATATAACCGATATTTATGTGAATCAGCCCTAAAAGAGCAGTAAACACAATCAATGTCATAACAAGGTGAGTCCTGTGAACAGGATAAGTAATCATTTCTCCTCCAATTGGAGATGCGAAGAGATCCATCGTTGCAAAACCAGGAATCAAACCTGCTACAGTCTCTCCATGTGAAGTAAGGCTTGCAAGAGGGAAACCCATAAACTCACCATATAGCACACCAAATATCAGAGTCGATATCTGACAGTATATGAGTACGTTCATCAGTGGTTTGATCGCTTCAGAAGAAACTGCCTTTTTGATACCTAAAGCCAATGCAAGAAGAATCAGTGCATAGCCGATATCACCAAGGATCATTCCGTAGAAGAGTGGGAAAGAAATGAATATCAATAAAGTAGGATCGAGTTCTTTGTATTTAGGGCGTGCGTAAAGATCCATGATCTCCTGGAAAGGAGTTGCAGCCTTCGGGTTGTCGTACTCGATCGGAACGACATTTTCATCCCCTTTAGTCATCTCCTGCTTGGAAACGAATGCACGTCCGTTAGTAGCCGTTTTAACAATTTGTTCCAGCTTAGGGAAATCCTCCTCAGGAACCCATCCATCAATCATGAATGTGCTTTCTGAAGTTGCTACCCTTAAAGGTGCTTCAGACTTTTGAGCCTCAATTGAAAGAAGCTCATTGCTGGCCAGAATGAAATCAGCATACTTATCTTTCAGGGATTCGATCTCTGCATCGATAGACTCGATCTGTTTGATCAGCCCTGCTTCCTTGGAAGTTATCTCTGAAAGGGCCTGTGCTGGCATTCCACTTATCTGTGGAACTCTTATTTCTCTGAATCCATAATCTGCAAGTAAACCTGTGACTTCATCAGATTTTTCTTTTGCTACGAACAATACAATTGTACCTTCCTTAGCATCGTAAAAGATTTCATAAGAAGAAGTGATTTTAGAAACCGCGGACTCTACGTTATCGTCCACATAACCTGTAAATACCGAAAGATGCTCATAACCTCGGTAAAGGTCAAGATCAAGAGATATGTTTGAAAACGGAAGCAATTCTTTCTTAAGAGAATCAATCTCTTTGATTTCTGCTTCAAGCTGGCTTTTCTTTTCTGTCTTCACATCAAGCTCAGCATCGAGCTTCTCAAGTGTGTCATCAAGTGAAGAAAGAACAGCACTTTTACTTTGCTTTTTTGACTCTGCGTCCTCAACACCCAGTAAACTGGCTATAGACCTGATTTTAATCAATTTCTTTGATACAGCATCTACATTCTCAAAAGGTCTTCCAATGTGGAGACCAGACTTATCTTCATTGAAATCCTCGATCTGAAACAGATTAGACTTGTGCAGAGCATCGACCGTTTCTTCAAAAATATTCTTATGGCCAACGATTACGGCACGATTCATCTGCTTTAGTTCAAGCATGTATTGCCCTCTCGAATTCGTTAACAATTAATTCAACAGCTTCATCGATCTTAGAAGAAGCAGAACTTGCAATGGATTTTGCTTCGCTTTCTCCATTCTCGATGACCTTTGATTTATCTGAAGCGATAGACTCTTCTGCAGATTTCATTGCACTCTGTGCAGATTTCTGTGCATCGACTTCGGCCTGTTTAATGATTTCCCTGGCCTCGGCACGTGCACTGGCGATACGGTCGTTCTTTCTTTTATTACCGTCGTCAACCATTTTGCGTGCATTGTCTTCTGCCTCTTTGATTTCCGACAAGATTTTTTCTTTGGCCATGCTAATCCTCATGTGATGAATTGCTAATTATCCCGAATAAATCAACATCTCCTACTGCTAACTCACATATAAAGTATTCGGTTTTCCGGATACTAGCAAGCTATAAAAGATAATGATTTATCATGATATTGAAAGTATTTATCAGCCATCCTATATTCATAAAGTTATCTACTGATGCTATTTCCTACACATTAATAATGAATAACAATTGCAATAAATTAATGAATATCTTTATCTAGTCTCACCGGAAGCTGCGTTCCTTCCGAGATAGTGCGGATATATTTATCCCTGAACTCAGGGTTGCGCATCATACAGTACTCTGCAGAGCAACTATAAGCCTCATGTTTACCCATTCTTTCCCATATATCAGCAAGTTCTTCCTCACGGATGTTGCCAAATGAAAGCGGTGTATAGGCACAGGGCAGAACGTCCCCACCTGCTGTTGTATGCATCCACCTTCTCCCTGCAAAGCATCCAAACTCATCAGGACCCATGAAATTCGGGAATGAAGTTACTCTGGGACCATCCTCTTTGTTGTTCATTGATTTCTGGAATTTTCCAAGCCTATCAACATCTTTGGAAGTTATTACTTCATCCTCATGATCCATCCAGCGACCAACAGCTATAATCTCATAAATAGACATTTCCTGCATACCCATATCTGCTGCGAAATTGTAGAAACCATCCAGGTCATCAATATTATGAGGAGAGATGACCACGAAAAGATCCGCAAGAATATCTGCATTAACCACATGTTTTATACCGTTAACAGTGTTCTGGAAAGCACCGTCACGTCCCCTGACCCGATCATGTTCCGCCTCTTCCGGACTGTCAAGACTCATATGTGCAGCAAAAAGGCCTGCATTTTTGAGATCCTTTGCCCTTTGTTCAGTAAGACCAAAACCCGATGTGAAACAAGTAGCAATCGCACGTGTTTTGTCTACCTTCGCCACCATTTGCTCAAGGTCTTTTCTAAGCAGGGTTTCTCCGCCATCGAAAGCTATATAATAAGAACCCAGATCAATAGATTGTTCAATAGCACCATTAATCTCATCAAAGGAGAGAATCGGATCTGCTACAGTACCTGCTGCACCACAGTGTATGCAATCATATGGACAATGTGTTGTAATACCTATAGAGAACTGATCAGGTATTCTTTTCTTTAAAATAGAAGCTACCTGCGCACTGATCAGCCTTTTAAAAATATCACCTGGCATCGGAGGAGCCCATGTAGAGAATATTATATTTTCCTCATCTGAGTATATGGGTTTCTCCTCAAGGAAGATCTTATTTATACGCTTTATAATAGGTTTTGCAACAGTAGATAACGGCCCTTCTGTATCAAGGACCACTCTTCCGTTTTCAGTACTGGCATTCACTTTAATTACTGATTTATCATAAACCCTCATGAAGTCACCTGGTAATTGAATAAAATTAAAGAACATCTGCAGGAAGCATATCCACTGTAATAAGATCAGTTATTAACTCCAGTTTATCCCTTGCATCAGAAGAAGGGAAAGAAGCAAGGATATCTTTTGCATTTTTGACGCATTGAAGAACCTGTTCTACAGTCTTCTCCACAGCCTTATCATGACCCATGGACCTTCTGTAGATAAGAGGTAATGTAACAGATTCATAAGTAGATCTTTTATCTTCAAGCTCGTTAAGATACTCAAGCAAATCATCAACTATTTGATATGCATTGCCCACATTTTCACCGAAATACCGTAAATTTTTAGCAGTTCCGGAATCCACACCTGCAACATATGCACCTATTGAAGCGCTGGCTGCAAAAAGAGAACCTGTTTTCTTAGTAATGCACTCGAAATAGTTCTTTTCCCTGAATTCATCATCAACACTTGAAATGTCTATGGTTTCACCTTCAGCCATATACATCCCGGCCCTGCCGAATTCATTTACTGCATTGTTACCGTAACCCGAAATAAGAGATATTGCCTTGGAGATCAGAAAATCACCACAAAGTATCGCTGCAGGAATTCCATATTTCTTGTGTGCTGACTCAACACCGCGACGTACAAGACCACCATCAAGAACGTCATCATGAATAAGGGATGCTGAATGGATGAATTCAATTGCAAGTGCCGCCTTGACACCTTCCGTAGAATTTCCCCCGCACATCTCAGTACATAATATAAGCATAACAGGGCGAATATTCTTTCCGCCGGAACTGCATATATGCAGAAGCATCTTTTTCATCTGTGAACTATCATCCATAGACTGGACCATATCATCCTTGGCCATCTTGATTAGCTGATATTCATCCAGATCTTCTATTTGTATCATAACTACGCCTGCTTACTCTGAATATTTAGAAGGACAGCTCATAACTATCTGACTTGCCTCAACCATAGTTGGAGAAAGCATTTTTCCACTTATGCTAACACTTTGCCCTTCCACAAGGTTGGCCGGGAGAGAACCGGTATATTCCACCTTAATCGCATAAGAAGGTTCTTCAAGATCCTGAAGTGCAAAAGAAGTGCCATCTGTAGAAATATCAAGAGTACCATTCTTGATCATACCCATTGTGTTGACATCATGCCCTATGAACTTCTCAGAGTTCTGGGAAAGCTCAGATATCATATAATATCCCTGTGAAAGGTCAACATTCCAGAGACCTACAAAAGCAACAACAGCAATGAAAGCAACTGCAAGTATCGTTTTTTGTGTTTTATCCATAGGAAGCACCTCTACAATGATCGAATATCAGGATTATTTTTCTATCCTGTTACATTGGCGCATCAGCCTTCTGCGGGAACTTACAACGTATGCAACATACGCCAGTAATGTAATCCATGTAATTGCAAATGCAATATCTAACGCGCCTATAAAGAATCACCTCTATATCAGCCTATTTGTCCGTCATAGGCATTAAGACGAACCCTCTAGCAATAATCAGACACAAATGAGCCAATTTATACATTAGTGACTCTGCCTGATAATCAAGTATTAATATGGGTGTGCAGTAGTATAGTCCCATCCTATAAATAGGTAATATAAGTGAACATACGAACAAAAATATTCATGATCAATTATGGTAAGACCTCCAAGACTCATTGCCTGGGAAACAACAGCAGGATGTAATCTTTCATGCAAACATTGCAGAGGTTCATCCACTGAGAAAAAACCTGAAGGCGAACTAACAACCGAAGAAGCACTCCATTTCGTGGATGAGATCAGGGAAATGGGTAACCCGATACTCATACTTAGTGGCGGGGAGCCGCTGGTGAGGGATGATATATTCGAAATAGCCAAGTATGCCACAGAAAAAGGACTACGTGTTGCCATGGCAACCAACGGTACACTCGTTACACCTGAAATGGCAGACAAAATAAAAAGCGTGGGCATCCAGAGAGTGAGCATCAGCCTTGATGGGGCAAATTCTCAGACACACGACGACTTCCGCTGCATGCCCGGAGCATTTGATGGTGCCATAAAAGGCATAGAGAATCTAAAAGATGCAGGTATTGGATTCCAAATCAACCCAACCATCACAAAACGCACCATTGATGAAATACCCGGCATACTTGAAATGGCAAAGGAACTGGATGCAGATGCACTCCATATTTTCCTTCTTGTACCAACAGGCAGAGGTAAAGAACTTGAAAACGATGAGATTCCACCTGTGGAATATGAAAGGATACTCAACTGGTTCTATGACAGGCAGAAGGATGCAGGCATTCAGCTCAAAGCTACCTGTGCACCACACTATTTCAGGATAATGCGCCAGCGTGCAGAAAAAGAAGGTATTGAGATAAGTGTCAACACCCATGGCTACGAAGCAATGACAAAAGGATGTCTGGGAGGAACTGGTTTTTGCTTTGTATCAAGCACAGGAGACGTTTTCCCCTGCGGATATCTTCCCGCACTTGCAGGAAACATAAAAGAGCAGAGTTTTAAGGATATCTGGGAGAACTCAAAAGTATTCAACGACCTGCGTGATGTTTCCAAACTCAAGGGAAAATGCGGAAGATGCGAATATAACACAGTATGCGGAGGCTGCCGTGCGCGTGCTTATGCTGCCACAGGCGACTATCTGGAAGAAGAGCCATACTGTATATATGTACCTAAAAAACAGTGATTCGAATGATATTTCTTGACGATACCGATAAAAAGATACTCAATACTATCCAGTTTGGTTTTCCCCTGGAAACAGAGCCATACAAGAAACTTGGAGAAGAATTGGGCATCAGTGAAAATGAAGTAATTGAAAGGCTTGGCAGGCTGCATGATGAAGGCGCGGTCAGGAAAATTGGCCCAATAATTAACCGCAGGGGAGTCGGAGGAACCAGCACTCTTGTGGCTGTTAGTGTCCCTGAAGAAAAAGTTGATGAGGTCGCAGAATACATCAATGAGTATCATGAAGTATCACATAATTATCATCGTCCGGAAAAATTCAACATATGGTTCACTATTTCTGCAGCCAACAGAGAAAGAATAGACACTATATTAGTAGAACTCCATGAAAAGACAGGATTGGAGTTTGTCGACCTTCCAACAAAAAAGCTGTTTAAGATCGGAGTCAGATTCAATATCAAATGAGAGGTGAGAACATGGATGACATTGATGAGAAAATAATAAAAATGACACAGAACGGCATCCCTCTTAAAAAATCACCTTTTGCAGACATTGCCAGTGAACTTGGGATCAGCGAGCAGGAAATTATCGAACGCCTCAAAAAGATGCAGGAAGAAGAGATCATTCGCAGGTTCGGCGCATCCATCGGACACAGAGATATCGGAATTGTTGCAAATGCGATGTGTGTCTGGAACGTACCTGATGAAAGGACAGAAGAAGTCGGGACAACAATGGCAGGCTTTTCAGAAGTCACACACTGCTATGAAAGACCACGTGCTCCCGGATGGAACTACAACCTATTTGCAATGGTCCACTCATACACAAAGGAGGACTGCGAGGAAGTTGCTGCAAGGATCTCAGAGAGAACAGGGGTCAAAGATTATAAACTTCTGTATAGTGACAGGGAATTCAAGAAAACTGGAGTTCGATTGTAATCGTAATCTTTAACTAAGTTTACCGGGAAAAGCAGAAGGCAATCATTTCCGGAGATGGAGATATGAAAGACAAGAACCACTTCCTGCCACTGCTGATAGATATGAGCGACAAGAAAGTCGTAATATTTGGAAGTGGATCTGTCGGGGAAAGAAAAGCTAACCTGTTCTCAGAATATGCAAAAGTTACAGTAGTCAGCCGTAGTTTTTGCGATGTTTTTTATAATCTTGAAAAAAAATACGATATTCAGCTGATCAAAGCAGATGCAGGGAAACTCACTGATGATGAGATCAATTGTATTGTCAGAGATTCTTTTCTAGTAATACCTGCCACCAATGACAGAAACATAAACGAAAGAATTGTTAATATATCCAAGTCCTTTGGAATATTGACAAACGAAGTTGATGCCATAGGTGATGTCACAGTACCTGCTGTGATCAAACGTGGAGGACTTACTATAAGCATATCCACCGCAGGTTCAAGCCCTGCCTTTTCAAGATTTACACGCAGGCAGGTTGAGAAGATCATCACTCCTGAATTTGGAGATATGATAAGGATCCAGGACCATATGCGGACATATCTAAAAGAAGAAGTTCCTGATCAAAGAGACAGGAAAGATATATTGTGGGATATTCTTGAGAGCGAAGAAGTGTGGAGCGCCCTTGAAGAATCATATGAAAAAGGGTTTAATACAGCACAAGGTATAGTAAGGAAGAAAATAAGCGAGAAAGTCAGATGAACATGTGCCACAGACACCGCTACTTAAATCATTGTAAAACGCGAGGTAACCATGACTGAAATAACCAGTATGGTGATAACCCATTCCAAAGCAACCGTTGAAGAGATAGAGGAAGCATGGGAAGGGGACATAGAAAAAATGCTCAAGGAACTTCATTCCATTGATCTTGTTTGTGAATGTGTTGTGCTTAAAACCTGCAACCGGGTGGAAATATATGTTGTTTCTCCAAGAGGTAGTACTGTCCTGTTCCAGTTTGCCAAAAAAATGGGACTTTCTTCTAATATTGTAGACTTTTTCGAACATGAAGAATCCATCATGCACCTGCTGAGGCTTGCATGTGGTCTTGAATCTATGATTATCGGTGAAGACCAGATCCTTGGCCAGATTAAAGATCTGTATGTGGTTGCCAAGAAGCTTGGAACCACCGGCAAAATGCTTGATACTGCATTCAGTAAAGCCATCCAGGTAGGAAAACGTGTAAGGACCGAGACTGAGATCAACCGTGGTGCACTTTCAATTGCATCAGCATCAGTAGATCTTGCAGAGGACACTGTTGGTGACCTCAAAAACAAAATGGTACTTGTAATTGGAACAGGTGAAATGGGAACACTTGTCACACGTGCACTTTCCCACAGAGAAATTGAACTGATGTACATTGCCAATCGTACATATGAAACTGCAAAGGATCTTGCCGATGAGATGGGAGGACATGCAGTACACTTTGACCAGATTGAGGAGAACCTAAGGAGAGCTGATGTCGTAATCAGTGCAACCGGTGCACCTCACTATGTCCTGAAGTACGAGCAGATAGAAAAGGCAATGAATTTCAGGGAAAAAGAACTGCTTTTGATTGACATCGCAAACCCAAGGGACATTGATCCTTCAATAGATAAAATTCCCCACGTAACCCTTTATAATATAGATAACCTGAGAGTCATTAATGAGAAGAATCTGGAAATGAGAATGATAGAAGCTAAAAAAGCTCAGGCCATAATCGATGAGGAATTAGATCTTCTTATTAAACAATATAAAAGACAGAGAGCAGACACACTTGTGTCAGAGCTCTATGCCCAGTCATACAAGCTTCGTGTTAATGAAAAAGACAAAGCTATCACAAAGCTTGGTGCTTATCACACAATTGGCGACACTGAAAAGCAGATAATTGAAGACCTGACACATTCCATTATCAATAAAATGCTGGCAGAGCCTACCAAAGTTATCAGGTATGCAGCAGAGATAGGCGATGATGAGTTGCTGGAATCTGTTGCCAGAGTATTTATCGCTAATAGATCAAACATTAAAGAAAAGAATGAGCTGGTAAAATGTTCCCCGAGCACAGAATGAGAAGGCTGAGAAGCGGCAAAATAAAAGATCTGGTACGTGAGACCTCACTGTCGTCCAATGACCTAATATATCCGGTGTTTGTTAATGAAACAATAAATGAACCCCAGGAAGTATCATCCATGCCAGGTGTATTCAACCTGCCAGTGGACATGGTTGCAGACGATGCAAAAGAAGCTGCTGACCTTGGCATACCTGCCATGATACTTTTCGGAGTCCCGGAACATAAAGATGAGAAGGGTAGCAGTGCCTGGGGACACAATGATATCGTACAGCAAGCAGTACGTGAGATCAAAAATGAACTTGGCAAAGACATGCTTGTGATTACCGATGTCTGCCTATGCGAGTACACCAGCCATGGTCACTGTGGAATGGTTGATTTTGACACTGAAGAGATCATGAACGATCCGACCCTTCCACTGCTTGGAAAGACTGCAGTCAGCCATGTAAAAGCCGGAGCTGACATGGTAGCACCTTCAGGAATGATGGATGGTATGATCTCCGCGATTCGCAGTGAACTTGACAATAACAATTACCAGAATACACCAATTATGTCCTATGCTGCAAAATATTCCTCAGCTTTCTACGGACCCTTCAGGGATGCAGCAGGTTCAGGTTGTTGTTTCGGAGACAGGTCCACGCACCAGATGGACCCTGCAAACTCCGATGAAGCGCTTATGGAAACTGCCCTTGATATCGAGGAAGGGGCAGATATAATAATGGTCAAACCAGCGCTTCCGTATTTAGATGTAATTTACCGCCTCAAAACAGAATTTGAAATGCCAACTGCAGCCTACAATGTAAGCGGTGAATATTCAATGCTAAAAGCAGCAGCACAAAATGGCTGGCTTGATGAGAAGCAGGTAATGTATGAATCCCTGATGTCCATTAAGCGCGCAGGTGCAGATATGATAATTACCTATTTTGCCAAGGAAATGGCACAGATGTTAAAATGATTACAGGGTGTTTTTATGTCATTAGATAAGTCCAGAGATCTATACAACAAAGCAAGAAACTTCCTCCCAGGAGGAGTAAGCAGTCCGGTAAGAGCTATCAAACCATACCCTTTCTACACTGAATCAGCATGTGGTTCTAAGATAAAAGACATTGATGGAAACGAGTACATCGACTACTGTCTTGCATATGGTCCTAATATACTGGGGCATGCAAATCCCACCATCAAACAGGCAATCATCGACCAGCTTGAGAAAGGATGGCTCTACGGCACACCAACTGAACCAGAAGTTCTGCTTGCAGAAAAGATAGCATCGCTGTATCCAAGTATCGACATGCTCAGATTTGTGTCAACTGGAACTGAAGCTACTATGAGTGCGCTTCGCGCGGCAAGGGGATTCACAGGCAAAAACAAATTCATAAAGATCGAAGGTGGATTCCACGGTGCGCATGATGCAGTGCTTGTGAAAGCAGGATCAGGTGCAACAACACTTGGAAAGCCGGATTCACTTGGAATTCCGGAAGACTTCACAAAGCACACATTACAGACACCTTTTAACGATATAGAAGCTCTCACTCAACTTATCGAAAAGAATCAGGATGATATGGCTGCGGTTATACTGGAACCTGTAATGGGCAACATTGGTCCGATTCTACCTGACGGTGACTACCTGAAAGAGGTTCGCAAAGTTACTGAAGAGAATGACGTAGTCCTTATATTTGACGAAGTTATCACCGGCTTCAGACTTGCAATGGGTGGAGCACAGGAATATTTCGGTGTTACACCTGACATGACAACACTTGGTAAGATTGTCGGAGGAGGAATGCCAATTGGCATCTTCGGAGGAAAGAAAGAGATCATTGAAATGATAGCACCGTCAGGAAGCGTATACCAGGCAGGGACCTTCAGCGGAAGCCCGGCATCGGTTGCAGCAGGACTTGCAGTGCTTGATGTGCTTGAAAAGGAAGAAGTACACAAGAAACTCAATGCAACCGGTGACATGATGAGAAACAGGTTATCTGAGATTGTTTCAGACCTCAATCTTGATTACAATGTAATCGGTATTGCATCCATGTTCAAGATATTCTTTGGAGACAAGCCACTGAACTACCAGGATGTTCTCAAATGTGACAAGGAAGGTTATGTCAAATTCTTCTTCAAGATGCTTGAAAGCGGTATTTTCATCCCACCATCACAATTTGAGACTAACTTCATTTCAACTGCTCACAGCGAAGAAGATATTGAAAAGACACTCACTGCATACGAAGCAAGCCTAAAATGAACGGTGAATTCACATGATAATTGGAACCCGCGGAAGTGCTCTTGCTATTGCACAGACTGAGACCATTGAAGGTATGCTGGCAGAGCTTGGAGTTAGCACAACCCGGAAGATAATAAAGACATCCGGTGACACATTTACAGACAGGCCACTCCATGAAGTTGCAGGTGTCGGGGCATTTGTCAGGGAACTGGATGACAGGATGATTGATGGTGAGGTCGATATAGCAGTCCATTCAATGAAAGATCTGCCAACCATACGACCTGAAGAACTTGCTACATCCGCGGTCCTTAAGCGAGATTCACCACACGATGTGCTAATTACAACAGATGGTTCAAGGATAGATGATCTTCCAGAAGGGGCTGTAATTGGTTCATCATCCATGCGGAGAAGAGCCCAGGTACTCAGATACAGACCGGATCTTCATGTTCAGGATCTCAGAGGTAACATTAACACCAGAATAAGAAAACTTGAAGAAGGACTTTATGATGGTATTCTGCTTGCTGAAGCAGGTCTTCAGAGAATGGGCTGGGAAATGGATGTCGAACGTCTTGAAACACAATTCTTCTGCCCTTCAGCGAACCAGGGAACCATAGCAGTAGTCACACCTGCAGGAAGTGAGGCAGAAGAAGTAACAGCCAATCTTGATCACCAACAAACCAGAATTGAGACTGAGATCGAGCGTATAGTCATCACTGATGTAGAAGGTGGATGCACTGCACCAATAGGTTCCTTTGCACAATTTATCAACGATGATGAAATCAGCATCTGCTGTGAAGTACTGGCACTTGACGGCTCAGAACATGTCCGCATTGAAGAAGTAATCCAGATTGAAACATATCAGGAGCATGCCAGAATGATTGCAAAAGAACTTGTACAAATGGGTGGCAAAGAACTAGTACAGAGAGCGGTCTGCCAGTTGAGTGCAGGAACAGCCGAAGAAGTGCAGGGACAATATGATTAAAGTAACCGGAATAGAACTTGAAAATCCAACTATACTTGCTGCCGGCATCATGGGAACCACAGGCGCGTCCCTTGTGCGCGTAGCAAAGGAAGGAGCAGGTGCTGTGGTTACAAAGTCCATTGGCCCTGAACCTAAAGAAGGACATAAGAATCCAAGCATGATAGACCTTGGATATGGATTTTTGAATGCCATGGGTTTACCGAATCCATCATATCCCGATTTTAAGAACGAACTTGCAATTGCAAAGAAAGAATCCGGTACTCCGGTAATCGCAAGCATATTCGGCGGAACCGAAGAAGAGTTTGTGGACGTAGCCCTCGGGCTTCTTGAAGCAAAACCTGATGCATTTGAACTTAATGTAAGTTGTCCACACGCACTTGGTTACGGCGCATCGATTGGTAGCAACCCGGATGCTGTTGAAAGTATCACAGCCTCAGTAAAAGATGCAGTAGACATACCTGTATGGGTAAAGCTAACACCTAATGTCACAGACATAGTGACAATTGGTGATGCTGCTCAGAGAGGAGGAGCTGATGCGGTTGTTGCAATCAATACTGTTAAAGGAATGGCAATAGATATCGAAAGCGGCTACCCTATTCTTGGAAACAGATTTGGTGGCCTTTCGGGAAAAGCAGTGAAGCCTGTTGCAGTCAAATGTGTTTATGACCTTTACACAGCACTTGATATACCAGTAATAGGTGTTGGAGGTGTTTACACCTGGCAGGATGCCATTGAAATGATAATGGCAGGAGCTACTGCAGTTCAGATAGGTTCTGCAATCCATGAAGGATTGGATATTTTCAGCTCAATTACATCAGGAATTGAGAGATTCGTTGCTAAAAAAAGATACAATGACATAACAGATGTCGTTGGAATTGCACATGAGAGGATATAATGTACCCCATCAACGTCAAAATTACTAAGATCATCAAGGAAACACCATCCACAAGGACTTTTGTTTTTGACAGATCTTTTGATGAGGCTGTGCCCGGACAATTTGTCATGGTATGGATACACGGAGTTGACGAGATTCCCATGGGATTGTCAAGTAATAACTCCATTACTGTGCAAAAGGTAGGAGATGCGACTGAGAAATTGTTCAATCTCAATGAAGGAGATTCCCTTGGAATCAGAGGACCTTTTGGAAATGGTTTCACGCTTCCGGGCAAAGATGAGAAAATACTACTAATTGCAGGTGGAGTAGGTACTGTACCGATTGTATCTCTGGCAAATCATGCAGCTTCTGAAGGCGTATACATAACTACTATTCTAGGAGCAAGAAATGCCGATGAGCTGCTTTTTGTTGATGAATTAACATCATGCGGTGAACTCCACATAACAACAGATGACGGTTCTGCACACAGATGTGGGTTTGTAACAGATGTTCTTGTTGAAACGGACATCTCATCGTTTGACAGGATTTACACCTGCGGTCCAGAAATGATGATGAAATGCATCTTTGGAATTCTTGAAAAAGAAAATGTCCTTGAAAAGACAGAGTTCAGCCTGCACAGATACTTTAAGTGTGGAATTGGTGTGTGTGGTGCCTGTTGCATAGACAAGAAGGGCTTAAGAGTCTGCAGGGACGGACCTGTGTTCAACGGCTTAGAACTTGTTGATTCAGAGCTTGGCAAATATATGCGTGGACCAAGCGGCAATAAAAAGGATTTTTAAATCCTTTTTTGCTCATTTTTAGTACCATATTATTTGGATATTATATTCTTTATCGAGTAACTAGCTTAGCTTATGGAAAGCATCCGGTCTTGGATTCTTTAGTTTTACGTTCTTAGTAAAAACTTCTAAAATTGAAAGAAATGATGATGATGGTAATAACAACATATGTTAGTTTTTCACAATGTTTATATACCAAAAATATAGATGAGACAATTATCAAAGACAATTTAGTATAAATCTTGGTGGTATGATATGAAGAAAAACAATTTGAAAAACATAGCTTTGATGCTCATTGCCGCATTAATGCTAGCAGGTACTGCATCTGCAGTTTCCACAACATATATAGAGCAAGACACGACTCCCGAAATTTACGTGTATGGAAATTCCAACTCAAAAATAACTGGTTTTGAAAATATATTTACTACAACAATTTCAGGAAGTACCTGGACGGATGCAGACGGAAGACTGGCCGTAATCAATGAAGGCGATTACATGCTCATTAACACTGAGAATCCTACCAGTGAGTTCTGCATTGTTTTTGCCAGTGACAGGAATGACGGTTATGCACGTGTATATGTAGATGGAACTCAGGTATGGTCAAATAACACATACTCAGATGTTGGGCTTGGGCAATCTATTGACAAACAAACGATCAGGACACTACAAATTACAGATCTGGATTACAGCACACATTCAATAAAAATCAAAAATACTAACTCTAACGATTATGATGTGACCATATACAAATATGGATATGATTGTCCTGATTCAGAGGAAATTCCTGAGTTCCCAACAATTGCAGCACCAATTGCAGCAATAATCGGACTTGCCTTCATATTCGTAAAAAGACAGGAAGAATAACTTAAGACTACTTTGGTAAAACTAATAAATGAAGCCTTAAAGCTTCATTTTCTTTTCTATTTTAAAAAAAAATGATTTTATGCAGAATATTCCTGCACCATGATCTTTGTGGCCATCCCCATACCCAGCGCATAATCACAACCGTTTATGGACACAATAAGAGAACCATTAACACCTTTTTTGACCTTAAGCAGAGTATTCTCAATAAAGCCCATTGATCTGAGACGATGAATCAGACATTTACCTGCATTAATTGAAATAATCTTACTATCCTTACCTTCGGGCATCATAGCAAGTGGTATTATTGGAGCCATTTTTTACCTCATTGGTTTTTTAGAAATTGAAAAAGGAATATTATTTTATATCCCCTTGCAAGATTAGGCTACCCTAATCTTACTTGATACTGCAATATAGTGTATAATACTATATATAATTTCCCGGTTTCGAACAAAGATTGTCCATTGAACAATTGAACTTGATTTCCAACACAAATAATTTAAATCTTAATTTGAATCCATACATCAATGTCCACGGAATCTAAAGAACACAAAATTCCAGAACTTGTAACGGGTGTCAGAAACCTAGCAGCTCTTAAAGCATGTCGGAAACACACAGATGCAGTTTACTTTTCCCTGGACAAACTCAGCCTCAGATCACGGGCACAGGAGATAACTACTGAGAAACTTGCCTTGTTTATTGATGAGATCCATTCACATGGACTTAAAGGCTATCTGGCTGTGAACTCCGTAATATATCCGGATAATCTAAAAGAACTGGACCAAGTACTTGAAAATGCAGCCTCGGCAGAAGTTGATGCCGTAATTGCATGGGATCCCGCCACTATTACCAAAGCAGCAGAAAAAGACCTTCGCATACATATATCAACACAGGCAAATGTCTCAAACCAGATTACAGCAGAGTTTTACAGGTCATTGGGAGCTAACAGAGTGGTACTTGCAAGGGAACTTAGCCTTGAGCAGATAAAGGAAATTAAAGAGGATACAAAGATGGAACTTGAGGCATTTGTTCACGGAGCAATGTGTCAGGCCATATCCGGCAGATGTTATCTTTCAGCATACCTTCTTGGCAAGTCAGGAAATTGTGGAGAATGCAGCCAGCCGTGCAGATGGGAATGGTCTCTTCATTCTGACAACGGTGCAATTATTGATATAGAAGGAAAATATCTTATGAGTGCAAAGGACCTTTGCATGATAGAGTACATACCCGAACTTGTTGAAGCAGGAATTGATTCCGTCAAGGTAGAGGGTAGACTCAGAAATCCAAGATACACTGCAACTGTTTCGGAGTCTTATAGAAAAGCAATTGACCTGTTCAAAGAAGGGAATTTTACCAGAGATAAAGTACTTCCACTCAAAGAGAAAATGGCACTCGAATACAATAGAGGATTTTCAACAGGATTCTACTTTGGTTACCCCGGACCTGACAGCCTGGCATTTGATTTTGACATGAATGCATCCCCCGTTAAACGAGAAGCAGTTGGAATAGTAACAAACTATTACTCTAAGCAATCTGCAGCTGCGGTAAAACTGCTGGAAAAAGGACTTGAGAACGGTGATACGATAATTATCGAAGGTAATACTACTTATCTTGAACAGGAAGTTACATCAATTGTACAGGAAGGGGAAACGGTAGATTCTGTAGAAAGAGGAAACGAAATAGGAATTGCCGTTGAAGATATCGTTCGCAAAAATGACCGAGTGTTCAGAATAAAGAAATAATAGTGGGAATTATACTTTTTACAACTCTCATTCATATATTGATACTATATATTTATCGAGCAAATATATAATTCTGGTAGACAAGATTCTTATGAAAAATGAAATATAGGGAAGGCCTGACGGGAGCTCCTGTCCTGAAAACAAAACTTTCAATTTAATAGAAAAATGTCTGAGGAATGATGAGATAATGAATGATAATGATCCTACAAAAAGAGAGCTTATCGACAAAGCTAAAAATTCTGTAATTAACTTTAACGATGCTGAAGCAATAAACGTAGCAATGGAGACAATTAGCTCAGGTATTGACCCTGTTGATGTTATAGAAGAAGGATTCATAGAAGGTATGAAAACAGTAGGAGACGGATTTGAATCCGGTAAATTGTCACTTATGGACATACTTACAGCATCAAAAACAATGAACAAAGGCATATCTCTTCTTAAGCCTGCAGCAATTAGTGCCCATAAAGACAGCTGTTTCTTTGGAAACCTGATGCTTTCCAATTAAAAATAAAAGTATGCGTGAGCATACATTTACATTTCCGTTTTTATTCCATCACCAGTAATCAGAAATGATTTTTATTTTTGAATGAAATTAATATATTAGTACCAACTATATTGCAGTCTGTTAAATTTGTAGAAGGAATATTATGGACAAATTCATGCAAAAAGCTATTGATGAAGCAAAGAAAGGACTGGAAGAAGGAGGAATACCTATAGGTTCAGTTCTTGTGAAAGAAGGAAAGATAATAGGCAGAGGGCACAACAGAAGAGTCCAGCACGATGATCCCCTGGCCCACGCAGAAATCGATTGCATACGCAATGCAGGAAGGATTGGAAAATATCAGGGAACAACAATATACTCTACACTCATGCCATGTTATCTCTGTGCCGGAGCTATTGTGCAGTTCGGGATAAAAAAGGTAATTGCAGGAGAAGCAAAAACATTTGATGGAGCTTCAGAGTTCATGCAAGAACATGGTGTTGAAGTTATTGACCTTGATATAGATGAATGCAAAGAACTCATGAAAGAATTCATTCATGAAAAACCGGACATATGGTATGAAGATATCGGAAAATAACATCTCATGCTTTTTTTACTGTTGCCCAGAAAGAACTGCCTTTTCCTGCAGGATTATCTTCCACACCTATATTACCACCGTGCAAGTCTATGATTCTTTTAGCGATAGCAAGTCCGAGACCTGAACCTTTTACACCTTTCTTTTTCTCGGCAAGGCGCTGGAAACGATTGAATATCAGGCTTTTATCCTTATCAGGAATACCCTCGCCTTCATCGGAGACAACAATCTTCCATTCGTCTCCAATATCCTGAATATCTACAGTCACAACACTGTCAGAAGGACCATATTTGATAGCATTGGATATAAAATTAGTAAAAACACCATCTATCAAAGGGTTCATTATTGAAGGATAATTACCGGAGATCTTCATATCAAGAGTTATGTTCTTTGCTAAAAGTTGCGGCATTAGTTCCTCGGCTACATTGCGGAGAATAATACCAATATCCATTGGTTTGAACTCCAGCTCGTCTGTATCTTCAAGCTTGGCAAACGTTGCAGCGGACTCGATCATTTCAATAAGACGGGACACATTACTGTTGATAAGCTGAAGCTTATATTTTTTATTAGTATCTGTTTCTTCATTAAGCAGCATATCAGTAAATCCTTTGACCACACCTGCCGGATTTAAGAGATCATGACGAAGGATATCCATGAACAGATCCTTTAATTCATTTGAATTCTTAAGCTGAATCGCGTACTCATTGATTTTCGACTCTGCTTTCTTGCGCTCAGAGATATCCCTCACAACAGATATCAGACCTTTATCAAGAACAGTTAGAGACATCTCCTGGAAAAAAGTAGTTTTGTCTTTTCTTCTGCCTACAAGTTCACCTTTCCATTTACCCTTTTTTATGAATTCCGGAAAAATTGTAGACTTTATCAACCTAACCTCAGGAGGGTTGTAAAGCATATCCCATTTTTTACCTATCAGTTCCCTTGGATTATCATAACCGAATATCTGAGCATAAGCAACATTAACATAAGTGAAAACACCTTGCTCGCTAAGAATAGCCATTCCGTCTATGGATGCTTCCATAGCATGCGTCTGTTCCCTGAGTTTCTCCTCTGCTTTTTTACGGATAGTGATATCCTGACCGGAAAAAAGTACCCCCGTCATTTTACCGTTTTCATCTATAAGAGGCTTGGAATACCAGTTAACCATACGCAACTCATTGTTTTTTGTAATCACCGGGCACTCATAGTAAGTGCTGCCTATTCCTGCAGGATTCAGAGAGTTTAAAAAATGGATTTCCATGTCAGATCTTGAGGCAACAGGTATGAAGTTGTCAAGAAGATTTTTTCCAATAACCTCTGACTCATCATACCCCATTATCTCTAGGCCTCGTTTATTTATAAGAGTGATATTCTGAGCTGAGTCCAGCACTAACATCATTACTGCTGCAACATCAAAGTAGTTCTCTGCCTGATCCCTTTCCTTTATAAGATTATCATGAAGGCTTTTTATGCGAAGAAGAGATTTCACTCTCATCTTAAGTTCGAGCCTGTCGACAGGTTTTGTGAGAAAATCATCGGCTTTTGACTCAATACCTCTTAATCTATCTTCCCTGCCTGAAAGAGCGGTCACCAGAACTACAGGAATAAACTGAGTAGATGGTGAGTTTTTGATCTGCTCGCAAACCTGATAACCATTGATATCTGGCATCATTACATCAAGAAGAACAATATCCGGCATCTCCCTGAAAGCAATATCAAGTGCTTCGTGGCCATTAAAAGCTGACAGCACATCGTAATCATCTGATAGGTAAGCCTGGAGTAGCTCAACGTTCATAGGCTCATCATCAACAACTAGTACCCGGGGTTTATCAGAGAGTGTCATGATCAATTAGTGTGTAGGTCGACGTATGTGACCGGCATTTAAAACATCCTTAAATACTCAAAGACAAGCGAGTAATAAGATATAACGTTATAAATTACTGATCGTAGTATTGCAGATATACATTAAATAATTAAATTGTGCAGCCAACTGCACAAATTATTTTGCATCTTCATAGTGTTTATCTAATACTTAAATATTGCTAAGATCTGAAACTTTCAGACAACACCTTATCCAAAACATGCATCAGAAGTTTATAAAAGCATCAATGTTTAAAATAATGATATATTTATTGAAAAAAGAAAAATAAGTAAGGTTATTTCCACTTAATATCAACCGGATTTCTACCAGGAATACTATGTACATCATACCGAGGATAACCAAACATCATGGCATGCCTGACAACATGACCGGGAGGTAAGTTAAGTTCATCTATAAGAGGCTGATAACTTATTGATGCTATTTTTACAAAACCTGCCCAACATGCACCAAGACCAAATGCAGGTGCTGCCAGCTCAAACCAGGTAAGAGCTATTACACTGTCAGTAGAATCTATGTACTGTGAATTCACAGTATATGCTATTGCAAGGTGTGGTGCACCACGGCAAATAGGGTCTTTTCCATTTTCATATGCAGATATCAAAGTAGGGATCATCATTTTCATCGGATTCTCATCATCAGACTCCAGCAATCCCTGCATCCATTCAATTGTAAGTGAGGTTATCTTGCGGACCTTTTCAGGATTATGGACTATCAGCCATTTTACCGGCTGTGAATTGACACCTGAAGGTGCATATCGAACAATATCCATTATGCGCTCTATCTTTTCTTTGCTGACAAGCTCATATGAATAATTGCGCACTGACCGGCGTTTTCTCATATATATACCAAGTTGTTCCGGACCAATGTCCCTGAAATCTTTCAATGATACTTTAGAATACGAAGTATCAAACAGAGAAGATATTGCACCTTCCGGGCAGAATGCTTCACAACTTCCGCATTTTGCACAAACAGCATCCAGATTATCTGGCATGAAAGGTGTTCTTTCTGAAGCCTTATCTCCCTCTAATATAAGACCAAGTGGACATGTTACCACACATGTTCCACAATTTGTACATAACTGTGAATCAAACGATATCATGGTCATACTATCAACCACTAATATATTGTCCATTAATATTATAAATGCTAGCAAACTGCAAGAACAAATTCAGAATACTTGCAATCTATCAAAGATAATATATTCTTTCAGGGAATATGGAAACTCATTAAATACAATATGAATTATACGAATAACTTTTCTGATACCGAGAAATACCATGGCAAGCCAGAAAAAATTGGTAAAGGATGTCATTAAAAAAGCTGATGTCCTTCTTGAAGTAATAGATGCACGGTTTCCAGATGACACCAGAAACAGTGAGATTGAAAAGGATCTAAAACGTGCAAAAAAACCTTTTATCATTGTAATGAACAAGTGTGATCTTGTCCCTAAAGAAAAACTTGAAAAAGCAAAATCAAGAATGGCAAAAATAGCACCTGCTGTATTTGTTTCTTCAAAAGAGAGATTTGGGACTACGATGCTCAGGCACAAAATACTGGAAGTAGCTGACATACAGGGTCGGGACATACATGTTGGTTGTATTGGCTATCCTAATACCGGCAAATCTTCTGTGATCAACGGTGTTGCAGGAAGAGGTAAAGCCTCAACGTCTGCAATATCAGGCCATACAAAGGGCGTGCAGATCGTAAATGCAGGATCACGCATAGTATTTCTTGATACACCTGGCGTATTCCCGTTTGACGAACATGACGAATATATACAGGGACTTCTGGGAATCAAAGATTCAACTCACCTTAAAGATCCGATTGGTGTGGCTCTTAAAATCATTGAAAAACTCGTTGATGAGGACAGAGAATTACTGGAATCATTCTATAAGATCAGTTTCACCGATGAAAACTCTTATGATCTTCTCGAAATGATAGGACTTCAGTGCAATTTCCTGAAAAAGAAGGGAGAAATTGATGAGAACCGGACTGCTGTCAGAATCATAAATGACTGGCAGAAAGGGCTTCTTCACCGGGAAAAAACTGACATTGAGTGAAAATTGAAAAGTATTATTATACCGATATTATTTACAGGAAATGGTGCTAAAATGGTAGAATGGAAAAAAGACCTTGGACTTGAAGAAAGAATGTTACTGACAATGTTCCTTCTGGCTGCAGTGTACCTTGCATTCCTTGTGTTCCTTTCCCAGTATGCATCTGCAGGCTTTGTGCTGCTGTTTGTTGCTATTTTTATGGGAGCTCAATATTACTATTCTGATAAACTGGTGCTGTGGTCCACTGGTGCACATGTTGTTTCCGAGGCAGAAGAGCCAAAGCTCCATGAAACGATCACAAGACTCTGCGTCATAGCTGGTCTTCCAAAACCAACTGTGGCTGTTGTAAATACCTCAATACCCAATGCCTTTGCAACCGGAAGAAGTCCGAAAAAAGCCGTAGTTGCAGTTACAACAGGACTTATGCGTAAGCTTGACCAGGGTGAACTGGAAGCTGTGCTTGCACATGAATTGAGTCATGTTAAAAACAGGGATATGGCTGTATTGACAATAGCCAGTTTCATATCAACACTGGCATTCTATATCGTAAGATACAGTTTTTATTTTGGAGGCTTTGGCGGAAATCGCAGAAATTCAAATGGTGGACTTATTGCTATATGGATAGTTTCCATAATCGTCTGGGTTTTAAGTTTCCTGCTTATACGTGCACTTTCAAGATACAGGGAATTTGCAGCAGACAGAGGCTCTGCACTCATAACAGGTCAGCCAACACAACTCATTTCAGCTCTTAGAAAGATCAGTGGAACAATGCAAAAAGTTCCTACGGAAGACCTGAGGAAAGTTGAAGGAATGAATGCATTTTTCATAATACCTGCAGCTGTTTCTGGATCGGTTATGAACATGCTTTCAACCCACCCATCCATGGAAAAAAGAATAGCTGCCCTTGAAAAGATACAGAGGGAGATCGAATACTAATGGGTTTTCGCGATCTACTGGGTTCCGTACTTGGAAGTAGCAGAGTACCTAAAGCAAAGACTGACAAGCTTTTTGCCATATCAACAGCAGTAATAACACTGGAACTCAATTTGAACCTTAAACCATCTGCTGTTGCCGGGATTTGCTTTAAGTCAATGGATATGTCAAAATATACAAACACCAGACAAGAGATCGAAGAACTGTTGCAATTCAGTACCAAAGAAACAGGTACAGATTTTAGCATAGAGAAAGATGAATATAATTTTCTGTGGGTTATCCTGAAGGACAAGGATTTTGAGGATCTGGTGACCAATATCCACATGATATCCCAGACACTTGTTGAACAAGGATTCGGCGAACAGATACTCTGTGCAGTATATCGTTTTGAGAGTGAAGGACCTGTTTACTGGATCTATAATTTCAAACAGGGGAATTATTATCCTTTTGTCCCCCGAGGAAAGAACAATAGGGACAACAATATGGAATTCAGGCTTAAGTCGTTAATGGAAAATGAACTTCCAATAGAAAAAGAAGTGGGGAAATGGTATCCCCTCTGGAGTATGCCAATTTAAGAACTAAAACTCAGGTTTTAATCTTCAAATATACCTTCACCTTTGAATACTTCTTTAGCTTCCTCAAATGTCAGATCCTCAGGTGGAACAATAACATCTGATTCAACAATTTCTGTAGCATCGATCTGGTTTCCGCAGGACTTTATATTGTCTATGAGTTTTGTAAGCTCAGACTTGTATTCTCCCTCATTTCCTTCTGAAACAAGATCAACTATTTTATTGTCAATGACATTCAATTCATCATAAAAGCTTTCGGGAACTTCGTACTGACCTTCACCAACAATTCTTATGATCATTTACCTGCCTCCTTTTTGAGTTGCTCGAGTTCAAGGTCAACAGCATTTGCCGAATTAATCTTTGCAAGTTCTCTATCAATATCATCTCCGCTGCTTGTAAGGTCATCAAGTGTGCCTGTATCAATAAGCTCATCAAGCGCAGATGCACGTGCTTTCATATTTTCGGTCTTATTTTCAGCTCTTTCAATTGCAAGTCCCACATCAGCCATCTCTTCACTGATGCCTGATACAGATTCATTAATCTTGACCTGAGCCTCGGCTGCAGAATACTGAGCCTTTATGGTTTCTTTTCTGGTTCTGAATACTTCAACCTTGGTTGAAAGACGCTTTTCTGAAGCAACAAGCTTTTCCTGTTCTTTTTCAAGATCGGCTATCTGCTGATCAAGACCCTGAATCTGAGTATTCAGAGAGCTTTTTCTTTCAAGTGCCAGACGTGCAAGATCTTCCCTGTCTGCTTTGATAGCTTCTTTTGCCTGACCATCAAGCTTCTCAATGTTCTGCTGGATTTTGGACCTCTGTAGCTGAAGTCTCTTTTTTGATGTTGTAACTTCAGCAACACCTCTTTTTACATCCTGTAGCATTTCCAGCTGTTTTTCATAGGAATAATCCAGTGTTTCGCGTGGGTCCTCCATACGATCCATAAGTTTATTCATTTTTGATTTGACTACTGTTTCCATTCTATTGAATAGTCCCATATTATCCCTCCTGATGACTCACAAATAATCATATAAGTGCACACTTGCATAAATGCCTATCTTTCAGTCAAAATACCATAAATGCAATTAAAGATGAAAAATAAAAGTGGAGTCATGTCAGGCAGGTACAAATTACCGGATCCACTTACGCTAATTCACCCGCGTTCACTAAAGAATCTCAACTATCACCTTCAGGAACTCATGAAGGGAAGGCTCTGGTTAAAGATCTTAATAGGAATGTTCCTGGGTATTCTCACAGGACTGGTACTTGGCCCTTCGACTGGAATACTAAGTAAGGAAATGTCCTATACAATCGGGGAATGGCTTGCGCTACCGGGTTATCTGTTCCTTGCACTTCTCCAGATGATTGTTGTCCCGCTTGTTTTTGCATCAATTATTCGAGGAATTGCATCCGGAGAGGACATGGAACAATTAAAGAAGATTGGTCTGAGAACAGTTGCATTTTTCCTTGTTACCACAGCTTTTGCAATACTTGTAGGACTTACGCTTGCACTGACAATAAATCCAGGTACCTACATTAGCACTGATCTTGTGCAAGGTACTGTTACTTCAAATTCAACACAAGCAGATGCCACCGGAATTGAGTCACTGGAGGTGGCTGAACTTCCAGAAATGATAACTACAATTGTTCCGACAAATCCTCTTGGATCACTTGCAACAGGACAGATGCTACAAGTAGTTATCTTCTCTATAATAATAGGAGTAGCTCTTGTTTCCATGCAACCGGCACAATCAAAACCTCTGCTTGAATTGCTTGGTTCACTTCAGGAAGTAAGCATGACTGTTGTTCGTTGGAGTATGTTATTAGCACCTGTTGCTGTATTTGGACTTATAAGTAAATTCACGCTGAATCTTGGAATCGATGCTTTGATGGGAATGCTGGTCTATGTTGGTACAGTATTGCTTGGCCTCTTACTAATGTTGATTGTTTATATGCTTATTATTCTAATAATAACCAGAAAAAATCCATTGATTTTTCTAAGGTCTATACGTGATGTGCTATTACTTGCATTTTCAACATCCAGTTCTGCCGCAGTCATGCCACTTTCCATAAAGACTGCAGAAGAGAATGTCGGAGTCAGACCTTCTATTTCCCAATTTGTAATTCCACTTGGTGCTACTATTAATATGAACGGTACGGCTCTTTATCAGAGTATAGCTGCTGTTTTCCTTGCACAAGCTTTTGGTGTGGATCTTGGTTTTGGAGAACTGTTACTTATAATGGTTACTGTTGTAGGTGCATCAATTGGTACTCCATCAACACCAGGAGTTGGTATTGTCATCCTTGCAATGATATTGAACAGCGTGGGAATACCAACCTCGGGTATTGCGCTTATAATAGGAGTTGACAGGATACTTGACATGAGCCGTACTGCAGTTAATGTGACTGGAGATCTTGTAACCTGTGTGATAATGGATAAATGGGTTGCAGGTAAGAAAACAATAAACGAGGAATTCATTGAAGTAGCAAATCGTGAGGCTCAGAGAAGAGTTCATGATGAGGATGTTATCGTAATTAATCCTGAAAAATAAGATAATTAAAATAATGAGTTATCAATTAATTATTATTCTGTGCCGCGTTTTGTGCGGTACATTGAATCTACATGAGATTAGAAATAGCTGATCTAAAAGCTAAAAATTAAGCAAATAGAAAAAGAAGTTGTTAGATCATGTGTGAGTGAGCTGGCAGCGATCCATATTTCCCAAAGACTCTCGTACTTAAGTACAGTATGGAACGCTGGC
>NZ_JAGGKD010000018.1 GCF_017873415.1 Methanolobus bombayensis | reverse complement strand
AATTAAAAGAAGTCAAATTCAAGATGTTAGTGCATAACCTTGACAGGTATGTCAAGGTTATACTTTTTGTCAAAATAAGGATTTCTACAAAGCCACTTTTCAGCTAACTTTTCACCTATTTCATCCATCTCAACAAGTGAAGCTTTTTGTTCACGGGCATAGTTCACTGTTATTTTGTCTGCTTCGATCTCTTCAGGAAGGTTTCTTGTAATTAGATCTAGTTCAGCTTTTTTGGAAAGAAAATTATCCCTTTTTTCTTCCAATTTTTGAGAATCTGTAAGTTCAGATTGAGATATTTGAGATCTGTAATAAGCTATATCTTCTTTACAAGAAATAAGGTCGGAATCGAGATTCTTTATTTCTAAACGATGTTTTTTTAAATTGCTCTTGGCTTTTTTACTGATACTTTTTAAACCATTTATCTGTTCTAACAATGCAGAGTTTAAATTACCTGGAGGAAGAAAACCAAGCAATTTATTAAGTGTCTCAATTCTTTCAGGTGATAATTCTACACCACAAATACACTTATCACCTTTTAATATTGATTCAACTGCTTGAGTATTAAGACCACGTGGAACATCAAAAGTATCAATCATTTCCTGACAATCATCCAAAATATTACTGGAAGCTAAAACAAAGCCGTAAGTATTAAATTCACTTCCAAATGCTTCAACCTCTTTTTGTAACTGTTTTTCTATCTTTTTTAAATTTTTTTGAGATTCGACGCGCTTATTTTCAAACTCTTTAGTTTCAGAATGTTTTTTCAATTCAAAACTAATACGATCTAATTCGACCTCACATGCTTCCAATTCATTGTTTGCTTCTTCAAAGCGATGTTCTTTATGCTCAATCTCATTTTCTAAAGATTCTATCTGATTAGAGAGAATTTCAAGTTTACGACCACCTGTTTTTCTGGTAACAGATTTCAATTTTGTATTGATTTTTTTCTCAACTTCCTTGATAATTTCTAGGAAATATTCTAGTTTCTCCTGGTTGGTGACATCAAAAATAACACCTTTTACACCTTCAACTGACCGCTCATCTGAAGAACTAAGCTTTTGCATTCTTTCCCCATCAAAAATGATACCATTTAATACTTTGAGAGGAATTGCATCATTCAGTATTTTTTCAATATATTTTTGATCCATTATAGGTGGATCAGTTTCCCCATTTTCCTTCTTAATAAATAGCTCGGATTCTACCCTTCTCTTAAGAGAAGAATAACCGTTTACTTTTTCAAAATATTCTTTTTTCTTTAAAGTGTAAGTTTTCCCTTCATGACTAAAAACAACTTTAACCCAACAGTCGTCACAACATTCTTCAATGTTTTTTTCTAAGTTACGATAGATCTCAGAATTTAAAGAATAAGGAGTATCTTCTTTGTTTTGAAGAGTTGAAAAATCAAAATCATATAAAACCCACGAAAAAGCGAACAATAGTTCTGTTTTACCGCCACCATTTTCAGCAACAATTAAGTTTATTGAACGGTTATCTCCATTTTTTTCATAAAACTTCAGAGAACCTTCCATAAAACAACGATATTGATAAAATTCAATCGATTCAAATATCATTCTGAATACTCCTCATCTATCATTTTGGATATTCTTGAAACAATAGAGTTTTTATCTCCATCGCTATTCTTTAAAAACACTTCAAATCGGATTCGTCTATATAGTTCAATTTCGTTTGGTTTAAAACTTAATTCTTCTAAAACATCATCAACAATACTCATGGATGAGATCCTCCATCTCGTTTTCAGAAATAGTATCTAGAGATAAATCAAGAGAATAATTGTCTTTAATAAACTTTGAAACATTAACTGAATTTTCTGAACAATTTTCTGCAAGCCTATTATATTCGTTAACCCTGTACATTTCATTTTGAATCAAAGTGTGAGCAGAATTCAAATCTCCATAATTTTGCGATGGCAAAACAATCATATCATAGATATGAGCAAATTGTTTACCTGTTTCTTTACAAACACGAAGAACACGACCTCTTCTTTGTACAGTTTGCCGTAATAATCGATCACTTGACATAATATAGATTTTATCAAGTTGGGGAACATCTATTCCTTCATCAAAGCATTTAATCGCAACTAGAACATCATAAAAACCCTGCTTGAATTTTTCTAAAACGATATGGCGATTTTCAGTATTACTAGTGTAAGTTGAAACAATATAATCTTCATTTCCAAAGGCTTTAGTAACAACATCTATCAAACTTTGATCTGTGTCTCCATATTTTCCTTGACCACAATAAACAACAGAGTTCGAAAAGTCGTAATCGTTAGAAGAAATCATTTCTTTCAATTTGATTGTTTTATGTTCTGCTTTTTTTATTATTAAACTGCGTTCCCTTAAGGCTATCTTCAATGCTTCTTTATCAATTGGTTCCAAATTTTGAAGGACAGCTATTCTTTTGCTATAGTCAGTGTATCTGGAAAATTCATCATCTTCAAGAAAAGTAAAAATTGGATAATAATAATAACGTGATAAGAACCCAGCATTAATGGCATCTTCAATAGTGTATTTGAAAGGTGTTTGATCTTCTGATAAGAAATAGTTCAATATTGACATTGACTCTATTTCATCATGTTTTTCAGGTGTCGCACTTAATCCTAACCTATAAGTTGCATTAGAAGGCATCTTTTGAAGTTGATTTGTACTCAAATTATGGGCTTCATCAACTATAATGAACAAATTATCTATGTTCTTCATTTTTGCAGCAAGTTTCGAAAAAAAACTATCATAAACAGCAACATAAATTATGTTAGAAACTTCCCCTTCTATATAGTCTAATAGATTTTGATTGAAGATATATTCCCAATCAGAAGGAGATCTTGGACCTCCTATTATTTGAATGTCCGAAAAACCAGCATTTTCCAATTCAACTATCCATTGTTCTTGTAAGTCAATAAGTGGAACTAAAATTACGGTAAAAGAATTGAGCACATTTTCGACTAATTCCTTAAGAGCATGAACTGAAGTGAACGTTTTACCTGTACCTGTAGCCATTTCATAAAAATGTCTGTAATTGTTAGATTTGAATTCTTCAATAGCATTTGATTGAAAAGGATATAATTTCTTGGAGCTTGATGAAGCGATATTTTCATCCGATTCTTTAGAATATTCTTCACGCAATTTATGATACATCTCATTTGAAAGAGTCTCAAATTCAGCATCGTTTGAAGGAGCACTTTTAATTAGACCTTCCTTAAATGCATCCGAAACATCATAGACAGTTACTCTATCCCTTTCATTGTCCCACAATTTTTGGAAACTAATTATGTCTGGTTCTAAATGTCTCGTAAAATCATCAATCCAACTGCAAAATACATGAAATGATTCGTGGTTATGCAGCCAACCATTTATAGTTTCATTATCAGAGCCATTAAATAGAACTATATTTTCATTGGCGTCTTCAAAAATACCTATTTTTTGGTGTTCTAAACCGTTATTCATTTTTGCAATCTTGATTTCCAACCTCTCGTTTTTTAAAAGCCATGCAAGCAGCCTTAAATGGCCTTTCTTTAATGCATCGTCCATGGTTTCGAGCTCAAAAAGGATTTCTTGTTCTTTCTGTAGAATCGCTCTTTTAATAGTATCTTGATCATCCTCAGACAAAACAACATTTGCAATTAATTGTATACTCCCACCATTACTTACAAAATCAGAAATTCCTCTGGCAGCTATTGCAAGTGAATTCGAAGAAAAATACCCAGCTATTCTTTTATATAGAACTGACTCGGATAATGCGGGTATGTAAAATTCCTTCAATAATGAATCAGATTCAGAGTCATATTGCCCTTTGAAATTAAAATCATCGAGACTCATTGTAAATATATTAATATACTTCAGGCATAAAACTGTTGTGCTTATGTAGCGCATATCACCAATTACAATGCTTCATCACATACCAAATCCTAATATACACTCCCAAACAATTTACAGCTCAGGAGAATCTTATCATGAAAGTATCCATTATTGGTTCAGGCTATGTCGGGTCTGTCTCAGCGGCTTGTTTTGCAGAACTCGGACATGAAGTCATCTGCATTGACATTGATGAAGAGAAAGTAAAACAGATCAATGCGGGCATTGCGCCTATCTGGGAAGAGGGACTGGATGAACTGCTGGCAAAGTACAGCCAGAAGACACTCATTGCGACCTCGGATTATGATTATGCTGTGGAGAACTCCGATGCTTCATTTATCTGCGTGGGGACACCATCAGGAGAGGATGGGAGTATTGACCTCTCAATAGTCAAGGCTGCAAGTGCCAGCCTTGGGAAGGCTATTGCAAAGAAAGATCACTATCATGTAGTGGTTGTAAAGAGCACAGTCGTGCCTGAAACAACCGAGAAGGTCGTACTTCCGATAGTAGAAGAATACTCCGGCAAAAGGGCAGGAAAGGACTTTGGAATTGTCATGAACCCGGAGTTCCTCCGGGAAGGCAAGGCTGTCTACGATTTCATGCACCCTGATAAGATCGTGGTTGGTGCGATAGATGAGAGGTCCTCTTTTGTTGTATCAGAACTCTATCGCAAGCTGGACTGCGAGATCACACGCACCAATCCAAGGACAGCAGAGATGATCAAATACGTCAACAACTCATTTTTGGCAACCAAGATATCCTTTGCCAACGAGGTTGGAAACATCTGCAAGCAGCTTGGTATCGACACATACGAGGTCATGGATGCCGTGGGAACAGACTTCAGAATAGAGCGTCAGTTCCTCAATTGCGGTGCAGGATTTGGTGGCTCATGCTTCCCAAAGGACGTGAAGGCACTCATAGGAAAAGCGAACCAGATAGGATACGCACCTGACCTCCTCCAGTCCGTTGTTGATGTGAATAACAGGCAGCCCCTGAAAATGATCGAACTGCTTCAGGAAAAGATTGGCGACCTTAGGAACAAGAGAATAACCGTACTTGGTCTTGCCTTCAAGAACGACACCGATGATATCAGGGAATCAAGATCCATTCCAGTTATCGATAAACTGCTGGAACTTGGAGCTGATATCGCTGCATATGACCCGATGGCTGAAGAGGGCATGAAGAAACTCTTCCACGATGTAACATACTGCAAGAGCGCATCCGAAGCCTTGACAGAAGCCGACGGCTGCCTCGTAATGACTGAATGGAACGAGTTCAGGAACCTTGACAAAGAGTTTGATCTCATGGCAAACCGTGTGGTGATCGATGGAAGGAAGCTTATCAATCCGATAAAACTCAGCGTCGAGATCGATTACGAAGGCATCTGCTGGTAAGCAGATATTATCTCTTTTTTCAAAAGATAAACAGCGGCATTTCTCTGAACCTTTATTTTCCTAAAAGTTATCCTTAGTTATACCCAACAAGAGAAAATAATACGTTGATGAGATTAATTCTGAATATATAACTCTTCAATTATCCGAGCTAAATAGAAGATTTTTAATACTCTAAGTAAAAATGACAGGTCTGTTGGTGCAGACCATGAAAAACGATAAGCAGGTAAAAGACGATATCAACGGCAGGTTACACTCTCTTGACCAGACCATAAGAAGTGTGGAAAAACGACTGCGAGCAGTGGAGCGCAGATTATCTTTAGACGTGCCCGTGGAAGATTCCATCCCGGAGTACGAGACTAATTTTGAGGAAGCACTTGAGAGCACAATGACTGAAATTATCTCAATACGTGCCGAGATGAATAATCTCATCATGAATAACTCCCAGAATCATGAATATGACATCATATTGCAGGGAATCAACTCTGAGATCGCGGGCCTTAATTCGCAGATCATGAAACTGCAGGATGAGAACAATAAACTCTCTGAGCAGGTCATGACAAAAGATGCAAACGGAAGCGAGGAAATCCAGAATCTCTCCGTAGATATCAGGAATGAGATCTCACAACTGAACATGCGTCTGGAAAAGGCTGAGAACCACAACCGCATCAATATAGGTTCTGTGAAGGTACCTGTTGAACTCTCAGGAGTTGCGGGAGCCGCAATCCTTGCACTCACCGGATTCCTCATAATGAATGGGCAGTGGAATATCATAAGATCGGCTTATTTCTCATTCAGCATCGCTCTTGTGTTTGCTGTTGCGGTGCTCATGAAGTTCTATATGGTCAACAGCAAAACAGCATGAAGATACAACAAACGTATCAAGAATAGAATTCTAAAACAGAATAAAGAATGAGAAAACCAGATAGATTTTCTCACACTTTTTTTACTTTCAGGAAATAATCGTTACTATAATCAAGATAGCCATCCTGCATAACCTTGACAGAAAGGTAACCTTCGGTCTTTCCCCGTGGGAGTGATACATTCAGTAACCTATACTCAAACTCACCGTCAGCATCTGTAATTCCACCTGCAACTTTTTCTCTTGATGGACCCCACACAATGACATTAGCATCGCCTACCGGCCTTCCGTCATTGTCAAAGACATTGATTGTGAGATAGGGAGAATCTCCTGTGCCGTTTGTGAGGTTAAAGCTACTGCAATTGGAAGATGCAAACATCGTATCGGGAACGAATGGGGTGCTTGTTACAGCCGAGAGAATAGTATAGATACCTATCATACCGATGATTGTGAGAACAACAATTCTTATTGGAAGGCCCACAGATGCAGATTCATTATCAAACATAAGAATCAAAAAAATAAAAAGATGCCAGGATCATGAAGTCCTGACTACCATTACAGCATCTGCTTTCTCGAAATCATAGAAACCATCTGCGGAGATGGTAAGGTCCATGCTTCCTTCGTTCTGATTAGAACCAAGAGTTATCTGGGCTCCAGCCGGGGAAGCTGTGGTAAGAGTACAATTTCCATAATCATCGGTTGTACCTGTTGCCACACCACCAAGTCCTCGGAGTACAACATTGGCTGCCCGAACTGGATAACCATCAGGATCTGCGACTGAAATAACCACATCTACTGTGAAAGGAGAATTTGCAATTGTGGAATCAACAATAACAGTGTTTCCCGCAGTAGTACCTGTACTTTGTTCACCTGATTCTACAATATTCACTGACATATTCTTAGTTGGAGGAGGAATAATAGCTACAAGCGCCGCAAGGGCAACCATACCAACCACCAACATGACGACTATATTGATAGGAAGCTCAATGGCCCTATCATCATCAAACAGTTTTTCAATCTTTGGCAAAAAATCACCGAATGCTAACAAAAGAACATTAGATATAAATTTATTGTTTTGTTTCTGATTTTTATGTAGTGCTTAGAATAATTAAAAGTAGCAAAGACAAATTGATATAAAATCATCAGTCATTATAATATACAATTAGAATTTATAAGTAATTATAAGTAACTATAATTAGATATAAGTACATATAACGAGGAAGAAAAATGGCAACCACAACAACAATACCAACCACTAAAACGATAAGAGACAGACTGAAAACATATGGAAGAAAAGGAGAAACGTATAGCGATATACTTTCACGCTTAATGGATGCTGTAGACAGAGATGAATTCATGGACCGTATGTACCAGCGTCTTGAAGAAAAAGAACAGTTTGTATCCCTTGACGATCTTTAATAGTGGATACAAATGCTATACAAAGTGAACGTGCACCAGCACGCCAGTAAATTCCTTAATTCACAAAATGCTGAAACGAAAAGCAGGCTTATTGAAGGACTTAAGAAATTACAGAACGAACCTTTAAGCCACGATGTGAAAAAACTGAAAGGCACAAAAGGAAGACAGGATCTTTACCGTCTGCGTATTGGAGATTACAGAGCTATTTTTGCAATTGAGGAGAATGTTGTTTACGTACTTGAAATAATTCCAAGAGGTTATGGGTACAAATGGCTTTAATTTGCTTCCAAAAAATATCAGACATAATAAGAATTACAATCTAATTTGGTGCTGTCCTTCATAAATAGAAAAGGTTATAATGTAATTGCCATCTAGATTCATTAATGAGCATAAAGTTCTCGTTAGTCAATTTTAACACAACTGAATCATCAGACAAAAATGTCATTCATGATACAAAAGAAGGCAACGAGATAATAAACGATAAAATAAGATTGTTGGAAATTTTAATAGTCGTTATAGGGTTAGTTTTACTGCTTCAAGCAACCTACCACTAAACACTACAACTTCAGTATACAGCATACTCACTGTTACATTTTTTGCAATAGCTGCATTCACAATTGGTATTTTATTATTAGAAAAAAGAACGTCTAAGAAAAGTACATATGACAATTATGCAATTCTGACATTTCTATTTCCCTACATTATTGTATCCTACTTGATATTAAAAAATTATATGTTTTCCGATGGAAGTATCAATTTAGAATGCTTAGATGTAATTCTCTTTGTTGCAATGTGTTTGTTAGCTTCTGCAATAAACACCGGATTATCAATGGTATTTGTAGAAGCATTCCAAAAACAACTTGATCACAATATTGTACAAGCGATAATCAGCAAAATCGTGAAAATGTTTGTAATCTATATTATATTCTTTAGTTTTTTCTATGCAATTCTTCCATTATTAGATTATGATAGCTTTGGATTCGCTATTGAAATTAATCAAACATTAATCAATCCATGAACAATCCCACATCGTTACATTCATGTACCAAAACCATTCTTTAATTCTCACATGAAGAAGATCGTTATCATCGATTACGGACTTGGCAACCTCAGAAGTGTTCGCAAGGGGCTGGAACACGCGGGAGCCAACGTGATCATTTCAAGTGACCCTGAAGAGATAAAAAGTGCAGATGGAGTAATCCTTCCGGGTGTCGGTGCTTTCAGGGATGCAATGAAGAATGTGGAAGTTCTCAGAAGTACCATCAATGAGTATGTAACATCAGGAAAGCCAATGCTCGGAATCTGCCTTGGCCAGCAGATGATGCTGACCACATCAGAGGAAGGAGGGGTCACAGAAGGTCTTGACCTTGTAAAAGGGCAGGTATTAAGGTTCCCACACTCCGAGCTCAAAGTTCCTCACATGGGATGGAACTCAATCAAAATCGCACAGCAACATCCTATTTTTGATGGAATACCAGAAGGCTCATTTGTTTATTTTGTACACTCATACTACGTTGACACATCAAATAAAAACACGCTTATTTCATGCGAATACGGAACAGAATTTGCAGCCGCCATTGTCAATGATGCAGGCAATGTTATCGGAACCCAGTTCCACCCTGAGAAAAGCGGTGATACAGGCCTTAAAATACTGAAGAACTTTGTAACTATGTGCTGAAGGGATGAGAATATGGACATTGAAGGCTACGCAAAACGAGGGCTCAATAACAACGACCCGAATCTTGAAGATAAGCTGACTGCCAGAATAATGGAAGTCAAGAAAACAAATCCCGAACATGCACGCAAACTTGCACAGGCAACCATCACCGAAGCAAAAGCAACCCTTGTACTGAAAGGTGATGTACTCGAACCCACCGTATCCGGTGTTACAATGGGAGAATTCGGAGTTGGTTCCAGGGGTCTCGGAGATTTTTACACCCATGAAAAGATAGCCGAAGTTATCGGAAAAACAAAAGCAGTGGTTGACACCACACACCTTGATGATTCCGGAGTAGTGAGATCCGATGGAGGAGAATATGTTATCCTCACCGTAGACGGCATGCATTCCAGACTTAGCGATTATTCATTCCTTGCAGGATTCCACGTTGCAAGGGCAGCACTACGTGATGTCTATGTCATGGGCGCAAGACCTGTGGCAATGCTTTCCGACATACACGTAGCAGATGACGGAGATGTTGGCAAGGTCTTTGACCACATTGCAGGTATCACAGCAGTGGCCGATCTATCAAATATCCCACTCATTACAGGCAGCACATTAAGAATAGGTGGCGACATGGTCATCGGTGAACGTATGACAGGAGGAGTCGGTGCTGTTGGTGTTTCAACAGACCTTACATCACGTGAGCAGACACAGGTAGGCGACGTCATCCTCATGACAGAAGGAGCAGGTGGCGGAACAATATCCACAACTGCACTCTACTATGAGATGCATGACATCGTTGACGAGACAATCAACATAAAGTTCCTGGAGGCATGCGATAAACTACTGGATTCAGGCCTTGTGAAACATATCCATGCAATGACAGATGTCACAAATGGTGGAATCCGCGGGGATGCAAAAGAGATTTCCAGAACAGCAGGTGTCAAGCTAATTTTTGAAGAAAAGGAAATGAGAAAACTTGTCAACCCTAAGGTTCTTGAAATGCTTGAGTCACTGGAAATAGACTACCTTGGAGTTTCCCTGGATGCTTTGCTAATCATTGCACCTGAAGAGTACGCTGAAGACATCATGAAGACCATCAGAAGCGCAGACGTGGATATTTCAATTATTGGAAAAGTCGTTGAAGGAACCGGTGCAGAAGTCATAATTGACGGAGAAGCAAGGGATTTCACACCACGCTTCAGGGAATCAGCATACACACCTATCAAAAAGATGATAGGTGATGAGAATCCACGTGACTTCGAGGAAATGAAAAAAGCCATTGATACAGCAGCTCTCAATGCAATTGAGAAGAAACGCCGCGTTGTTGAAATGGTAAAAAGAAAGTAGAAAGGATTTCCTTTCTACCTAAAATTTAAAACTCAAAATTCCAAATTCTATTTTTGATCTTGCTCATCATCTGTCTGATTTTCAGACTCAGATTCATCTTTTAATTTCTCAACCACAAGTACAACACCATCTTTTTCAAGAATCGTTACCTTGTCATCTTTTTCAATAATATCAGATGAGCGTGCTTTCCAGTGTTGTCCCCTGTGGAGAACATATCCATTCTGGCCGTTTTCAATTGGTTCAAGTGCAACAGCCATATCACCAATAAGCTCACCGAACAACGGTTTTTTTCTTCTTACCTCAAATACTTTGTAAATGATGAACACAAAGAAAAGTCCGATTATTATTGTCGGTGCCGCCACGGATATTATCAGTGTACGCTGGAATTCCGCTGGAGTATAATTATTTGGGAAATCGGTCGGAACCAGCAATATGCTGCCTGCAATTATGCATACAAGACCCGCTATCCCGAAGATTCCAAAACCAGGAGCCTGGAATTCAAGCACCAGCAGTATCACACCGGCAATAACCAGAAACAGTGCACCGATATCAACATCAAAACCTGTTCCAATAAGTCCCAGAGCAATAGCGATAACGCCAAAGAGTTCAGCACCAAAACCGGGATTTGAGATTCCGAGTATGATGGCATAAACTCCAAGTAGCAGAAGCATCGAGGAAACTATCGGGTTAGATATTATACCCATGAAAGCCAGCCTCAGAGATGGTTCATAGTATGTGATATCCGCACCAGCAGTATCAAGAACCTTGTCCTTTACTTCAGCACCATCAAGCTGTGACATAAGATCAGCAATATCCGACGCAACATACTCAATAACCCCATACTCAAGAGCAGTATCGGCATCAAGGTTCAGGTTCTTTGTTATAAATTCCTCAGCCGCCGTCTCGTTACGACCATGCATTTTTGCATTCTCCGTCGCTCTCTTGACAATGGCATTGATGATCTTGTCTTCTTCTACCGGCTCACTACCGCTTGCAGTTACAGTAACAGGTTGTGCCGAACCTATAATGGTAAAAGGTGCCATTGCAGCAACATCGGTACTGATGAGAATTAAAGTACCTGCTGACCATGCTTTTGTTCCTTCGGGGTAGACGTACCCAATTACCGGGACATCAGTTGAAGCTATCTGCTCCATAATTGAAAGCGTTTCATCAAGATTCCCACCGGGAGTATTGAGAGTGATGACAAGAGCCTCATAGTCGTCATTTTCTGCAAAAGCGATGGCATCAGATACAATATCATCTGTCACCGGAGTTATGGAATCTGAGATATCCACCACCAGAACTTTCTGATTTTCTGCGGCACATACCTGACCGGTGAACAGGGTCATAAACAAAATAAAAAATAGAAAAATGCCCAGGTATGACCTGAACTTGTGTTTCATATTCCCTCCGCTTATTCCTTGTTTGTAAAGGCCCTTGACATTGCTGCTATATCTGCAACATCACCTGAGTTGGATACAACGATCATGTTCTTCTCCCGTGCAATTTCAGCGTAGGTCTGTAATTCCCTGAGCTTGATGGCAACAGGAACTTCTGCGTACATGCGTGCAGCATCTTTCATTTTTGTAGCAGCAATAAACTCACCGTCTGCAAGAATGATACGTGAGCGCTTTTCACGTTCTGCCTCTGCCTGCTTTGCAATTGCACGGAGCATTGTATCATCAATACTTACATCCCGCAGAGTGACACCAGTAACCTTGATACCCCACGGATCAGTGGAAATATCAAGCTGCTCTTGGATGTTCCTGTTGACATTTTCCCTGTCAGAAAGTACATCATCCAGTTCAAGCTGACCTATAACATCCCTGAGCGTTGTCTGTGAAAGCATTGCGGTTGCGTACTTGAAATTCTCAACCTCGTTGACTGCCTTTGTAGGATCAATGACCTGATAATATACAACAGCATCAACTGCCACTGTAACATTGTCCTTTGTGATCACTGCCTGTTTCGGGACATCAATGGCAACCACACGCAGGTCAATCTTTACAACCGTATCGATTATCGGGATAATCAGGAACAAACCAGGGCCTTTAACACCACTTAACCTACCCAGGCGGAAGATAACCACGCGCTCATATTCATTAACGATCTTGATAGCCTTGGACAATATAATAACTGCCACTACTGCTAACGGAAGAATAAAATCTATCAAAGCCATATTTTACCACTCTCCTGAAGAAGAAACGAGGAACTTATAAGAGATATAAGAAGCTACTTATTAAAAATATACCGGTGGAAATATAGCGCAAAATCTGTGTTTGAAAACAAGGAAAAAAAGTATAGAAGGCTGGGTCTGAATTCTTGTTTGAGGGGATGTACACGAAAGCATGAAAGCATTGTTATTATTGAAATAACACTTCAGACCCAACAAATAATAGAACTCATTTATTGTTTATTAATGTGATTGATTTTGATGTTAATAATTTCAAACTAACATTCAAAAAACGACATGCTGCGCAGAATATATAAATAGCCATTATAAATATTTCTCTTTTTTATTACTCCAGAGAACAAGCAAAGACATAAATCCAATATATACTATCTAAGACTAGATACAATGAGCGAGAAATGTGAAGAATGCAACGGGAAAGGCTACAGTGTAACAGGAACTGCCAAATGTCCCGAATGCAAAGGGACTGGAAAATCAAAGTCCATAGACCTGATGAAACTTTCAGAGAAGGATATGGCAAATTTCTTGAAAAATGGATCCTCATGCAACAATTGTGGGGGAACAGGAGAAATAGAAGAGAAGGAAAAATGTACCGCATGCTCCGGCAAAGGCGTATTTTTCAAATGTAAAGTTTGCGGAACTTCAATGGATAGTCTTTATGAAGGAGACGAAGTATGCCAGTCATGTGCTAAAAAACAGGTAGTTTACAAGCTGGATAATTCATGCACCCTTGATGAGCTTGAAGTTGGAAAGATGTATCATGCAAAGGTAAGGAATATTGCTGATTTCGGCGTTTTCGTTGATCTCAATTCAAATCTCAGAGGCCTTGTACACTCTAGTAATATGAAGGGACCTATGGAAGTTGGAGAAGCTGTTATTGTTAGCTTGAAGGAGATCAAACCAAGAGGAAAAATGGACCTTGTTCCACGCAAGCTAAAGGAATACCAGACTGTTGAACTTGAAAAGAAACTACCTGTCAAACTTGCCAGTGAGATTCCTCAGATGGTAGGTAAGAAAGTAAAAGTACAGGGTGAGGTCATTCAGGTCAAACAAACAGCAGGACCTACAATATTTACCATAGCCGATGAAACGGGGCAGATATCGGGAGCGGCCTTTGAGAGTGCAGGTGAAAGAGCTTATCCTGAAATAGAAGCAGATATGATAGTTGCAGCCACCGGAGAGATAAGTTCCCGTGGTGACAGCTTCCAGCTTGAAATACAAAGTCTTAAAAGAATGACCGGACCACAGGAAGCTGAGATTCTCCAGCGCATTGAAGCTGCAATTGACAGCAGGGCAGAACCATATGAGATTGAATATATGGTCGAGAGCGAGGTACTTGAAAAGCTCAGACCCGCAATGAAAAAAGTTGCAAAGGAAATAAGAAAAGCAATAATCAAATCCACGCCCATACTACTGCGCCACCATGCCGATGCTGATGGAATGACTGCGGCACTGGCAATTGAGAAGGCAATTATTCCACTTATAAATGAAGTAAATGGGCAGGATGGTGAATATCATTTCTACAGACGTGCACCTTCAAAGGCACCATTCTACGAAGTAACCGATGTTGTCCGAGATATCAGTTTTGCCCTGGAGGACGCAGCCAGACACGGTCAGAAGATGCCTCTTGTGGTGAGTGTTGATAACGGTTCAACCCTGGAAGATGTCCCTGCGATGAAACAGGCAAAGGTCTATGGTATCCAGATGATCGTGGTTGACCACCACCATCCTGATGAGGAAGTTGACGATTATCTTATAGCCCACGTGAACCCTGCACATGTTGGCGGAGACTTCGGTATGACAGCAGGTATGTTGTGTACCGAGGTCGCGCGTATGATCAATGTAAATGTGGAGAAAGAGATAGATCATCTGCCTGCCGTGGCTGCAGTGGGTGACCGTTCAGAAGCAGAAGAAGCAAAGATGTACATTGACATGGTCTCTGACAGATACTCCCTCCAGGACCTCAAAGATATGGCACTGGCTCTTGATTTTCAGGCATACTGGCTTAAATTCAACAACGGAAAAGGTATCATCGATGATATTCTGGACTTTGGTGACCATAAAGTGCATAAGAACCTCGTGAACCTGCTCTGCGAACAGGCTAACGAGATGATCGATGAGCAGATAGATGTCTGTATGTCCCATGTAAAAGCACAGGACCTTCCTAACGGTGCAATTCTGAACGTGCTTGATGTTGAGAACTATGCTCACAAGTTCACATTCCCGCCACCCGGAAAGACATCAGGAGAGGTTCATGACAAACTCTGCAAGAAATATGAAGGCAAACCTGTCATAACAATAGGATATGGACCGGACTTTGCAGTCATACGTTCAAAGGGCGTCCTCATGAATATACCCAAGATGGTAAGGGAGCTTTATGAAGAAGTAAAAGGCGGAGGAGTTAACGGCGGAGGACACCTTGTCGTGGGAAGTATCAAATTTGTTGAAGGAATGCGTACGGAAGTGCTTTCCAAACTTGTTGAGAAAATAGGATCTGTAGGAGTTGAATAACTCCTACTAAAAAACAATTTTTAAAATTAGAATCAGTCTACACGTGTGATGCGCACAAGTGAATGCACAGGTACCTCTGAGAGAGTTTCAGAACCTGTCTTATCTACAAGCACAGCAATTCCCACAGGTTTTGCACCGGAACTGCGCAGATGGGTTACAACATCATTCATTGTGTTACCAGTTGTAATTACATCATCCACAATGATGCATTTCTTTCCCTTTATACCTGCAAAATTTCTGCTGAAAGCCCCACTTGGCCTTGATTCATCACCCTGTTCATTGTAAGCATGATACACTGAAAGTTCAGTGTTGAGTTCTTCTGCTATGAAGCTTGCAAGGGGAACACCACTCAGACCAATTCCTACCACCAGGTCAATATCACTTTCTGTTGCCTCTACTGTGTCAAGAACCATATCACACATAGCAATTCCTACATGGCGCATTCTGAATGCACTTTTTCCTATACTGCTCCAGTTGACAGAGATATCTTTTGGTGCAGATGAGACCTCTTCCTTCTTTGCACGGGTCAGAAGCCATGTGACAGTTTCCCGGGAAACGTTGAGCTCATCAGCTATTTGCCTTGTAACAAAACCTTTAGCCTGCAATTCAAGGGCTTTTTGGATCAATTTATCAATATTCTTCATATGAATCCCGTATTTTAATGTTTTAACTTATATGTAATATATCAAACAGAGATGTTATATTTTTCTTTTGCGCCTTTTCTTCAAAGGAGAACCACAAACAGGACAGACATCACCACTATCAAATTTCCTTCGGCAGCCTGTACACTGTTTTTCCCATACCAGAACATCCTTTATCTTTTTCTGGGCGACTGGCTTTACTTGCAGCCCCAGGACCTTTGCAACATTCTGGACTGCATAATCGTCGGTCAAAAGCACAGAATTTTCTTTATATTCAAGAGCCTTTGCCAGGATATCAATATCAGTTGAAGATAATTCTTCACAGTCTTTTGTCTTATTGGCAACCTTCATAACTTTTTCACGGAAAATAACATCCGGCATTTCCACCCTGGCACCATTCTCCCGGGCAAGATCAAAACGCATGGCTGCCTCATTGCTTTTAAGTTCATTAACAACCGAGGGAATAGTTATGATACGATAAGGTTCTATTCCACTTCCCATGATAAAAACTGCAGAATCTGCGATGTAGTATTCCATATGATTTCAGATACTTTCTGAAGATAGATAATTCTTTGTTATACAGACCTGTATTTGTTATACAACTAAATATATACTTGAAAATACATATAAATACAAGAGGAACATTCCATGGCAAGAATATCCAGTGGTATCAGTGATCTTGACAAGAGATTACAAGGAGGTTTCCCCGAGGGAGAATGTATACTCATAACAGGGAAACCAGGTACAGGAAAAACCATATTTGGCATACAGTTCCTGTATAGTGCATGCCTCGAAGGTAAAAAATGTATAATGATAGCAACAGAGGAAACTCCGGAAAAGATAGTAGAGCATGGAAAAGCTCTTGGCTTTGATCTGGAGCCTTACACTGAAAGTAACCAGCTCACCATGATACGTTTTTTTGAAATGCGAGTCATGAACATGGAAGAAGGTGCAGACAGTTTTACATGTATGAATATTGACACATTGAACAATCTTACACACATAATTAATGATGAAGTAGATGTTATTGTCCTTGACAATATGGGAACTTTCTCTATCGGAGTGGATCTTAAGACATTCAAAGAAGAACTTGAAGTACTTTCATTCTTGCTTTCTGCACAAAAAAGAACATCACTTATCATAATGGATGCAGCAGCACATGAATTTACACATAATATTGCGGAATATTCCACCTATGGAACCATCAGACTGATGTTCAAGGAAAACCCATACACAGGTAAAATGGAAAGATTCATGTTCATACCAAAAATGAGAGGTACAAAAATTACTCTGGAACTGATAAATTATGATATTACAGAAGACGGAATAAAACTATTCTCTCCAAAGACAAACAGATAGACTGCAAACAGATAAAAAACACACATTGAATACTGAAACTGTAAGTGATTCATAGCAATCTTGCCTGCTTCAGCAAAAATGTGGTGTAATTTATGAAAAGAATATCTACCGGAATCCCTGATGTCGACAAAAGAATATAGGGAGGATTTGTGGAAGGAGAAACAGTCTTATTAACCGGAGAGCCTGGCACAGGTAAAACATTGTTTGCCATACATTTTCTTTATAAAGCCTGCATGGACGGGAAAAAATGTGCGATGCTGGCAACTGAAGAAAACCCTGAGAAGATAATATTTCATGGAAAAACAATTGGTCGGGATATTGAACCTTTTGTGGAAAACAAGCAGCTTACAATGGTGAGAGTGCTTGAAAGAAGAATAGAAGGTATTGATGATAAATACGCAAATATTACAACAAATTCCACGGATCCGCGTAAAATAAAATTCCTGATTCCGGAAGATACAGAAATAATTGTCTTTGACAATATTGGTACATTTTCAATTGGCCAGGATCTAAAAGATTTCAGGGATCAAATTGACACTCTTGTATACATATTCTCGCAATCAAAGTGGACAGGCCTAATAGTAATGGATAAAACTGCACATGAACTTACTCACAGGATAGCCGAATACTCAACTTACGGAACAATCCATTTGATGATAAAAGAAAATCCCTATACGGGTAAAATGGAAAGATACCTATACATACCAAAGATGAGAGACACGGAAATTTCTCTGGATATTGTGAATTACAATATAAGCAAAGAAGGTATCAGGCTACTAACTCCTAAGACCAATAGATAAATATGATTGAGAACATTCTCAATTAAAGACTGGCAGGGCTGGTAAAAATGGATATTTCAAAAGCAAAAGACGTCATAATTGAGTTCATCAGGGATAAAACAATTGAATCCGGAGTTAAAGGTGCTGTTGTAGGTCTTAGCGGAGGAATTGATTCCGCACTTACAGCCTATCTGACGGTTGAAGCCCTGGGAAAGGAAAATGTCCTTGGCATACATATGCCGGAACTTAACCTTACACCTGCCGAAGACGTACTTGATGCCACTGAGGTTGCATCAAGACTTGGAATCGAGTTTAAAACCGTTGACATATCAGGTATAATCTCAGGATACATGGATTCAATACCTGAAAGTTCAGAATCTGACTCACACGCCAATGGCAACCTGAAAGCCAGGATACGAATGTCAGTCCTTTATTATTATGCTAACTACATGTCCAGAATGGTCATGGGAACCGGAAACAAAACAGAGATACTGCTGGGATACTTCACTAAATACGGTGATGGTGGAGTTGATCTTGAACCAATAGGTGACCTTTACAAAACAGAGGTCAGGGAAATGTCCGTTCTTATGGACATTCCTGAAGAGATCATTAGCAAAGCCCCTTCTGCAAGGCTCTGGGCCGACCAGACAGACGAAGATGAGCTTGGTATTACCTATGAACTGGTTGACAGGTTCCTTGCACTTTTACTTGAAGGTGAAACCCCACAGGTTGCACAGAACACACTTGGTATGACTCCATCTCAGAGGGATTCCGTCCTGAAAAGAATAAACGTCAACCTGCACAAACAGAAAGCTCCTCCGATAGCAGATCTCAAATCAATAAGATAAATATAAGTTTAATCATCTGCCAGGATATATTGGCAGATCGTCATTTTCAAATCGAAGAAGTTGTTTTGCAAGATGGCGCCTTGCGCATGGTGGAACTTCATAGAATCCTGGCAAAACATCTCTTTTAAGTTCTTTGTTTTCAGTAAATTCAGACCTTGTACCGCATTTTTTGCATCTGTAACCCTGTCCGGAACCTGCAGATTTCATCCTTTTACCACATGAAGGACACAGAGGATTGCGGATTTCATATGCCTTTACCAGCTCCAATAATTTTATCTTTTCAATGTTCAGGGTATTTTCAGTAACACTGCCATAGACCACTATTCGGTCACCAGGGATCAACTTGCGTACAAGTTCCCTGAAATTCTTTGTAGGCTCAAATGCCGCACAATCGATAAGATTACCTGCAGAGTCCTTCAGAGAGAATATAGTATGGCCTCCTCTAATGGTTGCAGGTTCTGAAAAAACCTCACCTTCCAGAATATAGGAATGCATCTCCTTTATCTCACTAATTCCTGAAACATGAATGAGATGCATATCTGTACCCTGATTAGTACGATAGATGCACATACGTTCCACGGGTTCGGAAATTACAAAAGAAGCCGCCTTTTCCACAGAAGAAATATCTTTTCCCCTTATTCCGTAAAGCACGGGATCACCTGAATGAGGAACACAGACTGTTATGTTATTCACATGGTCAACGGTATCCCATGTATCGGGGTATGTCTGCCTGTCGGCTTCAAAAAGAGAAAGCTCTTCAACTTCACGCTTTGTGCCCCATACTTCTTTTTCCCTATAAGCAAGATACTCATATGTGTGATCCCAATCAGGATCAAGCATAGCTCCACATGCAGAAAGAGCACCTATCAGACCACGACCATTCTTGAAAGCCCGGAACTTAAGATCAAGTTCAGATGAAAGTTCCTTTGCTTCATCTATTGTTATGACATCTTTAACTGCACGTCTGAAAAAAGAACTTAGCTTGTTCTTTACATTACCAAACTGCTCCTCAATCACAAAAACAACACCTGGATTCGTATTTTCTCCATCAAGACACGCCATGGAAGCAACTGTGTCTATCACCAGATCAATGACTTTTTGAGAATCCCTGCATTCCAGAAAAAGTGCCACTGATGCATTCCCCCGGGTCTTGTAAGGAATAGTAGGATTCAGACGCACAAGTATTGGTTCTGATATGACCTGTACAAAAGAGGAAAGATCATCCCTTAAAAGAGCACACAGATACGTTGTGCACATGCCTTCCCTGGAATCCGTATCATCAATCCCGATGATAAGTTTGGTGTGTTCACTGCTCATTTGACCAATTGCAAATATAATTGATTGGTTTTAAATTATTCCTCTTGAAAGGAATAATCGCACTTATTACTCAATAACAGGTAGAAGAACATGTATTTCTGTCCCATTTCCTAGCTCACTGACTGCACGGATAGACCCACCGTGTGCCTCTACAACACTTTTACAAAGGTATAGTCCAAGACCATTTCCACCATGACGGCGTGTCAGGGAACCGTCTGCCTGATAGAATCTTTTAAAGATGTGAGGCATTTCCTCCTCTGAAATTCCTATACCTGTATCCCTGACGATAACATGTATATTCTTTTTCTCCCGGAATACCTCAATTGTCACCGAACCTTCCGGTGGAGTGAATTTGAATGCATTTTCAAGTATATGTGAAAAAACCTGTTCCATATAGGTTGTGTTTCCACAAATGAAAGGCAAAGGTGAAGAATATTCCTTTTTCAGCTCAGGGATATCCCCGTCCTTATGAGAAAAAATCTTATCGACCACCTTGTCAATTACATAAACAATATCAATGGAATCAAGGTGATACTGCATATTACCTGTGCGGATATTCTGCATATAGAGTAAGGAATCGATCAGTTTATGCAATCTTTCGGCATTTTGCAGAATTACGCTTACACCTTTTTTCTGTTCATCACACATAGAACCCAGATGACCTTCAAAAAGAAGCTCACTGTATCCTTTTATAGGAATAAGTGGTGTTTTAAGTTCATGAGTGATGTTTGCCATGAACTCATCTTTCATGCGATCCAGGGATTCTAATTCTTTGTTATTGTCCTCAAGCTCTCTTGCATATGACTTTATCTTTTCTTCATCCTTTCTTCTTTGCAGAAGCTTCCATGTACCTTCCATGAGAAGTGTCATTTGCCTGATATCAGAACTGTCATAATCACCATTTTTGTTACCTACGCCTGCTATCATAACTATTTCTTCAGAGTCGGATATTGGTATACAAAGATAATTACGGACCTTCACATGACCGGATGGAAAACCTTGGTTAACAGGAGAATCTTCAGGATAGTTATTAGATATGACCGGCTTTCTTTGCTTCATTACCATTGACCAGAGATGATTTTCATCAATATCAAAATCTATATTTACAGGAGTAACTTTGAAGCCATCTTCTGATTTTATGGATCTGCCATACATAGTGAATTCTTCTTCAGCTTCATTCACAAAACCAACATAACCAACTTCACTTTCAGTAAGTTCGACTGCTTTCTCAAGTGAAAAGTCAAGAATTTCCTCTTTAGTGGAACCTGATAGCTGGTTGAGCTTCAAAAGAGCCTCAAGTCTTGATTCGTCAAGAAGAAGAGCTTTTTCTGCATTTTTTACATCTGTAACATCCTCACCTGAGATGAGAATCCCACTAAATTCATTGTGTTTATCCGTAAAAGAAACAGCATTCCATAGAATTAATTTTCTGGAACCATCCGCACATATTATAGGTACCTCAAGATCGGTGACAGAATCAATTTCACCGGACAGGAATTGGTCCCAGTAAGATCGAATATCATATATAGAGCTATCAGAAAAAAGGAGATGAAGCCACTTATCACCTGATATTTGTTCTTCTTCATAGCCTGTTAATTCAAGAATTTTTTTATTGACGCAGGAAACATTACCTTTTATGTCCAGAAAAAGAACGATCATTGGAAGAATATCCATTATTTTATAGGACTTTTTCTTTTCATCCTCAACAGCAATGCTCATTGTCCTGGAATGACCTGCAAATGTGGAAATGACAATTCCAAACAAAAGAAAGATGAGTATCACTGAAAAACGCATGTATATTTCGTGCGTAGAAACATTCCAAAGAAGATAGCTTGTAAAAGAATTGCCTGAGATGAAAATATAATCTATCAAGGCATCAATAAACCAGTAAAAAGAACCAAAGACTAATGAGAGCAAAATTATGATCCTGGTATCGAAGAAAAATTTATTGAATTCAGACATCAGAAATACCCTCAAATGATAATTATGCAAAGTATATTTCTGATTCCATATTTTTCCACTCTACTGGCAAATGTAACAACTATGCTAGAAAAGTAACTTTGTTGTATATACACATTAAAATATGTGCATCAGATAAATAATTTTCTCATGAAATATTATTAGGATAATTTATCAAAGATTGGAGTATTATCCGGGAATTACAGACATAAGATATATTTATATAGATGTGCAAACAATGCCTATTTAGCCATGACAAAAGAGATCCTTATACATCAGATAATTGATGTATTACAGCAGGCAGGCTTCATTGTATCAAAGAGATGCAATATTCGACCACGAAGCTTTGATCTTGCAGCAAGGAAAAGTGAAACACTCCTTTTTTGTAAAGTTCTTTTTAACATAGACGGGCTCAATGAAGAGACCGCAAGGGAGATGAAAAGCCTTGCACGGTATCTTGGTGGAACTGCAATACTTATTGGCGCAAAGACCAGGGACCAGATGCTTGAGGACAGCGTAGTCTATATGCGCTATGATATTCCGGCAGTCAATGTACAGACACTTTATGATTATTTTGTCGAGGACATACCTCCGCTTGTGTCAGCAGCTCCCGGAGGACTTTATGTATCAATTGATGGAGATGTACTAAAAGAAGCACGCAAGAGAACATCAATGTCACTTGGGGCCCTTGCCACTGAACTCGGCGTTTCCAGAAGGACCATCAGTAAATATGAAGAGGGAGGAATGGATGCTTCCATCGATATCGTGCTTCATCTCGAAGAACTGCTTGATGTTGCCCTTGCAAAATCCATAGATATATTGCATTGTTTTGAAAAAAGAACCAGTATCGATATTCCAGCAGAGAATACCTCTGAACCGCAACCTGATGATGGAATACTAGGAATGCTTCATACACTTGGATATCAGGTTGTTTCCACAAGTCAGGCACCTTTTAAGGCGATCTCGAAAGATATATCCGATACTCTTCTAACAGGTGTCAGTACATACAGCAGTGCAATGATAAAGCGCGCAGACCTCATGAGCAGTATCTCCTGTGTTACAAGGACAAAATCTGTTTTCATAATTAACGGACAGATAAAGTCAGAAACTGTGGAGAATACCGTACTTATAGAGAAGACCGAACTTGACAAGCTATCGGGAACAGAAGAACTTGCAGAACTTATTGATGAAAGGACAAAAAAACATAATATAAATACCTGAAATCGCTATTTAAAAGAAAAAGATATTATTTTCCGGCAGTTATTGATAAATCCAAAACCCTAATATACAGAAATCACTTTTAGAACTAACAATGACTACCAACATTGCAGTACTTGTTTCAGGAAGAGGATCGAATCTACAATCTATTATAGATAATATCGAAAGCGGATACATAAAGGAAGCAAAAATATCCGTTGTGATAAGCGATGTTGGTGATGCATATGCACTTGAACGTGCACGCAACCATGGAATTACCGACGTTTTCATAGACCCCTCAGATTATTCAGGTAAACAGGAATATGAAAAAGAAATAATGCAAGTTCTGGAAGACAACGATGTTGATTTAATATTACTTGCAGGTTATATGCGTCTGGTTGGAAAGGACCTGATTGCAGCATATAGTAACAGAATTATCAATATCCACCCTGCACTTCTTCCTTCTTTTAAAGGACTTCATGCTCAACAACAGGCTTTTGACTACGGTGTAAAGGTAAGTGGCTGCACCGTACATTTTGTTGATGAAGGAATGGACACCGGACCAATAATTATCCAGAATTGTGTCCCTGTTCTAGAAGGAGATACCGCCGATGACCTTGCAGGTCGTATACTTGAACAGGAACACAAGATATTCCCTGAAGCTGTAAGATTATTTGTTGAGGGTAAACTTAAAGTGGAAGGTCGAATTGTAGTACACACTTAAATTGATTCATATAAATTCCATAACATCCTGCTGTGCAGGAATCCAACTACTATCGATATCGAATTTAATGGTTGATAACAATGTCTTATGTCTCAGAAATTGACCCGGAGATTGCAGAAGCCTTGAGGCTTGAAGCAAACCGTCAGGATTACAAGCTGAACCTGATAGCATCAGAGAACTATACAAGTCGTGCAGTAATGGAAGCACAGGGCTCTGTAATGACAAACAAATACGCAGAAGGATACTCAGGAAAACGCTACTACGGTGGCTGCGAATTTGTAGATATTGCAGAAGACCTTGCCATTGAAAGGGCAAAAGCAATCTTTGGTGCTGAACACGTAAACGTCCAGCCGCATTCAGGTTCCGGTGCTAACATGGCATGTTATTTCTCAGTTATCAAACCTGGAGACACCATCATGTCAATGGACCTCACACACGGAGGTCACCTGTCACACGGAAGTCCTGTGAACTTTGCTGGACAGCTCTATAATATAGTACCATACGGTGTTGACAAGGAAACTGAAGCCCTTGACTATGATGCACTCATGACAATGGCAAAGGAAAACAAGCCACAAATGATAGTCTGCGGTGCTTCAGCGTACTCAAGAACCCTTGATTTCAAGGCATTCAGGGATATTGCTGATGAAGTAGGAGCATACCTGCTTGCAGATATTGCACACATTGCAGGTCTTGTAGCTGGAGGCGCACATCCAAGTCCTGTGCCTTATGCTGATTTTGTAACAACCACAACCCACAAGACCCTAAGAGGTCCAAGGGGTGGAATGGTAATGTGCAAGGAAGAGTACGCAAAGGACCTTAACAGGTCAGTGTTCCCTGGAATCCAGGGTGGTCCACTCATGCACGTCATCGCAGCAAAGGCTGTTGCATTCAAGGAAGCAATGGGAGAGCAGTTCAAGGCAGACCAGATCCAGACTGTTAAGAACGCAGATGTCCTTGCAAAGGAACTTCAGGCAAGGGACTTTGATATTGTTTCCGGCGGAACTGACAACCACGTAATGCTTCTTAACCTCAACAAGTTCGACATCACAGGAAAGGATGCCGAAGCAGGAATGAGCAAGGCAGGAATTGTCCTTAACAAGAACACCATTCCATTCGAGACCAGAAGCCCATTCATTACAAGCGGAATCAGAATTGGCACACCTGCAGCAGCAACAAGAGGAATGAAGGAAGACCAGATGAAGGAAATAGCAGGATACATTGCAGAGGTCATCAACAACCTTGACAATGATTCGGTCCTTAATGGTGTTAACTCCGATGTTGAGCAGCTGTGCAGCGGATTCCCGGTTTACAAGTAAATCAAAAACGCAGGTCCTGTATAGAAAATCAACAGGTGTTTGCATAATGGCAGAAGAGAACTACGATTCCAGAAAGATTGATGGCAGAAGCCTTTCAAGGAAAGTGGAAGAACAGGTTAAGCAGGGAATTGACAAGCTCAAAGCAGAGAAGGGAATCACACCCGGACTTGCAACCATACTTGTCGGTGAGGACCCTGCTTCAAAGATGTATGTCCGCCTTAAACACAAAGCATGTGACAGGGTTGGAATACACGCAGAGGACCACAATATGCCTGAGTCCACCACACAGGAAGAACTCATGCTGCGTATTCAGGAATTGAACAATAGGCAGGACATACACGGAATTCTCCTCCAGTTGCCTCTTCCAGAACACCTTGATGATAAATCAGCAATGATTGCAATCGACCCTGCAAAGGATGCAGATGGGTTCCACCCATACAACATGGGTAAACTCCTCATCGGCGATGAAGGACTTGTGCCATGTACTCCAAAAGGAGTTATCAGGGCACTGGAAGAGTATGATGTGGAAATCCAGGGAAAACATGCAGTTATTGTAGGACATAGCAATGTTGTTGGAAAACCCATGGCTGCAATGCTTATCAACAGGAATGCAACTGTTTCTGTTTGCCACGTCTTTACTGATGACCTGACAAAGTTTACACTTGATGCAGACATCCTTGTAGTTGGGACCGGTGTGATGCACCTTATTAAAGCAGATATGGTAAAAGAAGGTGCAGTGATCTTTGACGTGGGAATCACCGAGAAAGAAGGCAAGGTTTACGGTGATGTTGATTTCGATAATGTAGTGAAGAAAGCTTCACTTATAACCCCCGTTCCAGGAGGCGTTGGTCCGATGACCATTGCAATTCTCATGGAACATGTGCTTATGGCAGCTTCAAACAGCTGATAAGCACACTTATATTTTATTAATTGAATACTATTTTGATTAAGCTATTTTAGTTGTTTATCCTTTGATCAAAACTACCAGGTTGAATAATGGTTGTTGATGTAGACATATGCGGCTTGAAAGTTGGTGACGAACATCCTGTAAGACTTATGGGTATCATCAACCTCAGCAAGGAATCCTTTTACAAGGGATCTGTTGTTAGTAACGATTCTCTTCTTGAGGTTGCACAAAAGATGATCGATGACGGTGCGACCATAATTGATATTGGTGCACGTTCAACATGGCCTCTTGCAAGTCCGGTGATAAGCGAGGAAGAAGAACTCAATCGCATGATACCTGCACTGGAAATACTGAATGATAACGTGGATGCAATTATTTCTGTAGACACTGTTTATGCAAGCGTTGCAAAGGAATCACTGAAACATGGTGCGGACATTATCAATGATGTTTCGGGATTTACCACAAATCCTGAGATGATGGATGTTGTTGCTGAATACGATTGCCCTGCTGTTGTAATGGCATCAGAAGAACTTCCCGGTGATCCAATTGGCATGGATGCGATCATGCAATCACTAGCTGATATTATAAGCAGAGCAGATGCTAAAGGCATAGAAACCACCAAACTTATTCTTGACCCTGCAGTTGGTAAATGGATAGCAGAAAAAGACCCGATATTTGATTTTGAGACCATAGACCAGTTCGAGAGTCTAAGGATATTTGACAGGCCGCTGCTTGCAGCAGTTTCACGGAAATCATGTATTGATGCTGTGCTGCACAAGCCTGCAAACGAAAGACTATACGGAAGCCTTGCTGCGACTGCTATAGTAGTTCACAAGGGAGCTCATATTGTAAGGACGCATGATATCCCTGAAACAAAGGATGTTGTAGAGGTGGCGGCTGCAATGAGAAAAAGACAGCCTTTTGTGAAGGAAGGCGATTTTGAAGTTAGCATTTCAGATATAACACACCCGGATGATGCTGAATACCTAATGAAGAGCATGCGTGTTACCGGCACCGGTGCAAAGGTCATGAAGAACAAAACCGTTAGCAAGGTAATCCGTGTGAACAACATCACCACCACCGAGGCATTGATAATCAAGCAGGAGATCCTTGCAAGAGGCGGAGATGCTGCCCTTGAACGTGATGCAGTATCACACGAAACCGACAAAACCAATGTACTCATAATAGGAACCATATTACAATTTGAGAAACTGGTCCATAAGCTCTCATTCCAGGCACGCAACCTTCCTTTGATCGCGGAGATGATTGCGGAAGTGCTTGAAAATGACATGGATGTGGAGCATGGTTACCTGAGGGAATTATGATAATCTCATCTGCGAAACCCTTTGAAGAGATACTTGAAATACTGAAAGACGAGGATGATATCTTCGTTGTCGGCTGCAACGCATGTGCAGCAAAGATACACGTTGGTGGAGAGCCTGAAGTTCTGGAGATGTGCCAGCGTCTTGAAGATGCAGGAAAACATGTTGTCGGCTGGGTAATCCCAAGTGCAGCCTGTAGTGTAGCTTCATATGATTCACTCGTTGAAAAGAATCCTGCAATAAAGGATGCTAAGACTATTCTTGTAATGGCCTGCGGAAGCGGAGTTTCTATTGTAGCCGGTGTTGTGGATGTGCCGGTTTATCCATCAAATGACACTGTATCCCTTGGAGGAAGAACCCAGGGAGAAGTTGTTCCCGAACTCTGTGCCATGTGTGGTGAATGCAAGATATATTATTTTGGCAGTGTGTGTCCGAAGAGTTTATGTCCCAAGCATTTGCTAAACGGACCCTGTGGAGGTTCTGTAAACGGAAAATGTGAAATCGATTCTGAAAAGGATTGTGCATGGGAGCTTATCTGCAACAGGCTTGAGAAAATTGGAAGACTCGACCTGCTGGATAAGATATGGACAGTGGATGAAATTACTGAGTGATTATTTGCAAACGATAAATACTTTGTAGCCTCTGCGATGATTTTAAAACCCTGACAAACATATACTTTCCCGATGTCCCGGACCTTCAAAGACAAACTCACATCAAACGATTTTCTGATAACAGCAGAGGTTAGCCCTCCCAAGGGAACAGACCTTGCAGACATGCTTTCTGATGCGGAACTCACAAGAGGATGGGTTGACGCTCTCAATGTAACTGACAACCAGAAAGCCATCATGCGTATGAGCCCGCTGGCAGTGAGTAAAGCTCTCCTTGACGGCGGTCACGAAGTTATCATGCAGCTCACATGCAGGGACAGGAACAGACTTGCACTACAATCCGACCTGCTTGGAGCATACTCTATGGGCATCAGGAACCTCTGTATTATGACAGGTGACCACACAACAAAAGGAGATCACCCGAAAGCAAGGCCGGTTTATGATCTGGACTCAGTGCAGCTTCTGAGCATTATAAAAAATATGCATAATGGATACGATATTGCAGGAAATCCAATAGAGAATCCGCCACAGTTTGTTTTAGGTGCTGTAACAAATACTGATCCTTCCAAAAAAGCACAGATGATGAAACTACGAAAAAAGGTCAAAACAGGCATTGAGTTCATGCAGACTCAGGCTGTTTACGATATTTCCATGTTCGAATCATTCATGGAATCTATTGGAGACATTGAAGTTCCGATCATTGCAGGAGTAATTCCACTCAGATCTGCAAACATGGCTAGATTCATGAATGGGAACATTCCGGGAATAAATGTGCCTGATGAGATTATTGAGAGAATGGAAGCTGCTGAAAAACCAAAAGAAGAAGGAATGGCTATTTGTGCAGAGGCAATAAAAGAACTGCAAAAACTTTGCCGTGGAATTCATCTCATGCCAATTGGGAAACATAACAATACACCAACCATACTTGAAATGGCCGATATCAGGAAGAAACAATAATGACAAAAACGCAAATCGACCATGCAAAAGAGGGCATCCTCACACCTGAGATGCTGGAAGTTGCAAAAGCAGAGAATATTGATAAAGAACTTGTTCTGGAAAGGGTTGCAAATGGCAGCCTTGTAATAATGACACGTAAAGGGTGCCCGCCTGTTGCGATTGGCAAAGGTGCAAGGACCAAGATCAATGTTAACCTTGGAACCTCATCCGCTGCGATTGACCCGGAAGCAGAGGTCGAAAAGGTTAAGGTCGCACAGCAATATGGTGCAGCTACAATTACCGATCTTTCAATGGGGGGCGATATATCTGCCATAAGGAAAATGGTTTTTGAGAATACAGAACTCCCTGTTACAACAGTTCCGATCTACCAGACAATCGTTGAATGTGGAATGGAGAACTTAACTATTAATGATATACTTTCCTACCTGAAAAAACATGTTGATGAGGGAGTAAGTTCAGTACTGCTTCATTGCGTGGAAAAGGAGATGCTTGAACAACTCAAAGGCACAGGCAGAGTTATGGGAATGGTCTCAAAAGGTGGTTCCTTTACCAGCAGTTTCATGCTTCTTAATGAATGTGAGAATCCTTTTATCGAGCATTTTGATGAGATAATGGAAATACTCAGAAAAAATGATGTTGTACTATCCCTTGGGAACACCATGAGAAGCGGATGCATCCATGACCTGAAAGATAGCGCCCAGTTAATGGAAATTGAGACGAATGCAACACTTGCAAAAAGAGCAAATGAAATGGGTGTGCAGGTAATAATCAATGGCATGGGTGGTCATATACAGGCAGCTGATATTCCGGATTCTGTGAAATTATACAAGGACAAAGCTGATTTTCCACTCTTTGTTGCCGGACCTCTGCCTACTGACATTGCAGTTGGTTACGACCATATTGCAGGAGCAGTTGGTGCAAGCATGGCAAGTGGTGCAGGTGCAGATTATCTCTGTTACATAACACCGGCAGAACATCTTTCACTTCCAGATCCACAACAGGTTAAAGAAGGACTTATTGCATTCAGGATTGCAGCTCACATTGGAGATTCTATGAAATATGGATTAAATGATGCTGACATGATGCTTGCTGAAAAAAGAGCAAACTTTGACTGGAGAGGACAGGCAGAACTTGCCATTGATCCTGCAAAGCCTTCACAAATGTGTCCTGATGAAGGACCCTGCTCAATGTGCGGGGATTATTGCGCCATAAAAATAATGAAAAATTATCTTACAGGAGATAACTAATGCCGCAAGAGCCATCTTTGCCATTCCTGCAAATGTTTGGTGTCAAAACTCCAATTATTAAACCCGGCGACAACATTGCAGAGGTAATCATTGATTCACTTGAAAAACAGGGATTGGAGTTGCAGGATAATGACATTCTCATCATTGCCGAATCTCCACTTGCAACAGCAGAGGGACGCCTTGTACGCCTTGATGACATCACTCCAGGGGAGAAAGCCAAAAAGCTTGCTGAAAAATACCAGCTGGATGAAAGGGAAATGGAGCTCATAGTTCAGGAATGTGATGAAATATTTGGAGGAGTTCCGGGAGCAGCATTAACAATTACCAGAGGTACGCTGGCACCAAATGCCGGCATAGACGATTCCAATGCACCTGAAGGTTATGTGGTCCTCCTTCCGGAAAACGCACAGAAAAGTGCAGGAAGTATTAGACAGAAAATCAAGGAACTTTGTAAATGCAATATTGGAGTAATTGTGGGTGACAGCCGGACACAGCCCCTGAGACTTGGTTGTGTTGGAATTGCCCTTGGGACTTCCGGGATAATTCCTGTAGAGGATGCAAGGGGAAGCTGTGATCTTTTTGGGAAAGAAATGACAATAACCCGTAAAGCAGTTGCTGATAATCTTGTTTCTGCAGCACAGATACTTATGGGTGAAGCCGGTGAAAGTGTGCCTGCTGTAATTGTAAGAGGTGCACCTGTCCAGGTAGTTGATGATGATATCGATATGCCCCTTTTCAGCAGGGAAGAGTGCATGTATTATAGCAATATCAGAAAAGCATAGTTTTTTCAGTTTATAATTATTACTTTTCTTTATAAATACACATGCTGCGCCTTCAAAGAAATATATAGAAACATATAATCACATATGCCTATTGTAGATGAAATTTTGTATATAGCGCTACGGATAAATGAAAAACACAATTTAACTACATAATTCATTTGTGGAAACTACTAGTGCCTCAAATCCAAAATCCTGCCAGAAACCTTGAAAAAGGTTGGTGATTTGATGGATAAAAGACACACATTAATATTTGCATTATTTGTTGTATGCATGCTTGTTCTTGGAAGTGCAGCTGCTGCTATGGCTGGCAAGAACAATAACAACAAATGGGATGATGATGATTACAAAAACAAAGGTCAATATATTTCAGACAAAAACTCTAACCAAAAAATTAAAAATGTTATTGTGATGGTTCCTGACGGATGTGACCAGAACATACAGACCCTTGCACGCTGGTACCTTGCAGAAGAGGGTGGAGAAGAACTACAGCTTGACAGCATGTATACCGGGATGGTTTCCACAAACATGGCAAACTCAGTCATCACCGGCTCTGCAGCAGCAGCAACAGCATTTGCAACAGGTGAAAAGACAACCGCCAGATTCCTTGGTGTCGGACCAAGGACAGAAGATCTCCTTTCTATCTATGATGCAGAAGATATGGCTGAGCCATACGCTCCAATAGCATCAGTCCTTGAAGGTGCAAAGCTCGAAGGAAAGGCAACCGGTCTTGTAGCAACATCCCGCATAACCCATGCAACACCTGCAGCTTACGCAGTACACATTCACGACAGAGGCATGGACAACGAGATTATGGAGCACATGGTCTACCAGGACATTGATGTAGTATTCGGCGGAGCAGAACGCCACTTAATTACAGAAGCAGACGGCGGCGAGCGTGAAGATGGCGAAAACCTCACAGAAGTTCTTATCGACGAAGGTTACAACTACGTTACAACAAAGACCGAGATGGAAGCGATCATAACCGGTAAGACCTGGGGAATGTTCGCAAGCAGCCACATGGAAGCTGAAATGAACCGCGAGGGAACTGAGCAGCCTTCAATCGCAGAAATGACAGACAAGGCAATTGAGCTTCTTTCACAGGACAAAGACGGGTTCTTCCTTATGGTAGAAGGTAGCCAGATCGACTGGGCAGGACATGCTAATGACGAACTGTACATGGTAACCGACTTCATTGCATTTGATGACGCTGTAAAGATAGCTGTTGACTTCGCTGAAGAAGATGGACACACACTTGTAATCGTGTTCCCTGACCACAACACTGGTGGTATGACAATAGGAAACGAGAACACCAATGGTGCTTATCCAGAACTTACTTACACTGACGTCTCAGTAGACGAGATCATTGATCCTATTAATGGCGGAGCAGGCGAGTCTGTAATTGGATGGACAACAGGTGGTCACACAGGCGGAGATGTACCACTCTATGCATACGGTCCTGAGAAGCCAACCGGACTCCTCGATAACACCGAACTCGCAACATGTGTTGCTGATGCATTCGGCTTTAACCTTGATGAAGTCTCTGAAGAACTCTTTGTAGAAGTAAGCGATGCATTCGCAGAAGACTGGGAACTTGATACAACTGACGCAGCAAACCCTGTCATCATAATCAACGGAGAAGCTGAACTTCCTGTAAGCAAGGATATTCTCAGAATTGACGGCACAGAATACGATCTTGAAGGTATTGTCGTTGCTGTACCAATGGCAGATGGAGATTCCACACTCAGCGAAGATGATGAATTCTTCATACCACAGGAAGCAGTAGAAATTATCAACGAGATGTAAATTTTAATATGAAAAGAGGGTTTTATTCCTCTTTCTTTTTTCATTTCAGTTTAAACTTGAACCGGATTGGAACCTTTTTTCTTCCGGCAAAAATAATCATAGATTAAAGATAATTAAGATATGTGTTGCCCACCTATTTTATATTAATAATCAGAAAAGACATATTTAAGCTTATTTTAAAAAAATAAAACAAAATAAGGCTTATTTTAGCGATATGAAACGATAGATTAATATAGGGTTGCCCAATCAAAAATATAGACTAATAATTCTATCAACCTTATTTCAAATTGAGGTATTCCAATTAGAAAAAAGAAAATAGAAGTTCGTAATCTTGTCAAGATATTCGGCAAGAATCCTCAAAAAGCAATATCGCTCATAGAGGAAGGCGTTTCCAAACAGGAAATTTTTGAAAGAACAAAACAGACCGTTGGCCTTTATGAAGTAAACTTTGATGTTTACGAAGGAGAGACTTTTGTACTCATGGGACTCTCTGGTTCAGGAAAATCAACTCTTTTGCGCTGCCTGAACCGTCTGATAAATCCAAGTGAAGGTCATATCCTTATTGACGGTGATGATATTGCCACAATGGATGATAAGGATTTGAGAGAGGCCAGAAGAAAGAAAATGAGTATGGTCTTCCAGAGCTTTGCACTTCTACCTCATAGAACTGTAATAGACAATGTGGCTTTTGGTCTTGAGATACAAGGCATATCAAAGGAAGAAAGATATGCAAAAGCTGAAGAAGCTATTTCCAAGGTTGGTCTGAAAGGCTACGGATCAAGCAAGACATCTCAGCTAAGTGGAGGTATGCAGCAAAGAGTGGGTCTTGCAAGAGCCCTTGCCACTGACCCTGATGTTCTTCTAATGGACGAAGCATTCAGCGCACTGGATCCGCTTATTAGATCGGAGATGCAGGATGAATTGATCGCACTTCAGGACAAATTGAAGAAAACCATTGTGTTTGTGTCCCATGACCTTGATGAGGCTCTGAAGCTTGGTGATCGAATAGCTATCATGAAAGACGGAATGGTCGCACAGATAGGTACTGCAGAAGAGATCCTTACAAATCCTGCTGATGATTACGTATCAGAATTTGTTGCCGGTGTTGACAGGACAAAGATACTTACAGCTGAAAATATCATGAAAAGACCAGATCCTGTAGTGTCAGTCAATTCAGGACTTCCTGTTGCACTTCAGCTCATGAAGAAACATGGTATGTCATCAATATTCGTAGTTGATGCAGATAAGAAGATAAAGGGAATATTATGTGTTGATGCTGCAGCTCCTGCAGCCAAGGAACATAAAGGCATAAGGGATGTCATGAGAACCGATATCAACATAATAACTCCTGATATGCCCATAAAGGAAATAATACCAATGATGGCAGAGAATGCCTTACCTATTGCAGTTATTAACGAAAATGAAAAGATATTAGGAGTAATAGTCAGAGGTAGCATACTTGGTGCTCTGGCAATGAAGGAGGAGGATTAGAATGGTCTTGCCTGAACTTCCCATAGGAGAAGCAGTGGAAACAGGAGTTTACTGGCTGAATGATAATTTTGGTTTTTTAATGGATATCTTCAGTGACCTAATAGATATGCTAATCTCCGGATTCAAGGATGTATTGTTATTTTTACCACCTTTTGCATTCATTATTGTGGCTGCTATCCTTATATATCTGGGTTCCAGGAAAAATCTAAAACTTGCAATTGGAAGCGTAGTCGGATTTTTACTGATAGATAGTATGGGACTGTGGACTCTTTCCATGGAAACTATCGCTCTAGTATTATCATCAGCCCTTGTAGCTTTATTGATAGGAATTCCTACAGGGATTCTGGCTGCAAAGAATGAAACGATTTTCCATATTGTGAAACCAGTACTGGACTTCATGCAAACCATGCCCTCTTTTGTTTATCTGATACCTGCAGTCATATTCTTCGGACTTGGAAATGTCCCGGGTCTTGTGGCAACAATCGTTTTTGCAATGCCACCTGCTATCCGTTTGACAAATCTGGGTATTCGCCAGGTTCCGGTAGAGCTGGATGAAGTTGCATCTGCTTTTGGCACAACACCAATGCAAAAACTATTCAAAGTTGAACTTCCAGTTGCTCTTCCTACAATAATGGCAGGCGTAAACCAATGTATCATGCTCTCACTATCCATGGTTGTAATCGCTGCCATGATCGGTGCACGTGGGCTTGGTTACCAGGTACTTGTAGGAATACAGCGAGTAGACATAGGTCAGGGATTTGAAGCGGGTATAGGAATCGTAATTATTGCGATCATACTTGACAGACTGACCCAAAACCTTACACCAAAAAAATAATTCATATTAAATTAAAGACCATCCGGTCTTTTACTTTATACAAAGTTGTGATAAAATGAAAAGTCAAATAAAAGTCCTTTCAGTAATTTTAGTTCTTGCCATGCTTGTTATGGTAAGTGGATGTGCTGACCAAGGCACTACAGATACAGGAAATGAAGAAGATACAGTTACAAAAGAAGCAACTATTGGCTATGTGCTCTGGGATGGAGAGATTGCCAGCACAAATGTCATGAAACTTGTCCTTGAACAGGCAGGTTATGATGTTGAGATAATTGCTGTTGATGCAGGAGCACTCTACCAGGGACTTGCAGACAGTCAGTTCGATTTTACAACTTCCGCATGGCTCCCACAGACACAGAGGAATTACTGGGAACAGTACGGAGATGATATTGACAGTGTTGCAGTTAACCTTGAAGACTGCCGCATTGGCCTTGTTGTACCAACATATGTAACAATTGATTCCATAGAAGAACTCAATGACAACAAGGAACAGTTCAACGGTGAGATCATTGGTATTGACCCGGGAGCAGGTATCATGTCTACTACAGAAACTGCAATCGAGAATTACAGTCTTGATTATGAACTTGTTTCAAGTAGCAGTGCCGGAATGACAGCTGAACTTAAAAGTTCCATCGAAGATGATGACTGGGTTGTTGTAACGCTCTGGTCACCTCACTGGGCATTTAACAGCTTTGACTTGAAATACCTTGAAGATCCAAACGGAGTCTACGGCGAAGCAGATCATGTTGAAACACTTGCAAGGGTAGGCCTTGAAGAAGATGATCCGGAACTCTATGGAATAATCAGCAGATTCCAGTGGACACATGATGACATCCAGTCCGTCATGTCAAATCTTGAAGCGGGCATGTCAGAAGAAGAAGCTGCTCAGGAGTGGGTGGATGCAAACCCTGAGAAAGTAAACGAATGGCTCGGAACTGAAGAATAAAGGTATTAACCTTTATTTTTTAATTTTATTTTACATGATATAATAAATCATAGAGGTGATTTTATGAAAAATAATTTTTTAAAAATACTTGCATGTTTAATAATTGCATGCGCTCTTATTAGTTCAGGTTGTACTTCTGAAGATAACGCAAGTGATACTGAATCCACGGCAGAAGATACAACACAGGAAGCAGTAAAAATTGGGATAGTACAGTGGGATGACTCACGTGCTACTGGAAGTGTATTCACACAGATTCTTGATGAAAGTGAATATGAATACGAAACTGTAGAAGGTGCAGACCTTGGTGCTCTTTACCAGGCAACAGCACAGGGTGACATAGATGTTCTGATTCAAGCATGGTTACCTGCAACCCAGGCACCTTACTGGGATAAATACAATGATAGCCTTGTTCAAGCACAGGTAATTGCATCAGGTGCAAAGTGCGGACTGGTTGTTCCTGAATACGTACCAATCAACACTATTGAAGAGCTCAAAGGCAATGCCAGCAAATTTGATGGACAGATAAGTGGTATTGAACCTGGAGCAGGTATCATGCAGAACACAGAAAGCTGCATTGTAGATTACGAACTCGAAGAATACGAACTTTACTCAAGCAGTACTGTAGGAATGGTCACTGAACTTCAGGACAAGATCAACAACGAAGAATGGGTAGTTGTAACCCTTTGGAGACCACACTGGAGTTTTGCTCGCATTGATGGCCTTAAATTCCTCGAAGACTCAAAGGGAGAATATGGAGGAAGTGATGACCTTATTATACTTACCAGGACTGGTTTTGAAGAGGATAACCCTGAATTCTATCAGATAATCCAGAACTTTGAGATGGACCTTTCTGACATAGAATCAATTATGATTGCAATTGATGAAGGTCAGACCCCGGATGAAGCTGCAGCTGCTTGGCTTGCAGAAAATCCTGAAAAGATAAATGAAGTTATTGGAACCCAGGAATAAACTAAATAAGTGAATTTGAGAGAACTAAGTTCTCTCTTTAACTCTTTTTTACTTAGATTCAGGCTTCTTCCAGCTCATAAGCCTGCATAATCATGTGATATTCAATAGGAGGCATCCTTGAGTAGAATGCTCTTTTTATGACCTCGCTTAGTGACGGATGAATATCCATTGCATACATTATAGGGCTTGCATCCTGATTTTGAGTGTACATTAGAGGAATTATCTGATGTATTAGGACTGAAGCTTCAGGTCCTATAATATGAGCACCAAGAATCTTCTGTGTTTCACTTTCAAGGATAATTTTCACGAACTCATCACCAAGGGACATTGCAACTCCCTTTGCAGTATCCTGGAACCGATAGAAACCAATAGTAATTTTGTCCTCTCCATATTCCACAACAGCCTGTCTTTCCGTCATTCCGACACCGGCAATTTCGGGGTATGAGAACACGGCATAAGGAACAGCATGATAATCGGCTTTCATATTCTTTTTAAGTATAGCATTATAGTACACTACAGTAGACTCATGGTTTGCAACATGTTTGAAAAGGTATTTACCATTGGCATCTCCAAAAGCCCAGACATTTTTTGAACTTGTTTCAAGGTGTTCATTCACTTTGATCCAGCCACGCTTATCAGTATCAATCTCTCCAAGATCTGGTTTGAGGATATCCGTATTAGGGCTCCTGCCTGTTGCCACAAGTATTGCAGATGCAGTGATTTCTTTTTCCTCATCTGTTTCACGGTCTTTTGCAATGACGACTTTGCCTTCTGCAGAGGATTTCACTTCAATTACTTCACAGTTGGTAAGGATATCCATGTGCTTTGACATCATTTTCTTTGCAAGAGTGGAGATTTCTGGTTCTTCTTCAGGGATAAGCCTTGGGTTTCTACCTATGATAGTAACCTTCGAGCCCATGGCAGAGAAGAAATGTCCGTATTCAGCTGCTATGTAGCCTCCACCGATTATTGCAAGGCTCTCTGGAAGCTCTGTAAGTTTCAGGACATCATCACTTGTAAGGTAATCTATATCTTCAATTCCTTTTATAGTAGGAATAGCCGGCTTTGAACCTGTACACAGGAATATCATTTTTGCAGTAATTGTCTCAGCACCAACCTTCATTGTATAGGGAGATACAAACTCAGCAGGCTCATTGTAAAAATCCAGCCTGTGAAGATGAGTATAACTATTTCTGATGCCTTCAATATCCTGAGATATTGAACTTTGCATCCTTTCCATTACTGCCTTGAAATCTATGTTTTCAATTGAAGCCTTGATACCAAAGTTATCTACAATTCCTATTTCCCTGACAAGTTCTGCAGGATATAGAAGCATTTTTGAAGGAATGCAACCACGGGTTAGACAAATTCCTCCTGGTTCATCCTTATCAATCAATGCTATTTTCATTTCAGAATCCGCATCGAGTATTCCACTTATATAATTTGTTCCGGAGCCTGAGCCAATTACAATAAGATCATATTCTTTCATTTGATTCCCCACTTTATCATGTTCCTTTGAACATTGGTTTCTATTAGGTATAATTACTTTCGATGTAAAAAAAGTAAAACTATAGTACTCAGTATTAATATTATAATACATGCATGCAAATATGAATACGAACTTACAATGAGCGGAAAAACAAAGGACAACACAGAGAGAGAAGAACTTTCCAGCAGACTTGGGTTTTTACTTATATCTGCTGGATGTGCCATCGGACTTGGCAATATATGGCGCTTCCCATACATCACGGGAAAATATGGAGGAGCTGCTTTTGTTCTTATTTATCTTGCATTCTTGATTCTACTTGGTTTCCCTATTCTTTTAATGGAATATTCTATTGGAAGAGCCGGAAAACTGAACATTGCCGGAGCCATGAGAAAACTGGAACCTGAAGGAAGTAAATGGCATGTTTTTGGATACATGGGAATTATAAGAAATGTACTGCTCGTAATGTTCTATACGACAGTTGCAGGCTGGGGACTTGCCTACGTTTACTATTCTATTGACGGAAGTTTCTCCGGACTTGAGCCTCAGGAAGTTGGCAGCTTTTTCGAAGCTTTTCTTAGCCATACACAGGAGATAGTATTCTGGATGGGACTTGTTGTGCTAACCGGATTCTGGGTATGTTCAAAAGGATTACAAAAAGGAGCTGAAAAAGTAAGCAAAACACTGATGTCCGGAATGGTGCTTATTTTATTGATACTTGTCATCAAATCTGTCACTCTGCCGGGAGCAAATGCAGGAATTATTTTCTATCTGAAACCTGATATGAGTCTTATAGACAGTGAAGCTATTTATGCTGCAATGGGACAAGCTTTTTTCACGCTTAGTGCTGGTGCGGGCGGAATGGCCATTTTTGGAAGCTACATAGGTAAAGAACGCTCCTTACCGGGAGAAACTATCAACGTGGTTGTGCTGGATACTTCAATTGCCCTACTTGCAGGACTTGTTATATTCCCTGCTGCATTTGCTTTTGGCATTGATGCAGGTGCTGGACCAGAACTTATCTTTGTAACACTTCCCAATATATTAAACCAGATGACAGGAGGAAGATTATGGGGTATTCTTTTCTTTACATTCCTTGCATTTGCAGCCATGTCAACTGTTATTGCAATATTTGAAAATATAATGGCTTTTACCATGGATGAATGGGGATGGAAGCGAAAAAAGGCTGCATTTGTCAATACTATTGGGATACTTGCGCTTTCACTTCCTTGTGCTCTGAGTTTTGGCCCTTTAAGCTGGATACAACCTTTTGGACCAGGTACCGGAATACTTGATCTTGAAGATTTCATATTCAGTAACAATATTCTTCCAGTTGGTGCTCTTGCAATTGTGATGTTTTGTACATTAAAAACCGGATGGGGTTGGGATAGGTTCATTAAAGAAGCAAATATCGAATAGGGAAGAAAATTACCAGAGTGGGTAAGCCCTTATGCAAGATATTTACTGCCCTTCATAGTCCTGATGATTCTTGTACAGGGTTGGATTAATTTATTATGATTCCATAATTAGGAAAAACAAAAAAGAAATAAGGGCATTTGAGCCCTATTTTGAACAAGAGAGAAACATGTTTTCTAAGTTACTTATTGTATAAAGGTGCTTTTGAGTATATTAGTCATGGAATAAAAAATATCAAAATAAAAGTAATTATACAAAGCTTTAATGAGATATTTTTCAAAACTTTTTTGGTAAATGTTTTCAATATCATGAATAATTATTTCACTGTCACTTTTACATGAAAATTTTATTTGGAAAAACAAAAGTTAACTAAAGCCAAAACTAATTATCATGAAACAAATTAGAAAAAGAAGTTGTTAGATCATGTGTGAGTGAGCTGGCAGCGATCCATATTTCCCAAAGACTCTCGTACTTAAGTACAGTATGGAACGCTGGCAGGCTTATCTTCTGTGTTCGGGAAGGGTACAGGAATGACCCTGCCGCTGTGGCCGCCAAACTCACTCACGATGAATTGGTAAAGGTAAAGCCAAGGTCCGGATTCGAACCGGAATGGAATCGCTCTGCAGGCGATTGCGTAGCCGCTCCGCCACCTTGGCAGTGAGCGATTTATGGATGAATCCATTATATTTATAGCTTACCTTTGTTATCGGGTATATTCAACATACACATATCAGATTTCGCCTGGACAAAGCAAGACAGACAGGCACGGATAGTTAGTAGCCGCAGACTTAACACCTCGTTGCCTTGGTGCTTACATCCCGACCCTATCAAACCGGTCTTGTACCGGAATCCTTAACGTGGTCTCTTTTCAAGTCAGATTTCGAGCTTAGATGCATTCAGCTCTTATTCCTTAGCGCGTAGCTGCTCAGCGATGCCCTGTCGGACAACTGAT
>NZ_JAGGKD010000017.1 GCF_017873415.1 Methanolobus bombayensis | reverse complement strand
CTTTGTGTTTTCGGTAGCAGATAATGCTAAGGGGACTAATCCTTTTTAAATTATTATGTTAAAATAAAATGGAAAGTAGGTTTTCTACAAAGCCGAAATTTTATTGACTTATACCATTGTTTGAATGTGAAGGATTTCTACAGAGCTCTTCTTTCTTCTTCAACGGAATTTATATTTACTTAAAGGCAAATACTAGTATTAAGATGTCAGAAACGGCTACAGATGTGAATATTGGTGAATATCTGGTCCGCAAGATAGATTCCCGGGTAAAGGCAGGTTATGCTCATTCCAGGGAAGAACTTGTAAAAAAGGCTATAGTTCACTATCTTGAAGACTTTGATCTAAGTAAAAGACACTCCGAACTGTTCATGGAAACAGGTCATTCAGCAGAGCTTATGCACAATGCCTGGAAACAGCCTGTTCCGGCAGATGAAGCTCTGGAAATCCTTGCGTCTGTTGGCAGGGATCTGGAGAACAAATGATATTTCTTGACTCTTGCATATGGATACATGCCTTCTTAAAATGAGTTTGCCTTTACAAAAACTACATTTATCCGGGATTATTGATTATCAATCCTTATTTTGTCTTCAACCAATTTATCTTTTGCCGGTTAATAAACGGTTATTATTCTGAAATTATCAATACAATCTGCCACTACTATATGACATGCTTAATTGTTCACAAGATCTAAAAGAAGAACCAAAGGACATGGTTTATCTTCAGGATATTCTTCTATAATAGTTGAGTTGTTAACAACTTCGATCAATTCATCAGTTGAGACATTTCTTTGGAACATTCTTGTTCTTGCATGATCTGAGATAATGAACTTATCCTGTAAAACCAGATGTTTTTTCTACTGGCATCTTTTCCGTAACTTGTTCTGTCATAATATCAGACGGTGGCCAGTGTTTTACAAAATTTGCTTTGCACATTTGTTATTATTCTTCTAAAAAATATAATTCATCACTATGTGACTATTTAGATGCAAGTTAAAAACAGAAATTTCCTCGATACTAACTAGCAAAATAAGCGAACCAAGTGATAAAGACCAATACAACTTTACGCCTCATGCGGCATATTTCTTCATCACAGACAAAGAAAAATGTTGGATACATAAAGAACTATCTCTAAAATGATACTATTTTAAAAATAAATATATTCATTAATAAAAATTAATTCGAAAGTTAAATATAGATTTGAAGCTAATACTTAATTGGGAGTGGAGTAGAGACATGAAAGTAAATGAGTTTATTGACGAATGTCTCACTGTATACGATGAGTCTCTTGGTTTTCAGGCTAATGTAAGTGAAATTGAAAAGAGAATACAACAAAATCGATTTTGGGTTCTGATGATATATCCGGCATTAAAGACATTTCCGGATAAGCTAAGATCGAGATTGGATTATGAGCCCGAAAAAGCTTGTGCTATTGAATGTATTGTATATGCACTTTTAATTAATACAAAGCTGCATCATTTTAGATCAGATCTCTATGAAATTCTTAATGATTGCATAATCTCTTGTTGCCGTAATGAGCTATACAAAGAAGATGCCAAATTAGATATTTGTATCAAAAGTTTTACACATAAACTAAATATCCTAAAGCCTGATTTCGATCAGCTATTCAATAGAATAATAAAACTTTCTGATAGTGAATACAACCTGGCATATGCTCTGGCTCGTGCTCTTGCTAAATATTACTTTTTCAGTGCAGTACACACATCTAAAGCCAGAATACTTGCTACCTATATCAATTCGAGGATAGCTAAAAAAATAGTTTTGAAAGATGATTTTGAAAATGTTCTTAAATCACAAAAAGATTTTGAACTTGCATATTATACATATGCGCTTTTCCTTAGAGATGATGATAAAAACATAGAGGCCGACAAAAGGATAAAAGATATGATTAAAAATTGTGGAAATAATCCAAAGGCACTTACATTATACGCCATCTATCTTTATCGCTACAAAAACAATCTTACAAATGTATTCAAAGAGCCTATTTTACCGGAGATCGAAGCAAAGTTGAAAGATGCTGTCAAAATAAATAATGATATAGCAGATAAACAGTTTACTACAGTTAAGCGATCCACTACACATAAAAACTACCCCCTGGCTTACTACACATACGCTACGATCCTTAAGGAAAATGGAAGGAAAAGAGATGCTTGTGAAATATTTGAAAAGGCCTTGGAAAAAAAAGCAAATCAAAATAATGAATTGGTACATTTTTATTATGCATATTTTCTGGCTGAATATTGCCTCTATGGGAAAAATGCTAAAGATGCCAAAGCTTGTATTTCAGAAGCCAAAAAGCATTTTATTAAGGCAATAAAACTTGATGGCAACAATCCAAAGATACATTTTAAATATGCAACTTTTCTTTACGAGATCTGTGGAAAAAGTTATGAAGCTAAAGAACAGTTTTCCTTAGCTGTCAAGCAAGATCCTACTTTAATGATGGCACGTTTCAGGTATTCAAGTTTTCTAATTGATTGTGTAAATAAAGTAAAGTCAAAAAGAAAGCATAAACCAATCCGTGTTAATTGCTGGTACCAAACACTGATACGAAAATTACATCGAATACTGGCACATAAACTCTATATTTATTTAAAATCAAATTTTCTTATTGATTGTGCTAATAAAATAAATTTAAAAATAAAACATAGATCAATCAGTGTTAATTGCTGGTACCAAAGACAGATCTATAAGCCCTATATTTATATTGACAATTATGTTGACAGTTTAAAGTGTTTGCATTATTTTAGAGACACTAAACGTACCAACGACGCAGTAGAATGTTTTAGAAGAGCATTGACTTTCGACCCGGATGATTTAACATATGCTCTGTATGCAGCTTTGCTCAAGGATATAACAGGGATGGATAAGGAAGCAGAATGGCACTTTAAGCATGCAATAAGTCTGAATAAAAAGAATCTCATTGCTCGCTTTTATTATGCCCTGTTCCTGAATGATTGCGGACGTAATAATGAAGCTGAAACACAGTGGAAAGAAATGTGGGAAATAATTCATAAACAGAGTGAAAAAACAGATCAGATTGCTCCAGAATATTCTGTTTTGATGGCAGCATACGCCAACTTTTTGTCAAAATCTGCAATTGAGGAGGAAGAACTATGCAACTATCACCTTCTAAAGAACAAATCTGGAAAGGAAATAGTACCCTATATCAATGCTCAGTACCAGATCTATTCCGCAAACAGAAAAAGAGAGGCAAGCAAAAGAGAATACGAAAACGCTCTCAAGTCTGACCCAAACAATGTTGTAATAAGGTATAGCTATGGACTTTTCTTAAGTCAGCAATATGAATTGCACTATGATGCCATGCGTGAAGTTAAAAAAGCAATGGAAATGGAGCCTTCAAATCCGTATGTACTCTTTGCATATGGGGATATTGCTGCAAATGAGAAGCAGTATAGTGAGTCTATAAAATGGTATAAAAAAGCACTTAAAAATCCAATCGCATTACACTTTGTTACAAAATCGGCTATTTATAACAATCTGGGGTGGTCCTATGCTAAATTAGCAGATACTTCATCCTTCTGGAAACTATGGTATTATAGTCAGGCGAAGAAATTTATCAGGAAGGCAATTATAGAAGATATGTATAACATCAAAGCTCTTCGTAATCATCAATCATTTAAAAATAAGTGGAGTCTTTGTGCAAAGACAAAAACCATACTTTACAGGGCATTTCCCTCCATACTTATGGTAATAACTATAACATCTGCATTCCTGCTTTACTTGGGGAACATAGATTTTGCAATAGATATCTTTGGGCGGTGGATGCTGGAAGGAAAGTTGCTTTTACTGTCATTCTTTATGTCGACACTAATTCTGTTCTATATGTACATAAATAAGATCAGAGGTATGAATGTAGCCGGAATACAAGTTGACTTTAATCTTGAGAAGAACAATCCACTAAGTAACGAGAGGATCGATTCAAGGCCTTGTGAGATCCTTCAGCCCAGATTTTTGTTCCTAGGGTATCTATGATGCTTGTTATTGTAAACTGAAGGGATTAAGGGTCCCATCTTTTCTTCCTGCTGAGACCCCACTGATGCTCACTGCTGTGCATGTACGATAATTGGGCTTTGGTGCACGGGCAGGATCTGCGGTGAGGTGAGGCATAATCAGACAATACAACCATACTCCGAAGGCGGAGCATTCCATAACTTCCACTAGAAAAATAGAACTAAAGATTACATGACTATAAAATCAAAATTGCCTTTTTATTCTATCTAAAGAGAATTGAGATCAGATATCTAAATGATTCCTCTTGATTTTTCGATAATCTCTATAGTTACTTTATCAAAAAATGACCATACTCTATTATGCGTTTTAAAGTGATCCTTGAGGAAGACGAAGAAGCAGGCGGTTTATTGTAAGTTGTTCCGGTTTACCAGGTTGTGTTTTGCAGGGTGATAGCATTGAAGAAGCACTGGATAATATGAAAGAAGCTATACAGGCACGTCTGGAATCCCTTGCAGAGGATGAGCTAAATGTTTGTATGGCACGGTCTTTTTAGCATCTGCCAGCAGTAGCCTGCTCATACGGTGACCTCGATCTGCTGTAGACCAACAAACTCAGGGATGTATCCTTGTCCTCCTTATGCCATTGCCTGTGCAATCATTCCGCCGCAAGCGGCGTATTCCATAACGTCTGATCAACAAAACTAAAAGAGAGGCATTATATATCTCATTCGATACTTCTGACAGGGCAAACAATTATACATATGAAACTACTATATAAAAGCAAATAAGACATTTTTAACGATGCACATGGCGCAAAGGAACGACGTTGAAATATACAGGAAGAAGCTCCGGGAAATGCTGCCGGAACTGGAAGAGGAATATAATGTCAGTTACATAGGACTATTTGGCTCCTTTGTACGGGGAGAGAACACACCGAAAAGTGATCTCGATGTTCTGGTGGAATTCAGTCGAACCCCTACTATTTTCAGTTTCGTTCATCTGGAAAACTATCTTTCTGATGTTCTGGGAATTAAAGTGGATCTTGTCATGAAGGATGCGCTGAAACCAAATATAGGCAAATACATACTTAAAGAAGTCAAAGCAATTTGAGGGATAAGCATTCGTGATGTAAGGGACTATGTACAGGACATCTACAATGCTATGGAAGCAGCAGAGGGCTTTGTGGACCAATGTACTTTTGAAGAGTTTGCCGAAGATGTCAAAACCCAGTATGCTGTGATAAGAGCTCTTGAGATAATTGGTGAAGCTGCAAAGAACATCCCTTTTGAAATCAGGCAAAAATATACATCTGTTCCCTGGAAGGATCTGGCAGGAATCCGGGACAAATTGATACATGCTTATTTCGGTGTGAATCTTGAAGTGGTCTGGCTAAGTGTAAAAGAAGGGATTCCCGAAGTAAAACCAGTGATTTGGGATTTGCTGAATCATTGATTTTTTGCGAATTAACCACCAAAAGCAACAGTTCCGCCGCAAGCGGCACATTCCACAACTTCTTATGACAGATACTTAACAGTTATCAGATCAATATTTTCTGTATATCTTACTTCGATGGCCCATTTCAAGTATCAGAATTAGTAATCTGTCATTCAATATATCAAGAATGACCCGGTATTCTCCCACTCTGTGGGTATACAAAGGATGTCTTTTTGTTCCTTTAAGTTTCTTAACAGCAGCAAATGGATTATCTTTTAATTCATTTACAGAAAGAATTATCTGCTTTGATACCTCTGGCGGCAATTTATGAAGTTCTTTTCTTGCCCTTTCAGTATATTCTACCCTGTAACTCATAGCAATCCGAATTCTTTCATAATGGCTTCTTCAGAATGAATTCTTCCTGCTTTGATATCTTCCAGAGCCTCTTCCAGACCTGTTATAGCCTCATCACTTAATTTATCATTATCACATGCCATATCAACAAGCCTTGATATTACATCGTTATAAGATTCACGGGGATTCTGTTTCAATTCAGAAAGGACATCTTTAAGATCAGAATTGACTTTGATAGTAGTGCTACCTGCCATATACTTAAGTTTACTCCGATATACCATATAAAACTTAGCACCATGAAAGATTCCCTGCAACCAAACATAGGCAAATGCATACTTAAGGAAGCCGAAGCTATTTGAGGGTTCTCTATTCATAAATTGACTTGTTATATTATAATAATCCTTCAAGGTATAAGCAAAATAAGAATGAGCCTGACTCCCTTCCCGATGAAATCGGTTTCCAACCTTATCTTATGTGTCATTCTGACACGTCAAACGTTGTATGGTACACATAGTATTCCGAAAACCTCTAGTAAAAATCCTTTCCTCATTCTTAAAGCTCGATCTCATTGAGGCTGATCTCTCCCGCAGCAAGTGGATGAACCCGTAGGGAAGAATCATGGAATTTTTGCATAACCTTATCTATACGCTTGACGTTTCCGGTGTATAATATGCTTCTTCGCATTCCTGGCAAATGAAAGCATCAACATCCTGAATGGCAAGCACAGTTTCACCTATCTTAACAACGAATTCATGTTTGCCTTCATTACTACATGATATGCCTCTCTATTGACAAAAAAGGTCATTAAAGCGTTGGGTTCTGGTTTTTATTCTTATTCGTCTGAAAGGTAGCCACTTTTCATGCAGCTCTTGAAAAAGCCAGATATGATCTCATTGAGGACGATGAACCTTACTATGGTGAGGTGCCTGAGCTTAATGGTGTGTGTGCCACAGGGAACACTCTTGAAGAATGCAGGAAAAACCTGGAAGAGACAATTGATGAATGGATAGTTTTCAGGCTCAGAAAAGGATTTACATTACCATTTATTGAATATGACTATTAGATTCATGGTATTGTCTGTCAACACTTCCACTACAGGCTTTGTTGCATTTTACAGGTATTACATCTCTGTCGGACTAATATTCCCGAAAAAAGTCACAATCAAAGATTCCTGATCAACTCATTGTACTCTTCAATAGAAATGTTGATCTCATTAAGAATAACTCTTATTAGGGGTCTGGCAAGCTTTTTACTTGAATGGAAAGGGATAGTAGTTGTCCTGCCATCAATATGTTTGTAAAAAGCATGACTTCCTTTTTGCCTTGTTTTTTCAAATCCGAGTCGAAACAATATCTTTTCCATTTTTTTAGCATCTACCAGCGGTAGCCTACTCATACGGTGACCTCTATTTGCTGAAGACCAACAAACTCAGGGATGTATCCTTTGTCCTCTGGATCCATTTCTTCAAGACAGAGTTCGATCACTTCTTTTAACCTTACCTGTAACTCATCCAGCGTATCCGCCTGTGTATGAGCTCCTGGGATGCCCGGAACAATTGCAACGTAACAATCTGTTTCTACGTCTTTCTCAATGTATGCGGTGAATCTGGTCATCATTTTCAATCACTATGATATTTACATTTGTACTATATATGGACTCTGGAATAGAATGATTAAAACATTTCACTCAGGAAAATTGTCACATTAGATTTCTGTGTGCTATTGCCAGTGCAACCTCTCCGCCGAAGGCGGCACATTCCATAACTTCTAAAAAACGAATAGGAACAAGTAGTTCCGTGATTATCTTAAAACCACACATCTATTCTTAACAATTCTTAAGCCTCGATGTCATTGAGACTAATTTCTCCTGCAGCAAGCGGATGAACTCGCAGAGAAGAATTGTGGAATTTTTGCATAACCTTATCTATACGCCTGGAAGTTTCCGGTGTATAATATGCCTCTCCGCATTCCTGACAGATAAAAGCATCGGCATCCCTTATAGCAAGCACAGCTTCACCTATTATCTCTATCCTTCTGATAACAGCATCCTGTAGCTGTACATCTTCAAGAAAGTCATCCTTAGACTTGTTGTTTGTGAAATCCTCTATTTTTCTATAGAGTCTATTATATGTACAATAAAGACTTAAGGATCCTTCATAATATCTTCACTTCTTCTTTAAGGACCCGTTCTTTTATAAGTGGGGTTATGGAGTCATAAGTAATGACCTCAACCTTTCTCAGAGCTACCTTCTCAAGTTCCATTTCTAATCTGGCAAGATCGAAGAGACCTTTTCTCTCTTTGAAATGAAAAAGAATATCAATGTCACTATCTTTTTTTCTTCATTTTTTGCAAAAGAACCAAATATGCCAGTTTTATCTACATCATTTTTCAACAGTATTAGAACTATTGTCTCCCTATACTCATTGATTTGTATTTTCCATGTTATCACATTTCATTGTAAATTACAATGAATAAAACATATATGCAGACACATACATTAAGTTCTTTTGAAATGAATAACAAAAAATGGAATGAAGACATTGCTTGCTAATGAACCTTCTGAACGTATCGATCCGCGGGCATTGAAGGCCTGGTTTATCGGAGGGATACTGAAAGGACTTGTTCTCCTTTTCGTCCCTGTAGTGTATCTTGTACTGATAAAGGATATTTTCCGGAGCCTGCCTGATATATGGGGATGGATAGGTGTTGGGGTTATTGCATTTTATACCATATGGGATGCAATAATAGCACCTCAGCTCAGGATAAGGTTCTGGCGTTATGATATCCGGGAAGACGAGATAGATATACAGCATGGTATCTTCATAATAAGGCGCACTCTCATTCCAATGATCAGAGTTCAGCATGTGGATACTGAGTATGGCCCTCTGATGCGATATTTCGGATTGGCCACATTAAGGATATCAACAGCTGCCACGGATCACCGGATTCCGGCACTTTCAAAGGAAAAGTCCTCACAACTTATGGGGGAGATAGCTGCTCTGGCCAGAGTGAGTGATGAAGATGTCTGATATAAAGCGTCAGCATCCTTTAATGATAATAATGGAAGCTGTAAGAAGTTTTGTCTATATGCTTCCGCCTGTTTTCCTGTTTCTGCTGTCGATAAGCGAAGACATAGAACTGAGTGCTGTTCTCTCATATATCTGGATATTAGTCATTCCTGCTGTTGCTTTTTTTGCGCTTTCAACGTTAAGATGGTACCTTTATACTTACAGTTATGAAGAAGGATACCTGCACATAAAACGAGGTCTTGTATTCAAAAAGGAGAGGTCTCTCAAAAAAGAGAGGGTACAGACCGTAAATATCCGCACCGGTCTTCTGCAGCGTTTACTGGATGTTGCGACTGTGCGGATAGAGACAGCCGGCGGTGGAATGGAATCCGAGGTCATCCTTAAAGCGGTAAAAATGGAAGAAGCACAAAGGATCAGGTCATATTTAGAGAGCGGACCAAAAAGCAAATCTTATACAACTGATGAGGAAAGCACAAAAACGACATCTGGCACAGGATCAGAACATGACACCGAATATGGAATAACAGCAAGCTATGTTTTACCTATGAGGGAGATATTCCTGGCAGGGGCAACTTCCGGAAGGTTCATGCTGTTATTTTCCTTTATAGCAGCTGCGTTTTCTCAGTTCTATCCTTACATTCCGGAATATATCACTGATCTTCTTATTGAACAACTGATCCCTGAAAGCAGCACTGACATACTTTTGGTCGTGATAATATTACTGTCATTGCTGATACTTTCATGGCTTGTGTCAGTTCTTGCCTACATGGTAAAATATGCGAACTTTACCATACACAGGCAGCATGAATATCTCAAGATCTCATGGGGACTGATAGAGCAGAAGGAATTCACATTAAAGATCAACAGGATACAGGCCCTGTCAATACAGGAAGGATTGTTCAGACAGCCCTTTGGTCTGTGTGCGATCAATTCAGAGGTTGCAGGCGGAGGTCTTCGGGATCAGGAATATGTGACCATTATCTGTCCTCTTTTGCATAAAAGGGAACTGGCAACCTTTCTGGAACAAATATTACCGGAGTATAAAATACCCGCATCCATGACATCAGTACCCCGAAGAGCCAGAAAACGTTATCTTTTCCGCACAGTTGGAATTGCAATTATAATTATTCTGCCCCTGCAATTATTACCATACGGCTGGATGGCATTGTTTTTATTGTTACCTGCGTTCATATTGGGACTTTCACGTTACAGGGCAGGAGCTACATCCATAGATGATAAGCAACTGACCTTCCGTTTTCGTAACATAAACCGATATATCGTCCTTATGATGAAAAACCATATTCAGTCTCTGGAATCCGGTTCTAATCCTTTCCAGCGAAGAAGTGATCTGAGCAATATAAGTACATCAGTGTTATCATCTCCTTCAGGAAAGACATTTCATGTGGATAATGTTGATGACCGGGAAGCAAAGAAGATATGGAAATGGTTCTCCGGAAATTGAAAGCTATTGCATTGTTTGCGTTCTCTGTCATAGCTGTGTCTTGCCCTTATTATGCTGACCACCGATTCCAAAACCCGTTTACATCTTATGAAAGTACTACATCTGATACGGTCACATTCAGTGCGATCAGCATTAATATCGTACTTGCGTTTGATCCCGGCAGGACTTACATAGAAGGATTTGATGCAGAATATTCTATAGTTTGGTAGATCAGGCTCAGCTAAAGATCATCCCGATTTCTGAAGTTCTAATTTTATTAGCTTTTTCTGTATATTATATTTTACAGTTCACTGCGTTAACAGCATACTTATATGCAATAATCAATAAAGCAAAAATAATCAAAGTCATTGATATTATCAACAATATCTATAAAGTCACATGTTTTGTAAATAATAACAGTGTCGATAAAACAAATGGTATTACCAATGTCAAAGGCTCCGATCTGTAATTCATGTCATAGAGGACCAAAGATGACAGTAATCAATATAACAGGATGCCGGATGTTTGAGGACGAGATCATTGATACGCTATGTAATGATCCTAAAATTGATGACATAGTTGTTATTGAGAATGACGAGTCCTCGGGCATAACAGAGAAGCTGACAGAGTGTGGTCTTTCTTACAATATCATGTCTTTAGATGATGTTTCAAAGGTATACGATTCAACAGATACCGCTAATTATGTTGTAACTATCAATATCCTTGGTCTTTCATTACATGGGGAACCCCGCTACCTGAGAGAGCAGGTTTACAGGAATGTAAAAGAGATCTCCGAATTCTCCGATGGCATATTTTTATTCTATGGCCTGTGTGGCAACGTACTCAGGAAAATAGAAAAGGATCTGGAACAACTCTCATGTCCGATTTCGATTCTGAAAGATAATGAAGGAAAGATCGTTGATGACTGTATCGGTGCGGTAGTTGGCGGAAGAAAATCCTTTTTGAAGATGGTATCCGGCTTTAAAAGAAAGAGCACCATCGTAATGACTCCTATGTGGGTTCAGAACTGGCAGGAGATGTTCAAACACAGCGGTTTCATTGAAAATGCTGAAGATACTGATATGGCTAAATTCGTTCTGGATTCCATGGGCTATGAAAGTGTCGTGAAGATAAACACCGGTTCACAATATACTGAAACTTATCATGAACAAATACAAGAATTTGCTGACATATTCCAGTTGAATATTCTTGAGGTAGAGGGCAACCAGGAATTGGTCAGCAAATCATATGCCGATTTCAGAGATACTATTATGAGAGGCTGGTCGATAGAATCTGCGACGGTGTCTGTTTCACGGGATATATTCACTGATGCTGGAAACGAGAGTAAAGGTCAGATAGTTAAAACCGTTTGATCTCATTTTGGTAGCACTATGTCAGCAAAAGGAAATTTTTGCGCTACTTCATGTGAATATTTATTGTGTGTTATTGGACCAAAATATCGAAACTTTTTTGTATTTTGTTCTCTGCCATTATTATCTCAAACCTGAGGATCGATTTAATGGACAGAAAACCCGCTTTCAAGCTTAACTTTCATGTATTTTCCGTATCGTCAGCTCTGGTGCTATTTTTTGTACTTACAGGAGTTCTTTTTACTGAAAAGTTAACCTCAGCGTTCACAACTGTGCAGGATCTTATAGTAGGCAATTTCGGATGGTTCTATATTCTGTCAGTGGCTTTTTTCCTGTTATTTGTTATCTGGCTTTATTTCAGTCCCTATGGTAAGATAAGGCTGGGAAAAAGCTCTGACAGACCTGAATACAGGGATACTACCTGGTTTGCAATGCTTTTCAGTGCGGGAATGGGGATAGGTCTGCTTTTTTACAGTGTTGCCGAGCCAATAATCCATCTTGCTTCTCCCAGAGATGCCCCACCGGGAACCATCGAAGCAGCGATCGAAGCCATGAATCTCACCTTTTTCCACTGGGGACTCCACGCATGGGCGATCTATATCATCGTTGGTCTTTCTCTTGCATATTTTTCCTACAGGCATGATATGCCACTTACCATTCGATCCACACTGTACCCTATATTCGGTGACAGGATATACGGAATACGCGGCAATATAGTCGAAGTGCTGGCTATCTTCGGCACACTTTTCGGTGTTGCCACTTCACTTGGCCTGGGTGTTATGCAGATCAATTCCGGTATGGATTATCTTGGTCTGATGTCAGTATCAGTAAATAATCAGATTATTCTCATCGCGTTCATAACACTTGCAGCCACAACTTCAGTAATGTCGGGACTGAACCGCGGAATACGCATATTGAGTCAGATGAACATTTTTCTGGGACTGATACTTGTTATCTTTGTCTTTGTGATGGGGCCCTCTGTCTTTCTTTTGAGTTCCTATGTTCAGAGCATAGGTTATTATCTGCAGCATATTGTTTTCCTTACATTCCAGACCGATGCCTTTACAGGTATTGAATGGCAGAAGATGTGGACCATGTTCTACTGGGGATGGTGGATATCCTGGTCTCCTTTTGTTGGAATGTTCATTGCCCGTATATCCCGGGGACGTACTATAAGAGAATTTATTCGCGGAGTACTTATAGCTCCTGTACTGGTAACCTTCATATGGATCATCGTTTTCGGGAACACGGCAATATATATGGAGATATTCGGGAACGGAGGAATTGTTCAGGCAGTGGAGACGAGTATCCCCACAGCTCTCTATGTCCTGCTGGATGAACTACCAGGTTCTCTGCTCAGTTCCGCTCTTGCAACAATAGTTGTCATGACATTTTTTGTAACTTCCTCTGATTCAGGATCTCTTGTGATCTCCATTCTCTCTTCAGGAGGCGACCCGAAACCTGCAAAACCTCTCAGATTATTCTGGTCCCTGTTACAGGGTGCGGTTGCAGCAGTCCTTTTATTGACCGGGGGTCTGGTTGGCTTACAAACCGCTGCACTTACCACTGCTTTACCTTTCTGTATTGTCCTGATCCTGATGTGTTACAGCATTTACAAAGGACTTAAAGCCGAAACAGATGGTATTGATACTCCGGATCATGAAAAAAGATCACCGGAAGATACATCAGGTAATAAAGCCAAAAAAATGGTTGGCGAGCTTTTAGGGGGTAAAACAAATAAGTAGCTGGAAACGAAAACTGAGAGATATATTTCAGGTAGAGCAGGAAGATGAGAGAAACAGGACTCCTGAAGAAACGCATAAGAAATTTTCAGAGCTTAATATGCGGGATTTTTTCAAACATGTTGTTTTCCCTGTTTATGATGATCTAAAAAAAGAGATAGAAAAATATGGAAGAAAAGCCGTCATAGATGTCGATGATACCGGTCTGATATCTGCTTCACTGACCGTTTATGCTCCTGCGGATAACACTTCTGATGAAATGATAGAGGAATTCTATTTTGAGATAAGGGGAAGAGCCTATCAGAAAGGTGAGTTTGCTTTTCCTGTGCATGCTGATGAGGATCAGCCACGTATTCCAAAGGTGGAAATATTACTTAGAAGCGGCACTATAAGTGAATATGATATTAAGGATCTGTCCGGGGCTGACATAGTAGAATGCTTTGTAAATGAATATTCCAAGTGGATAAAATATTAATATCAAAAATCAAGAAAAAAAGAGTATGCATGCCTCCACGGCACACAATCAAAAAAGAATCATTTCTCAATAACCTTCTTATACATCCTTGCCTGGAAGCCATGGTACTTTGCAAAGCCCTCAGCATCCTTCTGGTCAATGGTTGCACTGTCAAAGGATACAAGATCTTCTGAGTAGAGTGCATACGGGGATGTACGTGCGAGAATGATCACACTGCCCTTGTGTAGTTTCACGGTCACAGTACCGCTAACACGCTGCTGTGTCTTGTCGATGAAAGCATTGAGGTCTGCGTAGAGAGGTTCGTCCACAAGACCGTAGTAGGCAAGCTCTGACCACTGCTCGTCCACATTCTTCTTGAACTTCAGCTCTGATCTTGTGAGCACAAGTTTCTCAAGGTCTTTGTGAGATGTGAGTAGAACTGTAGCTGCAGGGTGCTCGTAGTTTTCACGTGCCTTAAGTCCAAGGACACGGTCCTCGATCATATCAGTCCTGCCGACACCGTGGGAACCTGCGATCTCGTTGAGCTTGATGATAAGGTCAACACCGTTCATCTCTTCACCGTCAAGGGATACAGGAACACCGTTCTCAAAGCCGATCACAAGTGTCTGACCTTCAGGAGCTGCTTCAGGGGAAACTGTCCACTGGTAGATTTCCTCTGGTGGAATAAATCCAGGGTCTTCCAGTTTGCCACCTTCAATACTGCGGCTCCAGATGTTCTCATCAACACTCCATGGCTTTGCGGTTGTAACACCTACTGGTATGCCGTGTTTCTTAGCATACTCGATCTCCCAGTCACGGGTGAGGTTCATATCCCTCATTGGTGCAATGACATCCATGTCTGTAAGACGGAAAACAGCCTCGAAACGAAGCTGGTCGTTACCCTTTCCGGTACAGCCGTGTGCAAGTGCAACGGCACCTTCCTGCTCTGCGATCTCAACTACCTTCTTGGCGATAAGTGGACGTGCAATGGATGTACCCATTACGTATCCTTCATAGTCACCATTGGCTTTGATAAGTGGGAAGATGTAATCGTTAACGAACTCCTCACGCACATCAAGTGTGAAGTGCTTGTCACTGATCTTCTGTGCCTTCTCTGTAGCCTGTTTTACGTCTTCCTGAGGCTGTCCTACATCAACGGCAACTGTGATTACCTCATCGTAGCCGTATTCTTCTTTGATAAGCGGGATGCACACTGAAGTGTCAAGCCCGCCTGAATAAGCAAGTACTACTTTCTTTGTCATAATAATCTGACCTATGTAATCCTTAAAAATAATATGGAGACCTGGGAATCCTGAAAACTCAGGCCATCTCCCTGTGATATTCATTTATTGATTTGACCTCGCCTTCACCCTGCTTCATTGCTGCAATTGCGTTGGCTGCTGCAATTGCTGCCTGGATAGTGGTGATGTAAGGTACCTTGAAGTCAACTGCTGCACGGCGTATCCTTGAACCGTCCTCACGTGAGAGCTTGTCTTCCGGTGTATTGATGACCAGTGCAACCTCGTATCTGCGCATCATATCGATGACATTCGGGCTGCCGTCATGCACCTTCTTGACAATTCCCATCTCTATTCCATGCTCTGAAAGGAAATCAGCCGTACCTTTTGTACCAAGAAGTTCGATGCCTGCACTCACAAGATTCTGTGCTACATCAAGGAGTTCATTCCTGTCTTCATCCTTTACTGACAAAAAGACCTTTCCTGTAAGTGGTAAAAGGTTGTCAGCACTTAGCTGGGCTTTGAAGAATGCCCTTCCGTAATCCGGATCAACACCCATTACCTCTCCGGTACTCTTCATCTCCGGACCAAGCAGGGGGTCTGCTCCGGGGAGCTTGTCGAATGGCAGGAGAACTTCCTTCACGGAGACATGTTCGACCTGTGGCTCATCACATGTTGAATATCCCTGCTCTTCAAGTGTCTCTCCCATGATAACACGGGCTGCAATCTTTGCAAGTGGTAGTCCTACAGCCTTGGAAACAAATGGTATTGTCCTGCTTGAACGCGGGTTTGCTTCAAGAACATATATCTTGTCTCCTCTCTTTGCCATCTGGATATTTACAAGTCCTTTAACATTCAGTGCAAGGGCGATCTTGCGTGTATAATCGCGTACAGTTTCAAGTACTTCCTCAGAAAGTGACTGTGGCGGGATCACACAGGCAGAATCTCCTGAGTGGACACCAGCTTCCTCGATGTGTTCCATGATCGCACCGATAAGCACATCCTTACCGTCACAAACTGCATCAACGTCGATCTCAACTGCTCCCTCAAGGAAGTCGTCAATAAGGATCGGATGTTCAGGTGAAACCCTTACAGCTTCACGCATGTATCTTTCAAGGTCTGTCTGATCATAGACTATTTCCATTGCACGGCCGCCGAGAACATATGAAGGACGTACAAGTACCGGATAACCGATCCTTGTAGCAATCTCTATAGCCTGGTCCTGTGAAGTTGCATAACCTGCATCAGGCTGGTTGATACCAAGCTTTCCCATCCTCAGGTTGAATTTCTCACGGTCCTCTGCAACATCAATATCTTCAGGTGATGTTCCAAGGATAACTGTCTTAAGATCTGTACGCCTCTTGAGCTCTTTCTCCAGTGGGAGTGCAAGATTCACAGATGTCTGTCCACCAAACTGCACAAGCACTGCATCAGGATTCTCCTTATCGATGACATTCATCACATCTTCAAGTGTAAGTGGCTCGAAGAAGAGCTTGTCTGATGTATCGTAATCAGTTGAAACAGTTTCAGGATTGTTGTTAATAATATGAGCTTCGATTCCTGCTTCACGGATCGCAGCTACTGCATGTACTGTACAGTAGTCGAACTCTATTCCCTGTCCTATGCGTATAGGACCTGAACCAAGGATCACTATCTTCTTGCGATCAGATGGCTCGGCTTCACACATCTGCTCGTAGCATGAGTAATAATAAGGTGTTTCTGCAGCAAATTCCGCAGCACATGTATCTACCATCTTATAAGTAGGAATGATGCCTGCCTCACGCCTCTGGTCATTGATCTCTTCGCGTGTCTTTCCGGCAAGTTCAGCAATACGGGCATCGGTAAGTCCCATTTGCTTTGCATCCTCTAGCAGTTCGTCGGATAACTTTCCTGCAGAAGCTTCCTCCCTAATGGTATCTTCCATATCAACGATGTTCTTCATTTTTCTGATGAAGAATATATCAATACCTGTAAGTTTTGAAACCTCTTCCATTGTAAAACCATTACAAAGTGCATGGTACATAACGAACAGGCGCTCACTGGTAGGTGTCTTGAGAAGGGTCTTGATCTCGTTATTCGACCATTCGTCACTTCCAAAGTCCATATCAATGTCAAGTGAACGTACAGCTTTCAGCAGTGACTGCTCGATGGTTCGTCCAATAGCCATTACCTCTCCGGTACTTTTCATCGAAGTTGTAAGGGTCTTATCGGCTGTGACGAACTTGTCAAATGGCCACCTTGGGATCTTGGTAACAATGTAGTCAATGGTAGGCTCGAAGGATGCAGGTGTCTTTTTTGTCACATCGTTGAGGATCTCATCCAATGCCATTCCTATTGCTATTTTTGCTGTTACCCTGGCAATTGGGTATCCTGTTGCCTTTGATGCAAGGGCGGATGAACGTGAGACACGTGGATTTACTTCCACTATACGATATTCACCGTCTTTTGCAGCGAACTGGATATTACATCCACCTTCAATACCGAATGTCCTGATTATCTTGATAGCTGCAGTTCTCAGCATCTGGTGCTCTTCATCGTTGAGGGTCTGTGATGGTGTAACTACAATGGATTCACCTGTGTGTACTCCCATTGGGTCGAGGTTCTCCATGTTACATATTACTATACAGGTGTCATTTGCATCACGCATGACCTCGTATTCGAATTCCTTCCAGCCCAGTACACTTTCCTCAATAAGTACCTGACTGATACGACTGCGGCGAAGTCCTCTTTCAGTTATCTCAAGGAGTTCTTCCTTTGTGTGTGCAATTCCTCCTCCAGCGCCACCAAGGGTATATGCCGGACGGATGATAAGTGGCAATCCAAGCTCGTCAATAAGCTCTTCTGCTTCCTTGAGTGTGGATATGGCCTTGCTGCGTGGAACTTTTTCACCAATGTTCTCCATTGTCTGTTTGAACAGCTCACGGTCTTCGGTATTCTTGATCGCTTCAAGGTTTGTTCCAAGAAGCTTGACGTTATACTTCTCAAGGATTCCTGCTTCAGCAAGTTCACTTGTAATATTAAGACCTGTCTGCCCTCCAAGACCTGCTATGATACCGTCAGGTCTTTCCTTGGCAATGATCTTCTCAATAGCTCTGGCTTCCAGGGGCTCTATGTAGACCGCATCAGCCATTTCCGGATCGGTCATTATAGTTGCAGGATTTGAGTTCACAAGAACAACTTCAAGTCCTTCTTCCCTGAGTGACCTGCAGGCCTGGCTGCCTGAAAAATCGAACTCAGCTGCCTGTCCTATCATAATAGGTCCGGAACCTATCAGGAGTACTTTCTTAATGTCTTCACGTTTTGGCATTATTTCTTACCTCCTGCAAGTTTGAGAACCCTGTCAAAGAACAGTTTTTCAGAATCCATTGGTCCCGGATGTGCATCCGGATGGTACTGGACACTGAACATATCGAGGTATTTGTGTTCGATACCTTCCACTGTTCTGTCATTAGTATTATACTGGGTTACAGTCACCTCAGCCTCCTCAAAAGAATCAGCATCAACGGCAAAGCCGTGATTCTGGGATGTAATATGCACTACTCCTGTTTCAAGGTCCTTTACAGGCTGGTTCGCCCCCCTGTGTCCGAACTTCATTTTATATGTTTCTGCTCCAAGTGCAAGGGAGATTATCTGGTGACCCAGACAAATTCCAACTACCGGAAGTTCACCTGTAAAGTTTTTTACCGCAGAAATTGCATCCTGAGCCTGCAATGGGTCTCCGGGACCATTAGAGATAAAGAGAAGGTCCGGATCATATGACTCGATTGTGGAAATTGATGAATTCCCGGGTACTACCGTTACATCCATTCCCCTTGCCATCAGACTCCTTTCAATACTCAACTTGCGGCCGCAATCTATCAGGACCACATTGATAGGGTTATTGGGATCTCTGCTTGGACTTTCAAGTTTAAAGGGTTCAGGACATGTTACCTGAGACATATAATCTATCTCGGAAATGCTCTTCTGTGCACGGGCAAGTCTTACTGCTTCCTCACCGTCATCACTGCCATTGATGAGGGCTGCACGCATTGTTCCGTGTTCACGTGTCTTAATGGTAAGCATTCGAGTGTCAACGCCTGCAATGCCGGGCTTGCCTTCTTCCTCCATAAGCTCAAAAATAGTCTTTTTAGATATGTGGTGAGACGGCTCGGGACACGCCTCCCTGACCACAAGACCTTCGGCTTTTACACCATCGGATTCCATACAGTTGCCACTGACACCGTAATTACCGATGAGAGGATAAGTAAACATAAGAATCTGGCCTTTATATGAAGGGTCTGTAAGTGCCTCCTCATAGCCAGTATATTGGGTTGTGAAAACAAGTTCGCCGGAAACGATACCTTCGGCACCAAAACCAGTGCCTTTTATAATTGTCCCATCTTCTAATCCTAATACTGCATTCATCTTAAGAACCTGCGAATACATGTAAGGAATAGGCTATAAGCGTTGCGATGGCCTTTGTATTTTTTGCAGAGAGTGATTGCGGGTTGTTAATGATTATGATATCTTACGCAGGAATGTACCTACTATCATAACTACAAACAGGAATGATCCCAAAAGAACTATACCAATGAACTCTCTGGGATTGTTTGCAGCATAGTCCCGCAGTTTGAGTACATACTGATTGTCGATGACCCTTTCCTTTATTTCCGGGACTTCTTCAACTTCCTCAAGCTCGATACTGCCATTCTCAACTGTCATGACCCATATATTGAACTCTCCATCTTTGTTGGAGGCATAAGCTATTTTACTTCCATCCGGACTCCACTCAGGTGCTCTTTCATCTGCAAAGTCACTGGTGAGTTTCATATGTGAACTTCCATCGGCACTCAATATCCAGAGGTCGTAATCCCCCCCAACATTGGAGGAATAGACAATGGAGTTCCCATCCGGACTGTAGGATGGTTCTATATTATTATATGTATCACCTGTAAGTTGAACAGGTCTTATGGCATTTACACCAATGGTAAAAATATCTCCCATTGCGGAATAAACTATAGTGTTCCCATCCGGACTCCAGGCAGGAGAACTTTCATCCCCTTCTGCATCAGTAAGTCTTTCCCTGTCCTTCCCGTTTGTTGACATGGTCCATATATCATAATTTCCGGATTCTCTTGATGCATATACTATTCTGCTCCCATCCTGACTTACAGACGGATTCCGTGAATCAGCTGTTTCGGTAAGTTTCACACCATCGCTGCCGTCGCTGTTCATCACATGGATGCTGATGTAACGTGCAGAAAATGCCTTTTTGCTCTCGGCTGCAAAATAGATCTTTGAACCATCTTCATTAAAAACCGGTTCACCTTCCCACGCCATGCCGTCGTAAAGTTTCTTTTTTCCGGAACCGTCACTGTTCATGATCCATATGGCCTGGTTGGCTGCATAAACAATTTTCTCCCCATCCGGGCTCCATGAAGGGTGATTGGCATTGGAAGTGTTCGTAAGTTGTACATCGCTCTCAATAACAGGAGCTGCTGCCGTACATGAAATGAATAATATAAAAAAAGTGAGCAGGAATAAATTTCTGCTTTTTTTGCTTATGATCTTCCTGCCTGTTAATTTCCTTGACCGAATAGTAAAAAGTACACACATCAAAAATATATTATGCACTTATATGTTCATTAATCTTTTGTTTTAACATTTCACTCAAGGTCTTGCCGTCTACCTTTCCTCTTACTTCCTTCATGACAATTCCCATGAGGGGACCAACTGATGCCATGCCTTTTTCATTCACAAAGTCCTGGCGCTCTTTTATCACAGACTCAACCATACTTTCCACATCGGACATATCAAGGCTTCCAAGTCCCATCTTTTCAGCAGCATCCTTTGCACAGAGTGCAGGTTCACATGCAAGCGCACGGAGCAAGCCATCAATGGCTTCCTTTGCTGCTCCTCCTTCTGCTATCAGGGTACAGACATCAATGAAGTGTTTGTCCTCAAGATTATCGATATCAACACCATCACGTTTCAGTTCTGGTAACGTTCCTGTAAGAGTTCTCACAACAAGTGTTGCATTGACATTCTCATTGTCACCGAGTATCTCCATTATCTCTTCAAAGAGAGGGAGATAGGTGGAATAGACTATCTTCTCTGCAAGTTCCCTGTGAAGTCCGAATTCAGACTCAAAACGCTTTGCACGTTCTGTGAGCAATTCAGGCATCTCTACGGATTCGAAGTATTCAGAAGAGATATTCACCTGTGGAACATCGGTTTCAGGATACATCCTTGCTGCTCCCGGAAGTGGTCTCAGGTATGAGTTATTACCGTCCGGAAGTGCCCTGCGGGTTTCCTCCGGAACGCCTTCAAGAGCTTCCTTTGCACGGATGATCACACTTTCCATGGCTCCTCTTGCACGTACTTCACGGTCAGCTACCATTACTACAGCATCGTTCTCATCTGCACCAAGTTCTGTGCGCATTGCCAGGACTTCCTCTTCACTAACACCATAAGCAGGAAGTTCATCTGTGTGGAAGATCCCTCCAACACCTGATGTCTTTGCACGGTCTGAGAATTCAGTACCAAGACGTCTTCCGGGTTGCACTTCTCTTCCAACAAAACTGTCAAATCCACGAAGCAGGACAGCATAGACCTTGCCTTTCTTGATGGTATTCTTGATGACCTTGGATTTTGTTTCCCTGAAAATATCTGTTACATCGAAAATAGTGTCACATACGGATGCACTACGCTCAAGTAATTCGTCTCTTATTGCAAGGAGATTTACCTGGCGTTCGACCTCACGCTCAACAATGGTCTCTATCATGTCAAGTGCCTGCACACCTTTCAGTTCTACACGTGCACCCTTTGCGATTGAAATATTAACATCCTGACGTATGGTTCCGAGGCCACGTTTGACCTTTCCTGTGGAACGAAGCAGCATACCTATCTGCTGTGCAGTTTCCTTTGCATGCTGTGGTGAGATAATATCAGGGTCGGTTCCGATCTCAACAAGTGGGATACCAAGACGGTCAAGAGAGTATAATATAGAATCTCCCTGGTCTTCGATCTTCTGGCATGCCTCTTCCTCAAGACAGAGCACACCGACACCGACAGGTCCGACTGATGTGTCAAGGTAACCATCCTTTGCAAGGAAAGCTGTTCTCTGGAAACCGGATGTGTTGGAACCGTCAACTACGATCTTCCTCATGACATGAACCTGATCCACAGGAACCATGTTCAAAAGTTTAGTTATACTAAGAGCGATCTCAAGAGCTTCCTTATTAACCTCTGTCGGAGGCTCATCATCGTTCTCTACAAGACAGGTCGTGTCGTATGCCTTATAGATATACTTACGTCTGAGCTTGGACTGTTCAAGGGCAGCCCTGTCAGTTTCTCCCATTTCACTGGCTGTTGGGCGTAGATAACGGAAGAACTCATGGTTTGATTCTTCTATGTTTCTGATCTGTGTCGGACAGTTGCAGAACAACTTACATTTAGAGTCAAGTTGCTGGTGGATTTCAAGCCCGCATTTCAGGCCAAGTTCTCTGTAATCGAATTTATCACTCATGGATGATCTCACCGATATAAATGAATAATTGTAATTGGTCGTAATTGATCTATTTCAACTAACTGACCGTGGATATCTACACAAGAAAACACACACGCATGTAAATAGTTATTGTTCGCTCTCAGTTTTGAATCTCTTGCGGACCTCTTCTTTCAGCTCTTCAGATGAACTGTCCTCAAGCATTTTTCTAAGTTTTACATTATCAAGCAGTGGTTTTGTTTTTTCAATACGCTCTTTTGCAAGCTTGAGCAATGAACCATCAACCTGTGGAAGTTCAACTTCAAAATGCTCCTTGGGAGTTTCAGGTTCAACTTCAAGGGTTCTGGAAACATCAGGATGCTTTCTCTTTCCGGTAACCATGGAATCTATTGCATCCTTCCATTGTCCTGCCCACGGAGAATCAGGAACTGGTGTGTGATTCACCTTTGTTCTGGAAACTGTCATAACATCCTTGGGACATGCGTTGACACAGGCACCACAATAGGTACAGTAGTCAGATTTTGCTGCGATCTTTGCACCTTCTTCAGGTACATACCATAAATGAGACGGGCAGACATTAAAACATCCATGGCAGCCCTGTGGGTCGCATTTGTCAACGTTGACATCTATGAGATTTAGCTCGCCCTCAAATTGCTTTTTGATATCAACCGCATCATAAGGGCAGACAACCTGACACCAGGTGCAACGTGTACATTTTTCATCATCTACAGTGACGTTCCCTTTTATCTCTGGTGCTTCGCCTCGTTTCTCACCTTTGACTTTGATGGCATCCTCTGGACAAAGGTCCTGACAGAGCACGCAGTAATCACATTTATCCTCATCAACCAGGAGCATATCATATGGCTGCGGGTCGGTTGGAGTTTTCTCCTTTTCTACAAGGAGGAAGGCTTCACAGAATTCAGCGCAGAGTCCGCAGAAATTACATTTCTCGGTATCGATCTCTATCTCGCCTTCTGCATCTTCTTTAAATGGTGCGATCTCCTCTTTCTTCGGGAAAGTAAATTCCACCTCAATTGCTTCCTCAGGACATGCAGCCTTGCAAAGTGCACATGGCAGGCATTTCTCGTTCATACTGACAAATGAATCGAATGTAGGGAACTCTTCTTTCTCAGGAAGTTCACCTTCCTCTGTCATTTTGAAAGCATGGACCGGGCAGAAATTAGCGCACATGGAGCAGAATGTGCATTTTTCAAGGTCCATCATCACAGGAGGAGCATCCAGACCTGTGGAAATCTCCTGCATGGGACCAAGTTCCAGTGCTTTGGTTGGGCAGAGGTCAACACATATCCCACAACCAACACATCGTTTGTAATCATAATCAAGGAACTTTATGGATTTGCTGCTTATCTGGCGGTAGATGAAGTGTGAACCATCCATATCCATGTCCTTCTCAACACAGAGTGAATCCTCCTTGCATTCCTCACTCATTGTTCACCCTCCTTGAGCTCGGAACCGATAGGTCCTATCTTCTTCAGGTAGTCTACAAAGCTTTCGATGGAATTGGCAAACCTTTCACCTTCAGAGGCAGAGATCCATTCAACATTGAGACGTCCGGGGTCTATTCCGACATCAGCAAGGACTTCTTTTAAGGCTTCCATTCTTTGTTTTGCGTTATAGTTCGCGAAAATATAGTGACACTCTCCAAGACGACATCCGGCCACCATTACGCCATCTGCTCCTCTTTCCAGTGCTTCAAGCACAAAGGATGGGTCAACACGTCCCGCGCACATGACACGAATAACACGGATGTTGGTTGGATATTGTATCCTTGAAGTTCCTGCAAGGTCTGCACATGTGTAGCTGCACCAGTTACATAGGAAAGCAACGATCAATGGTGATTCAGATCTGATTTCGGTTGCAGCATGTATCTGAGCTATTATCTGTGCATCGGTGCTGTTTCTCATCCATATGGCATCAGCAGGACATGATGCACTGCAGGAACCGCATCCCATGCATGAGAGTTCGTCAACCACTGCCTTGTGGTCAACCATTGTGATCTTATTGAATTTGCAGGAGTCAGCGCAAATTCCGCACCCAATGCACTTATCTGGATTCACATGGGCGCTTAGTGGGTCCATTTCCAGCTCGCCTTTTGAAAGCAACTGCATTGCCTTTGCTGCTGCTCCGCTTCCCTGGGCGATGGATACCTGTATCTCCTTAGGACCGGATGCGCAACCTGCTATAAATACTCCTTTTACATGTGAATCAACAGGTCGCATTTTCGGATGTGCGATGGAGAAGAAACGGTCTGTACGTCTTGTAAGGTTTAAAAGTCTGGAAATCTTATCAGCATCTTTGACGTTTTCCATTCCTGTTGCAAGGACTACAAGATCTGTGTTTTCTTCATAAAGTTCACTGCTTAATGTGTCTTCATACCTTAGTTTCAATTTACTGTCAGTATCCTGAAGTATTTCTCCGACTTTTCCACGGACGAAATTGACTCCCATTTCCTGGCTGCGGATGTAATATTCCTCGTACATCTCACCGGATGCACGGACATCGATATAATGAATTGTAATATCAACTTCAGGGTATCTTTCCTTGAGCAACTGGGCATTTTTCATGCTGGACATGCAGCATACCCTTGAACAGTATGGGTTTCCAACCTGTTCATCTCTGGAACCGACACACTGGATAAATGAAACTTTTTCAGGCACTTTAAGTGTTGAGGGTGAAAGTACCCTGCCTTTTGTTGGACCTGCAGCGTTGAGAAGGCGTTCCAGTTCCATATTTGTGATGACATCCGGATAGATTCCGTAGCCATATTCAGGCTTCCTGCTCGCATCGAAGTGACTGTAGCCGGTTGAAAGTATTATCGCTCCCACAGTGAATTCGAGCTTTTCTTCTTTCTGATGATAATCAATTGCATCAGCAGGACATGCAAGTTTGCAGAGTCCGCAACCGACGCAGTATTCATTATCAATATAGACCACCTGTGGAACTGCCTGCGGTATTGGTATGTTGATGGCTTTGGTTTTTCCAAGGCCTGAATCAAATCGGTTTGGAACTTCTACGGGACATACACGTCCGCATTCGTCCACACAGCCTTTGCACTTATCCTCGTCAATGTACCTTGGATGTCTGGTTACTGTAACCTTGAAATTACCTACCGGACCGCTTACAGCAGTTACTTCTGCAAGCGTTATTAGATCGATGTTCGGGTGCTGGTTCACGTCTGTCATCTTGGGAGCAAGTACACAGATGGAGCAGTCGTTGGTTGGAAATACTTCATTGAGAAGTGCCATCTTTCCGCCAATGGTGGGTTCCTTTTCGACCATAATTACATGATGATCGGAATTTGCCAGTGTGAGAGCTGCTTCAATTCCAGCTACACCGCCACCGATTATCAGTATATCTTTTTTTGCAGGGACTTTTTTGAGCTGCAACGGGTCCAGCAGTTTGAGTCTGGCGATCCCCATTCTTATGAGATCTAAAGCCTTCTGGGTTGCCATCTGTGGATTATCCATATGGACCCAGGAGCACTGTTCACGGATGTTGACCATTTCAAGCATGAAAGGATTGAGGCCTGCTTTTTCAAGCACTCTTTTAAATGTCTGTTCATGCAGATGAGGAGAACAGGCTGCAACAAGTATATGATTAAGATCAAGGTCGGTTATGTCCTGGACAATGGAATCCTGTCCCGAATCGGAACACATGAACTGTATGTCTTTGACCAGAGCAACATCATTTAGTTCACTGATCTTATCCCTGAGTGATTCAACATTGATGGTATGTGCGATATTCAGTCCGCAATGGCAGATATAAACTCCGATTCGCATATTGTTGGCTCCCTATAGCAGGAAATGATGACCCGGATGAAGATATAGTTTTGCATGATCTTCACTATAGCAATAACATCAGAGACTTATTGTTTCTTTAACCTGCAGGATGTAATAAACTATCCTGGATATATAAATCAGTTTAAACGATGGCCATAATGGTTTTATTATAAATCTGAATTCTTTGAATTGTTTGTACCCAACCAGCACAAACCTGCACGGAATTTGAGGGACGTGAGGAGGACATTTCCATGTCCTTCTGCTCCCTCATTCCACTTGAAACTACATCCAACTCCACAATAAAATTACTTCTTATCATTACTTTTTTTTAGTTTAAACGATGGCTAGAAAAGTTATATACTACTTTTTTTCATCTTTTTGAATAACTAGTGAAAGCTAGTAGGAGTACAAACATGAAAAGAATAGCAATAGCATTTCTCGTATTCTTGCTCTGCGTTTCCATCGCAAGTGCAAGCTCATCTGAAAAGAGCAGTGATTTAGTATCCGATTCAATAGGAATAATTGGTATCAGGTCTATTTCTGATACTATTACTCAGGGTGAAACAAACTGGCACAGTCAGTATATCGGTAGTTATACTGAAACATTAGCAGTTGATCTTAATTGGGGCGATACAAGTGATTCTTTAAAGCTATATATTTATTCTCCAAGCAACGAACGCTTTGGTCCTTACTATGATTCATCTGACGGAAGAATAAATGGTAGAATAAAAGTATATATCAATAATGATGATGGAATTGAACAAGGAACTTGGATGTATAGAGTATATGGTTATTCTGTCACAGGGACAGAAGATTATTCTATCTAATACGTGATTATGATGGGTATGAAAATATTACCTATCATCCTTATATTTTTACTAATTTTGACAGGTATATGTTCAGCTGAATACTCCATTTCATTTGATGAACGTTCACGTGACTCAGTTAATACTATGGGTTCTGATACCAATTACTCATTTTGGGACCTCCCATTATACTTCAAAATTATAGCAATCTCCACGATCATCCTCGGCCTCAGCTGGAAAATAGTAGCTCTCCTTACTGCATGGGCAAAAAAAGATTCAAATAACAAGAATCGTCAGGAGATACTTAGTTTCATAGAGAACAATCCCGGCAGCACTGTAAATATGATAGGGAGCGACCTTGGTATTAAACGTGGAACTGTTCGATATCATGTTACCAATCTCAAAGATACAGGCAAGATTCTCATGTTCAGGAACGGGAACTATGTGAGCCTGTTCAGGAATAAGAGCGCTTTGTGGAACAGGAATCACAGGCATATTGAGCCTCATCTGCCGGGTGTTACCTGCAAGAAAGTCTGCCGCAAAATCTATGAGAACCCCGGGATAACTAACATGGAACTTTGTGAGAAGCTTGGACTTTCCAAAGGTGCGGTAAGTTCCCATATCAAAACACTTGATGACATAGATTGTCTTGAAGTGGAAACCAATGGCAAATTCAGAAACTATTACTTAAAGGAAGGTTATCATCCCGATGAATTGCCACTGTTCGAAAGGATAAGATAAATCTGTTTTGACTGCCAAACATGGTTTACAGAACAGATATGATCTTATCTGAAACTCATGGATTTGCTCTATTCTTATTTCCTTACCGATAACAACATCAGAACGAAATGAGGCTTTTGTTGAGGAGAAAATAATCAGGTCTTACTGAAAAATGACCACCACTTCATGCTAAAATTTAATATGATGTTCTAATTTTCAAAATAAACATTAAGCGCATCATAAATATAATATGGCCTTCATCATTTAAGTGGGAACGGAATCAATGTGTATCAACACGTTTCTATGTGGGGTTTAAAATGAAACATTTACTGCTTTATCTGTTGCTAATATCCTTTGTAGGTATGTCGGGTTGTATAGATGACACAGGCGAAATTGATGATGTAAACACGGTACAGGATGATAACCTGACATCATTTGAAGCAGAAGGATCGGAAATAGAGATTGTTAGTGATGGCATGACCTATCCGGCTTATACTGCAGCGCCTTCTACGGAAGACAAGAAACCTGCAATAATCCTTATCCATTCATTCAACGGACTGGAACAGGGTTATATCGATCTTACAGATGAAATGGCTGCCGAAGGATATGTAGTATTGTCACCTGAATGGCAGACCTATGAAACTTCACCTTCTGATGCAGTTGTCGAGCAACTTATCAGGGAATGCATAGCTTATCTTGAAACCAGACCTGATGTGGATATAGAAAGTATCGGACTTACTGGTTTTTGTGCAGGAGGACGCTACACTATGCTTTTATTGCCTGAAATAGAAGAATTCAAATCAGGAGTAGCATGGTATGGTTTTCCATATTCAGGAGGAGATGAGAACAGACCTGAAAAACCTTCCGATGTGGTGGAGGATCTTAATGATCCAATGCTGATAATTCATGGTACAAATGATCAGGCAAGTAACATATCCGACATTTACAGATATGCACGCGGTCTCGATGCTGCAGATAAATACTTTGAATTAAAAATATATCAGGGTGAACCCCATGGTTTTATGCTTGATGATGGCCAGTTATCCCGGAGTTTTGCAGCCCGTGATGCTTACTGGCAGATGACCAAATTCTTTGACCGGACGTTAAAACAAGAGGTATAATATGAAAGATATAAGAATTGTTTTTTTCCTTATCCTGGCGCTTTTTATAGGTATAGGCCCCCTTGCAGGAATCTATACCGAGTACCTATGGTTTGAAATGATAGGATATACATCCATATTTACAACCATATTGCAGTGGAAATTACTTACAATTATTCCCGGATTCATACTTGCATTTATCTTTCTTTACATAAATGCTAGATTTGCAAGAGATTCGATAAGTAAGATACTTGCCAAAGAAAATATTTCATACGAAAAACTGGACTCACAGGCAGTTCTAATAGCAATTCTGTTATTTTCATTTATTTTCGGTCTGGTATTCAGTGGTAACTGGAAAACGATCCTGCTATATCTTAATAGCACTACTTTCGGACTCTCTGATCCCATTCTCATGAACGATATAGGATTCTATGTATTTCAGCTACCGTTCTTCCATTTGATAAGAGGGGTGTTCTTCTGGCTTACTGTTATCTCTCTTGTAATGGTATTCTTGCTTTACCTGTACAGACTTGAACCTGTTTTCGGTTCAGAGACCGTGGAAATAGAAGACGATGAAGGATTCTACCAGTTTGATCAGGGAGGTACTTTCAAGGAAATAATGGATAATCTGCCTGAAAAAGTGCTTATACACATATCAGCACTCCTTGCGTTCCTGTTAGTACTTTTTGCAGCTGGCTTTTTCCTTAACAGGTATGAAATACTTTTCTCCCAACAGGGAGTGGTAGCAGGTGCAGGTTATACGGATGTTCATGTAAGGCTTCCCATATACAATATTCTGACAATACTTTCTTTTCTGACATCCATTGTTCTTCTGGCTAATGTTAAGATGAAGAACATAAAGATCCCTGTTGCCAGTATAGCCTTAATAGCTATATTCATTCTGGCAAGTTCTTTTGCACCGGGTGTATATCAGCAGTTCAAAGTAGAACCAACTGAGGTTCAGCTGGAAAAACCATACCTGGAATATAACATAAATTATACAAGAATGGCTTATGGTTTATCAAATGTTGAAGAAAGATCCTTTGAAGCAAACTCCGATCTGACTTTTGCAGAACTTCAAAATAATTCTCAGATCACAGATAATATAAGAATATGGGATCGTCGGGCGCTTGAGCAAACTTACAAGCAACTTCAACAGATCAGAACATATTACACCTTCAATGATGTTGATACAGACCGGTATCATATGGATGAAGGTTATAAGCAGTATATGATCTCAGCCAGGGAACTGGATATAATGCAACTGGCTCCCGAAGCTAAGACCTGGGTCAACGAACGTCTTGTATATACCCATGGTTTTGGTGTAGTGATGAATCCTGTCAGCACTAAGACCAATGACGGAAGACCTGAATTTGTATTGAAGGATATCCCGCCGGTTGGTGATTTCAATGTCACTAACCCGCGAATATATTATGGAGAGATCACAAGTGATTACAAGATAGCTGACAGTGGAAAAGAGGAATTTGATTATCCGCGAGGAGGCCAGAATGTATTCACTCAATATGAAGGAAAGAGCGGAATTTTGCTGGATTCATTTGCTAAACGTGCTATATTTGCGTTCACTTTCAGTGAAATAAAATTCATTCTTAGTGAATATATGAATGATGATTCCCGACTGATGTATCATCGTCAGATCACAGAAAGAGCTCAAACCATAGCACCTTTCCTGGAATATGATAGTGATCCCTATCCTGTTATCAGTGACGGAAAGATCTACTGGATAATAGACGCCTATACAACGGCTGATAAATATCCTTATTCTGAAAGTTATTACGATTCCAGGTTCTACAACATCAATTACATCAGGAACTCCGTAAAAGTAGTTGTAGATGCCTATGACGGAACTGTGGATTTTTACATGATGGAAAATGAGCCAGTAGTAGACACCTATTCAAAGATATTCCCAGGTCTGTTCAAACCTTTCAGTGAAATGCCGGAGGGTCTTCAGAAACACATAAGATATCCAAAAGATTTCTTCAAGGTTCAGATGGACCTATATGAGAATTATCATATGAAAGATGCAGAGACCTTTTACAATAAGGAAGATGCCTGGGAAATCCCAAAAGAAGTCTATAGAGGAGGCAGTATCGATATGGAACCATATTACATGATCACCAAGCTTCCGAATGGCGGTGGACTGGAATATGTATTGCTTCAGCCTTTTACACCCCGTAACAGAGAGAATATGATAGCCTGGATTGCGGCAAGATGTGATGAGCCGAATTATGGGGAATTAAAACATTATGAACTTCCGAAAGGTGAACTGATCTACGGACCGACCCAGATCGAATCAAGGATAGATCAGGATCCGGATATTTCCGAACAACTGACACTCTGGGGCCAGACAGGTTCACGTGTAATAAGAGGCAATCTGCTGGTAGTACCAATAGGAAACTCGATATTGTACACTGAACCTATATTCATAAGTGCCGAAGAGTCTGAGATCCCGGAACTCAGAAGGGTCGTAGCTTCTTCAGGACAGAAAGTTGTCATGGATGAAACCCTTCAGGCTTCATTACAGATGCTGGTTGATGGCAGGATCGATACTGAAGAGGGAACAACCGGACAGACGGAAGTTCCGACAAGTGCCAGAGAACTTGCCCAGCAGGCCCTTGACCACTATAATACTGCACAGCAATATCTGGCAGACGGTGACTGGGCTGGTTACGGAGAGGAGATAAACCGTATGGAAGAGACTCTTAACCAGCTTTCTCAGGTCCTTGAAGAGTCAAATGGTAATACAACGGCCTGATATGAAAAAGAATAAAAGAGGAAAGCAAGATTAATTGCTTTCCGATTACTTTTCTATTTTTGTCTTTAGATTTCGATAATAATATCAATTCTTTTTATTCTTCAGTTTTCATTTCTGATAGTCACCTGCAAATTCAACAAAATCGTTAAAATCAACGTCATAATCACCTTCAAAATCAAATATGCGCTGATAATTGTTTTCGCCTATCATAGAATTATAACAGGCTGCAAATTCAACGAAGTCATCAAAGTCTACATCTCCATCGTGGTCATAATCACCTTTCCATGAAGTAGTGGGGTCATAGAGAGGCAAAAGGTCTTCATTTTCACCGTTTATCTGATAGGGGAGATCACAAATTCCGTCCAGGTCCAGGTCTTCACAAATCTGACTATGTCCTGTATAATAGGGATCTGACCAGAAATTACCACCTTTCAAGTCACCATTCAGAATGTTCGTTTCTTCTTTAAGACTGGTATTCCACTGGTTACCGAAGTTTAAACCTGTAAAATCAACATTGACAGGATTATGGAAATAATTATCGTAAATTAAATTTCCATTTGAATATGATATAAGTAAGCCTGTTGACGTGCTGAGAAGTATGTTCCCTGTTATGTGATTCTGTGAAGACTCCTGAATACTTATTCCTGCATCTTTGTTCAGATGTAACAGGTTCCCGATAATTTCATTTTCATCACAATTAGTGAGATACATCCCGTAAGTTGAAACAGACTCTTCATCAGATGATGATCCAGGCATGTTATTTGATACAGAATTATTAATTATTTCATTTCCAGATGAAAATTTCATTAGTATTCCCTGATGGTAATTAGAATCTGCAACATTGTCAGCCAGAATGTTCGAACTTGAATGTTTTAAATATATTCCGGAATTTTCATTCAGGTTTGCTGTGTTCTTTTTCAATTCATTGTTGTTCGAATCAGTATCAAGAGCAATTCCATATAGGCCATTTGAATTGGCAATGTTGTTGCTTAATTTGTTATTCTTTGATTTGTAAAGATTGATCCCTTCAAGATTGGATTCAAGCTGGTTGTATCTGATCTCATTGAAATCCGAGGAATCCAGGTAAATACCTGACCACCAGTTCGAGTTAATAATATTGGAATCCAGTGTATTGGAGTCGGAGTTATGTAAGAATATGCCATTACCGTTTATATTATTGAATATATCATTTGTTTCGATATTGTTATTATTTGATTCAATAAGTATTACACCTTCATAGTTTCCGGTTAATCTGTTGTTACTGATAGTGCAGTTGTGAGCTGAATCTAAAAAAATACCGGCAATTCTGTTTTCCCAGGTACAGTTTATAGCTCCTTCTATGGTCATTCCTTCAATAGACACGTTGTTGGCATTAACATAAAATACATTTTCTTTTTGACTTTCGGCTTTTACAAAAGTATCATTCTTGTTTCCTGTTAGTGATCTGATACTTATCTGTTTGTCTACGTCAACATTTTCATGATAAGTGCCAGGATGAAGCATTATTATATCTTCGTTGTCGGCATTATCTATGGCCTGCTGAATAGATGTATAATTGGCCATTGGGCCGGTACTGTTGTTCACAAAAATAAATGATGATGCAGTAGTTCCTCCAATAAGTAATAACATAGCACAAAAGAAAGATACTGAAATCCTGATCATATTAACTCTGGTAATTGTCATCTAAACCCCACTCCCGTTTCAAAATTCTGTATTCAGAAATTGCTTTCTAAGTTAACTATGAATAGCTCACAACCTTATACTTTTTGAACTTAAATTAAGGAAAACAGATACTTAGAATAACTAAGAAGGAAATGTACAGCTTACTTCAGATCAACTTCTGGGTTATGGGTTGAACAACGTTCTCATTGACAGCAAAAAAGAGGAGTAAGCTTCTCCTCTGATTTTTCTTTTTTGACAACTTTTGTGAGAATATTTCGTATGCAGTATCCAACTGGAAACTGACCTCCTTATATGCAAGTATACACAATATATTGGTATCTAAAAGATACTAATAATAGGAAGCATGGTGAATAAAATGTTCTGCTATCAATGTGAAGAAACTATGAACGGTACCGGCTGTACAAAGAATGGTGTATGCGGAAAGAAATCAGAGGTTGCTGATCTTCAGGATGATCTTATCTATGTCCTGAAAAGTATCGCCTTCTACAATTCTAAAGCAAGGGCAAACAATCTGAATGATGCAAAGACCGATGAGTTTATTCTTGACGGGCTGTTTGCTACTGTTACAAATACAAACTTCAGTAAGTCAGATATTGAGAGACTTATCAAAGAAGGATTTGAAATAAAGGATGACATCAAGCAGAAGCTTATGGATGAAAAGGTCTTAACTGAAAAATCAGGATCATCCTTCCCAAGATGGATAAAGGAAAAACTCCTTGGTGCTGCTCCAAATGCCGGTGATGAACTGCCTGTCATGGCAAAGGTCACACCTGCAACCCTGACCAACATCAACACCGGAATTCTTGCCACAGAGGATGAGGATATCCGTTCTCTCAGGGAATTGCTTGTATATGGTCTAAAAGGTATGGCAGCTTATGCTCACCATGCAAATGTCCTTGGCTACAAGGATGATGATATAATGTCATTCATTGAAAAGGCACTTCTTGCTACAATGGATGATGATATGGGTGTTGATGAATTGGTTCCGCTGGTCCTTGAATGTGGTTCTGTTGGTGTTACTACTCTTGCTCTTCTTGACAGGGCCAACACTACAACTTATGGCAACCCGGAACCAACTGCAGTCAACATTGGTGTAGGAGACAAACCTGGTATACTTATCAGTGGACACGATCTGAGGGACCTTGAACAACTCCTTGAACAGACAAAGGACACAGGTGTTGATGTTTATACTCACGGCGAGATGCTTCCTGCAAACTCTTACCCAGCTTTCAAGAAGTATGATAATTTCGTAGGAAACTACGGTGGTTCATGGTGGAGGCAGAAAGAAGAGTTCGACAAGTTCAACGGGCCTATACTCATGACCACTAACTGTATCGTTCCTCCTAAGGAAAGTTACATCAACAGGATCTACACCACCGGAATTGTTGGTTTTGATGGTGTAACACACATCAATGCCAGTGAGGATGGAGGAAAGGATTTCTCCACAATTATTGAGCAGGCAAAGTCATGTACTGCACCTGAACAGCTTGAAGAAGGCACAATCATGGGAGGTTTTGCTCATGTATCAGCACTTTCCGTTGCCGACAAGATAATTGAAGCTGTAAAAGGTGGTCAGATCAAGAAATTCGTTGTAATGGCAGGATGTGACGGAAGACACAAGGAGAGAAACTACTACACAGACTTTGCAGAAGCGCTTCCTGATGATACTGTTATCCTTACAGCAGGATGTGCAAAATACCGCTACAATAAGCTTGATCTTGGAGACATTGGCGGAATTCCAAGGGTTATTGATGCAGGTCAGTGTAACGATTCCTATTCACTTGTTGTTATTGCACAGGCACTTGCAGAGGCTTTTGGTGTTGAGGATATCAATGACCTGCCGGTTGCGTACAATATTGCATGGTATGAACAGAAAGCATGCCTTGTTCTACTCGCACTGTTGAGCCTTGGTGTCAAGAACATCATGCTTGGTCCGAAACTTCCGGCATTTGTATCACCAAATGTCCTGAATGTGCTGGTTGAGAACTTCAACATAATGCCAAATACAACAGTAGATGAGGATCTCAAAACCCTCATTTAAACTTTTTACAGTAGTTTCAGGAATGCTTATATTAAAACCCCTATTTCTTTTTATTTAAGGAAGTGTATAAATGAAAATAACAAGTTACAATGATGCAGAGAAGAAAGATAACCCTCACGGGGTAACCGTTCACAAGCTCTATGATACCGAACACGCCCAGGTCATGCATATGCAGTTAAAACCTGGTGATGCTCTCAAAAAGCACTCAACTCCTGTGGATGTGTTCTTTTATGTGCTTGAAGGTGAAGGTATAGTAGAGATCGGTGATGAGCAGCAGACCATCACAAAAGATATGTTGGTGGATAGTCCTGCAAAGATCCCCCACAGGCTAATGAATGAAAGTGACAGTCTGTTCCGTTTCCTTGTGGTAAAAGTACCACGCCAGACTGAAAAGACAAAAATGGTATAAACCGGAAATATTTCTGTCTTTCCGGTATTTTTGATTTTTTTGCAGTTGTAGGAATTTTTATTAGGAAGACTATTATTTCTGTTGTGGGAAATAGATAAATAATGATATCCTGAATATACCACTATATTTAATTTATTCTATCGGAGATTATCTATGACAGACCTTGCACCAATAATGGAAAAGACCCACGAATGGGCATCGAAATACGCAAAGAAAAAAGGTTTCATTCTCAATCCTGATGAAGAAATGCTTATGATGGTAATTGAAGGTCTTTCTAAAAACAAAAAAGAACATGGGAAGCAGTATTGTCCATGCAGGCTGAGAACCGGTGATGTTGAGGAAGATCGCAAGATCATCTGTCCGTGCATTTATCACGAAGATGAGATAGCGGACGATGGAAACTGTCACTGTTCATTGTTCTTCAAAGTTTGAACGTCCTGTATATAACAAACAAAACCAAACAAAATTGAATCGATTGTGACAAGTTTAGCATAGGCGAAGGGTGATAATAATGGCAAATGTGATGGAAATATACCAGTTGCTTCCAAAAACGAACTGTAAGGAATGTGGAAAAAGTACCTGCATGGCATTTGCTGTTGATCTGCTGGCACGTAAGGTCAGTGTGAATGATTGTCCACCTCTTGTAAATGATGCCAAATACAAGGCGGGTTATGAGAAACTTTCAGAGATGATAGCTCCGGTGGGAGAGGTTACCGAGACAGGTCTTATTGTCCATGAAGACAAATGCATTGGATGTGGAAATTGTGTAGTTGCATGTCCGGTAGATGTGGCTAATGATCCATTGGGTGCCGGAAGCGGAAAAGCACCAACATCTGACAAGGTTATCTTCAAGGTTGAAGATGGCGTTGTAAAGGCCCGCAATGTTCAGGAATGTCGTCGTTTTGGCGAGAACAAGATACTTTGTGTTGCCTGCATAGATACATGTCCAACCAAGGCCATTGAGTTCGTATGAACTCTTATTTTTATTATTTTTAAGTGTGGTGATGATTTGAGTGAATATTATGTTTGTACGGGCTGTGCACTTCTCTGTGATGACATAGAAGTTGAAACAGAAAATGGCAAAGTAAAGACTGTTCATGCTGCATGTCGTAAAGGAGTCGCACGCATGAAAGGATGCATTGATTCACTGGAATGTACGGTGGATGGTGAAAAAACTGATGTTGAGTCTGCCATTGCAAAAGCCGCTGAGATACTTGGGGAAGCTGCAAATCCTTTGATATTCGGACATGGTAACTCAAGTTCAGAAGCTCAGAAACTGTCCATAGCTCTTGCAAAGAAGGTTGGTGCATATCTGGATGATACTTCATCCTTCTGCCAGGGGCCCATAATTGAAGCAATACTCCAGGAAAAGCTCAAGACATGCACACTGGATGATATCAGGCACAAAGCTGATGTTATTATATTCTGGGGTGCTGACCCTTCAAACTCACATCCCCGCCACCTTTCGAGATATTCTTATTTCCCAAGAGGCAAGGAACGCCAGAGGGGATGGGAAGAGGACAGGACTGCCATTTGTGTAGATGTCAGGAAATCCGAGACTGCAATTATCTGTGGTGACAATCGTTTCTACAAGATACCAATGGGAGAAGATGCGGAGTTTATGGACGCACTGGTAAGTGCACTCTCAAGTAAGGTTCCTAAGACGTCATTCGGATTCGATGCAAAGAAAATACTTGAACTGGCTAATGTGCTGAAGAAGGCAAAGTTCGGTGTAATTTGTGTCGGACTCGGACTCATATATTCACTGAAGGATCTTGAACCGTTATTCAGACTAATGGACAAACTCAACGAAGTTTCAGATTTCAATATCATGCCAATGGTCGGTCAGTATAATATGAGAGGTTTTAACCAGAACCTCTACGAGGAGACAGGGTGCATCAACCGTGTAAAATACAGTCCAGAATCCGGTGAAGCAGAACACGGACCTGAGTTTTCCGTTGTGGAAGCTCTAAGGAACAAAACCGTTGATGCTGCACTGATCATAGGTTCAGATCCTCTGTCAAGTCTTCCATTATCTGTTTCACGATATCTTGCTGAAATTCCATTGATAAGTATTGATCCATGCAGAAATCTTACATCTTCCAGATCCAATGTAACTATTCCGTGTGCTCTTGGAGGAGTGGAATACGGTGGAACTGCCGTTCGTATGGACGGTGTTGATGTCGAGCTTAAAAAGATAATTGATACTGATAATCTCCCGGATGTAGAGATTCTTAAGAAAATCACGGAGGCGATCTGATGGGATTCGGACAATTCCTTGCATCACCTGAGATCAAGCTGAAAGTTGTTACATACAGAGATGTGTTCCAGAACACTGCGCAGGAAACTTCTCGTTTTGGTGAGGAATACGAGAGGTCTTCAGCTGTGATAAAACTGGATCTCAAAGACATTGCAAAACTTACTATCAAAGATGGTGAGACTGTAATCGTCAAAAACAGCTCAGGAAAAGTTGTTGTCACAGCCATGAAATCTGACTATGAAGAATCACATGCAGGGATTGCTTACATGGTCAATAGTCCATGGTCCAATTCTCTTGTACCTGATGAGACAGGAGGCACCGGAGTTCCGAAGTTCAAGGATTTTGAGGTTACAGTTCAGGGTGCGAAGGGAGAAAAGGTAACAGGTATTAGTGAGATATTCTGATTCCTGCTATTTTCCTTCTTATTTCCACAAAATACATTAATTATTGTATGCATCATAGATCTGCCATATCCATACTATAAATCCTATTAGATAACCTACAAGAATAATTTGTAGTAAAAAGCAGATTCCAAGTACTACCCATATACCGATTGCCTTGAATATCTCTCCTTTTATCAATTGTCCAAGTCCTGGGACAAAGAATGATAATAGCGCCGGAACGCCGTAGGTTTTTGTTCCACTCATGATTATTACCTTTTTAATTTTCTCATATGGCATATGATTCATTTTATATAAATAAGTTCAGATTCATTATATTGGTAATTAGCTGTTCAAATTCCGGTGAACATGGTAAGCTTTTTAAACCATGCGCTCTATTAGCGAAAATAGGCGACACATATATGTTTAAAATCCGTACAGATATTTTGTTATTTTTGCTTTGCAGGTGATATTGTAATATATGCACGATATTTTCATATCATCTAAAAATATATATTTGATGAACACTAAAAAGATGAATATAGTAGCAGGTAATTAGTGTGAACGATATATCATTTTCTTCTTGTTTTATCTTTTTTTTCGGAGGCTTACCTCAGAATGCATAAGATATGTACAGATATTGTAATTGACTCTCCCATCAATGAAGTCTGGAACGTCCTGACAGATTTTGACAAATTTGAAGCATGGAATCCTTTTATTACAAAAATAAAAGGCAAACTTGAGCTCGGTTCTAAACTGGAGGTCCATATTCAGGCACCTGGGATGAAAGAAATAGACCTATATCCTGTTCTCACAAAAGTGGAACCGGTCAATGAGTTAAGATGGCTTGGAAATCTCTGGGTAAAAGGAATTTTTGACGGAGAACATGCATTCAGACTGGAAGAACTTGAAAACAACCGTACAAGGTTAATCCAATGTGAAAGGTTTAAAGGCATACTGGCTCCTCTGATATTACATCTGATAGGTGAGAAAACCCGTGAAGGCTTTGAGAATATGAACACAAGCCTCAAAAATAAATGTGAAAAGGAAAGCAGGCAGGGGCTTACACAAAGTGCGCCCTTGGCCTGATTACTTTGTTATCTGAGTATTGTTCCATGCAGTGTGCTATCCAGCCGGAAACTCTTCCAATTGCAAAAATAGAAGTTGCAAGTTCGGCAGGGATATCAAGATACTTATAAACCACTGCGGAATAGAAATCAACATTAGGATAGATCGGTTTTCCTCTTATTTCTATGAACTCATGGTAGAGAATCTGCTCGATCTCTTCTGCAAGATCAAACCAGTAGGTGTCACCATTTTCCTCTGCAAGTTTTCTGGCAATATCCTTGTATATCCTTGCTCTGGGATCAAGTGTCTTATAAACACGATGACCAAATCCCATTATCTTTTCTTTCCGTTCAAGTTTTCCAAGGGCATAATCTCTGGCATTTTCAATGCTTTGAATCTCATCCAGCATGTCCATTACACCTTTTCTGGCACCCCCATGCAGTGGTCCTTTGAGTGTGCACAGTCCGCATATAACTGCAGAATAGAGGTCTGATAATGTTGATGCTGCAATTCTCAGTGAAAATGTGGACGGATTAAGTTCGTGTTCCGCACTGAGGATTAGGTCTTTTTCCATTGCTTCTGCTTCCAGTTCAGTAGGAATCTTTCCGCTTAGCATGTACAGGAAATTAGCTCCATGGGATAAATTATCCATGGGGTCGATAGGTTTCTCACCAAAACTGGCCCTGTGCAGGGCTGCAACGATTGTCGGGAATTTAGCAACAAGTTTTATGGATTTATTCTTGTTTGCATCAGGTGTGTGATGATTGTTCTCTTCATCAAAGTGCGCTGTGCAAGAAATAGCAGTCCTGAGACCATCAAGGGCTTCGGTACCAAACTCAAAATCTTTCAGCACTTCTATCTGTTTTCCATTTATACGACGATTCTCTTTAAGCATCCGGGAATATTCGGACAACTCTGCTTCATCGGGAATCTTTCCATTGATAAGAAGATAGGATACAGCATCATAAGAGAGATCAGCCAGATCCTCTATCTTGATACCCCTATACATCAGGATTCCCTGGATACCATCAATAAAAGATATTTTTGTATCCAAAGCTACTACGCCTTCAAGGCCTTTTTTCATCTCTTCCATTTAAAAATCCCCCGATGGATCAAATGTACGTTTTGATAGAATATGTTCAATATTACCTTTAGTATGTCCATATATTAAAGTTTGCTTGAATATAAAATGCATTAATAAAATACATTTATAATTTCAAACAAAAAATCAAAACGATGTTGGGGAGTGAATTTTCATTCACCCTTTACTCTGTCTCTAAGGAATTTATGCAGAATTCCTCCATTCATATAGTACTCGATCTCAATTTCCGAATTAAGACGGACATCCACATTAAAGCTCTTTTCTTCTCCATCATCGGATCTTGCTATAACAGTAAGTTCTCCGAATGGTTTGAGTCCTTCAATTCCGGTTATGTCGTATGTCTCTGTTCCGGTAAGTCCAAAGGTTTCAGCTGATTCGCCACTCTTGAACTGAAGTGGCAATACACCCATTCCTACAAGGTTGCTGCGGTGTATTCTTTCAAATGATTCTGCGATCACAGCTTTGATTCCAAGAAGCTGGGTTCCTTTTGCTGCCCAGTCACGTGAACTTCCGGTGCCGTATTCTTTTCCTGCAACAACTATCAATGGAATCTTCTGCTCCATATATTTCATTGCAGCATCATAGATTGGCATTTCCTTTTCTTCAGGAATGTACATTGTCCATGAACCTTCTTTGTTTCCAACAAGCTTGTTCTTAAGACGTACATTTCCGAAGGTTCCTCTCATCATCACTTCGTGGTTACCACGTCTGGAACCATATGAGTTGAAATTCTTCTCATCTACACCCTTTGCGATAAGGTACTGACCCGCCGGATACGATGTTGGGATTGAACCTGCAGGTGAAATATGATCAGTGGTTATGCTGTCTCCCACATATGCCAGGGCCTTTGCACCTTTAATATCGGTAAGTTCCTCTACTTCCAGTGGGAAATCTTTGAAGAAAGGTGGTTCCTGTATATATGTGGAGTCGGTGTCCCATTCATAAAGGAGACCTTCAGGAGCATCAAGTTTTTTCCAGAGTTCTGTGCCTTCATATACATTGGAGTATTCTGCCTTGAACATCTCAGGTGTGACTGCACTACGGATGCATTCATTAAGCTCTTCTTTACCTGGCCAGATGTCCTTCAGGTAAACAGGCTGTCCGTTCGGGTCACAGGCGATTGGCTCATTCATAAGATCAATGTCAACAGTTCCTGCCAGTGCGTATGCCACAACAAGCATTGGGGATGCAAGATAGTTCGCTTTTATCTGGGAGTTGATCCTGCCTTCGAAGTTCCTGTTACCACTGAGAACTGCTGCAACAGTAAGATCTTTGTCCTCGATCTTCTTTGATACTGCTTCTCCTAAGGGGCCGCTATTACCTATGCATGTGAGACATCCGTAACCTACAAGGTGGAATCCCAGTGCATCAAGGTATGGCATAAGATCGGCTTTTTCGAGGTAATCAGTAACTACACGGGAACCAGGTGCAAGACTTGTCTTTACAAATGGTTTGACCTTAAGTCCCTTTTCAACAGCTTTCTTGGCAAGCAGTCCTGCGCCGATCATCAGTGCCGGGCTGGATGTGTTAGTACATGATGTGATAGAGGCGATGACAACTGAACCATGTGTTACGGAAACAACATCATCTGCACATTTTATCTTTGTAATGCCTGTGTGATGTGGATGTGTGATCTCTGAAACACTGTAACCACCTTCGTTTAGCCATCGTCCGTAATCCGGATTTGTTTCACATGCTTCTTTTCCGCTCTTTGCAGTGAACACTTCCTTCATTGTCTGGTGGAATGCCCTTGACATCTCAGGAACTGGTATACGGTCCTGTGGTCTCTTTGGTCCCGCAAGTGATGGTTCCACGGTGCTTATATCAAGTTCAAGTGTTGATGTAAATTCAGGCTCTGGCGCGTCATTTTCAAGGAAAAGTCCCTGCTCTTTGCAATATTTCCTGACAAGGTCGACCTGTTCTTCACTTCTTCCTGTCATGGTCATATATTCAAGTGTAACTTCATCTACAGGGCAGAATCCCATTGTAGCGCCGTATTCAGGAGCCATGTTAGCAAGTACGGCTCTTTCTGTAAGCTCTATTGCCTTGTATCCCGGTCCGTAGAATTCCACGAATTTTCCAACGACTCCATGTTCCCTGAGCATCTGTACAACAGAGAGTACGAGGTCAGTTGCTGAAACGCCTTCCCTGAGCTCTCCTGTGAGCTTGAATCCGACAACTTCCGGAATTGGCATGTAATATGGCTGTCCAAGCATTACGGCTTCAGCCTCGATACCGCCTACTCCCCATCCAAGTACACCAAGTCCGTTGATCATGGTGGTGTGGGAGTCTGTACCTACAAGAGTATCCGGGTAAACAACAAGTTCTCCGCATTTTTCTTTTAGGTGAACAACAGATGCAAGGTACTCAAGATTGACCTGGTGGATTATTCCGCTTGCAGGCGGGACTACCTTCAGGTTATCGAAAGCGCTCTGTGCCCAGTGAAGCAGCTCGTATCTTTCCTTGTTGCGGTGGAACTCATATTTCTCATTGCAGTTACGTGCATATGATGTGCCATAATAGTCTACCTGAATTGAGTGATCAATAACAAGGTTTGCAGGAATTACCGGATTGATGGCCGAAGGGTCGCCTCCGAGTCTCTTCATTGCTGATCTTATGGCTGCTATGTCTACTACAGCAGGGACACCTGTGAAGTCCTGCATTAAGACCCTTGAAGGAATGAATGGGATATCAACTGCAAGTACGCCTTTTGAACTCCAGCTTGCAAGATTCTTGACGTCATCTTCTGTGATAACTTTTCCATCAACATTTCTCAGAATATCCTCAAGCAGCACTCTGATTGAGTAAGGTAATTTGGAAATATTGGCAATACCTGCCTCTTCAAGCTTTTTTAAGCTATAGTATGTTACCTCTTTATCAGCGATAGTAATAGTTTGTCTGGATCTAAAAGGATCTTTAAGATCATCACATTTCATAATGTCACCTATTCAAATGTAATTTAAGTTAAGCGATTATCTGCAAAGTTAAAACCGGTGTTAATACCGGGATCATTTAGTATTGTACTCTGGAACAGTCCGATTTTATGTATAAATCTAAGCATCTGTAAGCATTTATGATGCTTTTTGCAGGACTATCTGACCTGGATATAAAAACCCGCATTGGAATAAATAACTTTGCCTGCTCCATTAATAATCTATTATTTTTTTAAATAGTAGAAATAAGTGAGGTTTTACTTTTAGAACAGAAGTCTCCTTGCGTAAGCTGGGAGATGAATGCGTCTAATACAAAAAACATTACTAATATATTAAATAGTTTGAAATCATATAGATGTTTGGTTTTTTTTTATGCAATTGACATTACCAATTAAAATACAGTCTACTCCTGAACAGGAATCTGTTCTATGGGATCTATCAGAGAAATGTAGATTAATTTACAATTTTGGTTTGAAAGAACGTCAAAATGCATATAAGAACAAAACTAAAATCAATTATATCATGCAACAAAATAAGTTGCCTGAAATTAAGCAAAAGTTTCCTGATTACAAAATAGTATATTCCAAAGTGTTACAGGGATGTTTGAAGTGTCTTGATAATGATTATAAGTCTTTTTTCAACTTACTTAAGAATAAAGATACCAAAGCAAAACCTCCTGGATTCAAAGGTAAGAAGTATTTCACTACGATGATCTACAATCAATCCGGATTTAGTATAACTGATTCCAATGATAATGTTCT
>NZ_JAGGKD010000016.1 GCF_017873415.1 Methanolobus bombayensis | reverse complement strand
TTGTTGATCGGAATCATTCCCAACAGAATGATAACGAAATGAGACTTACACTCGTAGGAAGCTCCTTCCTCGACAGCCGAAGGCTGGCAGGGAGGGGTAGTTCACTTTTTGTTTCATTCATAAAGTGAGGGATTAAATTATGCATAGTGTAGACTTTTTTGATACGAGGATCATTGAGGGGACAACAACGTCTATAGTCCTCGATAATGACAGGATAGAACAGATATCTGTCAATTTCACAAAGGGAGCAGCTGTTAGAGCCCTGAAAGGTGGCTCTTGGGGATTCACCTCTGCAGATGGAGATTTCGATATTGAAAAAGCAATACGCGCTGCATCTGAGCTTGCTGTGAGCATGGATGAGAAATCACCCAAAGAAAAAGTAAAAATGAAGGACATAGCAAATCCTGTGGTTTTAAACACACCTAAAGTGAAGAAAAATCCTCTTGACATTTCACTTGAAGAGAAGGTAAATAACCTGAAAGAGTTCGGCAAATATGCAAAAAAAGAAGGTATTAGTAGCACCAGTGCCGCTTACAGCGAATCGTCATACAAGGTCAGGTACACGGACTCTACAGGTGTTGAAGGCGAATACGATGTTGTACGTTCCGGTTTTGTTATCAGTGCTGTGGCATCGAGGGATGGATTATACCAGGCAGGAAGAGAAAGCCGCTTTGGAGTGATGGGGTACGAAATATTTGATAAGTACAATGCAGCTGAACTTGCAGAGGAAGCTGCAAACAGTGCATTACAACTCCTTGATGCAAAGCCTGCAAAAGGTGGAAATATGCCTGTGATACTTGATCCTGAGCTTGCAGGTGTTTTTGCTCACGAAGCTGTGGGGCACGCCTCAGAAGCAGATCTTGTACTTGAAGGAAGCTCAGTACTTGAGAACCGTATAGGCGAGTCAATAGCATCCCCTCTTATTACAATAGTTGACGATCCTACTATGCATGAATACGGATACTTCCCATTTGATGATGAAGGTGCACAGACAGAAAAAACAACTGTCATAGAGGATGGAATTCTTAAGTCCTACCTGCATTCCAGAGAAACAGCAGCAAAACTAGGAGGAACTCCCGGACATTGCCGTGCCCAGGGACACTCCAAGCCAATTGTCCGTATGAGTAACACATACATCGACAAAGGCAATTCAGAATTTGAGGAAATGCTTGAGGAAATAGGAAATGGCATGTATCTTATTGGTTCTAGGGGTGGACAGGTGAACACAGGAGAAGGCGTATTCCAGTTCAATGCGGAAAAAGGATACCTCATTGAGGACGGAAAACTTACAACACTCCTCAGGGATGTTTCACTTTCCGGAAAGATCCTGGAAATTCTGAACAATGTGAAAATGGTAGGTAATGACCTGAAAATGAATTCAGGCAGATGTGGAAAAGGTGGTCAGCTTGTACCCGTTACCGATGGATCTCCGCATCTTATGATATCCGAAGCAATGGTCGGAGGTGTATAAAATGTACGACCTTGCTGAAAAAGCCCTGAAAGCAGCCACAAAATTTGGTGCTAAGGAAGCTGAAGTCTATATTGTAAAAAGTCAGAAAACATCTGTCAATATCCAGAAGGACATGATAGAAGGCGCTAAGGAAAACATCACAACAGGAATTGGTATTCGTGCTATTATCAACGGTGCAGTGGGATTTTCCAGCACCAATATTATGAGTTACATTGATGAAGCTGCTAAAAATGCAGTAAGTTCTGCAAAGACACAGGATGCTGACCCTGACTGGAAGGAACTTCCTTCCAACCAGAAATATCCAACTGTTTCAGGTATCCTTGACAGAGAGATACAGAATATGGAACTTGATGAGTGTATTGACCATACAATGGAAATGATGGAAGCTGCCCGGAAAACACCCGGAATTATAGTTACATCCGGAAGTTTCAGCCGAAGCTATGGTGAAAGGCTTATACTGAACACAAATGGAGTGGAAGTTTCAGAAGAAGGCACAGGTATCTCAGGATTTGTGGATGTTATAACAAATAAAGGTGAAACATCTACAGCATATGACTTTGCAATATCAAGAAAAAATGATATTGATTTTGGAGAAATTGGGAAGAATGCAGCTGGGCTTGCAAAGAGATCACAGGATACGATTTCTGTTGAGCCGCACAGGACAGAAGTAATACTTCACCCATTTGCATTCTCAGACCTGATAGAAAATACATTCATACCATCCATAGATTCCGATAATGTGCAGAAAGGAAGATCAAGCCTAATTGGCAGAAAGGATGAGACCATCGCAAATGAGAAACTGTCCATATATGATGACGGACTGCTTGAAGGTGGTATTGATACTGGAATTGCTGATGATGAAGGTGTAGCATCACGTAAAACAACAGTTATTGAAAATGGAGTGTTCAAATCATATTTATATGACACTTATACCGCAGGAAAAGATGACGTGGAAAGCACAGGTAATGCTTCCAGAAATTCATATCTTTCAACACCTTCTGTAGGTTCAAGAAATTTTATCGTTGATTTCCCAACCTGTGATATCATAGCTGACACCGATAACGGAATCTACGTGAATACCGTCATTGGTGCCCATACTGCAAATTCTATCTCAGGAGATTTCTCAGTGGAAGCACGCAATGCATTTACCATAAAAGATGGAAAACTGGATAAGCCAATAAAATCACTTATGATCTCAGGTAACATATTTGAGATGTTGAAAAATATAACCGGAGCTGGAAGAGATGTTCGTAAAGTTGGTGGAACTATCACTCCATCTGTCAGAATCTCTGACATGAGTGTTGTTGGTTAATATTTAGTTTCAGACTACTTAATCCTATAGACGCTTGTGGAAAAAAAATCCTGCAAGCTATCTTTTTTCTTTGATTTGTTTCTATATTTTACCGTTAGTATTGTTCATCATTACTACAATTAACGATTTATTGCAGGCTGCATTGGAATCTGCTTTAAAGATGTTGTGCATGATTGCACAATTACCAGAAACAATTATATATGCATATAAATTATAAGGCAGTTATATAACATTAGAACATGAAGATAGCGAAATGGTCAGCATTCAGGAAATATAGGCGAAGGAATGACAACACTACAGAAAAAGACATTTGGCATTATAGGTGCAACTCTTATAGGGCTTATACTGATAATATATCTTAGTTCACATTCCATAGTTATTGACAGTTTTGACAGACTGGAAGAACAGGATGCGATCGAGAATGCTGTTTGCATCAAAAATATTGTAATTATTGACAGCCAGGATCTTGAAAGAAAAGCTGCTGACTGGTCTGTATGGGATGAAACATACAACTTTCTCCATGGTAACAGTAACAACTATTCTGAAAAATACCTCATGGACGAAACCTTTCACAACCAGAGGCTAGACTTCATGCTCTTTTACAATAAAAACGGAACATTGTTATTTGAAAAATCCATAGATAATCCGACCTCTGTAAGTGAACTGGAAAAGCATCTGGAAAGCAATCCATACCTTTTGGACCATGAAGATCATGGAAGCAGGAAAACCGGATTTCTTGTCTTTGAAGAAAAACCATTGTTGATAACATCACAACCAGTTGTGAAAAGTGACCTCAGCGGACCAATAGCCGGAACAGTAATAATGGGCAGGTTCATTGACAAGGAAGAGATTGCCAGACTACATGAAACTACAAGCCTTGTCGTGAACATTGAAAATATAAAGAACACAGATAATGCAGAAAATATATTATCCCTTAACAATGGCAATAATAATGACAGTATATTCACTATAACAGATGATACCCGTATATACTCCTATGTGAATTTCAATGACATATATGGGAATAGTGCATTTTCACTGGAAGCTGGGATGCTTCGCAATATCCACCAGCAGGGAATAAATTCGATCAACTATTTCCTTTTTGTCCTTGTGCTGACAGGGATTGTTTTCGGAGCATCTGTGACTTTACTTCTGGAAAGGTCCCATATTTTCCGTCTAAAAGAACTCCAGAATGAAGTCAGAGACATAGGTAATAAAAGCGATTTCACAAAAAGAGTATCTGATGAAGGAAACGATGAACTTGCAAGTCTTAGTGCCTCTATTAACAGAATGCTTGAATCACTTGAAAGAGCACAAAAACTAGTTACAAAAAGAGATGCTACCATAAATGCTATTTTGCAGGCTATGCCTGATATGATGTTCCAGGTAAAAAAGGACGGAACAATATGTAATTATAAACTTTCCACAGACAACTGTATTTATGAATCACCTGAAAAAGAACTGAATATCACACTTGAAGATGTTCTTCCTGCACACATTGCTGAAATGGAACTAGACATAATAGAAGAAGCGCTCAAGACAAAGAAAACCCATACAATGCATTACACCATGCCTGTGAAAAGAGAGATGAGAGACTTTGAAGTCAGGTTTGTTGTTATTTCTGATGATGAGGTGCTTGCAGTTGTCAAGGATATTACTGAATTGAAACAAGCAGAGGAAATGCGCCGGAAAGATCTGCTCCTCAAAGAAGTTCATCATCGGGTGAAGAACAATCTCCAGATAATATCAAGCATGCTGCGACTCCAGTCAAGAAAATTTATCGACAGAGAAACAATAGAAGCATTCCGCAAAAGCCAGAACCGTGCTAAATCCATGGCTATTGCACATGAAAAACTATACCAGTCAAGTGATCTGGAGAATATTGGACTTTTTTCATATGTCGAGGATCTTACTAAATATCTTCTAAATACTTATGGCTGCGATCCGGAAAATATCAAAATTGATATAAAGATTAAAAACATAACACAGGACATTGATACAGCCATACCGCTCGGGCTTATCATCAATGAGATCGTATCGAATTCCCTGAAACATGCTTTCAAAGACCATAAGGGGGAAATATTTGTCGAGATAGTTCCGGATGTCAATGGTCAATACATGTTAACGATAAGGGACAACGGAATAGGTTTTCCGGAAGATCTTGACTTCAGAAATACGGACTCATTGGGCATGCAGCTTGTAGTTTCATTAGTTGAACAGATAGAAGGCAGCATAGAGCTAATAAGAAGCAATGGTACGGAATTCAGAATAAAATTCAAAGGACTATCCTATAAGAGAAGGGACTACTGATGACCAATGAGAAGATAATGATAGTCGAAGACGAAAAAATAGTAGCTCTGGATATTAAAGATAGTCTGGAACATTTCGGATATTCTGTGCCCTGTATGGCAGACAGCGGTGAAGATGCTATAAAATTCATTGATCAATACCGACCCGATCTGATATTAATGGATATTGTGCTTAAAGGCAAGATCGATGGTATTGAAGCTGCAAAGGAGATACGGGATAATTATAACATACCTGTTATCTACCTGACAGCTTATTCAGACGAAAAAACACTTCAAAGAGCAAAACTCACAGAACCTTTTGGCCACATACTCAAACCCTTTGATGAGAGAGAACTCCGGACTAACATAGAAATTGCCCTGTATAAACAGGAAAAGGAAAAAGAAAAACAGTTCGATCGCGAAAAATGTGTCAATTCGCTCCTTGACAATATTGGTGATGCGGTTATATCCACTGACATAAATGGAAATATCAAATACATTAATCCTCTTGCCGAAGCACTCACAGGTTACACTAAAAAAGAAGCACTTGGCTGCAGAATCACAAATGTGTTCAAAATAGTTTGTGAAGAGGAGAGAGTTGTAGAAGACCCCATCAGAAAGGTATTAAGAGAAGGTGCTTTTTTCGGTCTTGAAGACAACACAACCCTGATTTCAAAGAACAACACACGTATACCACTTGATATAATAGGTTCGCCAGTAACCAATAAGAAAAACGAGATAATTGGCGCAGTTATCATTTTTTACGATATAACAGACAGGAAAGAAATCGAACGTTCTTTCCATAGTTATGATATCTCTTATTGTTAAAATGTGAGCAGTTTACATTCTGCTTTATTTTCAGATCGGGAGTTTCCGGGAAGATGCTTTATCATTTGTTTTGAGTATTTGTAAATAGACGGAGTTTATTTGCTATCAAAGAATGATATTTTGTACCGATAAAATAACTTAAAAATGCCAGTAGAATACCTGCAACAAAATCGGTCATCCAGTGAATACCCAGATAAAATATAGTGAACTGAATGGCCAGTGTCGTGAAAACTGCAAGTACTTTCAGGCTCCTGAGATCAGTTCTGAAAATTATAAACAGCATTGCAAGTATGGAAAGAGCAGCATGAAGACTCGGGAAGCAGTTATCAAATAATGGATCCACCGTTCTGAGACCATTAACTATCAACGGACTGAGATTGTAAAGCAAAGGCGTTACACCAGGCAGTGTATAACCTGTAACCTTCACAGGTGTTAATATGTAGAATGGGAAAGCCACTATGTATATAACAGATATGGCGATGGCATATTCTTTCAAGGTTTTCAACTGGTTTGTGAGCAGGAAGAATAAGAATGTAAAGGTCAACAGGAAAGCAAAACCGAATATGTAGATAAATGAACTGATATATGTAAGCACCGGACTTGTAAAAGCCTGAAATATACTAACACTGTTCCCTTCAATGAGAAATATGTATCTTGCAAGATCATATTCCAGAGAAAAACCAGGAACTTTAACAAGTTTATTGACAATGATACCCTGTGATTTTACTAAAAGGTAAATTAATGAAACAAATCCGACATATGGTAACACTTCTCTTACAAAAGTGAATTTATCCCTATTGCTTGCACCAGATGAACTTTGCTCTTTCCTGTAGTTACGTTGAATGAAAATATAATAGGCTATCACATTCATAAGCAATACAACTACAAACAGCATTAATATTAAACGGATATCTGTCATTTTAACAATCTGGCCTTTTGTGTTTTGTAAATTATATAGTATCTATAGACTATGTAGAAAATTAATTTACAATGATTGATAAAGATTATGCCCCGGAGCATAGGTAAATGTATTATAAGAAAAAAAAGGATAATAGAACCAGATTATAGCTGGAATCCTGTACCCTGAAAAATTAATTCTTTGTAAGTGGTGTATTATTCCACAACTATAAAACCGCTATTTTTCCATGGATGAGTCACAAGTTCATATTTGTATGTGCCTCTGTTCTGGAAAGTATAGGTGAAGGTATCATCTTTTCTGAGAGTAGGAGACTGGAAACTGTCTCCCCCAACAAGGTTTATCTTTACAATGAACGCCACCGAATCATTATTCACCCACATAACAGTCTCATCGGGAGAGATCATTGTATATTCTGGCTTGAAAGCATATTCTTCAATATATACTATTGCATCAACGTCCACTGGTTCCTGCTCTGATACATTTTCAGATGTCTGTTCACCAACACATCCGGAAAAAGCCAGAGTTATCAGGAATACCAGTAGAACAAGAAAAGGAATATTTCTGAGATTCATAGTTGTGATGAATTGTTATTGCCTAATAACACTTTTGATTTAAAAAAACAAGCAGAACTAAGGTCATTTAGTTCCTTTCACGTTGTACAAGATACATTTCTTCAAGTCTGCCTATTGTTTCCACATCTTCAACAGATTTATCGGTTCTAACATTAACAAGCCTTGGAAAACGAAGTGCATATCCTGATTCGTAATTTACACTTTTCTGTATCTCTTCAAAAGCAACCTCAAATATTATTTCCGGCTTAATCTCAACTTCCGTACCAGATTCTGTCACTATCAGATCTGAAAAGAGCTCTGTCAGCTCAGCAAGCTGTTCATCGGAAAAACCTGTTGCTACACGGCCTACTGGCAGGAAAAGACCTTTTTCGGGGTCATGGCATGCAAGAGCATAGGAACCCAGAAAACTTGTACGCCTTCCGTATCCCCATTCAGCTCCGATAACAACAAGATCCAGTGTCTCCATTACCGGCTTCTTCTTGAGCCAGTTCTTGCCTCGCTTTCCGGGAGAATACGGTGAGTCCGGGTTCTTTATCATCACACCTTCATGTCCGGCTTTAAGAGCTTCATTGTATACTTCCATTATCTTTACAATGTCATCTGTGATATACTGGGTGTCTACCCTGATCTTATCCCCGTTTTTGACACAGCTCTCAAGTTTTGCCCTTCTACGGACAAGAGGCAGGTCAATTAGTTCCTCGCCATTCAGATATATAATATCAAAAAGGTTCAATATGAGGGGGATCTCACGTGCTGTGGACTGTACATCATATTTTCGCCTGAAACGTTTCAGTATATCCTGGAATGCCCTTGGCCTTCCATTTCCATCGATTGCAACAGCTTCACCGTCGAGTATGGCAGATTCAGCATCGATGTTTTCTCTTACAGCTTCCACAATATCAGGTAGAGAATCTGTGATGTTCTCAAGCCTGCGGGAGAAAAGTGTGATATTGTCACCTTCTTTATGGATCTGGACCCTGGCACCATCGAACTTCCATTCAACTGCGGCAGTTCCAAGATCAGAAAGTGCTACATCAAAATCAGGAGTCACCTGAGCCAGCATCATACGGATCGGACGATTTAGTTCAAGTCCAAGAGACCTGACAGCCTCACTTCCACCTTCCCTTGCAGTTACTGCCACAAGCCCAAGGTCATTTGTAAGCATGAAAGCTCTCTCTATTTCTCCAGAAGGCACATCGAAAGCCTTTGAAATAGCATCACGGGCAATTCCTTCGCCTACTCCGATCCTTAGCTCTTCCACAACAATACGTGCTATGTAACCAACCTCCTCAGGGGAAACAGAATTGAAAAGATACTGGAGATTCTTCATCTTGGATGTCTGTGAGCCTTTTCCGGCGGCCCTGGATATGGCCTTGAATCTCTCAAATACTTCCAGAATAGAAAGTTCAGTGTTATCTTCCATAAATGAGGAAAAAGTAGCCTGGCCGCTGGAAACTTTCTTAAGGGCCCTGACAGCTGTTTCTCCAATATCTCCTGTTTCTCTTACAATTTCCTTTATATCAGCAACTGAAAGTCCGGCAGACTTTGCAAGTGCACTGTAAAGAATACCTGCACCAACTCCGATATCCTCACTGCTCCATGCAGGAAAGATCTCGCCCATTACAAAATGCGTTACCACAGGAAGTTCTTCAGGGCTTACTTTTCCAAGTAACTCCGCAACCAGAGCAGTCATATCAAGGGAACCGGGCGTTCCTTCAATAACTTTACATGCCCTGGCAAATTCTTTGAAGCTTGTCATAATACGCCCCTTAAATTTGATGGCTGAATTTAGTCCCTGTAAATGGATATCATATCACTGAGAATTGCACTTGCAGTCTCAACTGAACCCGCACCACGGCCGGTTACAGTTATGGGACCGGAAAGATCGGTCTGTACCGAAGCCACGTTAAGAGAACCACCAACTGCAAGCGGGTGGTCAATTGGTACGAGTTTTGGTGCGACATTGATCCTGCTGTCATTGACCTCTCCGATAAGTTTGATGACATATCCCTCATTCTGGGCCAGAAGAAGCGCTTCAGGTGTGATTCTGGTTATACCTGAGACAGTAACATCCTCATGTGTTGCATTCATGCCGAAAACGCAATTCGCAAGAATGACAAGTTTGCAGGCAGTATCAATACCTTCAACATCATAAGTCGGATCTGTTTCCGCATATCCGAGTTCCTGAGCCTCTGCAAGCATCTGCTCATAGGACGCATGTTCCTCCATCATGCGGGTAAGGATATAATTGCAGGTTCCGTTGAAAATTCCTTCCACATTGGTTATTGAATTACCTGCAAGGACATCCTTTGCAAGATTGAGAACCGGCATTGCACCGCCGACCGTTGCTTCGTATTTAAAGTTGGAGCCTCCCTCACTAGCAGCTTCCATCAGCTCACCATATTTCATTGCAAGAGGACCTTTGTTTGATGTAACAACATCCCTTCCATGCTTAAAAGCGGCGAGCATATTCTGAAGACCTACGCCGCCTGTTACTATATTAGTAGGAGTGGTCTCAACCACAACATCATGATCTATGGTTTCTATAATCTCAAGTCCTGTAAGCTTTTCAGAACCTACAACACCTTCGTCCTGTTTTCTGGAAAGGACTGCATTAAGATCTACACCGTTCTCATCGATTGCTGCAGTTCTAGAATCTGCAACTGCGACTACCTTGAAATCAAGACCCAGATTTTCAAGATACTCTTTTTTATCAACAAGAACCTTAGCAACACCCTGACCTACTGCACCGAAACCAATAATAGATACACTTATGGTCTTCATCAGTTCACCCCTAGTTCAATTTTAATGGGTTCAATAACCAGAAGGTCTTTTTCCCTGGCTATCTCTTTTAACAAAGTAATAGCAGAATCTAGATGTTCCTTGCTGACAGCATCTATTTTCAATGAAGCTGAAGAAGCCATGTTTATTTTTGGCATTGACAGGTTCAGGTCCACAACTTCTGCATAACCGGTCTTATCAATTGTATCTATAGTGTCCTGAATATCCGTGTGGACTATATGACCTATAAGAATTACTGCACCATGTTCGAAAAATCTCTTTTCATCAATTCGTGCAATGCCGATACCATTCTCTTCAAGCCTTGAAACAATGTCATTAAGCTTATCCGGTTTTATCTCAAAAACCAGCTGAACAGGAATTGTGCCACGGGGGGTTCTCTTTTCATGATGGTGAACTACCGAAATCAAATTACCTTTAAGCTCGGATACGGGCCTTAAAGCAAGAAGCAATTGGCCGGGGATATCTTTTAACTCAATGTCCATGGAAACTCGCATGTATACCCTCATAAATCTGATAAATATGTAAATAGAACTACTTCTGAATGCATATCATACTCGTAAAGGCAGTTATATATTTTGGTTTAGTATTCAGTTTTTAAATCAGGTCGGGCACAGGATCATTTATTATCATGACTTTCCGGGTCATCGGGTGATGAGTTATCCAGTGCAGACTCACAAATGAAATTATCTTCTTCATTCTTGTCCTCTAGAATGATAACGTTGCCTCTTCCCTTCTTGAACTTTCTTACAATTCCCCTGCTTTCAAGATCAGAGATCATTAGACTTACTTTTGCTTCTGAATGCTTAACTTTTGTACGAAGATCTTTCTGAGTAATTCTGCCGTCATTCTCTGCGATGATAGAAACTACTTCACGAAGATCGTCAGGCAGGCCACCCAATGAATCATCAGATACAAAATCATCTGACAGGCCTTCAGATAAAGTACCACCAGGCATGTGAGAATCTTTCTTTTGATTTACAAAAACAGCAACTCCGAAAAGAAGCAGAATCAAAAGTATAATAAGGATTACAGAGGTACTTTCTGAAAGGAAAGATGAGGATCCCTGGTCGCCAGATTCGGCTAAATCCGCTATGTCCTCCAGCTCTGAAAAGTCACTTTCGTTCAGCAAAGGATCGGAATAGACCGGAAACAGTATGAGGTCAAGTACGTAATCACCGTCATCGCTTATTGTGATTTGCTCTTCAGTGTAAGCTACAAGTTCATTGTTACTATAATAGCTTGCAGATATCATATAGTTCCCCGGATCAAGATTGAAAGAATAGAGTCCGTAAGTTGCAAGCATTGACTGAGAAGGTGTTGAGTTAACCTCCACAATGACATTTTCAAGAGGAGCAAATGAATCCCACTCATATACAGCACCATGTATTGTTGCCTCCTGGGCAGAAGCTGAAAAGCTTAAAATTACAAATACAGTGAGACTCATTAAGAGCAGAATTCTTTTTTTGTTCAACACAGGATGTATATTTACATAGTACACCCATATAATAGTTACTTTGAAGGACAATCTAAAGCATGATAAAGTTTTATCAAGTAAAATAAACTGTTTTAAGCCTTTTTTCACCATTGAAGCATGCATAAAGTTTTCTTGAAGTAAAGTATGCTTATATCCCACTCTGCCAATAGAGAATTTGCAAGTGCAGGTTGAAACCGACTACCAAGATTAAGGACAATGTCAAGCTGTAAATTTATACCACCATGACAATGTCAAACCTGCATTTGCATTATGGTCAACAAAATAGGTCAAATAGAGGAAGAGTAAATGAACACAAGAAAACTTTCACTTATTGCTGCAGCACTTGTGCTGTTCAGCTTGTTTGCAGTATCTGCTATGGCAGCAGATCAACAGAGAGACAGAGATCAGGACTGCACCAATGCTCCTGAGCTTGCTCCGATGTGGAAACATGGTCAAACTACAGATGGAGTAACAGTCAATGGTGATGGTATCTGCGACAACTTTGTAGATGAAGACGGAGACGGAGTCTGTGACAACTGTCAAAACGATGGAGTTTGTGATGGAACAGGGCCTCATGGGGCAGGGAATGGACAGGGAGCTGGCAATGGTCTTAGAGATGGATCATGCATTGAAGAATAAAACATGATATAAAAAAAACATAAAAACGAAAATAAAACGAAAGCAGAAAAAGGGAGAATTGAATGGGATAATCCTTCACTGGATATATCCCATTTAAACATTATATTCATAACATTGATAACTATTTATATATTTTAAACTCAAACTTACACTCATAAAATGACAGTAATAACAGAATGAAATACAAGAGAACTGGAGGGATCTCTTATGAATATTACAAAAAAGGGAATGCGAATAATTACTATTTTTGCAGTAATGATGATGCTATTTAGTATCATTCCAATGGGTGCAATGGCAGCATCTGAAAATGCAAATGAACACGCAGATAAAACGTTGAAAACAAATAATGCCAATGTAAAAGCTACTGATGATGATACTACTGATGACGACGACAGTGTTGACTCAAAAAACAATGGAAAAGACAAGGTAAAAGATAGAGACAGAGTAAATGCAACTGTTGATGCTACAAGAGCTGAAAATGCAAATATGAACTCTGCTAATGCTGCAGGTAAGTATCAGGTAGCAAAAAGCAACTTTGCTAACGTCAAGTCCCAGAATCCAAAACTGGATACAGAAGAGGCAATCAATGCCACAAAAGAATATCTGAACAGTTCTATTGATTACATGCTTACTTTCCTTGATGAAGAAGAAGATGAAGACTACATAGATCAGCTTGAAGAAGAAAGAGATAATCTAGAAGAAGCAAGCACCAGGAAGGAACTTGCAGAGTCTGCGAAGAATATCAGAAGCATCTGGAATGATATACGCAAAGATCGTGTAGTATCTAAAGGAAAGGTCATCGATAATAAGATCAATTCAGTAATAAAAACATCTAAAGCATTGTCACTACGTCTTGAAAATGAGATTTCCAGAATGGAAGCGAATGGACAGGATGTAACTGATCTTGAAGAGATGCTTACCAGTTACAATGAACTTATAGCATCAGCAGAAAAAAAGCAGGAACAGGCAAGAAATGCCTATATGAATGGCGAAGGTACCGATGCTGAGAATATCAGGGAAGCAAACCAGTACTTCACCGAAGCAGGTGAGGAGATCAGGGAAGCAAATGCACTCCTGCGCAATATGTTTGGTATGATCAAGCAGCAGAGGGAAGGCCTGATAACACTGAGCGGGGAAGGAACACTTGAAGCAAATGGAACCGGGACTGTTGTAATTTCAGGAAATGTTACAATAAATGTTACTGCAGAAGATGTCAATATCATTGTCAAAGATCTTGCAGATGATGCCACAATAGACACAGAAGCAGCAGAGTTTAATGAATCTAATATAGATTCAGGTAACAGCACCGACAACAACCGCGCATTTGTCTTCATCGGACTTTCAGGTGATGTCCACCTTGAAGGAAGCCGCCTTACTGTCATGATCAAAGGAACCGGAATTAACCTTGTAGCTGAGGGAACAGGATCAGTAGTGCTTGCAGGTCAGGGAACCTACGGTGCCGAAGGAACAACCGGAGAATGGGCAAACAGAGTATCAGATGATGAAGATGAAGACTCTGAGTATCCTGAAGATGAACTTGAGGCGGAAACAGAGGACGAGCAGGAAGATGCAGATGACGATTCAGTTGAGGAGGAGTCCGATAATTCAGATGAAACTGAGTCTGAAGAAGATGAACAGAACAATGAAGAAGACAACGCCGATCAAAACGAAACAGAAAACTGAGTTAATCGGAGTCGAAAGATAGGTGGTTGTTTATGACAAAAGCTGTAAACGTTATTATCATTGCTGTGGTAATCTTTGGTCTTATAATTTCAGGCTGTGCTGAAAAAGAAAATACTCAGGAGAAAGTTACATTAAGTAACGATACTGAACAAAATATCAGTGTTGCCGATGAGTTACTCAATGAAGAAATGGTAGGTATAACTGACACAGAAATGCAGGATCTTGAAGCTGAACTTGCTGAACTGGAATCAATGATCAATGAAATGGATCTTGAAGAAGATTTAGTTATTGAAGAAATATAAAGCTAGGGGCCTGTGGCCTCATTCTTTTTATTTTTATTTACGGATAATATTGCAGAGATACATATTTTTATTTTTTGATACTATTCATACATGTTTTTTCAAGCATAATACACTTTAGCTATTTACATAAGAAGCATTATTTAATTTAATCTAATTGAACAAAAAAGGATTAGATTAACACACGTTCTAAATTTAACCGACTTACAGCTCTTTTTTTAAGATGAACAATACTATTAAAAATCCCATGAAATCTATATATAATATTACTAATATACTGATAATATCATAAATTTAGGAAAAGAAATTGCGATTCAATCTGTTCAACATATACAGAAATAAACAGTAATTGTCTCGACTCAATATGTTTTTTAATAGTAAGGTGAAATTATGTTTGGTACAAATAAAGTTATAAGGGAGATCCCTGATGTACTGGCTTCTATAAAGAACGGAAACAATGAAATCAGGATATCTGCCACAGGCAGTGAAGCCGATAACGCTGCAGTTGAAGCATTGAACTCATTTCTTGATGAAGCTGTACAATGGCAAATTGCCGCAAAAGAGCAAGAGAATATAAAAATAGAAATGCAGCACCTCTTAAGCCAGGCACTTGAAGGGGAGCTGGAATCACGTATGGGAACTGAAAGATCCTGCAGTGATGCAAACGACATCACTGGATGTCTGAACAGTTTGCTTGATGCTATTGTAGAACCTCTGCTTGCTGCATCCAAATATGTTAAGAGAATATCAATGGGCGATATTCCTCCAAGAATCGAGAAAGAATACAAAGGTACATTTAATGAATTCAAAAACAACCTCAACCTCTGTGTGGATTCTATCAATGCCCTGATCGAGGATACGGAAATGCTTGCTCAGGCGGGCATCGAGGGCAATATGAACAAGCGTGCGGATGCTTCCAGACATGAAGGAGACTTCAAAAGGATAATAGAATCGCAGAACACACTTCTGGATTCAATTGCTGAACCACTAAATGAAGGTACTGAAGTACTCCTGAAACTTGCAGTAAACGATTTTGAAAGCGAAGCAACAGGAGAGTACAACGGAGTATTCAAAGACAACATATACGCTGTGAATGAAGTGCGCAACAGGCTCCTAAACATACAGCGTACCTTTGAATACATGGTTGCAGGCGACTTCAGTGACCTTGAGAAATACAAAGCTGTTGGAAAACGCTCGGAAAATGACAAACTTCTCCCTTACACCATTGCAATGATGGAAAATGTAAAGGGAATGACAGATGAGTTCATTGACCTGGGGCATGCAGCAGAAAATGGAAACCTGAGCTACAGAGCAAATGCAGGTGAGTTCAAGGGACTGTTCAATGAAGCTATTACAACTGTAAACAATGCTTTTGATGCTGTAATTGACCCACTGAACATGACTGCCGATTATGTTGAACAGATTTCAAAAGGAGAAATACCTGAAAAGATAACTGAAGAATATATGGGTGACTTCAATCACATTAAAGACAACATCAACGAATGTATTGACGGTCTTGGTGGACTTGTAGAAAGCAATGAGATTCTGCAGTTAATGGTTGATAATGACCACACACGAAAAGTAGAAGGTGATTATCAGGGAATCTATGCAGAGGTCGCGGATGCTACTAATGGCATTAGGGAAAGAATATTGACTGTTATGGGTGTGAACAAGAAGATAGCAAATGGTGACCTGAGCGATCTTGAAGGACTCAAAGAAATTGGCAAACGTTCGGAAAATGATGAACTAATTCCATGTTACATTGCCATGATGAGTAACATTGAGAATCTGGGCCTTGAATTTGTTAAACTTGGAAATGCAGCAAAGAATGGTAATCTAGAATACAGATCTGATTCCTCAGAATACAGCGGTGCATATAAAGATGCAATTGATGCTGTGAATGAAGCAATCGATGCTCTTGTCACTCCCATGAACGAAGCCATAAATATTGTCAACGAATATAGTAAAGGTCTTCTTAGTGCGAGATTTGAATTAGAGGCAAATGGTGATTTCAAGGACTTTGCCGATGCCCTTAATATCTTTGGTGATAAGCTGCAGGGCCTGATCGAAGAGTCAAGTGAAGTTCTTGCGGCAATTTCAAATAATGATCTCTCAAAACCGCTGACCCTTGTTGCTGAAGGTGATGTCAGGAAGCTTACAGACGGCATCGAAAACGCCAGAAGATCACTGAATGAAGTTGTATCACTTGTACACAATAGTTCCATGAATGTAGCTTCCACCGCCGAGGAAATGTCAGCCTCTGTTGAAGAGATCACATCTTCATCATACCAGATAGAAGATACTGTGTCAGAGATTGCTAAAGGTGCACAGAATCAGGCCTCAAAGACAGAAGAAGTCTCAAGGGCAATGATCGATATGACAATGACGGTTCAGGAAGTTGCTTCAAATTCAAGTAAAGCTGCAGAAAATGCAAAGAGTTCTAACGAACTGATGGAGAATCTCAGAACTACGACAAACGACCTGCTTCAGAAGATGGAGAACATCAAACACACATCTGGGGAGTCATCTGATGTTATCATGGAACTGGCAGGTAAATCAAAGCAGATAGGAGAGATTGTAAATCTCATCACCAATATTGCTGACCAGACAAACCTGCTTGCCTTGAATGCTGCAATTGAAGCAGCACGTGCAGGAGAACATGGAAGAGGATTTGCCGTGGTAGCTGATGAAGTCCGAAAGCTTGCGGAAGACTCAGGAAACGCAGCCAAGCAAATTGCCACACTTATCGCTGAAATACAGGAGGGAACCGACAATGCAGTGGTTTCAATACAGCAGGGCTCAGAAGAGGTTTCAAACGGAGCAGAGGCTCTGAATAATGTTGCTATTGACATTGAACAGGTAGTAGATTCCGGCGGACTTATTGCCAACATGGTACAGGATATTGCTGCTGCTGCTCAGGAACAGTCAGCTTCCATTGAAGAGATCACATCATCTGTTGAAGAGGTCAGTGCAATTTCAGAGGAATCTGCTGCCAGTACCCAGGAAGCCTCAGCCTCTGTACAGGAACAGAATGCTACTATGCAGGAACTTTCAAAGTCTGCAGATGAGCTTTCATGCCTGTCCAATGACATGAAATCCGTTGTTGATAAGTTCACCTTGGATGAAGGAAAGGGTATCAGCAGCGTAAGCGTCTCTAATATCGTATGCGCAGACGGAAGTGAAAAAGAAGAAGCTTTCTCAGATGAGGAAGAAAAGCATGCACTTATATGAAATAAAGAGATTTAGCAATAAATAGTCAGGAATTTGCCGGAAACGGCAAATTTTACTTTTATTTTCTTAATCTCACATTCATTCTTCGACCACGCATCAAGTCATTTGTATCTGTTTTATTCTTTTTTGAACAATTATTTCATAGGAAAAAGAATACATATGTTAAGAAACTTATTTATAGAAGAACAAACAACAAAATTGTGCTTAGAAATGATACCATATCTAAGGGGAAAATCATGGGAAATATGCTAAAAACCACTTTATTACTGGCATCTCTTACCGGTTTACTGGTCATTGTCGGCCGTTTGATCGGCGGAACGTCAGGAATGGTGATCGCATTCATATTTGCGATCATTATGAACTTTGGAAGCTACTGGTATAGTGATAAGATCGTACTGAAAATGTATCGTGCTCAGGAGGTCACTGCAGCCGAAGCTCCGCAATTATATGGAATTGTGCAGAAACTTGCCATGCGTGCAGGTCTGCCAATGCCGAAGGTCTACATTGTGAACACTTCAATGCCAAACGCATTCGCAACGGGAAGAGATCCTCAACATGCAGCAGTTGCAGCAACCACAGGAATACTCAACCTTCTGACAGCCGAAGAACTTGAAGGTGTCATTGCACACGAACTTGCACACGTAAAGCACCGTGATACACTTATAAGTGCTGTCGCAGCAACAATTGCAGGCGTCATTACTATGATTGCAACATGGGTACAATGGGCCGCAATATTCGGCGGCATTGGCGGAAGAGATGATAACGGTGGAGGAAATATAATTGGTTTTCTTGCCCTTGCAATTGTAGCACCGATCGCAGCAACTATCATCCAGCTTGCAATCTCAAGATCAAGAGAATTCGCGGCTGATGAAGAAGGAGCACAGATCTCACAGAAGCCATGGGCTCTTGCCAGTGCACTTGAAAAACTTGAATATGGAAGCAGCAGTTATCAGCAAAGAAGAGGCGATGTACAGCCATCAGAAAGCACTGCACACATGTTCATAGTAAATCCACTTAAGGGTAAATCACTGATGAGCCTGTTCAGGACACATCCTGAAACAGAAGAACGTATCAGACGTCTTCGAGCAATGTAAAGCTAAATTTGATAAATATCAAGGATTAGAAATTAAAGAGGCTTGTCTGCCCCTGTTCTACCAGGTGGATAACCTCTATACCTTTTTCTTCAAGTTTGTTTGAAAGATAGTGTCTGTGACAACCTTTCGGACTTTTTTCAGCACACATAAGAACAATACTTCCCTTCTCAGAGCTCACTTTTTCAATGAGAGAGATGAGCTTGTTCAGACTATTCCCGAAAGAAGCCGTATCCATATACTCTACGTATGTGGATTCACGCATTCCTCCGACACCTTCACAATGATAGTAAAGAATTCCATTCTTTGGGAGTACACTCTCAAGTGATTCTCTGTCATATTCCTTAAAAGTTGACTGAGGATATCTTCTGATATCAACCAGATGTGTGATTCCGTTCTTTATCAATATCGAAATAAACTCATCAGGCTGGCGGTTCCCATATCCTATAGTATAACATTTCATCCTTTGCACCATCGCGTTTAATAGACAACTTATTATATTGTTTGCTTAATTGATTCTTTTGGCTTTTCCCGGCATATGATAAAAAGAAATCGGAATGAATAGCAATGCAGACACGGATAAGGCTAACATAATACACCCGGATAAAAGGTTTCATCAATACTATACATCGATAAGAATATCATTGAGAAGTGCATTTTGTCAAAAGTAATAAGGGTTGAATAGTATTTGTATTAAGCAAATAGAAATTAGCCATATCTGAATACAGGGAATGAGATTTTAGAATATTACCTAATTACATTTTATAGTAATCCGAGAATCAAAGAGGATAAAATGAAAGTATCTGTCAGCACTTCAAAGATAAGCGGCGAGGTCTTCGCACCTCCGTCTAAAAGTTATACTCATCGTGCAATCACTATTGCCGCACTGTCGGATGACTGTGTGATTCATCGCCCTCTTATGTCAGCCGACACACTTGCAAGTATTCGAGCAGCAGAGGCACTGGGAGCAAACATTGAAACTTTTGAGGATAAAATTCACGTAAAGGGAGTTAACGGAAAGCCACATGTTCCAAACAATGTTATCGACGTAGCTAATTCCGGAACTACACTGCGTTTCATGACAGCAGTTTCTTCACTTACAAACGGAGTTACCGTACTTACAGGTGACAGTTCCATAAGAAACCGGCCAAATCAGCCTCTTCTTGATGTACTCAAAAAACTCGGTGTAGAGGCGTTTTCCACCAGAGGGAACGGTTGCGCACCTCTTGTTGTCAGAGGTGGCCTTAAAGGTGCCATTACAACAATTGATGGTTCCATCAGTTCACAGTTCATATCCGCACTTCTTATTGCCTGTCCGCTGACCACAAAGAGCACAACACTTTCAATCAAAGGTGAAATGAAGTCAAGACCATACGTGGACGTTACAATGGAGCTTATAGAAAAGGCCGGTGGAGAGATACTTGTGGAAGAGGGAACCACTATCAAATTCATAATTCCTGCAAACCAGAAGTACAATCTTAAGGACTATACTGTTCCCGGTGACTTTTCTTCAGCATCTTACCTGCTTTCAGCCGCCGCAATGACAGGTTCAACGATTATTGTAAAGAATCTTTTCCCATCACGACAGGGAGATGTGGAGATCATCGACGTTCTTGAACGTATGGGTGCAAAGATATCATGGGACAAAGAAAATGGTGTGGCACAGATCACAGGTAACGGACTGAAGGGAACAACATTCGATGCCGGCGCAACACCTGACCTAGTACCAACTATTGCAGTTCTGGCTGCATGTGCCGAGGGAACAACTGTGATAGAGAACGCAGAACATGTACGCTACAAGGAAACCGACAGACTGCATGCAATGGCACTTGAGCTTACCAAGATGGGGATTTCTGTCCGTGAAGAACCTGACCAGCTTATCATAACAGGCGGCAAATTAAGAGGAGCTGAACTTCACGGCTGGCACGACCACAGGATAATAATGGCACTTACCATTGCAGGAATGGTTGCCGGAGATACGGTAATAGATACAGCTGAAGCTGTGGATATTTCATTCCCGACTTTCTTTGATGAAATGAAAAAACTTGGAGCTGCAGTAGAGCTTATCTGATATTTCAGGTTAGATTTACTTAACAGGGTCGGCATGATCTATGTGTCATGTTGACCTGAACACATTTTTTGATTATTACTTTCTACAATGTTGTCAGATAAAAGAAACTACCATCTGTGTCTAAAAATGCGATAAGGTATGTTTTCCGTTATCAAGTATCAACTCGAAATTAAAAGTACCTGATATCGGACCTTCTATCACAATTCCCTTTGATGCTACATTTTCATCCGGTTCCCATAGATCTGTGGAATTGTCCAGTTTACCTTTTTTGAAAACAATGGTTTCACCGTCAATGTGATACAGGTTTCTTACACCGTTCTCATATTGACATATAATTGTGTTATTTTCAACCTGCCACAGGCTATCACTGAGATTACCATTCATATCAATATCGGGATCCACACCAAATGCCAGAAATCGAACATCAGATAATGAGAGCTCGATACTGCAGATAGAACCTTCCGGTGAATTCACTTCCTGAATATTTCTGGCATATCCATCCTGTATGGACATTATTTCAATTGCTGCAGAATTTATCTGTTTTCTGTCTTTGGCTCCTGAATAGGCCGGCGCCATATTGTTCCATGAAAAAGCCATCAGGAAAATAATAGCTCCTGTAACGGCAAGATAAAATATCAATTTTAAAGGAACAGTATCAATACCTCTGGTATCCCTGAAAAAAGAACTGTTTTCAACCCCCAAGTTTTTCACATCCCTGTACCTGATCAAAGAAATACAAAATACAATAAATACACTATAATTAGCAGTTAGCTTTGTGAATCCAGCCACTCAATAAATTTATCCAGAGCGCGCCTGCGGTGTGAAACCGTATTCTTGAATTCATCACCAAGCTCTCCGAATGTCTTTCCGTTATAATCGAATATCGGATCGTATCCGAAGCCGCCTGTTCCAAGTTCCTCAAAAGATATCTTTCCTTCAACGGTTCCTGTGAAGGTCAGAGGTTTAGCTCCTGGTTCACAATATCCTATGACCGACTTGAAAACTGCAGATCTGTCGGTCTCATCTTCCATTATCTTAAGAACCCGTGGATTTCCAAGATTCTTTTCCACAAAAGCGGAATATGGTCCCGGAAAACCATTTAGAACATTGATAAAAAGTCCTGAGTCATCTACCATTACAGGTAATCCAAGTTTGTCAGATGCCCATTTTGCACCATAGGCTGCAATTGGTTCAAGGTCATCTTCCTGAAGTTCCGGGTAACCATCTGTGTTCTGTATAACCTCAAATCCTTTAGCAGCAAGTATATCCTTAACTTCCCTGAACTTTCCCTTGTTACCTGTGACAAAAACTATCTTACGCATATCTTCCCCTCTTCTCTATCTCTTTCACTCTTTCGAGCACTTCATCAGCCTGCTCGAATTCTTTCCTGTATCCACGACAAAAAGCCTCAATGAGTTTCTCATGGTTTCTGTGTGTACTTTCAAATGTCCTGAAAAGGACATGTACATCCACACCGCGTGCTTCAATACTGCTTTCAAAAAAGGACAGACCGAAATCAATCACGTAAATCTTATCGTTGAACAATATGAGATTGGATGTTGTAAGGTCACCATGGATGATTCCGGCTGCATGTAATTCCGCAACAAGAATACCGACTTGCTCGCTGAGTTTCTCATCTATCACATGTTTCAGCGCAATTCCATCTATGTACTGCATCTTTATTGTGGAGTTCTCAATGTCGTAGATGATGGGAGTTGGAACACCGGCTCTTCTTGCCTCAGATATAAGCCGTGCTTCAGCTTTTGTTCTTTCCTTCCTTATACGTTCATCGAGTTCTTTCAGACGATAGTTCTTCGGAACTCTTTCCTTGATGAGCACACCGTCTTCAACCCTGACGACAGCTTCTGCACCATTTGTCAGATTCATGACAGCCTCCCTTCCTCAAAGTCCCTGGGAAGCCATGTTACATCAACATCATCCGGTCTGAAGTTCGGATTCACATGTGAGTTCTCAACGTCAATGACATTTCCTGAATTATACATAAGGAGTCCGAGATAAGCTATCATGGCACCATTATCCCCCATGAACCTCTTTTCAGGAACATAGAAATTAGCACCTCGTTCAGTACACATGATATCAAGCATTTCCCTGAGCCTCATGTTGGCACCGACACCACCTGCCAGAAGCACTTCATTCTTTCCTGTATGAGCAAGTGCACGCTCGGTAACCTCGACCACCATTGCAAAAGCAGTTTCCTGGAATGAATAACACACATCTTCCATTGAATTATCTTTCAGTGCTGCTGTTGCTGCGGTGGAAAGCCCTGAGAATGAGAGATCCATTCCTTTTACAACATAAGGAAGCGGAATATAATTTGAAGCATCTTTAGAAAATTGCTCTATCTGCGGTCCACCGGGATGTCCAAGACCTGCACTGCGGGCAAACTTATCAAAAGCATTTCCAAGTCCTATATCAAGTGTCTCGCCAAACACCCTGTATCTTCCCATCCTGTAAGCCAGAACCTGTGAATTGGCCCCACTAACATACAGTGTAACAGGATCACTTGCAGGAGTTTTCCAGCGGCCAACCTCAACATGGGCAAGACAGTGATTAACACCAACAAGCGGAACATCAAGACTAATTGCGAGCATTCTGGCAGCAGTTGCCACTGTACGCAAACATGCTCCAAGTCCCGGACCCTGCGAAAATGATATGGCATCGATATCAGATGCATCGACTCCTTTCTTTTTTGCTTCCTCAAGTACTCCTTTTACCACATAGGAAGCATACTTTGCATGGTGCTGGGCAGCTTCTCTAGGGTGTATTCCACCGGTTGGAGGCTTGTACATATCGGAAACCTCCGCAATAACATATTTCTCATTAACGATGGCAGCACTGAGGTTCCACGCTGTACCCTCAATGCCTAGCACTGTTCCTTTCAACTTGATATCTCCGGCGCTAAATGGGATGGATTTGAATATTAATTTTGCTGTTTCCTGATAAGCACTGATGCAACTGCAAGTATCAACAAAGTTATAAGACCTGATATTGCAGGAGTACTTTTATCAGTTTCAATGTCCTCGTTATTCTCATAAACAACGGGCTCTTCATCGCCGCTATCATTGGATGAACCTGCTTCTACCTGATCATTTATTGTCCCTTTTTCTATAGTTGATGTTGTTGGAATATCAGCACTGACAGCAAATGGTGAGAAGCCGGGAGTACTTGCTTCAAAGTAATAGTAATCTGCATCTTCACCTGTCAGTTCGGTCTCCAGCGTGGTCCATACATTTTCACTATAGCGATTCAAGACTATAGTGCTGATGTTGACATCAGTATCATCCACCCATTCCTTGCTGACAATGAAACCAATAACAGGATTCTGTATATTGCTCTCCGTAGCATAACCTGTCTTTCCAACCCATATGTTCATATTCTTATATACAGATCCGGAGACAGGTTCATTTACCAATGCAGAAGTATTTTTCAGCATCTCTATTGTTACAGTGATCTTACCTGCATTCTTAAGTGAAGTATAACGTACATAATCAATATCATTATGTTCTTTGGTGAAGTCGAAGTCTACAAGGTCATCCTTTCCTGCATAAACAGAAAGCACATCCTTAAATGCAATGTTATCAAAATCCTCACCTGTAGAACCACCTCCACCGCCTCCTCCTCCGCCGCCGGAAGAGCTGCTTATGGATGTTGTGCTTATTGCTGCGCTTGTTTTTACTGATGTGTTATACCATCCACCAACATTTCCCACGTAATCAACTGCACGGAGACTGTAATTATAAATAGTGCTTGCACTAAGTCCGATATCTGTCATTTCATAACCTGAATAGTTTCCAAGAAGCAAACCACTCTTCCACACTTCCACATGATCAGTATCATTTGAAGAGTTCCATTCAAGTGTCACAGTAGAAGAAGTACTGGAGTTTGTCACATTGTTGATAACAGGTTCCGTATTGTCCTCCATAGGAGCATAAATGCTCAGATGAGTAATATTTGTAGTAACGGTATTCGATGTACTGTTGACTGTACTTCTGTAAGGAACCCACACTCCTTCATCAGGGTCATACCATGCAACTGTAAGTTTAGTTGTACTGTTGACAAGATATGGATCATAACCAAGTGTAAGCGACACATTCCTGCCAAACTGGTAAGAATAATCAGGATCTGATTCATTGTAGACCCGTATATCAAGCACAGTTCCTGAAAGCGATGAACCGTTTCCTGGTTCTGTGCCTCTCACTTCAGCTGCAGAAATATTCCCTGGATTAGAGGATGTTCCACTGACATTGAAATTAAAAACCGGGTTGCTCACATTTGCATCGATTCCCGGAACGTTTACGGTTATTTGGTCTCTTGAAGCTGTATCCACTGTCTGTCCAAGACTTAGGTATATCGTAGTATTTTCTGCAAAATAATCCCTCAGGGAGTTATTGTACATAGCACTTACATTTATTGTATTCGTCCCGTTTGAAATAGGAATATTGCTTACATTGAAAATTCCATTTGAAACCGATTCTGAATAATTGGTCAAAGCACCATTCACGTAAATAGAAACATTGGTTGCAGTTCCCACGGTTCCGTTCAGGGTGAAACTGCTGTCAGGCAGATAGTATATAGAACCTGAATCAGGTGAATCTATTTCTGCTGATTCTTTAAATACAGTGAAGTTCACAGTTGTTGAATTTATTATTCCTGATATATCCTCGGCAAAAACCGTGATATTGTAACTTCCTTCACTAATCTCTGTGCTTGTATTCAAAGTATAACCGGACTGTGTTGTAGAATTTACTCCATTGTCAATATTATACCAGAAATCACACCATTTGGTACTGCTGGCATTGATGAATACATTATTATCCTGTATTACTGAGTTATCCAGAGGATTCTGGACAGCTATTATATTGTCCGCGACACTTACATAGAATCTCCAGCCATAATTCAGTTCTTCACCCAGATCTGTAAGTGCACTTACAGAAACATTGTGGAATCCTTCGGAATATGGCTGAGATGTCAGGTTTTCAATCTTATAGCCACCTGAGATCGCTTCCAATGAAGGTACAACCGATGAACCGTCGATCTTCATATCTATGGAACTTGCGTTGATTCCATCCACATGTGTCAGATTCATGTAAACTTCAGTGCTTGCATTGGTTTTATAGGAATTATGTTCAGGATACATGTAGATGTTACTGAGTTCACCATAAGAAAGTACAAGTGAGAAATTCTGCGGACCCTGAGGAATATTTGTTCCGTTAACGGTTATGGTGTAAGTACCTGCAACCGGTTCAAGCAGCTCAATACCCTCAACATTGTTCACAGCATCTGGTGCGCCGTTTCCATAATAAGTATCATCAGGAGCTTCCAGGATCAGATCAAGATTATTCACAAGTGCAGGACCGGAAATATCAGCAGGTGGATGATCTGTCCATACAAGTGTTAATCTTACAGGTTCCGAGGTATAGAGTATGTCATAACTGACATTCCATGATTCACTGGAATTAAGAAATACATAGTCATAATACTCCATAACAACAGGAGATTGAGGATATATGGAGTTCTCAATATCAATACGTCCCCATCCCTGTGAATAATCAGGTCTCCTATCAATCTCCTGAAAATCTCCAGTTCCGTATTGTCCCGGTGTAATGTTACATGCACCGTTTATTATAGTAGCTTTAAGTAGTGCTGCACTTGGACTGCTAAGGTTTTCAACATCAGTATAATATTCTCTGACAAGAGCAGCAGCTCCGGCTGTGATTGGTGTGGACATACTGGTTCCACCCATGTACAGGTAGTTGCTATTACCACTCACAGTACCCCAACCGGTTCCACTTGAAACACTTGATCTTGTAGAAGCTATAAACGTACCCGGAGCAACAACATCCGGTTTGATCCTTCCATCGTTTGTTGGTCCCCGGCTGCTGAATGCAGCAATTCCATTACTATTATTTGCCATATAATCGCCAAATATTGGAAGTAAAGGATAATTATCAGACCATGCACCTCCCCAGGTTGTATAAGGAGGTATTGAGAATGTATTTCCTCTTTCATTTTCTGATGCACCCACAGTCAGACAATTCTTTGCAGTTCCCGGTGAGCCGAGAGAATCTTCGTCTATCACTCCATCCCTATTAGAATCAACTCCTGAATTCCCTGCAGAGAAAAGTATCAGCATATCCTGATGTTCCCACATGAATTGATCTATCTGCTGTGAGTATTCTGTATAAACTCCATTTTGGGAAGAGCCCCAGCTATTGGTATGTATTCTTGCACCCTTGTCATATGCTGCCTGAAACAGATCATTGAGGTTATCCGGAGGGTACAAATAATCACTACTATCACCAAGCGACTGAAATACAAGTTCTGCTTCAGGTGCCATTCCACTGTATTGTCCGTCAGAAAGCGAACCGTTTCCAAGTACTGAACCTGCTACATGTGTTCCATGTCCTGCATAATCGGCAGGATCACCATCATGCGTATCGGTAATGTTCAGTACCCTTCCCCGCAGATCTGCGTGCATGGAATTATCGTTAAGTCCGGTATCAAGTCCTGTGTCTGCAACAGCTACGACCTGGCCGCTACCATTGAGATCATATGTGTCATGAACAATATCAGTGGTAATTATTCCAGAAGCAATATCATTATTAATGGTTGGCTGGACGTATTCTTCTATCCAGCTAATTCCGGTAATTTTAGAGATATATCCAATCTGATCAGCTGAAGCCTGAATCCGAATTATTTTTCCTGATCCGCTAATAACCTTAATTCCCAGATCTTCAAGTGATTTTACAACTTCTACGTATTCATCTTCCGAGAAAAGAGAAACATAATATTCCTGTATTTCTTCAGATCCCAGAGACTTAAATCCTGTCTCTGTACCACTATTAACTATTGTTTCAGGATCGTATTTGTAAGATGACTTGTATTCGCCGATCCATTTAACAACTTCCAGCTCTTGAACCTGTATTTTGACACTTGTGTTCATTTTCACTATGAAAGCATTATTTGGCACATAATTATAGAGTTCTGCACCCGTGGAGGTAACATTCTTTTTCCATTCTTCCTTTACCAGACCTGAAAATTGTACGATATAATAATCTGGTTTTTCTTCTGAAAGAACAGAGGACATGGATAATACCTTATTTTGGCTCTCAATGGAATCGGCTGTGTTCAAATGCCCTGCTTTTAGAAGTAACATATCATTGTTTTCCATATCATTATTATTAGCTGCTGATGATGTGGAAAAAGGAATTAACAGAAAAATAATGATCATACTGATCAAAAACGTGTTTTTAGTGCACATAAACCATCCTCAAATAATATTCAGAATAAGCAAATATTATAATAAATACATATATATGTATTGCACTATAAAATACATAGACATATAGAGTAAAAAGATAAGGATATAGAAAAAAAGAAAATTACTGCTTCCTATGTAGGAAGCAGACAAAGCTAAGAATCAGACATGAAATTAGTCCTGAAAGTGCGTTCAAAGACCTTTCAGGTTCAACTTCTTCTGCTGTAACATTTGATTCAAGCTCTTCATCTTCTGATGAGAATTGGGTATCTACGGAATTTAGACTGCTTTCAGTTCGGACTTCACCAGTGATTGCAAAAGGTGAGAATCCCGGAGTTCTGGCCTCAAAGTACAGGTAATTATCATCCGAATCTATCTGTCGGGTTGAAAGTTTACTCCATCCTCCGTCATACCTGTTAAGAGCTATGGAATCAGGATCAATATTGTTGTTCTCGATCCAGTCTCTGGGCACCTTGAAGCCTATCACAGGATCTGCGATATTATCCTCAGTTGCATATCCTACCTTTCCAACCCAGATGTTTATGTTCCTGTAAACCTCTCCTGCAGGCATTGAACTAACAAACGCCGATTTGTCTACCAGTACCTCAATGGTTACTGAGATGGTTCCTGAATTCTTCAGTGATTCATAACTGACATACTGGATATCGTTACCACCTCTGTAGAAATCGAACTTCACATCACCTGTTCCTACAAAGACGGAGCTGACATCCTTTACTGCGATATTCTCATACTCTTCACCTGAGGTTCCACCACCGCCTCCTCCACCACCACCGCCACCGGTAGCGGAGCTTGTGGTAACCACACTTGAAGAGGTATTGGTTACTGTGATTGAAACGTTGAGAATATCAGAATACTGACTGTCATTTACTGTGAAATTGACATAATGGATTCCTGTCTGGTTCATCAATGGAGTCCAGTTGAACAAAAGACTTGTAACATTGAAATATGCCCCATAAGGCAGAGTATCAGCTGAATATGTCAGCGGATTGTTATCTATGTCAGTTGCATTAAGGTTGAACTGAAGGTTATTGGATACCTGAATTGTTCTAGGTGATACTGGATGGAACATAGGAGGAGCATTTACATTAAACACAGTTATACTGACATTTTCGTAATCAATAAGACCGTTTGAGCTTACAGTGAAATTAATGCTGTAAGTACCTGCATCTGTGTAATTTGTTGTCCATTCAAATACTCTTGTACTAGAATCAAATACGGAACCTTCCGGCAACTCGCTTGTAGCATATGTAATATCATCGCCATCAAGATCTGTTGCAGAAACCGTGAAAGTGAGGGTTGCATTTTCATTTATATTCTTGCTACCAATAGTTGCAAGTTCAGGTTTTCTGTCAACATCATTGACAGTAATTAACATTGATTCAAAGTCTGTTTTACCATTAGCAGTTGCATTGAACTCTATTTCATATATTCCTGAATCGTTGTAACCTGTCACCCAGTAGAACTCACCGGACTCATTATCAAGAGTGGAATTTCCAGGTAAATCTAATGCGGAGTATGTAATATCATCCTCATCAGGGTCATTTCCAATTAACTCAAAATTGATAACTTCACTTTCGTTTACAGTTACATCATCAACAGGATCAAGTTCCACTGGCCTGTCAACATTAAGAACTGTAATTGTGATAGTTTCAGAATCATTAAGATCATTTGAACTGGCAATGAACTTCACATCATAAGAACCTGAATCGTCATAGTCCGGGGTCCAGGTAAATTGTCTGGTTTCAGGATTGAAATCAGCATCATCCGGTATTCCTTCAATAGAATATGAAATCACATCATCGACATCCTGATCAGTAGCAGAAATTGCAAATCCAAGATTTGAATTCTCACTGACTGATTTATCACCTATCGAATCCAGTATAGGTGGCCTGTCAACATCACCAACATAAATTGTGATAGTTTCAGAATCGTTTAGTCCATTGGCTGATGCCATGAACTCAACAATGTACTCGCCCGATTCGCCATAAGAAGGAGTCCAGCTAAAGTCACCTGATGAGCTGAAAGTAGCTCCATGTGGCAGGTCATTTACAGAATAAGTTACATCATCACCGTCTATATCGATTGCAGAAATACTGAACTCAAGGGTTTCATTCTCATTAACCGACCTGCTATTTATGGGATCAAGAACAGGTTCCCTGTCAGTATTTGTTACAATGATTGTGACATCTGTAGTAGTATTCAAAGAATTAGAAGCTGCTTTGAATTGAACATTATAAGTTCCTTCAGAATCGAAATCAGGAGTCCAAGTAAATTCACCAGAACTAGAATCCAGAACAGAACCTGATGGTATATTGTCAGATGAATAAGTTACATCATCTCCATCAGGATCCGTTGCTGAAACAGTGAAAACCAGAGTGCTGTTCTCATCAACTGGTTGGTCCTCGATTATATCAAATACCGGTTTCCTGTCAACATTGTTTACTGTAATTATCATTGATTCCAAATCTGTTGTTCCGTTTGCGGTAGCATTGAACTCAATCTCATATATACCGGAATCAGTGTAACCTGTCATCCATAAGAACTCACCTGATTCAGTATCAAGTGAAGAATTTCCCGGAAGAACAGATGCTGAATAACTTATCTGATCTCCATCAGGATCATTTCCTGCAATCTGGAAATTAATAAGTTCATTTTCATTTACCGTTATATCATCAACTGGATCCAGCTCCACAGGCCTGTCAACATTGAGAACTGTAATAGCGATTATTTCAGAATCATTGAGCGTGTTTGAGCTGGCAATGAACTCCACATTATAGGAACCGGCATCATCAAAATCAGGAGTCCAGGTAAACTCACCGGATTCTGAATCAATAATTGAATTTGGAGGGTTATTACCTGACGAATAAGTTACGTCATCGCCATCTGGATCTATTGCTGATATCGCGAAAGTAAGAGTATTGTTCTCACTAACTGTTTTATTGATAATAGTCTCAAATACCGGCGGCCTATCAATATTATTTACTGTGATGGCTATAATCTGAGTATCTGTAAGACCATTTGAAGTGGCAATAAATTCCACATCATAGATACCTGACTGATTATACAGGGGAGTCCATGCAAATTCACCGGAATCGGAATCAAGTGTGGCTCCTGCTGGCATATCATTTGCAGAATATATTATTGTAGCTGGCCCATCAGGATCCGTGGCAGAAATTGTAAAGGCCAGTGACTTATTTTCATCAATTTCCTTGTTAGTAATTTCTGCAAGAATAGGCTTCTGGTCCACGTTAACAACAGTTATTTTAATTGTTTCCGAATCATTGATTCCATTTGCCCATGCGATGAATTCTACGTTGTAAATTCCTGATTCATCATATTGTGGAGTCCAGGTGAAATCTCCATTATTTGTATCAAAAGTAGTGCCCTCTGGCAACCCATTTGCTGAATACGTTACAGTATCATTGTCATCATCGGTTGCATTGATACTGAAAACAAGTGTATTATTCTCACTTACAGTTTTGTTGCCTATATATGACAGGACAGGTGCCCTATCCACATTAATTACATTTATTGTAATAATTTCCGAATCGACATCGATTCCATCGGTAACATTAAATTCAAAATCATATGCTCCGGCATCACTGTAACCCGTATTCCATGTAAAAGTGTCATCAACAAGGACACCAAAGCTTGCGTTTGTGCCAAAAGTAAGTGTGTCACCATCATCATCTTCTGCTGAAAGTTCGATTGTCAGAGGATAGGTTTCACTGACCTCCCTGTTTCCGATAGCCGAAAGAACAGGAGCAGTGTTTGAGCTTTCAGCATCAACTGTGAAATTCCATGAGTATGAGAAATCCAGACCATTTTCGGTAGTAGCTGTTACAGAGACGTTGTATTTACCGGTCTGGTAAGATGAAGGATTGTTGTATTCAATACTATAACCATCAGTAATCTGAACCGAATCAAATGATACTGGAACATTATTTATGCTCATGACAATAGAACTAAGATCAACTCCCTGTGGATGCACAACATCAGTGGACACCGCAGTGTTCTTACTGTCAGCCAGTGTGCCGGGTGCAGGGAACTCATTATTATCGCAGATGAAGGAAGCTACTAGTGAGAAAGGTTGTTCTCCACCAATACTCACACTGTAACCATCAACAATAAATGTATAATCTCCTCCTGATACACTATTTAATTCAATTCCTTCAACATTGTTGATATGATCCGGGGTAGAACCACCATTTCCATAATATGATTCAGAAGGACCTGTGATAATAAAGTCAAGATCGTTCATGAGATTTTTGCTAGAGTAAACCTGGCCCGGATAGTCGGTCCATACAAGAGTGGCCCTTAAAGAATTGCCGCTTTCAATATAATCATAGGTATGAATCCATGATTCACCGGTGCTCAGAGATTCACCATCATAATATGCTATAACTTTCGGGTACTCAGCCATAATGGAATTTTCAACATCAAGTCTTCCCCAACCCTGAGAGTAATCAGGTCTCCCGGTTACTTCCTGATCATCTCCGGTTCCGTATTGTCCGGGTGTCAGGTCGTATGCACCATTCAAAAGAGTTGCTTTAAGAAGAGCTGCACTTGGATTTGCTACATTTTCGTAGTCATTATAATACTCTCTAACAAGGGCAGCGGAACCTGCAACCAATGGTGTGGCCATACTTGTTCCACCCATGTATGCATAATACTGTCCGGTTGAAGAAGTGTCCCAGTCATACCATGCAGTACTTGTACTTGCCTGGGTCGAGATTATGAAAGTACCAGGTGCAACGATATCCGGTTTTATCCTGCTGTCATTTGTTGGACCTCTGCTACTGAATGCTGCAATACCTTCACTATCATCTCCCAAATAATCGTTTTTAATAGGTTCAGTATCATATTTATCGGACCAGCGTGTACCCCATGTAGAATAAGAATTAATAGAAAAAGTCTCTCCCCTGTCAGTTTCAGAAGCACCTACTGCCAGACAGTTTTTGGCAGTTGCAGGTGAGTTAATGGAACCCTGATCAACAACACCATTATCATCCATGTCCTCTCCTTCATTTCCAACAGAGAACAATATCAACATATCAGGATGCTCCCATGCAAATTTATCTAAATAAAAAGAATAACCATCATATACTCCATCTGTATCAGATCCCCAGCTATTGGTATGTATTCTCGCCCCGGCATTATATGCATCCTGGAAAACATTAGATATCGAACTGTAAAGAGGAACTATATCTCCATTATCGTCACCTATTGCCTGAAATACAAGCTCGGCTCCAGGTGCCGTTCCTGCATATTCTCCATCTGACAGATTACCATTACCAAGGACTGAACCAGTTACATGAGTACCATGTCCCGTTGTATCTTCAGCACCATCATCTGAATAATCCATAATCTCAAGTATCCTTCCCCTGAGATCTGCGTGCATTGAGTTGTCATTAACTCCCTTGTCAAGTCCGATGTCACAAACAGCAACTATTTGCTCATTTCCTTTCAGGCTAAGTGTATTATGAACAGTGTTAACCTTGAGAATCTCTGATGCAACATTATTAGATACTGTTAATTCCTGAACTTCTTCGATCCAGCTTACACTGTTGATTTGTGTAAGTTCTTCTATCCGGTCTTCACCAAGTCGTATCCACAACATTTCATCGGATTCGTCTACTATAATGCCGTCTAAAACCTCGATTTCAGACTTAACATATCCGTTGATATCAGGTTCGAAAAGATACACAACTAAATCAATAGTCCCTGTGTTTTCAGAATCTAATGAATTTATAGAGAAATCTGTTTCTTCCACATACTTATAATCAGGTAAATATCCCCCAACCCAGCGTACAAAATCAAAAGACTCAACCTGAACCCTGACGGTTTCATTCATTTTCAGCACAAATGTATTATCAGGAACGTAATCTAAAATCTCAGCATCTGTTGTTATCAACGCTTCTTTCCATTCAGGCTTTACAATGCCATTGAATTGAACCAGATAATATGTTTCTGAACTATCAGGCAATTCACTATTCACACTAGAACTCATTATATGCGGCTCTGTAGTGTTTGCATCCTTTTTCAGATCAGTATCAATATGACCTGCTTTCAGAAAGATAATGTTGTCGTCATTGTTTGCCGAAGCAAGAGATGTAAAAAACAATAAAAGTATGAAGATGAATGCAATTTTTTTCCTATCCGTCATGTATTCATTTCCTGTTTTTGTGCTGAGTATAGAAATAGAACAATCAAAGAAATATTCATGATATTATGTAATTAGTAAATATATTCAAGTAAACTTGTATATAAAACATAACGACTATTAAAAAAATATTATATATAATGTATGAATATAAATATCAAGCGAGATGAGCAAACATAAAAATAAAATAAGAGACACTTATTGAAAAGTGCCGAAAGTCTTTAGAATTTTCTTCTTCTCCAGAATCCTATATATATGGCTCCAAGAGTTCCCACCACAAATACTGATGCAAAGATATCTGAACTCGTGAATGTCGGAGTATTTGAACTCTCGGTATTCTCGACAGCTTCCTGTGTCATCTCATATCCTTCAATGTAATTGTCAGGAGTTGATTTTCCAGAATCCTTTAATGGTGCGTCATAATCTGTTCCTGCTCCACCTGAATCAGCCATCATCGTCTGGTTGGATGAACCAGAACCATCTGCCATTGCTCTTTGGACAGAGTTGAACGAATCATCTTTTGTTGTTTTCAATGAACTTGTATCAGTTGCTTGTTGTGCCACAAACTGATCTTGCAGGGTAGCTTCATACATTCTTTCATTGTATTTTTGCTGTATTTCCGGAGGAACTCCGGCTCCCGACATAAGACCCTTTGTAAAATCATCCAAAGCCATATTACCACATGTGTGGTGACAACATGTTGCCCCGTATTCTGCAACTGATTCCACGTACTCATTTACAAGTTTGTTAACTGAATCCTCCGACATTTTTATGTAGCCTTTACGTACACCTTCCAGCATCCTTGCTGTAATGGACTGGTATGCACCTGGATTGTTCGCATTGAAGAACTCCTTCATATCATCATTGACGTATGTTTCAAGCGCATTTTCCCACATACTGTCATCGACGAGTTCAGGATTAGAGACTTCCCAGCCCCAGAGATTGTCAAAGAACTCAGCCATCATTCTGCCACCGGAATACCCGGAATTCATCATACCTTCGATCCACTTATCATTAAGATATCTGGAACGGATGTTGACGTTGATATACCGGCCAAGCTCCACCATCTCTGCCTGGTCAGGATTCCTTGTATCAGACACATACATGTCAGGTGTCTTGCCGCTTACATACCTTGTAGCAAGATTCAGACCACCGAAATACTGGAAGAAATCATCGTTATCAAGCGTATCATACAGGTTGGAAGAATCGGAGTGTACTGAAGCATCCACATTCATCAGGTTACCTCTGAGAAGTTCGGAACAGTCAAAACCCCAGAGTTCACTTCCATAAGCATACCCCATCTTATCAAGATACAGCTCGGCGATCTCAGATTCATTTTCCCATGTACCACTAGCTTCAATTGCATTTCCAACAGCTATCTCGTAAGTACCGTCACGAACTGCGAAGCACCTCATTGTTGACAATTTACCTGCCATCTCAGCTGAATATGTCTCATTTCCTGTGCTGTTCAGGAATGAAGCATACAGATCTGTGTAGATTGCCTGTGTGCTGATATTAATATAGTTCGGATAGTTCCCCGGCTCTGCAAGGTTCGCAAGTTTTGCAGCGTCATCGAGCATCTTCAACTTATCCGGGAATGCATCACGCATACCAGCAGTAGTATATACTATATCAATACGAGGTCTTCCTGGTGCAGAGGTATCATAGTCCGGCAGAAGTTCTTCTTCAGATAAAAGCTCTATTCCTGTAACTTTACCATTCCTGTCCCATATCGGCTTTACACCCATCAGATACAGTGCCTCTGCTTCAAGGGTACCATGGTCTCTGATGAACTCTACTCCAAACCTGGAGAAGGATACTTTACGTGGGTATTCACCGTGGTTCTCATAGTAGTCTATAAGCAACTGTTGTGCAAGCACCTTTCCAAGCTTCCAGGTTGCTTCTGATGGATAGAGTTCTGGATTGACACCATAGAAGTTCCTTCCAGTTGGAACCGCATTAGGATTCATCACAGGATCTGTTCCCGGACCTGCCGGAACGAAACCTGCACTCAATGCAGATATCACACGATCAATCTCAATGGCACTGTCCAGGAGGTTCTGCCTGCAATCAAGACCAAATTCCAGATCCAGATTCACTGACTTGTTGATCTCTCCATAGACCATCAACTGAGCATCATCTGGACTTGTTCCATTGGTCATAACCTCCCATACCAGAAGATCGATATCTGTGTCATTAAATGGAATTCCAAGTGGATATTCATTTAAAGGATAGAAAGCTGCCGTGATATTGTCCTCAAAATAACTTCCCATCATTGACCTTACCATTCCTGAAAGCTCATCCCTGTAAGGACCTGTGGAATTGGTTGAAGGAACCTCTCCAAGTATGTGCATTCCGTATGGTATGTTCTCTCCTTCGATATCTTCAAGATATTCATGGAGTATATCTTTAACAAAGCCATCAAATTGTGATTCATCATAAAGGTAAAGTTCCGTTGCATTGACCTCAAGGTCCACATCAACTCCGGATTCCACCATTTCATCGATTATAGCCATCTGATATGCCTGTTTTGTCTGCAATGACATCTCAGGTCCATAGTACTCCTGGATGAAGCGTGACATGTTTTCCAGTTGACCATAAGTTCCTGATCTTTCAAGTGTAGGTGTCAGATGATCGATGATCAGTGCATTACCACGATATTCAGCTGTAAGTCCTTCACCGACATTTGCCACGATGTAAGGATAGATGTTAGGCAGATCCTGCAGCAAAAGTGGTGCCCACTCTGCTGAGCGGTTCATACCATATGCCTGTCCCGGCAACCATTCGTGTGTTCCATGGGTGCCCAGATGAATAATCGCATCAGCATCCCAGTCATCATTAAGCCATAAATAGAAAGCAATGTATTGGTGTGGTGGTGGAACAATGCTGCTGTGATAAAGTGCATCGTCATTCTGAATGAAACCCCTTGCTGGCTGCGGCATAATCCATACATTACCAAACTGGACGGTTGGAATGACAATGAATTTCTCACCAAGATCATCTTCCCAGATCATAAGACTCTTATTCTGTGGAAGGTCTTCATTCCATGGTTCTCCCCATTCCTGAATGACCTGATCCTTAAGATCATCAGGTATCTCCTCTTCAAACCACTGATGATATATTTCCATTGGTATGAGCTGAAGTCCCCATTCGGTCCTATTCTCAATCATTTCATTCATGACACCCGGAGCCCATGAACCGGCATTGATACCCTGTGCCCATATCATTTCAAGAAACTGGCTGTTATTATCAGGAACACTTTCCACAGTGAAGTTGGCTCCATCCATTTTATTGAGCAACAGTCTCATGCTTGAGATGGTGTCCATATAACTTGCACCGATGTTATCTTTTCCTGATGGATAGTTGTAGTAGATGATTGCAACTTTCTTGTCTTTATTCTCATTAAGTTTCAGTTCTGCCCAGTTTATGGATCTATTAACAATCCAATCAACCTGTGCATCCCTTGCTTCAAAAACACTGGTCTGTGTATCAGGATTATATATGCTGTCACCCACAACTATGTATTCAAAAATACCATCAACGTTAGGGCCTATGGTCTTGCGTACCACCTGGCCATTAGGTATTCCACGATTCTCATCTGCAGGGTCGTAAGTATTTGTACTTTCAACAACAATACCCCTGAGAACAGGAACGTCCAGAGCCTCAAGTTCTTCCAGACCTTTTGTGTTATTGAAATAATTAAGCCTGAAACTTTTCAGTGAGATCACACTTTGTACGAGAGGATTACCTTCCTCATCACAATAGTATTTGATAATATCATCAAAGGTATCGAATCCTAGTATTACGTTACAGTCCTTTGATTCGATATCTTCCACAAGTGCATCAACAACTTCTATATTTCCATCTTTGATATCGGACCTGTGCATCCACATTCCTATGGTGGGCTTGCTTGGATCATATACTCTGTGTGAACCAGCGTAATCTGAATACCATGCAAGATATTCTTCTGTTGTCTCGAAGTACTTGCCTTCATAATCAGGATGATAAAGACCTATGTCAGGCAACGATATCTGACCAGGTGTTACGTATTCCCATTCATCTGTGAGCTCAGGATTATTTGTAAGTTCCTTTGTAAGATAGATAAGAAGATTCTCTGCATTAATTAACTGGGAAGTGGTTGCAGTTCCCATATTATTGTAGTAGTTACAGAAAGTGATATTCTCTGAACCTTCGTAAACATAATCGAAGTATTCAGGAGTGTTAATGGAACGTATATCCACCAGCACAGTACCGTTATCATGTGAAGCACTTAAGGAGATGTTCATTGGATTGAATATATTATCTGCGAGCATATCACAGAATATAACATCCTGTTCAGACAGAAGACCTCCTTCGCCAGCGGCTATCAGTTCATCACTGGGTCCGGCCCAGGTTGTTGTGTTGTATGATGGAATATAAGTGTACTCTATATTCTGACTGTATGGATTTGTCTGACTTGCAGTTGCAAGTGCATCACTTGGTGCCCAGGCAATGTACATTACCTTGAGAGTTACCCAGTTATCTGTGATCTCCGGATGATTACCGTATTCTGTTGCGAGGTAGTTGAGCAGATTCTCAGCATTCTGTTTTTCTACCTCGCTTTCAATACCCATGCTGTTGTAGTAGTTGCATATAGAATCATCTATCGAGCCATTGGAAACATAGTCAAAGTAAGCAGGAGTGTTTATGGATCTTATATCAACCAATGATACTCCATTATACTTTGCATCAAAGAATGAAGCATTTAGAGGGTCGTAAATACTTGCAGAAAGCATGTCACAGAAGATGACATCCTGTTCCTCTAGAAGTCCGGAATTTGCAGCTTCAATAAGTTCGTCACTTGGTCCGGCCCAGGTTGTAGTGTTATAGGAAGGAATATAAATGTAGTTTATATCTTCAGCAAACGTAGCGTTCTGACTTGCCATTTCCAGGGCAGGATTTGGCACCCATCCTACATACATGATATCTATTTGTTGTTCATCCGCCGATACAATTGTTGTTAATGATAATAACAACAATATACTTGTCAATAATATAGATCTTGTTTTTGTTTTCATATTATCCCCCGAAATATACCCGAACAAACAAAGCCTCCACAATGTCGCAATGTTCGCATATTAACTTGAATCTAAAATCTGTTGAAACAGGATTTCATCTATTCATAAATAAAATCCTGTACCAACATGTAAAGTAATGTATTCTTTTTTCGAACCACCGTATGCATATTAATTTTAGATATTAACTCAGAAGCGTTGAACAAAATATTGAACTTTAGACTTGTGAGTATTAAAACTAACACATGATAATCATATAAAAGTTTCGTTTTGAAATAGTAAAAAATAATGGTACTTTTACAAGAAAAGTACCAAAAATTCTCAGAAAAATATTTAAGTTATTTTCTTCTCCAGAATCCCAGATATATAGCCCCAACACCAGCAAGAACCAGCAAGGAAGCCATGAGCTCTGAACCGGTCATTGAAAATCCGCTTCCACTTTCAACCTCAGGAACAGTTTCCGGTGTCATCTCATAGCCTTCAACATAGTTATCAGGTGTTGATTTCACAGTGTCCTGAGCAGAAGATGCCATATCCATACCCGCTCCAGAATCGGACACTGTTGTCTGGTTAGTTGAGCCGGATACGGCTTCTCGTATAGTCAATTCAGTATTCTTTGAGCTACTGCTGTGACTTCCACTACTACTGCTGGTGGATACATCCGTCTCTTCAGAAGAACTTATCTCTGTCAGAATAGCTGCCTGCATTATTCTCTTGTATTCTGCTGCTGTTGCATCATCAACAAGATCTTCAGATTCCATCACACTCTGGATGAATTTATTCAAAAGCGGATTTCCACAAGTATGGTGACAACATGTTACACCATTCTCTACAGTGGATTCTACATACTCTTTGACGAGGTTATTACGCACATCATCTGAAGCATCCCAATAATCAGTCCTTATTGAATCCAATGCCGTTGCAGCCATTGACTGATAGGCATAAGGGTTTGTGGACTCCAGATACTCATCCACCCCGATATCATACTGGTCTTCAAAGTATGTTTTATACAAGTCGTCCATCATTTCATCGGTAACAAGGGAAGGAGCAGTTACATCCCATACTCTCATTACCTCATAAACCGAGTCCATGTAACGAGTACCATCAAATCCATTACCCATCATCCCCTCTATCCAGTTTGGATTTAAATATCTAGAACGCAGGTCCTTATTCAGGAACTCACTGAGAGTTTCAATCTCTGCAGTGCTGCTAAGATCATTGATATACATAGCAGGCGCTGAGCCACTTGCAGATTTCACTGCCATGCTGAGCCCACCGAAATAGGCTGCAACCATATTGTGATCAAGTACACCATATAGATTTGATGTCCTACTGAATACTGCCGTATCCACATCTGCAAGATTCATTTCCAGAACGTCAGAATAATGCTCACCCCAGATTCCTTCACCATAAACATATCCCATCCTGTCAATGTAGAGAGAAGCTATCTCATCGGGGTCTTCCCAGGTATCACTTGTTATCGCTTCCTGGATTCCTGGTGTATATCCACCAAGAGGCGGACAGAATATCTTGGCTACTGAGAGATTGTATGCAAGTGATTCATTGTATCCTTCTTCAATGAGAGACTGATATGTTTCATTGGAATGAATTCTCACATAGTTTGGATATGTGTCATCGTCTGCTGAAGCTGCTAGTTTTATAGCTTCATCAATGAGTTCGATCTTGCTTGGATACACATCACGGTAAAGACCTGAAGTAACCACCATAACATCTATCCTTGATCTTCCAAGTTCTGAAGAATTCATAAGTCTTAGGTCCGACACCCTGTTCTTGCTATCATATTGTGGTTCAACTCCAAGTAGTTTGAAAATCTCAGATTCCATCACTCCCTGATTTCTTGTTGTTTCCACAGACCACAGCAGGAATGCTATCTTTTCAGGATATTTGCCATCTTCCTCAAGTTTAAGGTCAAGCATTTCTTCTGCAAGTTCTGAACCTACATCCCAGGCTGCCTTTGTCGGAATCAGACGATCATCGAATGTGTAGAGATTCCTACCTGTTGGCAACGCATCCGGATTCCTTATCGGATCGCCTGATGGTCCAGGAGTAATGTAAGTTCCATCAAGAGCATCCAGTATCTTTGTAATCTCACATTCTGAGTCCTGTATCCTGTCAAGATAATCCTGTGCAAGTTCCAGGTCAGCATCAAGCTCTGTGGAGTTCTGACCCAGTACTAGTATCTGTGCATCATACGGAGAACTTCCATTGAGTATTGTTTCATTCAATAACAAAAAAGAAAGATCCTCGTTTCCTCCAAGTGCTTCCACATGCTCTACATAATCATCTCCAAGCATGCTTTTTATGAGCATTACAAGACTTTCTCCGTCAGGAACTTCTCCAAGAATATGTGAACCGTATGGCATGTAAGCTGTCTTGATCTCATACAGATAATCAGATAATTCATCAATGAATTCGTCTGTCATCGTAGCATTGCCCTCTATGGAATAAAGGTCTGCTCCAAGATCATTATCCAGATAAAGGGTCCTTGTCTGGTTAAGGATGCTCTCCCTGTAACTTTCCAGAACTGCAGAATCTGTTGCCTGCTTGAAAAGTGTTATTTCGTCCTGGAGATTTGCAAGGTCACCATAAAGACCTGAAGGAACTATAGTTGGTGTCATGAAATCAATAATGAGCATGTTTGCCCTTCTTCTGTCAAAGACACCTTCTGCGTCCATTGGAAGAACATGAATATGAGGCATATCCTCAAGCAACAATGCTCCCCAGTCCTTTGCTGAGAGACCGCACTCCTTTCCGGGCATCAGTTCCACACTTGAGAATATGGTGAACAATGCATCAGCATCATATTCTCTTGACATGTATTTGTAGAATGCAAAACACTGGTGTGTTGGTGGATATGATCCGTTGTTATACATTGCCTGCTCACTGGAAGACCAGCCGTGCTGTGGGTCCGGTGAAAGAAGGATGTTTCCAAATTCCAGAACAGGAATGACAAGATATTTGCCGGTCTCATTCTCGTACACCATGATGTTTCCAGGCGCTTCGCCCCACATATCGGTCATTTCATGCTGCTTTTCCTGTGGAAGCTCATCGAACCATCCCATATATTGAGATTCAGGAATGAGTATCACAGTTCCGTTCTCTACCATGCTGTTCAGTTCACCGGGAGCCCAGTTACCTACATTGTGTCCTCTTTCGACCATCATGTCAGCGAGTTCGCTGGAATTTGGCAGCGGATCATTTCCAACGTTATAACCACGCTCTTTCATGGCTTCAAGCAGGTTTGCAAGACTTGCCTGTGCATCAAGGTAATAATCTATATCAGCACCAACATCTGCTTTACCACCTTCCGGATTGTAATATGGGATTACAACTTTCTTCTCGGAATTATCTTTCTCATGCAGCTCTGCCCAGGATATTGTCCTGTCAACGAGCCATTCTACCTGATAATCAATTGGCTGGTTGTATTCAATGCCTGTTGCTTCATCTATTGCTTTTCCACTAATGACAATTGGTTCTATTATACCATCAAGCTCTGCATATGCAACCTGATATTGTTGGGCAGGTGGTACGCCTTTGATGCTGTCCTCCCATTCTTCAACACTTACTCCGGAGAACAGACGTGCACCATCGAGCATGGTTATATTCAGTGTTTCCAGATCGGCAATTCCCTGTGCATTATCTTTGTAATGTAGACGTGAACCACGGGATATTACAATTGCAGCATCAGCAATTGATTTAGTATCAAGCATCAGATAGCTAAGTGACCTGTCATCCTTGTATGCATAGGTTGTGACAATGGCATTGTATCCTTTACCTTCTATTTCCTCAACAAGAGGATCAAGCAAAGGCATATCCCTTTCCACTCTTTTGTAGCTGGTAGTTATGATTGCAATTGTAGGTTCTTCCGGATCATAGGTTCCTTCTGAACTATACCAGTCAAGATAATCACTTAGGTTATCATATATATGAGGTCCAAGAGGATGATAAATGCCATAAACAGGTCTTTCCATCGGTTCTGTGATCGTATAGTTCAGGTTGAAAAGTTTTACTCCAAGGAAAGTAGTTAGTCCTTTAAAATTATCCTCTGATGCATATTCCTGATATAATCCAATATCAGAATATTCGGATTCGGATGTATTAATTGTATGGAAATCATAAGCCTGCAGAGTTTCACCTATGGATACGATCTCTGCACCATTTGCTTTTGCTTCATTTACCGTAGGTGTAATTGAATCTACTACATAGGCATCCAGGTTTCTCAGGACAACAAGGTCCTGATCACTTAGATCAAAACTAAGATCTGCATAAGATGTTCCCAGATAGATGCTAATGTTCATCTGGGAACTTATTTCGGGATCTTCTGCCACATTCTGCATTAGAGTGACCGCATATGGCCTAGAAAGGACATAACATATCTTTGGTCTGCTGTCTTCAGCAATAGGATCATCAATAATGATAGGATTACTATTTACAGATGCACTCTGAACAGATTCCTCCACCATGCTATTCTCTATGGCTATTTTTTGTTCGTCATCAATCGAATCTGCTAAAACCGTAGTTGTCAGCAACATTAAAATCAAAAAAAATGCACTTAAAATCTTGCATTTCCTGATGCTATTTTTTATCATATCGTACTTCACCACTTTTTGAACCAACTGGTTTGATTTAAGTTCACTTTATTTGTGTTAATTTTCAATTTAGGTATCTTTGAAAGATCCATCAACCTTAGGTAGTAGTGGTATTCAATGAAACATTGGCGTAAGATATTGAATTTGCACCTGCAGCACACAAAGTATTACTAATTGTTAGTACTGAAACAAACAATAAGCTTAAAATCAATGAAATTACTTTTGTATGTTGCATATTACCACCCGGTGATGTGTGAGAACACTCCTGAACTTGCTTGGCGGCTACACAGGAGTGTTCATAACTATTATCAGATACTTATTTCAATAACCACTTTCCTTCAGAACATTTCTTTTTCCAATGATTTCCTTTAGTTAGAACTATAAAAGAGCAATAATTTGTCAATAAGCATCTTATTATTAAACCATTTGATTTGCATTAAGGATATCTATATGTGTATATATGCAACAGATATAAGCTTATTTGATTATACTAATTAGCATATAATGATATGTTAATTAACATATAAGAATTAAAAAAATAAAAGGCACTTTTACAGGAAAAGTGCCAAAATTGATTTTAGAACTTCCTTCTTCTCCAGAATCCTATATATATGGCTCCGAGAGTTCCCACCACAAATACTGATGCAAGAACATCCGAACTTGAGATAATAGGACTATTCGTACTATCGGTATTATCGACAGTTTCCTGTGTCATCTCATAACCTTGAACGTAGTTGTCAGGAGTTGATTTTCCGGAATCCTGCACTGGTGTGTCATAATCTGTTCCAGCTCCACCTGACTCTGTCATCATAGACTGGTTGGAAGAACCGGAGCCTGCAGCCATTGCTCTTTGGACAGAGTTGAGCGAATCATCCCTTGCCTGGACAAAATCATCTTCGGTTTGTTGCTGTTGAACAAAGTTATCCTGGAGAGTTGCTTCATACATCAACTCATTATATTGTCTTTGCATTTCCGGAGTAAGTCCTGCTGCCTGCATCTGACCCTGTACGAATTCAGCAAGTTGCATATTACCACAGGTGTGGTGACAGCAGGTAACACCGTCATTTACAACTGATTCAACATACTCTTTGACAAGATTGTTCAAGGTATCATCTGAAGTGGTCCAGCCTTCCTTCCTGATAGTTTCGATCATTCTGGAAGTAATAGACTGATACTGGTATGCATTTTCTTTCAGGAAGTCATCCACACCTATATTCTGTGAGTCTTCGATATATGTTTTATAGATCTTGTCCCAATCCGAATCAGTTACAAGACCAGGGGTAGTTGCTTCCCAACCCCACATATATTCAACTGTTTTCATCAGCTCCCTGGCACCAGCGTAATCATACTCCATCATTCCGTTTACCCAGTTAGGATTAAGATATCTGGCTGCCAATTCCTGACTGAAAGCTTCGTCAAGAGTAATGACCTCAGGATTGTCTACACTGGTAAAGTCTGCAATGAACAATGAAGCATCACCACCAAGTGATCTTATAGCCAGTCCGAGTCCACCAAGGTATTGGTAGAAATCGTCATTGTCCATAATACCGTAAAGGTTTGATGAGTCACTGTGTATTGCTGCATCTACACCGGCAAGGTTGAGCTTGAGGACTTCCTCATAGTTTTCACCCCATACCTCTGCTCCATAGACATTTGCCATTCTGGAGAGGAAAAGATCAGCAATCTCGGTTGAATTTTCCCATGTGTCACTTGCTTCTACTGCTTCGGTAACACCGGTACCATATGTTCCAGGTGCTTCACTGAAGATCCTTGACCTTGAAATGTAGTGTGCAATACTTTCATTGTATCCCATTTCAAGCATAGCATCCTCAATTACAAGTGAATTCATTCTCACATAGTTTGTCTCATTAGTCTCATCAAGATCAGCAACTGTGCGGACCGCCGAGTCTAATAGTTGAAGCTGGAACGGGAAAGTATCACGATAGAGTCCGGAAGGTACAAGCACCACATCAATCCTTGGATGTCCAAGTTCATCCAGAGGTATCACGTCAAACTCTCCATTGAGCCTGCCTGAACTTCTCTTTGGCTCCACACCCAAGAGTTCGTATATCTGGGCTTCCATCAGACCTTCGTGGCGCATTGTTTCAACAGACCACAGTACAAAGGAAACCTTGGTCGGATATTCTCCGTTCTCTGCGTAATATGAATCAAGCCATGCATTGATTACTTCACGTCCCATTACTTCTGTCTCTTCGTCCGGGATGGTCCTTTGATCGAAGCTGTAGAAGTTCTTACCTGTTGGAAGTGCACCAGGGTTACGTATTGGGTCGTTACCGGTCTCAGGCTCGATATATTCTGAACTCAGTGCCTTAAGAGTATTATCTATCTCCTGTGTTGTAAGGTTGAGGTTGTTGCCATATTCAATAGCTAATTCAAGATCAGCTGTGATGGTCTCATTGACCTGACCAAGGACCATGAGCTGTGCATCAGAGACGTTGGTACCATTCAGCAATGTAACATTCAAAAGCAAGAAGGCATCAGCATCCGCTTCATCATTCCAGTCTTCCTCTGTTCCATTGGTCTTTGGCAGCACATCATAGATGTGTTCTACAAAGTCATCACGAAGCATGGATTTGACCATGGTGACAAATTGTTCGCCTTCCGGTGCCACACCAAAGACATGCATTCCGTAAGGTATGAGTTCATCCTGAAGCTCATGCAGGTAATTATGCAAAGTGGTATCGACAAAGCTTGCAAACTCGTCCTCCGACATTGCGGTCAGGTTCTCGGTGGATACACCAATATCCTCTCCCATTGTGAGATTATCGTATAACTGTATGGTAGTGTTACGATAGAGTGCTGCCATTTCCGTATCATCGTCTTTTGCTTCAAGGTACTCATGGATCTTTTCATGCATTATAAGAAGTTCACCATAGAGTCCGGCTTCAACAATCGGAGGTGTCAGGTGATCAATAATGACTGCATTACCACGGCGCTTTGCCTGTGTACCTTCTCCCACATTATCCATGATGTATGGGTAAACAACAGGTGTTTCAGCAACCATTATGGATGGATAATCATACCTCCAGAGTCCTACTTCATTGCCAGGTAACCATTCCTGAGTACCGTGAGTACCAAAGTGGATCATCGCATCTGCATCATAATCATTGTTGATCCAGAAGTATGTTGCAAGATACTGGTGTGTTGGTGGTATGGATTCATTGTGGTAAATCAGTGACTCATCAGAAAGTCCTGCCCTTGTTGGCTGTGGAACGAAATTGATGTTACCAAGCTGTATTGTTGGTATGACAAAGTATTCACCGCTTTCATTCTCATAGGTCATGATATCTCCAGGTGCTTCTCCCCATGTACCCTTGACCTCTTCACGTACGCTTTCCGGAAGTTCGTTGAAATATTGTAGATAGTCATCTACAGGAACCATTGTAACATATCCACTTTCGACAACCTTTTCAAGCTCTCCGGGAGCCCATGTTCCAACATTCCTGCTGGTTATGAACAGATCAATGAACTCACTTCCATTTGGAATGGTGTTGTTTCCAAGGTCATATCCTTCTTCCTGCATTGCTTCAAGGAGCAGTGTGAAACTTGAACCGATATCAAGATAACTGGCTCCGATATTGTTCTTACCACCTTCGTGGTTGTAGTAGATGATGGTAACCTTCTTGTCAGCATTCTGCATTTCTCTGAGCTCTGACCAGGCTATTGCCCTGTCACATATCCATTCCAGCTGATAGTCAAGTGGTTCATAGTAATACTGTTCTGTATCAGGATCCTGTGTCCTTCCTGCGACCCATATGTAGTCGGTAAGACCATCAATTTCCGGCTGTGTGACCTGAGATGGAATTGATGCGGAACTAAGTCCCTGTACATTCGCAAGGTATTCTTCAGGTGATTGGTAGTAGTCAGTAGCACCTTTCAACACAGGAACATTGTATTTATTCTGGAGGTAGTCCACACCTGCCTCCGGGTTGCCATAGTTCAGGTAGAATCCTTTAATGGAAATGATTGCATCAACCAGTACCTCTCCATCTTTAGTGAAAATATCCACATCTTCGCTAGTGACAATGTAACTGGCATGAATAACATTGCATCCCTGGGATTCCAGGTACTGGATTATTGCATCCTCTGTTGTAAACTCAATGGAACTTTGACCGAATTTATTTCCAATTACACCTATAGTAAGTGCTGAAGGATCATAGCCGTGGCCTTCATACCATTGGAGGTATTCTGCACTATCCTCGAATATCCTTGGGAATGCATCCGGATGGTAAATTCCATCTTCAGGAACAACAGGTTCTACTGGATCTGCATATTCGATGTATGCATCTGTAAAAGTAGCTCCTGTGCAGCGTATCCAGTACTCCATATTGGTAAATCCATTGTTGTACAGATAGTCTTGCAATATGGAATAATCGGCTTCCAGATCAAAGGTAGTAAATCCATAGATATCAGCTACACTATCGAAATGACCTATCTCTGCACCATTGGCTTTTGCTTCAAGCAACCTGTCCTTTATTGCAGCAGTTCCATCTGATCCCATCATATGTATTATTATAACATTTTCATTGCTGAGGTCCACAGAATCGTTGACAGCTTCAAGGGTGCCCATTACGTTGACGTTGAAACGGTCTGTGATAACATCCCTTTCATCAATGACATTTTTCATATAGGAAACAGCGCTGTCAGAACTGAGGATGAATGTCAGGTTTTCCTTTGAAAGAAGAATTTCAGGTTCATCTATGGCTGGACTTCCTGCCATGAACTGAAGCATATTCTTCATGTTGGCCTCTCCGCCCTGTATCCAATATCTTTCAATATCTGTGTACTCATCTGAATACAGGTCAACGTTTGGCAAAGTAATATTGGCTGACAGATTATAACCAATGACATTGGCTGAAGAATTTATACTGTAATTCCATCCTTCTACTGCATTTTCATCCAGTGATTCCATGAAGATCAATGAATATGCCGAGAAATTATAGTCCGCAGTTGGAATATTGTCATTTGTCAGGATAGTAATGTTCATAATGGATGAAATTTCGGTATCGTTTGCAGCATTGATCAGGTCTGCTTCATTATAATCCGTGCCCAGAATGAATAATACATCACCACTGCCAATAAGACTGGTACTCTCATCTGCGTTAAGAATTGTTTCTACAAAAGTGTCATCATGTGTTGCCAGATACATGAGAAGATTCTCAGCATTCTCGATTCCTTCTTCAGAAGTGTCGATTGCCTGGTAGTATGTACAGATTGGATCAGGATAGGCAGCGCCTGAGATGACATAGTCAAAGTAGGATGGAGTGCTGCTGGTACGGATACTGTAAAGTTCTGCTCCGTTATCCTGTGCAGACTTGAAACTATCATTTATGGTACCGTTATAGGCGTTGAATGTCTTGCTGCCCATCATATCACAGAAGATGACATCCTGTGT
>NZ_JAGGKD010000015.1 GCF_017873415.1 Methanolobus bombayensis | reverse complement strand
AGTGTTTGATACTGTTTTTTGATTGGTTTATGACGCTTTCATCCCTTACCTGTCGCTACGTTCCGAGGAAGGGGACTTCTCGCTTTTGAGTTAAATTTAAAGACATATCTCGTTAGTACTAAATAGGCTGACTGTTCATGTAATACATGGGAGTTATTACTATCTTGATCTTGAAGGTAACAATAACCACATAAATAAATTAATACTTCCTAGGGAGAGTGGAGATATGTTTTCAAAAGTACCAATTAATGTTAGTAAACTCAAGAAAGAAGAGATCGATAAAGAAATATTAAGGGCTGCACTCATGGCCGAGCTGGATGCCATCAACCTTTATGAACAGATGGCAGGCATGACTGATAATAAAGAAGTCAGCAGTGTACTTCTTGATGTTGCAAAGGAAGAAAAAACACATATTGGAGAATTCCAGACACTCCTTCTGGAAATTGACCAGGAACAGGTAGAAGAAATGGAAGCCGGACGGGAAGAAGTTGAAGAAGAACTGGGCAAATAAAAGGTGATAAGATGGTGTTTTCAGAAATTCCCATTGAGCTTAAAAATATCAGTGAAAAAGACATTGACAAAGAGTTTATGAGGATTGCTATCATGGCTGAGTTCGATGCCATTAATATGTATGAACAGATGGCTAATCTTACCGATAATGAAGACCTTAAGACCATATTGCTCGATATTGCCAAAGAAGAAAAAGTCCATGCAGCCATGTTCCAGACAGTCCTCATGGAAGTTGACCATGAATATCTCAAAGTTATGGCAAGTTATGCACTGGCAAAAGAGTAATTGATGTTTCTAACACAGCAAATTGCTTTATAATCATGTAAACAGCAATAGAAGTCCAACTATTACAGGCTGATGCACCAGATAGATCAACAGTGACTTTTTCCCCAGATACTCAAATAATCTCACAACAACATTCTCTTCACAATCACACATCCTGAAACTACGTTTGTAATCAGGATACAGGCTGTTTCCTGCATAGATTCCCAGAAGAACAAGTCCAAACCAGGGAATCATCGGGAAGTAATCAAGGGTGTAGAAACCGAGTGGTTTGAGACCTATCCAGAGAAGCCATGAATAGTCAACGTAAGCTGAATCCATTGGGATTCCTGCAAAGAGCAGAATAAGACCTGCAATCAGGTTTAGCCATCTGTATTTCAGGAATGGATAGGAAATAATTATCGATACGCCTATCAGGTGAAGTATTCCAAAGTAAATAGTGCCTCTTTCCAGGAATATTACTGTTACAAAGGTTATCACAAGACCCCAACCAAAGATTCCGGCACCCCTTTTCAGATTGTGAATGAAGATATCTTTTTCAGATTTGGAACGGGATGCTCTTGAGTAACTTAAAGTTAAGGAAACACCCACAAGAAAAATGAACAGGATAGCAGCGCTTCTTCCAATAACAAGCAGGAGACCTGAATGCATATCAAATTCAGAGATGCTGAAAAAATCAAGATCAAAAAAGAAATGATAGATAACCATCAGAAAGATTGCGATTCCCCGCAGAGCATCAACTTCAAAGAATCGTTCTTCCGGAGTTATACCCATTGCTTACCTCAAAAAAAGATCACTTTTTCTTCTTTTTCTTATCTTTATTTTCCTTAAAAACAGAACCAAGGTGGAGGGCATATGCACCATCTTCCTTGATGGCCATTACCAGCTCCTTGCGGTCAAGCAGAGAATCGAGGTTCAGTTCGTAAGAACCGGGACCAAGAATACGCACGGATTCAACTCTTTCACCTTCCTCTTCAGTGACACTGGAATCTTTCTCCTCAACACCAAGTATATCATCAATTTCCCGGATAATTTCACCTGAAGACATCTCTTCCTTATGCTCATAAGAAGTCTCGTCAATAACATGCTCCTCTCCGGTTTTTGTTGTCTCTGAGTCTTCATGAGACTTCTTTTCAACCTCTTCGTCCTTGACATAAAGGAACTTATTCCAGCCACAATTAGGGCATCCGCTAAGTATTACTGAAGCACCGTCTACAAAGATAGATTCACATCTTGTACACTTATGAGGCATTGGTCCACCGAATTAAATAAGCATCATGATATATTAAAACACTTGCGATAAGCTGCTTACAGACAGCACTGCCTCACTCTTTCAGATATTTTCCGATAAGAGGATCAAGCTTTCTTTTTGTTTCATAAGGAATCATGGATGGAACAGTTGTAATAGCACCCATAAGAGCATCCTTACACATACAATGCTGCTCAAGGCTTAGCTTATCCAGGGTTGATACGATTATATCTTTCACAGCAGCTTCATTCTTCATTGCGTTCTCAATGACAGTCTCGATTGTTACATCTTCATCATACCACACATCATAGTCCGTCACAGTAGCGATCATTGAGTAGCATATCTCAGCCTCACGTGCAAGTTTTGCTTCAGGAATTGCAGTCATACCAATAATATCAAATCCAAGTGACTGATATACAAGGGACTCAGCACGGGTTGAGAACTGCGGGCCTTCCATACATACATAAGTTCCACCCTCTTTGACGCTGTAACCCTTTGAATTGGCAACATCAACTATGGTCTTGGAAGTCTCAGGACAGAACGGGTCTGCAAATCCCATGTGGACAACAATACCATCCTCAAAGAAAGTTGAAGGTCTGGATTTTGTACGGTCATATAGCTGGTTTGGAATGACAATATCCAGTGGTTTGAGTTCTTCTTTCAGACTACCCACTGCAGATGCAGCTATTATGCGCTTAACACCAAGTTTCTTAAGAGCGAATATATTAGCCCTCGAGTTCAGTTCTGATGGAGATATCCTGTGACCTACACCATGTCTTGGAAGGAAACATACACCAACATCTCCATGCTTACCAACTGTTATTGAATCAGAAGGTTTTCCAAAAGGAGTGTCAATATCAACTTCACGTACATTTTCAAGCAGATTGGCATCATAAATGCCGCTTCCACCTATAATTGCGATATCAGCTTTAGTTTTTTCCTGCATCGTATCACTCGTATTACTCAGAAAGTTTCCAGTACTGTTTTCCATCCTCATTTACAGAGCATACGATTTCCCTGCGATGCATCTCTTCCATGATTTCAGGAAGCCTGCCTGGCTGTGCGATCTCAAATGCGAATGATCCAAGAGAGTGATACATATAGAGACCATGCCTTATTGAAGCGATGTCCCAGAGTTCCTTGTCCTCTTTTGTCATGAGAGTTGAAATGAGATCGGTCATGTCCTCAATGAAATTCCACGGGAAGACAACCCATGCCCATTCTTCAAGATGTTCTCCTATAAAATCCGGTTCGAATTCTGAGGAGTCAAGGAACTGAAGAGCTGCGGTCTTTACTTCCTTAGGCTCCTGTTCATTAACATATTCAAGGGAATGCATCAGGCTCTTACCTGTGTCTGCAATATCATCTACAATAAGGATTTTCTTTCCTGCAACAGCATTGTCGGCAAGAGGATATTTGATCTGTGGCCCATCACCTGCAAGTGCAGTTCCAAGATAGTGCTCTATCTTAAGACTTGTAAGGTCATCAAGACCAAGGAAATCACATAACACACGACCTGCAAACCATCCACCTCTTGCAAGGGCAACTATCATGTCAGGTTCATATCCTGAAGCTTTCACTTCGTTTGCAACTTCTCTGCAAAGATCGTAAATGTAATCCCAGTTTGTAACAACACATTTGAATTTGTCAGGTAAGGCCATATTATCTCTCCAATTAGTAAAACTAAAGTTGAATCACTAGTTGAATCACTATATTTAAACATATAAGAGATATAATTTACCTATTTATGTATCGTGCATACTATTGCAAAAAGGGAATCATACGCAACATTTATCAACAATGAAATAGTTGATGGGGGAGTACCCTTCCAGAATAAGCAACAATCTTCGAAGCGGGGTGGGGTAGCCAGGAGATCCCGACGGGCTCATAACCCGTAGATCGATAGTTCGAATCTATCCCCCGCTACTTTTCTAACACAATTATGATATAACAACCAATTAGTGTGTTAGAGCCGTGTTCTGGAAATATACATATATAGTATGCAGACATAGAAAGATTACCTTTCAAAATTAAACTTCAATCCCCGAAGCGGGGTGGGGTAGCCAGGAGATCCCGACGGGCTCATAACCCGTAGATCGATAGTTCGAATCTATCCCCCGCTACTTTTCTAACACAATTAACTATCTTTCAGAAAGCTGAGTTGTAACTCTTTTATAGCATTTACTCGTTCCAGTAAATTCAGGATACAAAGAATGGAACTATCTATTGTTATTTTCGGACTTGTGGCTGCCTTGTGTTGGGGAGCAGGAGATTTCAGTGGCGGAGTTGCAACCAAACGCAACGGAGTAATGATAGTTGCAATCATTTCCCAGATAATAGGAATAATACTCCTTACAGCATCTGCAATAATATTCCGGGAGAACATTCCATCCAATATTGATCTGTTGTGGGGGGCAGTGGCAGGACTTTGCGGAGGTGCGGGGCTGCTGGCACTCTACCATTCACTTTCAGTGGAGAAAATGGGAATTGTGGCACCTGTTACAGCCGTATGGAGTGCAGTTGTACCAATGAGTTTTGGAATGATAACAGAAGGACTTCCAAGTATAAGCCAGCTTACAGGATTTGCTTTTGCTTTCATTGGAGTATGGCTCATTTCAAGGGATGAGAATAGTGAGAAGATCGAACTGAACAGGATAAAATTACCACTTATTTCAGGTACAGGATTTGGTCTTTTTATGATACTCATAGACCAGGTGCAGAGTTCAGGGATATTCTGGCCGCTTGTAGGAGCCAGAATGGCAACTATCCCTACTTTTATAATAGTAGCATATTACAGCAGAAAACTGAAAATATCCGGGATCAAATTTCTTCCACTTATTGTGCTCGCAGGTTTTCTTGACACAGGAGGAAATATATTCTATGTGCTTGCAGCAAAGGCAGGAAGGCTGGATATTGCAGCAATCCTCACCTCCCTCTACCCGGCTGTAACAGTACTTCTTGCATGGGTACTCCTGAAAGAAAGACTCAAGAACAGGCAATGGGCAGGAGTGGTTGCTGTATTGATTGCTGTGGTTTTGATTACGTAATTCTATGCGATGTACCCGTCTACAAACTGAGATGATTTTCACAACAGAATTAAATATTAACTCCCCATTTATTAGAGCAAAAAGAGAGAACTGAAAAGGAAGATCCTTAAATGGTAATGGATAAACTCGGGAATTCACTGCAGGATGCCCTTAAGAAAATAGTAAAATCTGGACGTATCGACGAGCGTACAGTAAACGAGGTCGTCAAGGATATCCAGAGGGCTTTGCTTCAGTCGGACGTGAATGTAAAGCTTGTAATGCAGATGTCAAAACACATCAAAGAGCGTGCACTGAAAGAAGAAGTACCCTCAGGAATGAGTCCCAGAGAACATGTAATTAGAATTGTTTATCAGGAACTTATCAACATAATCGGCAAAAGTACCGACATCCCCCTCAAACCTCAAAAAATTATGATGATAGGTCTGCAGGGTAGCGGTAAAACTACCACCACATCAAAACTCGCACGTTATTTCCAGAGGAAAGGACTGAAACCTGCCGTGGTCTGTGCTGACACATTCAGACCCGGTGCATACCAGCAGCTTAAGACCCTCTGTACCAAACTTAATGTTGCATTCTACGGAGAAGAAGGGAACCCTGATGCAGTAGGCATTGTTGAGAGAGGACTTAAGGAACTCGAAAAGAACGACGTACTCATTGTAGATACTGCCGGACGTCACTCACTTGAAAGTGACCTTATCACAGAGATGGAAGAAATACATGCCGTGGCAAAACCTGATTACAAGCTGCTTGTGCTTGACGGTGCGATCGGCCAGCAGGCAAGTGAACAGGCACGTGCATTCAATGATTCCGTAGGAATATCAGGTGTAGTGATCTCAAAACTTGATGGTACCGCAAAAGGTGGTGGAGCACTTTCCGCAGTTTCTGAGACAAATTCATCTATCGCATTCATTGGTGTTGGTGAGACACCGGAAGACCTTGAAAGGTTTGAGCCTGACAGGTTTATCTCAAGACTTCTCGGAATGGGTGACATCAAGAGTCTTATTGAGAAGGCTGAAGAAGCACTCGGTGAAGAAGACTTTGACATGGAATCAATGCTCCGTGGAAAGTTTACTCTAAAAGATATGTACAAGCAACTTGAAAGTCTTAATAAAATGGGACCAATGAAGCAGATTATGCAGATGCTGCCACTTGGAGGAATGGGTGCCAAGATCCCTGAAGATGCATATCAGGTAACAGGTGACAAACTCGGACGTTACAGAGTTCTTATGGATTCAATGACAGAAGAAGAAATGCTGAACCCAAGGATCATCGGTAGTGCCCGCATCAAGAGAATTGCCAGAGGATCAGGTTCCGCTCCGGAAGATGTCAGAGAGCTCTTGAAGTATCACAAAATGATGCAGACCGCCATGAAAGGATTCCGTGGCGGAAAATTCAATATGCAAAAAATGATGAAGAAAATGGGAATGTGAGAGCAATAGTTCTCACATAAAAAATGCGAGACTTAGTAAGTCTCACATACCCCAAAGAAATTCATTAATAACCGTTCTCCTTTTTCTGTGTGAGCAACTTCAGGGTGCCACTGGACTCCGAAGAGAGGTCTTTCTTTGTGCCTCATTGCCTCACACTCACAGATATCCGATCTTGCAAGCTGGATGAATTCTTCCGGCATTCTGACAACTTCATCTGCATGTGAAGCCCACACTGAGGTTTTGGGACCAAGTCCTTTCAGGAGATCATCTTCCTCCACGACCTCAACTACTATATCTGCATAACCACCTGAGTTTCCGGAACCAACCTCACCGCCGAATGTCTTTGCGATCACCTGGTGCCCCAGACAGATACCCAGGATAGGCAGGTCAATACTTTCCACATATTCAGAGCACATTCCGGCACGCTCCATAGCGGGACCACCACTGAGTATCAGGCCGTCAGGTTCCTCTTCAAGTATTTCCTCAACCGGAGTTGTGTTGGGAACTATCTTCGTATCCATGTCCAGATCCCTGACTGAACGGTGGATCAAGTGACAGAATTGCCCGTAATTGTTGATAACAAGGATCTTTAACTCTCTCATGATTGATTTCCCTGAATTATTTGTGTTGTATAATTGATAATATGCATAGAATTACTGCTAATGCCAGTATTAATATTGCCATTATAGTAATTAACCATATAAGATAGTTTCACAGCACAAACCGATTGAATAAAATATAAACACAACAAACATTGATTGTTTTTTGATATTTATGCCTATGAATAATGTTAAGTAAAATTAAAAGTAAATTAAGTAAGGGAGAGGAAATTTAATATAAATCCTTTGCATAAAAATCTCATTTATTGCCATAGCAATGCCTTATGAGGTACAAAATTGGAAACAAAATTCACAGGAATCGAAGGTTTCGATGAAATACTGGGAGGAGGAATCGCTGCTCCTTCAACAATACTTATAGCAGGCAATCCGGGCAGCGGAAGGACCATACTCGGAGTGCAAAGTTTATGTGAAGCAGCAACTAAAGGTGAGAGAGTACTTTATATCTGTATCACCACCCAATCAGAGAATTCCATAAGAGAATCACTCTCAGAATATTCTTTTTACAACGAAGAACTCAATATACACACATTCAGTGTAAGCTCTGTGGAAAGAGATCCGCTTACAATGCTTGTGGAACTTGGAAATATTGTATCCTCTGTGAACCCTGACAGAATACTCATTGATCCGATCACACCTATTGGATTTGGTTTTCCGGAAGCTGAAAGAAGAAGATTCATTTACTCACTTAACTCAGCCATTGTTGAATGGAATGCTATTGTTTACCTCACAGGAACAATGTCAGAAACAGAGGTCTGCAGATCAGTTATCAGTGATGTTGCAGACGGTATTGTTTATGTATCACAGGAGATACAGAGAAGAGGAAGCAAACGTGTGATCAAGATAATAAAGATGAACAGACCGAATTATCTTGATGGAGAGCATACATTTACCATATCTGGAGACGGAATCGCCATTTATCCGAGAATAACTGCACCTGTTATTGACGAAACTAAGGAAATTAACAGGATAGATGCAGGTATACCTAAATTTGAGGAGTTAAGCAGAGGCGGCCTTTTTGAACTGTCAGCAACATTGATTGCCGGGAATACAGGTACCGGTAAAACACTGTTCGGACTCAGTTTTATTGTTGAAGGTGCACGAAACGGGGAGCCAGGGATAATCAGCACTTTTGAGGATAGCCCGTCTGAACTTAGACGCTATGCAGCAAGTTTAGGGCTGGAACTTGAAGAACTGGAAAAGAAACAATTAGTAAAAATGATCTATACACCACCTTCTGAGATAAATTCCTGTAAGCACACAATAGAACTTCGGAACCTCATTAAGGAAATGGGAGCAAAAAGAGTCCTTCTGGATGACATAGCAGGCTTTGATTATGTACTTGACAACCAGATTGCTAAAAGAGAGCATATTGCCAATCTGATAAGACTTTTCAAGAATATGAACGTCACATCAATGTTCATAAGCGGTAATATGGCGGCAGGAAGCAACATACTACAGTCAGAGATACCCGTGTCATCGCTTGTTGATGTATTGATCCTTCTCAGACATATTGACATTGGAAAAGAGATCAGAAAAACAATGTCAATTCTGAAAATGCATGGTAGTGACCATGAGAAGCATCTTATAAGCTACGATATAACTTCTGAAGGAATAAGCATTGGCGAATTCCTGAAAGATATATGAAATTTTTTAATTCATGCCAGGCAGTAGTACAAAAACTTTTATATACCAAACCGTGCTACTATGTCACATACTAGCACAAAATACACAATACATTAATGTACGATATAATACATTAATGTATATCCAGTTGAACTTACAGAAGGCGAAAGCAGATGACAGAAATTGGTAAAAAAATCCGTATTGAAAGAATAATGCATAGAGACAGCAGAAACATAGTGATCATACCAATGGACCACGGAATATCAGATGGACCTATAAAAGGTCTTATTGACGTGGCAGACACTATAAACAAAGTTGCAGAAGGTGGGGCAGATGCAGTCCTCATGCAGAAAGGAATTGTTAACCACGGACACAGAGGATATGGGCATGATGTGGGACTTATTGTCCACATGAGCGCGTCCACCGCCCTTGGACCTGACCCCAATAATAAGGTTCAGGTATGCTCTGTTGAAGAAGTAATGAAAATGGGGGCAGATGCAGTTTCTATCCATGTGAATGTTGGTTCTGAAACAGAAGCAGATCAGCTCCAGAAACTTGGAAGTGTGGCAGAGGAATGCAACTACTGGGGAATGCCACTTCTTGCAATGATGTACCCACGTGGAAAGAACATTAGCAACCCACATGATCCTGAGCATATAGCTCATGTTGCCAGGGTCGGTGCTGAACTTGGAGCAGATGTTGTTAAAACACTCTACACCGGAAACCCGGATACATTCAAAGATGTGGTGGAAGGATGCCCGATTCCAATAGTAATTGCAGGCGGACCAAAAACAAATACAGATGAAGAATTCCTTCAGATGATAGAAGGTGCCATGGAAGGTGGTTCAAGGGGCGTGGCTATCGGAAGAAACGTCTTCCAGCACGAGAACCCTACAAAAATTACAAAAGCAATCACAGAGATAGTGCATTACAAAAAGTCAGTCGAAGAAGCACTGGAAATGCTGAAATAACGTTGAATCATTTTTTGTGCTTGCGGACGTGCTCATTATGAATAAAAAGATAATCTGGATCAAAGCCGATGAAGGCAACTGGGATGAACGCAAGGCTGTAATTACCACAGGAATGGAATCCGGCGTGGATGCCATAATGGTAGATGCTGCTGATGTTGAGAAAGTGAAAGAGCTTGGAAATGTGAAAGTGGCAGCCTTTGCATCCGGACCTGTTGAAGGTGCAGAGATAGTTGTAGTAGGAAAAGGTGGAGAAGGAGACGGAACAAAGCCATTACCACCAGACTACAGTGGTTCACTCGATATTACAACAGCCCTTCGCCTGAAAGAAGAGGGACTCAAAGTTGCAGGATACGTTATCATTCGCAATAAGGATTATGAGAACTTTGCAGCAGAAATGGGAAGCATCTGCGATTATCTTATAACCATAGGCACTGACTGGCAGGTTATTCCACTGGAAAATCTCATCGCAGGACTGCAAAAAAAGAACGTAATGCTTCTCTCAGGTGTCCAAACTTCAGAACAGGCAAAACTTGCATTTGAAACCATGGAACATGGAACAGATGGTGTAATGCTTGACACTAAAGATCTTAGTCAGATCAAAAAGACTGCAGAAATCGCTGAAACTGCTGGAATCAAGAATCTCCCGATCCAGACTGCCGTTGTCACAAGAGTAGAGTCCATAGGTATGGGCGACAGGGTTTGTGTTGACACATGCAACCTCATGGTCAGAGGTGAAGGAATGCTTGTGGGTTCGCAGGCAAATGGAATGTTCCTTGTACATTCGGAATCAGAAGAAAGTCCATATGTGGCATCAAGACCGTTCAGGGTTAATGCAGGTGCTGTTCACGCTTACATCAAGGTTGGAGAGAAAACACGCTATCTTTCAGAGCTTAAAGCAGGTGATGAAGTTACTATAGTAGACGGTGACGGAAAGCAGAGAACAGGTGTTGTAGGTCGGGTCAAGATAGAGAGAAGACCGCTCATGCTTGTTGAAGCAGATCTAAATGGCAAGATCATCAAGAATATCCTGCAGAATGCAGAAACCATCAAACTGGTAACAAAAGACAAAGAACCAATCGCAGTAACTGACCTTAAGGTTGGGGACGAGATACTTGTCCACTCTGAAGACATCGGTCGCCACTTCGGAATGAAGATCGAAGAGACAATTATTGAGAAATAAGCACAATGAGTCAGGAGCGATTCAGTGGTAAAGATAGGAAATTTTGACCTGGACGAAAAGCCCGCTATTGTTTCGGTTATAGATGACGACCCGGCAGAGAATGCAAAAGCTGCAAACTGGCTGGGTGCAAATGTCCTTGAGCTGAGGCTTGATCTTCTCAATTTTTCAGACCTTGAGGAAGCTAAGAAGACAATTGACAGGATAAAAGTGAACACAAATCTCCCATGTATTGCAACCAACAGATTACAATCTGACGGTGGCAAATGGGAAGGTTCGGAAGATGACAGAATCAAATTATTAGTTGACATTATACCCTTTGTGGAAGCAATTGATATCGAGCTTAGCGCCGATGAAGACCAGCGCAACAAAGTCATCGCAGCGGCAAAAGCAGCAGGATTAACAGTAATTGTTTCCACCCATGATTTTGATGGGACACCTTCTGTGGAAATAATGAAGAAGATGCTCAATAGTGCACATGAAGCAGGCGGTGATATTGCAAAACTTGCGGTCATGGCAAAATCAAAGCAGGATGTACTGGACGTACTTCAGGCAACTGCCGATATGGAGAAGCCTGTATGCACCATTGCAATGGGAGATGTGGGAAAACACAGCCGTATTGTTGCTCCCTGCTACGGTTCAAAACTCACATACGGAGCAATAGCACAAGCTGTTGCACCGGGACAGATCAAGATACACGAACTTAAATCAGCTCTGGAGATTCTCTTTTGAACACAGTTTTTGGCGTATTCGGTGACCCAATAGCACATTCAAAATCACCCGATATGCATAATGCAGCTTTCAGGGAACTTGGAATGGAATGCACATACCATGCTTTCAGGGTCAGCCCTGGGAATCTGAAGGATGCACTTCTTGGAGCTAAAGCCATGGGTTTTGGCGGAGTGAATCTTACAGTTCCACTGAAACAGGAAGCATTGAAGATAGTTGATGCTGACCCGCTGGCAGAGAGCATTGGTGCAATTAATACTGTTGATTTCAAAAATGGAATGACCGGCCACAATACCGATGGTATCGGTGCCAAAAGAGCTATTGAAGAACATGATGTAAAGATTAAAGGTTCTAGTGTTCTGATAGTGGGAGCTGGAGGCGCTGCAAGAGCTATCGCATTTCAGTTTGCAAGAGATGGAGCAAACATAACCATTGCAAACAGAACAGAACAAAAGGCTCGTGATCTCTCAATGGAGGTTTCATGTGTCGGCCTTGCCACAGGATGCGGAATTGACAATATTAAAGACCTGATAGACGATTGTGACATCCTTGTGAATTGTACGACACTGGGCATGAAACCAAATACAGAAGGCACAATAGCCACTTCCAGAGATATGCACAAAGACCTTACTGTTTTTGATATTGTTTACAACCCCCTGGAAACAAAATTGCTGAAGGAAGCAAAAGAAGCTGGAGCTAAAGCCATTACAGGTGAGATGATGCTTGTCTACCAGGGTGCAGAGGCATTTAAGATCTGGACTGGCGTTGAGCCACCAATTGAAGTTATGAAGAAAGCGGTATTGGAGGGCTTTTGAGTTTGAAAGTCCTTATCATAGGCGGTACCGGTGAAATGGGACAGTGGTTCACCCCTTTTTTTAAGAACCACGGTTATGAAGTTGTTGTCTGGGGCAGCAGTGGGAAAGTTGAAGTTGCTGAGCGAATGGAAGTTGAGTTTGCCAGTGACCTTGATGCTGCAATAAGCACCAGCGACATTGTTATCGTAACAGTACCCATCAATATAACCGAGAAGGTTATCAGTGAAACTGCACCCAAGATGAAGAGTGGAAGCCTGCTTATGGATTTCACATCCCTGAAGGTCGGACCAACTGAAGCCATGAAGAAGTACGCCCCCCAAGATGTGGAGATACTCGGTACTCACCCTATGTTCGGACCATCCATTCCAAGTCTGCATGGCCAGATCTTCATTTTAACACCAATCAACGGACGATGTGAGAAATGGTTCCCAATTATGCGCTCACTTTTTGAGGACAACGGAGCACACATTGAGATAATCACTCCCGCAGAGCATGACAGGTTCGTTTCCGTTGTGCAGGGACTGACACACTTCGCATACATCACCATAGGCACAACCTTTGATGCCCTCGATTTCAGCGTGAATGAATCAAGGAGATTCATGAGCCCTGTCTACGACATCATGCTTGATTTCGTTGGCAGGATAATCGGACAGAATCCCTACCTATACGCATACATCCAGATGGAGAACCCGGAAGTTCTCAAGGTGCATGATGCATTCATGCAGCAATGCAGCGAGATGTCATCCATTGTCAGAAAAAATGACGTAGAAGCTTTCACTAATAAAATGAAGAATGCAGCAGTGCATTTCGGTGACACTGCATCTGCACTTCGCAGATCTGACAAACTCATAAACTCAAAGATCGCTGAATTCGACAGGCTGCTGGACTCAATCGGACAGGAGATCGGTGTCAGGCACATCTATTCAGGGATAGTTCACACAGGAATCATTGAAAAGGTGACACCAAGGACTGTTGTTCTTCAATGTGGCAGCAGAATGGTGCCTCTCAAAATAGAGAACATCCGTCTGTTAGATGAAGAGGAACTGCATGAGTGGAAACTCGAAAACCTTGAACATCAGTTAAGAGATATATCGGTGCTGATTCCTGAGAATTCCGATGCTGATGTAATCATGGAACTTGTTTCCTGCAATGATGACATCGTTTCAATTGAGATAATTGACAGGTATGAGGGTGTTGAGGGAACAAAGCGGCTGAGTGTTACTTTCCGTGTTATGATAATGGGTGATGTTGAGGCTGAGAAGGTGCATCAGGAAGTGGAGAGGCAACTGAAGGGAATTGGGTGTAGTGTTCGATGAAATAAAACATATATTCCAACAAGAGTACGATAAAAGGCTCTATTGATTTAAATCCCATAGAGCCTATTTTATACTCACCAATTATGAAAAAGATTCTGCAATTGATTTACTCTCTGATTCATTAAGGGAAGAGATAATGCTAATTGTAATATTTCCTGATTGCCATTCAAGGTTTTTCATATTTCCTCCATAAACAGGATACATCTTACCTTCAATTCCGTTAACATCAATACAACTTACATCTTTTTCAAAACAATCAATATTAGATGTTTTTCTTTCAGATAGAGTTTCCCTGACATGCATTCCATTATTCCCATTAGTATAAACAAGAGTTACTCTTTCATAAGGACTTGAAAAACTACCATATATAAATGATAAGTATTGAGTATCCATACTGGAGGAAACAGTTGTATAGTTGAGTTTGTATCCTTTTGGCACATAATCGGGAGTAAGTATTTCAAAAGTAACCCTTTTTCTTGAGTCTTCCAATTGCATCTTTTCCAATTCAGTACTTAACTGCCCTTCACCCACCACAACTACAGTTGATTCTTTTGGCATCTCAAAATCAAAGTGATTTTCAGGGATAGTAGAATTTATTTTTATGTTTTTAATACGAACTACAAATAAGAGATCTTCATTTTTATCAAAAATTTCATACCTTATAACCATCCAGTTGTTTTTATCAACCCATATCTTTGATTTCTCCCCTATAGTTTCAGTACCATTGATCGGTGGATTTAGCAGCAGTACATAAGCATCACTTCCATCTATAATATCAGAACCAGCAAGAGAAGCTGACATTCCATTAAGTGTTTCATTTAAAAACACAGAATAAAGATTTGGCTCAAATAATTTATCATCATATGAAGTATTGTATAGCGATTTTTTAAAAACAATGTTAGACTCGGGATTATAAATTAACTGCATGCTTCGATTGGAGATCATTTCAATCCCTGAGTCAATGTTTGATGTTTGAAAAGTGCCTTTCATAAACATAGGTTTTTTCCAAATGATACTATATTCATATTTTTCCGTATTGCTGCCATTCAAATATGAATTAACATGCACTGTATAGGAATAATCTTCAAGGGAATCTGCCCTCATATGTACTTTCGATAAAATATCATCAGTGTTAACTTTTTCATCACAACCTAATGATAATGTACACAAAATTGCCAAGACAAAAACTACTGATAGCTTTTCAAAGTCAATCATCATAACTATTCCTTTGAACTCCTCACACACATAGTTACAGTGTGGGAATAGTGCAACGAATATAAAATTAATAAGTATTATGGCCCAATCTTCAAACTATTAGTAGTATGCATCATAATTAAGCATAGTAATTTGGACCCTGAGGAATAATTACTTTCTATTTACTATGGCACTATGTTCAAAACAAAAAGCCATACATAGTTATCCAAAAAATAGAATGAAAAGTAGATATGTAGAAGCAATGATACTGGAACTAAAGAATAATTAGACCTTGCTAACAAGGTCTTCAAGTGCTGCCTTAGGATCAGCAGCCTTCACAATTCCCGATGCCAGCAGAACGCCAACTGAACCAAGTTCCAGAGCTGCTGCAAGATCTTCGCCTTTTGAGATACCTGCGCCGCAGAGTACCTGTACTGCAGGGTTGATCCTCTTTACTGCTTCAACTGAACCTGTGACGACCTCGGGGTCTGCTTTTGATACAGGGATGCCGGAACCGATTAGCTCAGGTGGCTCGACTGCAACGTAGTCAGGTCCGAGTGCTGCTGCAGCGGCTGATGTTGCAACGTTGTTTGTACAGACTATTGTCTTAAGACCTGCATCCTTTGCAGTTGTGATAGACGCATCGATGTTTGCGAGTGTGAGACGGCATTCGGAGTGGTTGATAAGGGTTCCAACTGCGCCTGCGTCCTTGATCGACTGGACGAATGCGTGTCCTGTAAAGCTGCCTGCTCCAACCGGGTCAAGACTCTGTGCATAGACCGGCAGGTCAACCTGTGATGCAACACGGTAAATGTCACAGAACTGTGGTGCAACACCAATTTCAATTCCGCATTCATCTGCAACTTCTTTACATGCCTGTGCAACCTTTACGGCGCCTTCACCTGTACCCTCAAGGTATGTTTTGAGGTTCAGGACAATTAGTGTAGAACTCAAATTAAATCTCTCCAATACGAATTTACCAGTATTAAGGTGAGAAAGAGTATAAAGGTAACTGTGAAAAAAGGAAGGTCAGGTATTCAACAGCATTGAAAAATAATTCAGAACCCTGATATCATGATTCTTGTTCAGTGCCACATGCAACGGAACGTTGCGTTGGTTCTTAAATCATTCACCAAGCCATTCTTCTCTGGATATCTTAGCCTGTTTGAGGATTCTTTGCAGCAATGCAACACTTATTCTACCCTTATGAGGGTTTGGGATTGTCAGGACAAGTTCACCCTTGCTCATGAATGAATGCTTCCCACCGGAGAATGGACCTTCAAAGCCGAATTCTTTTAATCGCTTTACAAGTGTTCTTCGTGTAACGGGAACGAGCTTAGGCAACTGCAACTTCCCCTGAGTCTTCTATGGTGTGACTACCTATTGGTGGAAGAGCTAATCCTTTTCTTAGTCTGAAGACAATCCATTCATCAATGACCTCTTCGAGATTTTTTCTGCATACTTCAAGAGTACTGCCTGTGGCCCAGACACCTTCGAGTTCAGGTACTTCACCATAATATGGTTCATCATCCTCTATAATCTCATACCTGGCATTCTCAAGAGCTGCGTGAATGTATTCAATAAGCATTATTACACCTGCATTATAACTGAGAATATGTTCTCTGCATATATTAGAATATCTGCAAATCAAAAAAACAGATAGGAAAAAAGAAGAAAAAGGTGTGGAAATTCCACACGCTTAGAAGTCAGTCATAACTCTGAACTGATCGATCTCAGGGTTGTTAAGACCTTCAATGAATTTCTCTGCGACCTGCCTTACATCCTTTGCGTTGGTGATTGCTCTTCCAACTACAAGGACATCTGCGCCTGCCTTAAGTGCCTGTGGCATTGTGTTGATACGTACACCACCAGCTACTGCCACCAGGATCTTTGGTGAGAGTGCCTTGATCTCGTCGATGTTACCCCATGCGTGCTCTGTTTCCTCTATGTCGATTCCACGGTGGAGTTCAACAACATCCGGAAGTACGTCGAGCTGCTTGAGTACTGCTACTGGGTCATCACAGTTGAGTGTGTCCATGATAGCATAGATACCGGTCTTATGAGCTTCCTCAATTGCCTTGTTAAGAGTTGCTACTGGTGCAAGAGCTGAGACAACAATTGCATCTGCTGTTGCATCTGCTACCATACGAGCCTCGAGGTTTCCTGTGTCAAGGGTCTTAAGGTCAGCAACTATGAATGCGTCAGGACGGATCTCTCTGAGCTTGGTGATAACGTCAACACCATAGCGCTTGATGAGAGGTGTACCAGCTTCAAGGATAACGTGATCGCTCTTTGGAATCTGGCTGACAATGTTCTGGATGACAGGAAGGTTTGGATTGTCAAGTGCAACCTGAAGGTATGGTGGGTTCCAGAGCCTTGCAACCTTGAATCCCATGATCGCGTGTCCCATTCTGTCCTTCTCCTTGAGTACTGTGTCAATGTCAGGGAAGCCATCTACTGCGCGCTTAACTGCCAATTTTGTAGCTCCGTAGTTGTATCTGTAGATCCTGTTGTAGTCCTTTGCTTCAGGATGGATGAAAACACTTGCAACAACTACAAGATCTTCAACATCAAGGTCACCGAATGCTCCCTCTTCAAGAGCATCTGCAACAGCCTTTGCAACAGCTGCCTGTGCAGGACCAAAGATCTGAGCTGCCTGACCCATGTTCTTTACAGTTACTTTAGGTACAATAAGTGTTGCAGGTTTTGTTGGAAGGTTTGGACGGACAACTGAAAGCAGAGGTGTATGGCCTGCTGAAAGCTGTGTTAAACCATTTGCGAATGCCTGACCCACAGGACCGTCTTTGTTTCCGATCATAAGGTCAACGTGTGCGAGTTCTGGTTCCTCGCCGATTAATGCTTCTCCGATTAATAACATGATTCTCACTCGATTTGTATTAGACTTATACTGGATAAATAGCGCATCTGTAGTTGTAGTTGCGTTATAACCAGTTCATTAGTTATTATACTATTTGCAACTATGAAATTTATCAGTTCTCGTGCAAAACCAGCACTTTATATATTAGAGTTATGGCCAGATACGCGAGATTTCTGCTTTATATAGAATATATCAATAAATAGTTTGTTGAAACTCGGGTTTTACCAAAAATGTCAAAAATTACTCAAATAAGCTTCGGGCAAATATCATCCATGATACACTCATCACACTTCGGACCAACCGGCCTGCATACGTTCTGACCGAACAGTACCATAAGTCCGTTTATATTCTTCCAGTCCTCTTTTGAGAGAACTTTTTCAAGCTCTTTTTCGGTTTCATCCGGGTCTGATGTTTCTACAAGACCCATACGATTGGATATCCTGTGTACGTGAGTGTCAACTGCTATAACATCCTGCTCAAATCCATAACCAAGCACGCAGTTTGCAGTCTTCCTTCCAACTCCCGGAAGTTTGAGAAGGTCATCCATGCTGTCAGGAACAACTCCATCATAATCCTGCAAAATAATGCGAGAAATATCAATGATACGCTGGGCTTTTACCCTGTAGAAACCCACATTCCTGATAAGTTCCTGAATCTTCTCCACATCCGCTTCTGCCATTTCCTCAACCGTGCCAAATACACTGAAAAGTTTCTGAGTTGTCGGGATTGTCACCTCATCCCTGGTTCGCTGGGACAGCACGGTAGATATCAAAAGATAGAAAGGATCTTTATTAATGTGAAAATATCCGCCTGGATACAATTCCCACAGGCGTGCAACTACATCTTCAGCATACATCAGAACAAAGAGAAACCTCAGGATATAAAATGCTTTGTAACCCGGTCATTGAGATTAAATTACCGGAGATTAAGACTTAAGACTACTTTGATCTGCAAAAAGCAGGAAAAGTCACATGAACAGTAGTACCTGAACCCTCATTGCTTTCCACCCATATCTCACCATTGTGTATATCAGCTATGGTTTTGCACACATACAGACCCATTCCGCTACCACCATATTTTCTGGACTTGGAACTGTCTATCTGGTAAAAACGCTGGAATATATTATCAATTTCATGTTCTGGTATTCCAATTCCATAGTCAGTCACCGTTACGTGTATATTTCCTTTGTTTTCAAATGCACGTATCAGTATTTCCGAACCATTTGAACTGAACTTTACAGCATTATCTATAATTGACCTGAAAAGATATGGAAGATATTCAACATCTCCTTTCATCAAAGGAAGTTGCTCCTGGAAATCAAATACAATGATAAGATCCTTCTCCTCAGATTTGAAAGAGAAATAATCCACTACTTTTGTTAGAGTATCCTCTATTCTGATGGGATCTAGTCGGTATTTTACTTTTCCTGACTTGACTATACTCATGTAGATAAGCGAATCCATGAGGAAACTCAAGTGATCATATTTATCAAGAACAGTTTTCATTGCCCCTTTCTGTTTAGAATTAAGCGGCCCCAGAACCTCATCATAAACCAGTTCGCTATAACCTTTTATGGATATCAGAGGTGTTTTAAGCTCATGGCTCAGGTTGGATATGAATTCATCTTTCATCCTGTCAAGGGATTCAAGTTCCTCATTCATCATTGCCAGTTCCTCTGTATACCTTTTGATCTCTTCCTCTGCTTTTTTGCGTTCGGAAATATCACGTGTAACACCAAGGAAGAACTGGAAGTTACCATCCTCATCAAAAACAGGATTTGCAATGGATTCGGTCCATATTCTCGAACCATCTTTGTGATACTGCTCGATCTCAAAAGTTTCAGAGTAGTTTCCTTCTCCTTCCTCAAGTTTATTATGGAAACTCTTCATTGCATTTTTCAGGGTTTCTATATGTTCAGGAGGAAATATCTCTTCAAAAGTTTGATTTGAGGCCTCTTCGGGAGTATAACCACGGAGTTTGAAAACTGAAGGACTGTTGTATGTGAATTTACCATCTTTAGTCATGGTCCATATAACATCATTTGCATTTTCAGCCAGAAGACGGAATTTATGCTCACTTTCTCTGAGTTCCTTCTCGGCAAGTTTTCTTTCACTTATGTCCCTCACATTACTCAGAAGAGCAGGTTTTCCATCATATTCTATGACCCTTACGCCCATCTCTACAGGAACATAACTGCCATCCTTTTTCATATAAGTGATCTCAAACCTGTTGGATTTGTTTTCCATTATATCTGCAACTCTTTCATTGCACACACCATGAAACTCCGGAGCTACGAGATCATCTCTGGACAATCCCAGAAGCTCATCCATAGAGTAATCCAATAGATCTGAAGCTACTGAATTAGCATCAATGACATTACAATCAAAATCAAAGATCAAGATAGCATCGGCGGCATTTTCAAAAAGGATCCTGAATTTACTTTCAGAAGCCTGGAGTTTCATGGTCGCCAGACGTTCCTCAGTAACATCAGAACCTGAACTGATTATAGTTTTTATATTACCCTCAGAATCCCTGATATAGGAATTGTTCCAGCGTATTATTCTCTTTTCTTTATTCTTTGTCAGGATACAATTCTCGTTTATTCTTGAGTCTTCCAGGTTACCATTGCATATACTTTCAAATACCTGAAATACATCATCCTTTTCATCATCAGGAATAACAAGATCCATCCAGTTTCTACCTATTAGTTCATGTTCATTATAGTCCAGTAATTGACAGCATTTTTTGTTTGCAATTTTTACCGTACCATCATTTTCCAAAGCAACGATTATGCATCCTGCAATGTCAAGATATGTCTGGACCCTGTCTTTTTCACATTTAAGTTCATCATAGAGATGTTTATTTTTCAGGAGAGTACGCACACGTGTCAGAACCTCTACCCTGTCAATTGGTTTTACAAGGAATTCATCTGCACCTGCATCAATGCCTCGTATTCTGTCATCTTTTGAAGAAAGAGCAGTAATAATGATCACAGGAATGAAATTTGTGGATTCATCAGCTTTTATCCTCCTACATACCTCATATCCATCCATCCCGGGCATCATTATGTCAAGCATCACAAGGTCAATGGCCCTGGATCCTAAAATATCAAGGGCTTCTTCTCCACTATACGCCCCATATACAGTATATTGTTTGGACAGAAATGTTTCTAAAAGCCTGACATTTAGTGGATCGTCATCAACAACCAGTATATTATATCCGATTTTTTCGTCCATTTTTAATAACCCTGAGCAGACAAACTGTGATCAATTGACTAATTTCAATTCTGCGAAATACAGTTATGATTATATGTCATTAATTTTTACAGTTAGTGAGCAAATGTTGCATTAATCAGTATACATCTAGTAATATATAAATATCGTGTGAGTTTTTTTGCAGGAAGCCATTATAAAGTTAGACAATAGGAGCTGGAAATAATCGATTTTTTAACCACATTAATAGAAGAACATGCCCTTACAGGACTGTTCATTGCAAGTTTTCTTGCATCCACAATCCTTCCACTTGGATCTGAAGCTTATGTGGTGTTGCTTATCAGTGAAGGATTTAATGTACTTCCGGTTATCATGGTTGCTTCAATTGGAAATTACATGGGAGCATGCACTACATATTATGTAGGACTTAAAGGGAGAAAGGATATTATTGAAAGGTTTTTTTCTATTTCTGATGAACAATTGAAAAAAACAGACAGATTGTTTGCCAGATATGGTTCATTTATGCTACTTTTTACCTGGGTTCCGGTAATTGGTGATGCAATTACTGCAACCGGAGGAATTTTGAAGCTTGATTTCAGGATTTTTTCTTTTTTTGTGTTCACAGGCAAGGCAGCGAGATATACAGCTCTTGCATATCTTACGGCAGGCACACTTATGTTTTTCCAGTAAAAATAGTTTTAAATTTGTACTATTCAGGTGTTTTAAGCCATAAATAAAGATGAATTCTTCAAACAAAAGAATAAAGATGGATAAGGTATATATACTCTGCCTGAACATATAAATAAATAAATATATATTACCAAAGATAGCAAAACATCCAGAGACATTAAAATGGATAAATTAGAAATAGAAGAAAAGACACTAAAGCAAAATTCTTTGCTTATACCTGTTGCTGTGGCCCTGGGAACACTTCTGGCAATTATTGCCTATACATATCTTCCAAATAACACAGCTCTAATAACCATTTTTGCAGGTGCGATCATAGTGGCTTTGATAACTTATGCCTTTTTAAAAGAACATTAACCTTATTGTAGATTTTTGTAAATCTGCAGGTAAGGAATAAAAATGAATTTGTCTGAACTTAAACAAGACATAATAGTTGAAAAATTATTCGCTTCGGTAAATCCTTCACCAAGTACATGGCAAGGATATTTGACTGCTCTGCTACACTACTGCAATTATACGGGAATGAGTCCAAGTCAGATGATAGAACAAGCTAACACTGACATTAAAAGTGGTAAGTTGATGACAGACCGTGCAATATTTATACAGATTCCGGGTTTTAGGAAGTATCTGCAAAAACAAGTACGTTCGTGCACAGGTAAGCCATTGACACAAAGTTCTGTTTCTCTATATGTTGGTAAAATCTTGACATTTTATAGTTACTTCTACATTGAAACACCAAAACAACCACGTAATTCAAACAGGACAAACAAGGCACAGAAAGAAAACCTGAAACGTCCAGACAAGGAACTTATCCAAAAAGCGTTGAATATAGCAAGTATTCGCGACAAAGCGGTACTGCTAACGGGTATCAGTTCTGGAATGGCAGCAAATGAAATTGCAAGTTTGACTGTTGAACAATTCAAAGAAGGCTATGATTCTGAAACAGGAATAACGACCTTTGATATGAGAAGGCAGAAAGTTGGAACTGACTTCATAACTTTCATTTCGCCAGAGGCGAGCAATGCTATTCTAAGTTATTTGGAATGGAGAAACAGACCACCTGCAGGAAGTGAAGAATGCAACCAGATGGAATACGAGAAGCGAAAAGTTACAAATGATAGCTACTTGTTTCTCAGGACTAAGGTCAATAAAGAATATCTTCTTACACGAGATGAAAATCAACGCAGGTTAACGAAGGCCAATATTATCCAAGCATATAAGAGGCTAAATGAAGATTTGGGAACTACAACAGAAGCTGGCATGTACAATTTATTAAGGTCTCACAATATGAGAAAATTTTTCAATACACAGTTGAAGAATGAAGGAATGGATGGAGATTTGATAGAATACATGATGGGACACAAGCTTTCAGGTTCAAAATCTCATTACTATGAAGGAGATCCGGAAAAGCTAAAAAAGATATACGCCAGATATGTTCCCTTCTTGACAATTTCTAAGGAAGTTGATGTGGCAAGCAGCCCAGAGTTCCAGGAACTGAGGGGAAAATACGAAACCGAAAGGGCAGCAAAGGAGCATTTCAAAACAGAAAAATACGAATTAGAATCCATGAAGGGTGAACTGGAGAAATTCCAAAAAGCAATTGAGTCAATGAGACTGTAAGGCAAGAACAATAGTCAATAACTAAAATACTGAGATGTAGAGGTAGAAAACCCAAACACGTGGTAGCTAACCACCAAAGTTCTAGAAGGCTGTGTAAGCTTCCGATGCATTCAAGAACAAACAGTACTAACTGAATTTTTTCTTTGGAGTTATATCATGCACTGGAAATCAAAAGTGATCCTTGGCACAGCCCATGAGAACTGCACTAAACTATTCTTCAAAAACAAGCGCATATAGGAAAAGCAAAAGATACTTTCATTAATATTCTACCACCCTTAGCATAGGTTTCAAAAAAGTATTTGGCCAAGTCTTCTTCTAGAGTAATTTGGTCGTTTCGAGAGCGCAAAAAGTAATCTAAAACCTGATAAAAAGAAACTTTTTTTTGTGCACCATTTTCGAGGGTATGAAGATATCCACTTGAAATAAAGATTGCCAAATTAAGAAAATGATCATCGATAAAATAAATAAGTGATTAAAGCTCTTGCATTACTATCAAAAAAATCTACTAAATCATACATTGTGGTGTGGGTTAATGGCGAAAATTTTTGTATCCTCAACATATCAGGACTTGGAAGACTATCGTAAAGGCGTCAACAAAACTTTGAGGAGGATGAAACACGAAGATGTTGTAATGGAGCATTTCACTGCAGAGGACAAAAGACCACTTGATAAGTGTTTAGAAGCAGTGGCTTCATGTGATTTATATATAGGTATTTTTGCTTGGAGGTATGGATACATCCCTCCTGGAGAAAATAGGTCTATTACAGAACTCGAATATCGAAAAGCTCAAGATGCTGGAATAGAGTGTCTCATTTTTTTGGTGGATAAAAAAACACCGTGGTCCCCCGAAAATATGGATTTAGATAAACCAGAAAGTATGAAAAAGCTTGCATCATTAAAACAAGAGCTTAGTGAAAAACATCAGCGTGATACTTTCAGTTCCATAGAGAGTCTTGAAAGTAAAGTTGCTACTGCCGTCCACAACTGGAAAAGGGATGATCTGGAGTTTCGTGATTATTCAAATTTAGATATTAATAGATATGCTACGGCTGTGCATAGCAAATATAACGTTCTTGATATGGACACACTTACACCATCTACAAAGGATGATTACGTAAAAATACAACTTCAAAGCATTTTTATCGAACAAAAAGTCCGGGAAAATTTACCACCAACTGAACTGCCCAAGGAAATAGCAGGGAGAATTCAAGAGGAATGGGATTTTGATGAAGAATGCTTTTCATGTGCGTTGAAAGATTTCGATTTTGGTAAAGCAAACAGGGAATATTATTCTAAACCTTCATTACCGGTTCTTGATGTTGTTACAGATAAGAAGAACAAACACATAGTAATTCTAGGAGATCCTGGTTCAGGAAAGTCAAGTCTTTCCAAATATATGTTGCTATCGATTTTGGGTCACAAAGAAGATCCTAAACTCAAAGATATATTTGAAGGCTATATTCCCTTACTGATTGAACTTCGTGATTTTATCGGGTTATATTCTGAACAAAAATGTGATACTTTTCTTGAGTACTTTAAACATCTTGGAAAAACACAGGGCTATTCTTTAAACGAAAAAGGACTTCATTCCATTTTATCCAAGGAAGATAGGTCTATTGTAATTTTTGATGGGCTTGATGAAATATTTGATCCTAATAAATGGGAAAGGGTAAACAATATGATTGTAGGATTTACTCTTGATTATCCAAAAACTCGAGTAATAGTGACCTCAAGAATAGTAGGATATAATAAAAATCGATTATCAAATGCCGGTTTTAAGCACTTCACAATTCAGGATTTTGATGATGTACAGATAAGTGCGTTTCTTGATAAGTGGTGTTCAGTTGCCTTTTTTGAGAATAGAGAAACAAGCGAAATCAAGAAAAATCGAGTTCTTAGGGCACTTGAAGAATCAAATTCCATACATCAGTTAGCAGGAAATCCTTTGTTATTGACAATTCTTGCTATTATCGGGAAACATCAGGAATTACCAAGGGAGCGCAGTGAACTATTTAGCCACGCAGCTGGAATACTTATTGAGCATTGGGATGTGAATAGGCACTTAAAAAACGAAAATATAAATTTAGTTTGCATCGATAAAAAAGATAAAATTGAATTACTTAGGAGGATTGCGTTTTCAATGCAATCCAGTCTGGAGGGACTTGCAGGAAACCTGATTCATAGAGAACAACTTACTGACATTATTGAAGAATATCTTATATGTGATAGACTTAAGCTAAGTAATTCTGATGCAAAAATTGTTGCTAAATCGATAATTGAACAGTTCAGAAAAAGAAACTTTATACTATGTCTTTATGGCGCAGATTATTTTGGCTTTATTCATCGAACGTTTCTTGAATATTTTTGTGCAGATGCGATTGTTGACAAATTCAATAATCACAAACTTAACGTTGATAGTCTTAAACAATTTTATTCTGAGAATTGGGAAAAAGAAACATGGCATGAGGTTTTAAGACTCATATGTGGAATAAAAGATAATATAGCAGGAGAGCTTATTGAACATTTAATAAATGTATATAATCCAAGACATAATGGGAGTCGTTCACCTTGGAATATAGTTCTTGCTATCAAGTGTTTAAGTGAAGTAAGGGCTTTAGAAACAGTGGATAAATCCTCTGAAGACTTGCTCTATAGAATTTTTGGATTGTTTGAAATAGCTCGCCATGATTCAAATATTGAAATATTTCTGAGAGAAGAAATAGTCCCTTCAACAAAAACTGTAGGTACCAATTGGCCAAACCGTAACTTGCTAGTAGATTGGATTTACAAAACTAGGTCTTTTGATAATTATAATGATTATTCTCTTAGTAATACGTGGGCAGAGTTTGTAATCTATATTGGTCATGATTCTAAAGAAGTATGCGAATCAATACAAAACAAATTGCGTGATCAGCGGAAATCGAAATATTTGGCCATTCTAACACTGCATAAACACACTTTAAAAAACAAAACGATATGTGCCAATATTAAATGTATTTTATTGAATGATAAGCATGCAATAGTACGTAAGTCTGCAGTTGACTTTTTGGCAAAGCACTGGAATGATGATTTAGAAGTTTTTGAACTCATAATAAATGCTGTTAGGAACGATATGAGTAGTAATGTGCGTAGGGCTTCAATTAGAACGCTGGCAGAGCACTGGAATGATGATTTGGAAGTTTTCCCACTCATAATGGAAGCTGCTAGGAACGATAAGAGTAGTAGCTTGCGAAGGGATGCGATTAGAACACTGGCAGAATACTGGACTGATAATTCGGAAGTTTTTTTATTCATAATGGAAGCTGCCAGGAACAATGAAAATTTTGTTTACATACGCCAGATTTCGATTGAAATTATGGCTGAATACTGGAATGATGATTTGGAAGTTTTTCAATTTATAAAGGATGCTGCTAGGGACGATAAGAGTTGGCGTGTGCGCAGGACTGCAATTGAGAAAATGACAGAATATTGGAATGATGATTCGGATGTTTTTCAATTAATAAAGGAAGCTGCTAGGAATGATAAGAGTTGGCGTGTGCGCAAGACTGCAATTGAGAAAATAGCAGAATACTGGAATGATAATTCGGAAGTTTTCCAATTCATAATGGAAGCTGCTAGGAACAATGAAAATTATAATCAGATACGCACGACTGCAATTGAAAATATAGCAGAATACTGGAATGATGATTTGGAAGTTTTCCAATTCATAAAGGAAGAAGCTAGGTACGATAAGAGTAACAGTGTGCGTGGGACTGCAATTCGAACACTGGCAAAATATTGGAATGATGATTCGGGAGTTTTTCTATTCATAAAGGGAGATGCCAATACCGATAAGAGTAGTAGTGTGCGTGGGGCTGCAATTCGAACACTGGCAAAATACTGGAATGATAATTCGGGAGTTTTCCAATTCATAAAGGAAGATGCCAAGAATGATAAGAGTAGTAGTGTGCGTAAGACTGCGATTAGAACACTGGCAGAATACTGGAATGATGATTCGATAGTTTTAGAACTCATAAAGGAAGCTGCTAGGAGCGATAGAAATTGGCGTGTGCGCGGGTTTTCAATTGAAACACTGGCAAAATATTGGAATAATGATTCGGGGGTTTTCCAATTAATAAAGGAAGATGCCAGAAACGATAAACTTTTTTTTCATATACGCAGGATTGCAATTGAAACACTGGCAAAATATTGGAATGATGATTCAGAAGTTTTCCGATTCATAAAGGAAGATGCTGGAAGCGATAAGAGTAGTAGTGTGCGTAGCACTGTGATTGAAACACTGGCAAAATACTGGAATAATGATTCGGAGATTTTCCGATTCATAATGGAAGCTGCTAGGAGCGATAAGAATAATGATGTTCGCAGCACTGTGATTGAAACACTGGCAAAATACTGGAATGACGATTCAGAAGTTTTCCAATTTATAATGGAAGCTGCTAAGAGCGACAAGATTAATAGCGTGCGCGGGACTGCAATTCGAACACTGGCAGGATACTGGAATGATAATTCAGAAGTTTTTCAATTCATAAAGGAAAATGCTAGGAATGATATAAATGAAAATATACGCGAGACTGCTATTAGAACACTCGTGAAATACTGGAATGATGATTCGGAAATTTTCCAATTCATAAAGGAAGTTGCCAATAACGACAAGAGTAGCAGCGTGCGCGAGGCTGCGCGTAGAACACTGGTGGAACGATGAAATGGAATTTATCCAATACATAGAAAAAAGATGAATAAATAACACTGGTATCTAACATCTTTTTTTCAATATCACTTTTTCATTTTTTCTTAGAGAATATTCTCTCTGAAAATACTTCATAGCCATTTATTCATATATTCCTAGTTTTCACAGAGAATATTCTCATTAAAAATACATATTAATGCTTATTTTCCATTTTCAATGTATTTATTCTCATTAAAAAACAAAAAAAGCTCTTAAATACCTTTGAATAGTAATATTTATAAATAATTACAGCTTTTGATGAAATACACACTAAATATAATATCAATCCAACTTTAAACATAGCATTTAGTGTAGAGGTAACTGTACAAAAGTGCAGTTACTGAAATTGAAACGTATATAATCGCAATTAATCGGGTTAAAACGATAAAAGAATAAAAAGATTAAGAAACGGTCACATCAGGTATTGATACTACCTGACGCAACACGAAAAATAGAAATACCCACCTGAAAGTATGTATTTCTCTTACATGTCACAAGCATAACATGCTAATGAGTAATTGTGCATATGCTATATATTAATATAACGATAATAAGTTATCATTAATTCTGTTTTTGGTGTTTTGTTACCTTTCTTAAGGATGGATAAATGAATACAAAATTAAACCAAATAATCTTCTTCAAAACCTTAGCATTGGTAGTGATAGGATGAGTGTGACAAAACTTGAACATGATCCTAGAGTCAAAGATCTCTTTGCTTTAGCTAATCTGTCAGATAGTACCAAGGGAGGATATTTGACCGCACTTAGGCATTATGTGGAATACACCGGTTTAACTCCAAGCCAGTTGATTGAAGAAGCCAATAATGACATCAAATGTGGTAAGTTAATGATAAAGCGTGAAATCTTCACACAAATTCCTGGCTTTAGAGAATATCTAAAAACGTGCAAGAATAAACATACAGCTAAGCCATTAACTCCAAGTGCTATATCTCTCTATGTTGGCAAAATTAGGACCTTTTACGGTTATTTCTATATAGAGACACCAAAGCAACCATGTAATTCAAATAGGACAAACAAAGCACAAAAGAAAAATCTGAAACGACCTGACAAGGAACTTATTCAAAAAGCTTTGAGCTTTGCAAGTCCTCGTGACAAAGCAATGATGCTAACTGGACTTAGTTCAGGAATGGCAGCCAATGAAATTGCAAGTCTGACCGTGGAACAATTTCAGGATGGATATGATCCCAAGACTGGAATAACAACTCTCGATATGAGACGACAGAAAGTTGGAACTGATTTTGTAACTTTCTTATCTCCTGAAACAAGTAGGGCAGTTTTAGATTATCTTGAGTGGAGAGAAAGACCACCATCAGGAAATGAAAAATGTGATATTTTGGAACATGAAAAACGAAGTATCACGCCAGATAGCTATCTTTTTCTTAAGGGCAAGATAAACAAAAAATACCTTCTTACACGAGATGAAAAACTGCGCAGATTAACAAAGGCTAATATTATCCAAGCTTATGCTAGAATAAACAAAGATTTGGGCATTTCAACAGAGAAGGGTGTGTTTAATATTTTGAGATCTCACAATATGAGGAAATTTTTCAATACACAATTAAAGAATGAAGGCATGGACGGAGATTTGATAGAATATATGATGGGGCACAAGCTTGAAGGTTCTAAATCTCATTATTTTGAAGGTAATCCTGTAAAACTAAGGGAAATATATTCCAAATACGTCTATGCTGTTACCATCTCTAAAGATATTGATGTAAAGAGCAGTCCAGAATTCCAGGACCTTGTGGATAAATATGAAACAGAGAAAGCCGCAAAAGAATACTACAAGTCTGAAAGATGTGATTTAGAAAACATGAGAAATGAACTTGTAAAGTTCCAGCAAGCAATAGACTTAATGAATGAAGTAACTTGTATTAGTTAATTGAAAACAGTTGAATCTCTGTGAATAAAAGAGAATTGAATGTTATTCTCTTTATTACTCAAGTGTGACAAAATTTCCTGTGTGTCACATATATCATAGCAACAAAGATAATATTTTATGATATACCAAATCGCCTGACTAAGCAGAATTTGTAAATAATTATGAGTATTCAAATAGGAAGTGAAAAACATGTGGGAGTATAAACAAGTAATAGTAATACCTGAAGATGTTGAGATGTCTCCCGGGAAACTTGGAGTTCAGATTGCACATGCATCTATAACTCCAATCCTCAAAAATCTGGACCGTCTTGATGAGATTAAAGAATGGTTCGATGATGGAAAACAACAAAAGAAAGTTGTTCTGAAGATCAAGAACCGAAGCAAATTATTGAATTTCAGAGACAAAGCAACTGATGAAGGATATATTTGTGAAGTAATACGAGACGCCGGGAGGACAGAAGTAGAACCTGGTACAATAACAGCATTGGGTTTTTTCCCCATGAAAAGTGAAGATATTGATAAATTAACAAAAAAACTAAGTTTATTCTCATGAACATCAACATAATACAAGATATCGTATTTTGTATCGAATAGGAATCTAAAATCAATACTTGTGATTTTAATGTACTTAGTTCTACTCGAAATAGTGTTAAATCAATTATTCTATTCAACATATTTTCTACATGAATAAAGGAAAATAGCGGAATATATACAGTCTTTTGATAAATGTCAATGGCAGTTACTTTTCTCCACTTGTTATTCTATACTCATGCCTATATTGTACTGTCACTAAAATTTAATGAGAAATACCGGCGTGGTGTCGGTATTTACGCCGGGATATAGTACTGTTATTAAAATTTAATGAGAAATACCGGCGTGGTGCCGGTATTTACGCCGGGATATAGTACTATCATTAAAATTTAATGAGAAATACTGGTTTGGTGTCGGTATTTACGCCGGGATATAGTACTGTTATTAAAATTTAATTAGGAATGCCGGCGTGAACTCTAATAGTTATCAATATATTTATTTTACCTTGTACCTTGTTGCTGGTCCCTTGCCAATCTTTTCTAATAATCCAATTTCAATGAATCTATTCAATTGTCTTTGTGTTGCTCTTGAAGTTATATTGAATGCTTTTGTACAATCATTTGATGTGACTATTCTTTTCTTAGCAATAAAGTCCCATCTCTTCAACTCTTCAGCAGACAATTCATTTACTAATTCAGGAGCGTATCCTCTAATAATCTCTTCACTATTCAAATAGATCGTTAATGTAAGATATAAGTCATCATATGAATACTGAGGACTTGGTAAGTTATATTCTGCAGGCATTGTCTCAAATGATTTCATTCCCAATCCTCTTTCTTCAGCCAAAGCCATTTGAGAGAACACATAATGTAACTTAGGATTACGACTTAACATTGGAGCTTTGAATTCTTTAAGTTGATCAAGAGTAATTGGTGCTACTGGTCCCCCTGGACTTTTAATTACTATTGTATTTGGAGTGATAATTAAATGACATTTAGCTCCATCAATATCATAGTCTCGATGAACTAGTGCATTTACTACAGCTTCTCTGATAAGTTCAAATGGAAAATTCTGCTGTTGTCTTTCCATACTACTCCGATCAATAACATTGGGTAACTTGTTTTTCATCCATTCTTCAACTTTACCAGGAATCAAAACTAATGGGTCATTAAAATCTTCAGTTCCCTCTTTTCCACTTGGATAATGGATTGTTCCTAATAACCCTGCCTGTGAATATGTCTTTCGAGGATCCTCTCCAAATAAAAGTAATCCAAACCCAGTAGGATTAAACGCACCATCCTCTTTCTCTTCCAAAATACCCATTTCAACAAGTTCCTTGTAAAATGCAGGAGACTCCACGTCACTTTTAAATCCAATTGCTTTTTTATATATTTCCAATGCACTTTTTGACAATTTAGACAAAGGTACAGATAAAGGCAAATCCAACTTCGAAATAGATGAATCAATATCCTCGTTTACTTGTTTCTCTTTAGCTCTCTCTTCTGCTTGTAAAATGAAATCATTATTTATTTCAAGAATTTTCTCTTGGAGATCACGATCAAACATTTTAACCGTAACACCATGATTCTGTAGATACTTCATTCCTTTATGATTTACTGTTGGATCCGGATCTTCGATTCCTATCCACACTTCTTTTATTCGAGCATTGACTATCCTTTCAGCACAACTTAATTTTGGATGGTTTCTTGCCCCTGGAGCACATGGTTCAAGAGTTGCAAACAGAACTGATCCATCTAACTTCTCGCTCCTATTCTTTCGCTCAATAAGAGTATATTCGGCATGGTCACCTTCTCGCAATTCTCCCCGGCAAGCTGTATTTTTTTCTCCATTTGGTTTTACTAAAACTGCACCAACTAATGGACTCTTTTTCCCATCAATTCGAGGTTCATGAATTGTATTTTCCATGACACTAACCGCTAACTCCATCATTTTACGTGGATCGAACTTTGTTTTTTTCTCAGAGACCATGGTTCTTATTATAAGTAATTCTTGTTAAATAATTTTGCCAGATTGATATTATCACTTATTAATAGACTAATATGAACTTTGTAGAATACCTATTAAAATCAACATCTTTTGAATGGTATTGGTAATTATCATCTATTATATTATTACTTTAAATAATTATATATTTAAATAATGAATCAAGTATTGAGGATTCTGCATATCTAATTTTCATCTAAAGTACTGTGATTTATTTTCCAAATATATTTGATTATTATATCATGTAACTCTCCTACTACTCAAAAATTTCTTATATATCAATTATAATGTTTTAAGCATGATTAAATAATAAATATTTTATATGTATTAACTTCATTTTTAATTTCATATTATTATTGGTAATTTAGAGGTGAGTAAGTGAGGGATATTTTCATAGAAGAATTAATGAAAGAGGTTCTGGGTCCAAGGTATGGTCCTGAAGAAGTACTTATTGGTGCAAGTCCATATAACGAATACTTAACAGGAGTCATTATTCCAAAAAACTGCAAAAAAGTAGAGACATCTCCGGAATCGGAAATGATTTCTTCCGAGGAAGCATGCTCAGAATCAGAAGATGACAATTCATCAGATGATCCAATATCTATACTTCCAACTGAACTTGACCCCCGAATGAAACCCAAATCTTTTGGAATATCTTTTTTGATTAAGGGGCAAAATCCTGTAATTGATGTTTGCGTAACTTGGGGGAGATACAAAGATGTAAGTATTTCTGAAGATAGCGCATCCAATGATAGTAGTATACACAAAGCTGATAAATGGAAACGAAAACCTTTCATGAAGATACTGAATATTAATTTGTCGAGTGCTGCTGAAGGTAACGAAACTGTTTATGATGAAGAAGACGGACAAATACATCTAAATATCAAGAAAATTCAGTCAAATGGAACCTTGCATGTAGTTTTAAGTCTTATTAATGATTTAAAAATTAAAGAATGCACAGGGGATGCAATTGTTCAAGCTTCAATTTACCAGCCGTCTTTACGTGTAAATCTCGGAGAAGGATGTAGTCTGAAATCAATGGAGAATTCGAATGAAGATGATATTTTGGCTTTTATATATCGAGAGAATCCCATACTTTCCCGAGGCCATATGTGTTCTGCAATATGGAAAGCAATTGATTACCAAGAACAGTTTGAGATTGAGAAATTATGGCCTGATGGATACTTTTTCGATGATTGTGCTGTATTCCACAATTGTGCTGTAAGAAGTGAATTTATACCGTTATATCCAAACTCTGCACCTAACTTTACATGGGATGAATCAACTTTTGATGTTAGTCCTGAATTATCTGCTCTCAAGTTGTCTGAAATGTGGGAAAGTAAAGATATTGATGCATATCTATCTCCTCTTGTAGAAGCTTACAGCTTATGGATTCAAAAGAATGAAAGTTCTATTGGCAAGTATGATGAAAAAAGTGCTGTATTTGTTCAAAAATTAGTTGACAAACAAAAATTATCATTAATTCGTCTGAAGTCCGGGATTAAGTGTCTTAAGAACAATAAAAATGCTCTTTTATCATTCTGCTTTGCAAACAAAACAATTTGGCTTCAAAATCTCTGGAAAAAGAGAAGAAAATACAGTGATGACGATGTTGACTTTAGATGGAGACCTTTTCAGCTTGCATTTTTCCTGATTAATATTGAATCTCTCTATTCACAGAACTCAGAATATAGAAATCATCTTGATCTACTATGGGTTCCTACCGGAGGAGGTAAAACAGAATCTTATCTTGCAATGATGGCATTTGTAATTGCTCTGAGACGTATAAATGCAAAAGATAATGATAAAAATATAAATGATATTACAGGTGCAGGAACTGCTGTAATTACACGTTATACTCTTCGTTTATTAACAGTACAGCAATTCCGTCGTACACTACTAATGGTGACAGCGGCAGAGTATTTACGTATCTTCAATAATAATGGAGCTATTGGTTGGAGGCCGGAAAAATGTTCATTTTCAGAGAACTGGTTGTATGGTTCTACAATATTTTCAGTTGGAATGTGGGTTGGAGGTAGTGTATCACCTAATCATCTACGGGGAGATTATGGTGCAGTAACTGCCTTAACAAAGGGTGATGTTGATGGGGAACCTGCACAAGTTGTCAAGTGTCCTGTATGTGGTGAATGGCTTGCAATTCCACGGTCTGGTTTGCCTGTAGGGACAAATAAACTTCATTTAATTGTAAAATCCAAAAGAACTATTAGTGACCTGCAGAATGCTACAATTAAATTAAAAGACCCTATTATAACTGTAAATTTTTCGCAGGGAGGGCTTCTGCCAGGATACTATACACTTTCACTAACTGTTGATAGTACACGTAAAATTGATGAAAATGAGATTGATGAACTTGTGTGTGAAATGGAAAAAAGTCTTGATATAGAGGTTAAATCATTCCGAGCATCAAGACCTGGATATTTCCCTATAGATTCTGAGCCTGGAAGAAAAAAAGAACAACCAATTGATTTTGAAATATTCTGTACTAATCCTGAATGTGATTTAAATAATGGAGTAAATCATAAAGAAGGGGTACCATTTACATTATTAACTACAGAAGATGAGCAGTTACCTGATGGTCTCTTTTTGAAAAAGAGGAAAACTCCTTTTTTACCAGAATCACGTATTCCTATTCCTGCATACACAGTTGATGAACAGATATATTCCCGATGTCCGACAGTTGTTGTCAGTACTGCAGACAAAATTGCACGGCTTGCCTTTGAACCCAGAGCTGCATCACTGTTTGGAAATATAACAAATTACAATCTTTTTTATGGTTATAATCGTAAGGATATTTTCCCAAAAGATATTCTCAAGTCTGCTACAAATAACAAATATTGCGTCGAAATAAAATCGTTTGGACCTCCTGAATTGATTGTGCAGGATGAATTGCATCTAATGGATGGACCGCTGGGAAGTATGTTTGGTTTATATGAATCAGTTGTTGACGGTCTTATTCGCAAAGCAGGCGGTAAACCAAAATATATAGCTTCTTCTGCAACAGTTAATCAGGCAGAAAAACAAGTTATGTCTTTATTTAATAGACCATTGTTTCAATTCCCTGCATATGGTCTTTCTTTTAAAGACAGTTTTTTTGTAACTCTGCCGGAGTTCTCTTATGGATGGGATGAAAACCGACCCGGAAGAGTTTACATGGGAATATACGCACCCGGTATGGGACCTTTAACCCCCCTTGTAAGAATATGGTCAAGATTACTTAAAACCGGACATGATAATCTTTCAAAAAGAGAGATAATAAACTACTGGACACTTGTAGGGTATTTTAACTCTCTGAGAGAGCTTGGAGGAAACCGGGCACTTTACAGAGAAGACATAATAGAACGGCTTGCTCATATATCTGAAAATGTACCTCTACGAAGTACTGATGATGATAAGGCTGTTGAGTTGTCAAGTAGGATTGATTCAACTGATATCCCGCAGATACTGGAAGAACTTGAAAACGGAGGACAAAACCAGAATGTGAATGAAAATCCGGATGCAATTTTCACAACATCAATGTTCGGAACAGGTGTGGATATTCCACATCTTTCATTAATGGTTGTTAATGGACAGCCAAAAACAACATCACAGTATATTCAGGCTACAGGAAGAGTGGGAAGAGAACATGGAGCACTTGCTGTTACATTCTACAAAGCAGGTCGTCCAAGAGATTTAAGTCATTATGAAATCTTTGGAGGATACCATCACAGGGTAAATCTGGAAGTAGAACCGGCTTCAGTTTCGCCGTTTGCAGATGGATGTATGGCGAAAGCTGCAGGGCCTGCAATAGTCTCTTTCTTAAGAAATATGTCTGAATCTATTGTGGAATGGTCTTTAGAATCAGGCGATGCTATAAGAAATTCAAATGCTGTTAAAGATTTCGAAGAATTTATCATGTGCTGTCTGGATGACCGTCTGCAACCAGAAGAAAGAGATAAGATTATTGAATATTTTAAATCCGAGTTTGAAAAATGGGAAAATATATCCAAAAAGCTTGGTAGTGAAGGACAAGATTTGGTGTATAATGAGTATAGACCCTATCAGAAACCAGAGAAAAATGTTGTTTTGAGTGATCCTGCTCATGAAAGAATAGAACATCTTAAGAAAGTGTACAAGAATGCACCACAATCATTGAGGGAGATTGAGGAAACAACATCGTTTGAGGTGTGAATATGAGAAAAGATTTCCAGCATATCAGCAGGTCTCAATTCGTGCTGACTTATGGCCCGGGGGCAATAATTGAGACAAAAAATGGACCACGAATAATTCCAATAATGCAATATGGTCTTGATGCCAAATATTTCAGCAAAGATGTTTTTGAAAGCTTTGAAATTGCTGAAACACGACTGTCCAGAATTATCCAACAGTCATCCGATAAATGTCATAGAATTGTGGCACTACCTACAAATGCAGGTCTTAAGATACCAAGCAATTCAAGAATATATTCTACATATGTGTTCCCTGCCTGGAAAGTTTGTTATGGAAGAAAGGCAAACCATAGGCCTTTGTTATACAATGGTCCTAAATGTCCTCTGTGTAAAACAGATGAAGAATCATCAGCAACAAGATTTGTTTCGGCATGCTCAGAAGGACACTTGGATGAAGTTAACTGGCAATATGCGGTGCATGGGAAAAACAAGTGTAATCCACCCTATTATTATTGGAAAGCTAATGGTAGTTCTCTTTCAGATATTATTGTAGAATGTCCACAATGTAATTCCAAGAAAACGATGAAGGAAATCTATTCTCTGCAATTTTTCTGTACAGGCAGAAATCCAGAAAAAGAAAGACCAGCTTCAAAACACTCTCCGTATTATACCAGTCCAAACAGACCAAAGAACTGCGAACACAAGATGAAAATAATACAGAGACAATCAACATCATTGCGTGTTTCTGAAACGATGACGCTTCTTACGATTCCGGAATTTGACAATACTATCTCTCGAATTCTTCAGAAAAATGAAGTATCAATGGCACTTGATATGATTCTGATATCTGCAGATTTGGAACAATTGGGTATTTCAGATTTTATTGATACGCTCTCTAAATTGCTACAACGTCGAATAAGTGATGAAGTTATTATGATTCTGACAAATGAAATAAAAAGATGTGGAGTTTCGGAGTTCTTAACTCTTTATCGTCGTCTTAACGCAGAAGATCAGACTTTCATGGATTTAATGTATGAAGAGTTTGAATCACTTCTTTCAGCTGGTGGGACAGTAACCGAAAACTTTTCGATGTCTCACTCAAAAACAATCATACCAACTTTACCCCACGTACCTGAATTGCAGGTTTCTGCAGTGAACAAAATCAGAACTGTCACAGTACAATTAGGCTATACTAGGTTGGTCAATCTTAATGAAAACCAAGATCCTGGAATAGTATATTCAGGTGAATTTTTACCACCTAATGAGATCTGGCATCCGGGTTATGAAGGTTTTGGAGAAGGCATTTTCATTACATTTAAAAATGGAAAACTGCCTGATATCAGTTCTAAGTCTGCATTTTCCAAATGGAAAATGTATAAGAATTCCGGCTATGAGCAAAAAAGCAATTGGTCTGATGTGACATTTGAACCTGGATTTGTATGGCTTCATACTCTGTCTCATGCAATTATTCTGTCATTGTCTGCTTACACGGGTTATTCCGCAGCTTCATTGAGGGAGCGCGTTTACATATCCCGTGATGGATCAAATGGTGGTATTCTAATATACAATACATCTCCCGGAGATGATAGTGGAATGGGAGGTCTTGCAGGAACCGTAGATTCCTTTTCAGACATAATCAACGGTGCTATTGATAATCTTTTGATATGTTCAAATGATCCTCTATGCATTGATGTAGATAAATCTTCAGAAAGTATTAATGGTTCAGCTTGTTACAGTTGTCTTCTTATTTCAGAGACATCTTGTGAACACAGAAATCTCTGGCTTGATCGTCATATTGTAATTGGTAACTGATATGAAAGCAGAAATTGTTCCAGTGGCTACAGGAGAAAAATGGGTTGGCTCAGGTGTCAGATCATTTAAGTCAGTTATTCGTGAGCTAATTTCTACAGCATCAAATGAACTGGTTATGACTGTTTATGTTTTAACAAGTTCTGACATTGTCAACGATCTTCAGAAAGCACTCGAAAGAGGCATCAGTGTTGAGATTTATTTGTATGCAGAAGGAATAGAAAAGGAGAACGACAAAGTCCAGACAATAATTCGTTTACAGGATGAGTATGAGTATCTACACATATATAAGATACAAAACGATATGCTTCATGCAAAGGTTCTGGTTGCTGACGGAGTAAAAGTTATTTCCGGTTCAGCAAATTTTACACTTAGCGGAATGACCAAAAATTATGAACTTGGTTTTCTTGTTAGTGACCCTGATATTGCAATGAAAATTCTAACACTTATAAAGAGGTTAAAATCAAAATGAGGTCATATTACTATCATGGGATTACCTGTCCCGACTGTCATGAGCCTCATGTAAGTGGGCAGGCAATTGAAACTATTAATGAAAAAACCTTTAGGTGCATTTCATGTGGTGCAAAATTCCATAAATATATTGATGTCCAATCATCTGACCTGTTTCCTAAAACAATTAACCATGTTATAAGTAAGGAAGGAGAAAATGCGGCAAATTATCTTTCCAATCTTCCTTTACTATGGAAAATAGAACCAAATATTATCGAACAGGAATATATTGATTTTTTCTCGACTGAAAAAAAAGGTTTTTACTTTATAACATGGCCATGGCGTGATGTACGCTTTCTTCCGTTAATGGTTTTTGAATATTTACTAACAAATCCTGATAAAAAAGCAGTTGTAATAGGAAACTACACATGTGATGATAATACGGAAGTAGAATTGTTTCCTTCATCTCCTTTAGTGTTCAACAATCTCTCTTTTTTGAAGGATATTGAAGAAATAGATCGTGATGTTAGAAGAGAAATTAGGAAATTCAGCGATAAACTTGTTTTTGAGAAAGAAAAAGTGGTTGAAATCAAATACCGAAACATAGGTTCAAATGACCTAATTCCTTCTCGACTGTGCTACCATACATTGCGAAAATGTAAAAACAAAATTCTGAATGAAGATAGTGAGTTTGGAGACAGCCTTTTAAGAAATATCTCTGAACACAAACTAGGACGTGATCCTGTTGTGGAAACAATTAACGAAAAAGGTGCATGGGATGTTTCTCTTTATGAACAGGAACGATGGACTGGTTCTCTTCAATATAACAAGTTATGGTTATGGGAAGTTCTTTTTAACTCAACGAATTTATTTGCCTGTAAATCATTAGTTCGATCCCATTTCTATAGAGAAATTGCTGACGATAATTACAATAGTTCCTCACATAGAAATATCAGACTTAATTTTTTGCCATCTGAACCTTATCTTGATAAAACATTAGATTTAGTAGAGGAATTATCTCCGGATATTCTTATAATTGAAAACATGGATGAAATTATTTCTGACTCCCGATTTGGAGGAGAAAGAAGTAAAGTGCTACTTAATTTCCTGCATAATCATTCAGTTAAAACAATTATTATGTTTTCAACTGATCCTGATATGCGCCAATTTTACAAAATACATGATGATGAAACAATTTTCCAAGATATTGATGTAATTGTCCATACATGGGATTCTCAACATATTCTTAATAACTTGCCTGCAGGAAATGAGTCTAAATATCCTAATCCAGTATCATCAGGTACTAACCAGATAATTTGCGAAAATATGGAAAGGATAAATCCTGAATATCTGATTTTGGATTCCTATAACTCAGCAACAGAAAATATAGATAAATATCTATTAAATTTGAGCATTGATCATCGAAATGATTTGATTTTTTATTTTAACAGATTATTCTCTACACCTTTGAATTTACAAGGCGACTATAGTGATTCAGAAATTTTAATGGTAAAAAGGAAAGGTGACAACTATCTTACCTATGAAAATGTCATGAGCAGGCTTTATATGCTGGTTGATCAAAACGCATTTCAGTCAATTAACTCAACTTTAAATGAGATTTTTCAACTAAATTCTCTTGAACAAACAAATCCTCTTAGAGACAAAATATTATCATTTACTAAAACCATTCTTGAATCTGCAGAAGATTGGTATTTTACAGTAGTCGTTCTTTCCTATGAAGTAAAAGGAACAGAGCTCCTTTTCAAGAAAGCAGAGTCTACAGAAGATTCATTATTTACATACATATCTTTTTGTGATTGGAACAATTTAAAAGCACATGAAAATAATGTACCAGATGGATATAAGCATTGTATCATTTCAACTTGCTATCCTAGTTTGAACTACCGTCTGAATTTATCCAATGCTGACAGGTTAGTCTTTATTGGAAACGAAAAAACGATTGGTAATATAAAGTACATTATAGAAAAAAGGCTCCTTGAAATTAATGCCTACCCTCTTATTAAACCAGATGCAGATGTCTACTGTCCTGATTTATTGCATGAATTGTTCAATCTAGTGGACATTCCTGACAAAGAACAATTTACAAGGGTTACTGAAAGTTTGATAGAAGATGCAAAATTTATAATGCCATATTCTGAAACAGTATCTTCTGAAAGAATAGCAGGAACTTCAGATGATTTCACAACTCATTTAAAGATTAATACTGGGGAGGCTGCAATACTCTGTACAGATGCACAAAACAGAGGATTATTTCTTCCATTGAATAGTAATATATTGATAAGAACTAATGAGACATTACAGGAATTCATAGTAGATGATACTTTTTCAATAAACAAACTGAAAAAAACTCTCATTGATAATGAAATAGTACTGGGCAAGTCTGGACTTTATATATCTTTCAAATCTATTTTTTTCCGTTTTATGATTAAACTTGGTGACAAATTACATTTTCAGAGGGGACCTTTTGAATGGTATGGTTTCAAGAACCTATATAATGATTCAATTTACTGGAATACACTTCTTGAAAGAGCAGTTAATGAATATGCCAAAATTAATCATGTTACTTTACATCAATCACGGAATCATGTTGCAAAAAAACTTGCAGAATCAGAAATTACAGCTGTAAATCCTGATTATATTATAGGTTGGTGGACTAACTATGAAGAGCTAACTCTTGATTGTGAAACATATAATTTGTACAAAATAGAACATCCTTTTACTCCAAATGATATGAGAATTATTTTTTCGGTTGTAAAAAGTCTATGTCCGAAACTTGTAAATGATTTGCAAATTGCAGATCGATCCTATGCTGCTGCTATTACACTTCAAAACCTTCGCAGAAACGCATTAAAAAGAAAAGATAAAAATGTTGATGTAAAGTACTATAGTATTTATTCCAGACTTGAGAGGGAACTCATGCAGATTGTGAGAAATGCGGAACTATTCAGAGTTAGTAATGCTCATATGATAAAAGTATCCTGTGATGTAGAAGGGCTAAAAATATTTGATGAATATACTGATTATATTAGTAAATAAACAATTGAATTAAGTGATGCTTTCTACATAAAATGATAAACTATCAAAATCATGCGTATGGGATGCCTTTATATTTCCTTTCTCCATATACCAATTATACCCACAATATTATATATCCAGGGATGTAAATGGAAAAAAAATACAGATTTCTCGATCTTTTCGCAGGAGCAGGTGGTTTGTCCGAAGGCTTCATTAAATCTGGTTTTGTTCCTGTGGCACATGTTGAAGTCGATACTGCAGCATGTTATTCGCTAAAAACGAGGATGGCATACCATTGGCTCAATAATAATGGAAAAATGGATGTTTATTATGATTACTTGAAGGGTAATATTTCGAGATCTGAGCTCTATGCGTTAGTTCCTGAATCACTGCTTGATTCTGTAATTAATGAAGAGATATCTGATGATACATTACCATCGATATTTGATCAGGTTGATTCAATACTTGATGGTGAACCCTTGGATTTGATAGTTGGTGGTCCTCCATGTCAGGCTTATTCTATTGTAGGCAGATCCAGAGCTGAAAACAAAATGCAAGGGGACAGCAGAAATTATCTTTACGAATATTACGCTAAGTTTCTGGAAAAGTATTCACCTAAATATTTTGTATTCGAAAATGTCCAAGGATTGCTCTCTGCTAAATCAGTGGAAGGAGATTCATATTTTGAGAAGATGAAACAGCTGTTCCGCGAAAAAGGTTATACTGTTGAATGGGATGTTCTGAATGCCAATGACTATGGGGTGCTTCAAAGAAGAAAAAGAATAATCCTGGTGGGAAAAAAAGGCGATGAGTCTGGATTCTATCCCTATCCTGAAAAATGGACCCCTGATGTGAAAGTAAACGCTGTTTTTAATGATTTGCCTGCATTGAAAGCAGGTGAAGGAACTCTAACTCCCTGTAAAATAAAAGATCATAATAGCAATTATCTTTATGAAGCAGGAATCCGTAGAGACGGTGTTCCAGTCACTTTACATCAATCCAGAACGAATAAAGATCGTGATCTGGAAATATATCGAATTGCAGTCCAGAAATGGAATGACAATAAGAGACTTAATTATAATGACTTACCAGCACATCTGAAGACACATAGGAATCGTTCTTCTTTCCTTGACAGATTCAAGGTTGTAGCCGGTAAGGAGTCATCTTCACATACAGTTGTTGCACATATTGCAAAAGATGGACACTATTACATCCACCCTGATATTAAGCAAAACAGATCGTTAACACCCCGTGAAGCTGCAAGATTACAAACATTTCCGGATGATTACTTTTTTGAAGGTATTTCCGAAAAACCGAGCCGTACAGCAGCTTACCGGCAAATAGGCAATGCAGTTCCTGTATTGCTGGCTCAGAAAATCGCGGAAAAACTGAAGGAGAATTACTAATGCCAGATACCTTGATCCTGAAATTTGATCCAAATACTATTGAACATTTAGGAATATCTTTGTATTCAAAGCTTCCAAATGTTTTGTCAGAACTAGTATCCAATTCATGGGATGCAGATTCAGAATATGTAAGTATTGATTTTATTGATAAAGATGGCTCAAAGGAAATAATATTTAATGATGATGGAGAAGGGATGTCCTATGAGGAACTTCAGGATAAATATTTGGTAATTGGTAGAAACAGAAGAAGAAACTCAACCTGTGATACATCTGCTAAAGGTCGAAAAGTAATAGGGAAAAAAGGGTTGGGGAAATTGTCCGTTTTTGGAATTTGTAATATAATTGAAGTTATTTCTGTGAAAGAGGGAATTAAAAATCATTTTAAAATGGATCTTTCTGAAATTCGACAAAGCAAAACTCATTCTTATAATCCTGAAATAATTGTTCATAATTCTCCTACAGATGAAATGTCAGGAACAACGTTGCATTTAAAGGAAATAAGGCGGAAATCACCTTACAACCTAGAAAATATAGCTCTCAGTTTATCTAAAAAATTTTTGATATTTGATGAAATGTCTACTGACCTTTATTTTAATGGAGTAAATACAATAAGCGTTACAAATGACTTAAAATTTGAAGGTCTGAATATTCAGTTTGAATGGAAATTTCCGGATTCAAAATATGATAGTGACTATGAATATTATGATCGAATAAGGGGCACCATATTTACACTTGAAACTCCAGTAAAAGATACTGAAATGCGTGGTATTTACTTAACTTCCAGAGGTAAAATTGTCAATACAGCAGATTTCTATGGTGCAAGAGATAATGATCAATTCCATAGTTATGTAACAGGGTACTTAGAGGTTGATTTCATAGATGATTTTGATGAAGATGTTATTTCAACTGATAGACAATCATTGAACTGGGAACATGAATCAACAAAAAAATTACAGGAGTACCTCCAAAAAATAATCCGGAGAGTTGGTACAGAATGGAAAAATAAGAGGGCACAGATAAAAAAGGATAGCATAGTGGAGGAAAAAAATATTAATATTGATGAATGGCAAGAACAATTACCTTCCTATGAAAGAGAGTTAAGTATCAGAATTATAAATCCGATATTATTGAATTCAAATATTGATGTTGCTGAATCAAGTGAGATTATAGAAAATGTAATTGATAAATTTGATAATCAAACATTTAAAGAATATGCATCCCAGATAGCAGATATTTCTGAACCAGAGGATATACCCAAGTTTTTAAAATTGATGGATGACTGGAAAACGATTGAATCAAAAGAGATTAGGGGACTGGCTAACGCGCGAGTTGAAGTGATAAAACAGTTTGAAGCTTATTTAAATGAAGATGCAAACGAAGTACCCACCCTTCACAATTTCTTTAAAAAATTTTCATGGTTACTTGATCCAAGAATTTTGGAATTTAAAGATGAAGTACGCTATTCTGAGCTCTTAAAAGAATCATTTCCTGAAGCTGAACTTGAAGAGCCAAACAAAAGAATTGATTTCCTCTGTAGTAATGCTTTAGGTGACATTCTATATGTCATTGAAATTAAGCGTAGCAATTATGCTATAGATTTGAAAGCTTTAGACCAAGCATATGAGTATGGTGCATTTCTTACTGAAAGATATGCATCTGAAACTGGTTTTTCAAAGGTTGTTTGTTTTGTTGTAGGTGGGGAAAAATCAAGAAACGGAGTCTTTAGAAAAAGGGAAAATACCTATCGGATGTCGGGAGAAGTTTTTGTCAAAACGTATACAGAATTGTTGGAACAGTCTAAAGAATACCATAAAGAGTTTATTGATGCATATAATCAGTATAACAGAATATGACTTTATGTTTACTGGACTTTTGGATGTAATATGACAGTTTGAAGGAAATTATCCAATGACCGATGTTCATTCCCGCAAGCAGCGCAGTTACAATATGTCCCAAATAAAAGGGAAAGACACCAAACCTGAGATTACCGTTCGTAAATGGCTCTGGAATAATGGATATAGATACCGACTTCACAGAAAAGATTTACCTGGCAAACCGGATATTGTGTTTCCGGGAAAAAAGAAAGTTATTTTTGTAAATGGCTGTTTCTGGCATAAACATGACTGCGAGTACTTCAAATGGCCAAAATCCAATTCTGATTTCTGGTATCAGAAAATCAGTAAGAATGTCCTGAGGGACACAAAGAGTTATGAACAGCTGCGTGCAGATGGCTGGAATATCCTTATTGTCTGGGAATGTGAAATAAAGAAAAAAGATCTGACTTCTATTTATAATAAGCTGACTGATTTTCTTGATTCATAAGAATTAATAAAGTTATATTATCCCCCATGGCACAATCATTTATTTCTACTGTTATTTGATAACTCAATAGTAACAGCAGTATGCATCTTTATATAATAGTACTATGCAGTAATAAATAGTACTATATAGCACGATACACATACAAGGAACAAATATGGTGATTGAATGGTGAAAATTATCGAAGCATACAATAAAACACCTGCAAACTTTATGAAATATGTTTCTATCTCAAATAATGAATTAGTAATACAAAGCGAAGATGTAATCATCAGACTATCCGAAATATTACATATAGAAAAAAAATTTGGTCACATGAGATACTACACAAGTAATGGAAGTATAACATTATCGGAAGATCCAAAAATGGAGAAAAAAATATTTGTGGAAATGTGGTGATTATATGCGAATATATACTGACCTTCCGGACGAACTTTTAGATCGACTTGAGATGTATATAGAGTCTTTCCCTTATAATATACCAAGAAATCCCATTATAGTAAAAGCAGTTGATGATTTCCTAAAAAAAGAAGGTTTTTGATATCATTAGAATTATTAGAGGAATCGACATCATATTTTTTAGCTACTATTCTTATAGAACACTTATTAGGCTCTATTCCTAATTTGAGCAATATTTGAGGAACTCTTGATTATTCTAATTTTCAATTTCCAACTTACTTATAAGTTCTTCTGCAAGTGCCATATATGCTTCTGCTCCCTTACAGTTTGGATTATAAGAGAAAATTGTTTCATCAAAAGTAGCACTCTCTTTAAAAGAAGTATCTATTGGAATCTTAGTATCAAGGACAGTTTTTCCATAACGGTCTGTAATTTTTTGAATGTGTTTTCCTGTTTGTGTTGTCGAATCAAAAGATGTGAGTAAAATAAAAGTGTTGTCAACTCCCCCTATTCGTTTCATGTGATAAGTGCCAGCATCCTCTTTTACATTTTTGCGTTTCTCAATCTTAGAAAATACGCCTGGAAGTGTTCTTAAACTAGAAGAAGATTCTACAGGAACAATCAATGTGTCAGCAGCAAGAAAAACACTTGATTTTGCATATCCTTCAGAAGGAGTATCAATTATAATATAGTCATAATTTTCAAAATTGAAATATTCCAATAGACCTATTAAACCAAAGTAAAGATCTAAAGAATCAAAAGGTCTAATTAACCTTTCAAAATCTATTGAATCAATGATTTTTACGTTCTGTTCAGTCGATTCATATAAGACCATATCTTTTATTTTGCCTTCTAACTTAATACTCAATGGCAGCAAACAAGTTGCTGTGTCCCCAAGTGGACTGGCATCAACAACTATAACTTTTTTTCCTTTTCGCCCAAATGCGACCCCAAGATTAATCGTCGTAGTAGACTTACCCACTCCATCTTTTCCCATCACAGAAATTACTTTAGTCACCTTTTCCCACCCCTGAACTTCACTAGAAAATCAAAAAGTTCATATATAGACATATAAACGCTTAGTAATGGCAATAAATATGTAATTATTAATTGTATCATTTCATCTTATAAAAAATTGGCTCAGTATAAATACTCGATATATTGGTGAATTAGAAGTTAACAGTACTCGTAAACTCAAATAAATGATAAAAGTGAAATAAAAACATTAACCATAAGGTTAATATTCTTAAAAAAAAAGAAAGAAGAATAACCCATAACGCGGGCAACGACAGCCTTACAGACACGAATTCATAAATGATTCCACATTTATCAGGGTCCGTAGTCTGGCTGGTTATGATGTTGCTTTCGTATAGCAGACATTGGATGTTCGAATATTTCTAAACCTATTTTTTAAAAAAATGTACTTACTCACATCTACTGTTGTTAGTAACGGGAATAGAAAAACAAAACTCACTACCTTCATCAACAGTACTGTCCACCCACACCTTGCCATTATGCATTTCCACAAATTTCTTCACAAGGGCAAGTCCGAGGCCTGTTCCTGCAAACTCATTGGTTGTATATGAGTTAAGTTGCCTGAATGGCTGGAAAAGAGTAGCCTGATCAGCCTCGGAAATTCCGGATCCCGTATCCTTTACGCATACATGGAGCATATTTTCCGATAATCTTGAAATGATAGAAACCGTACCTTTTTCAGGAGTGAACTTTATCGCATTGCTGGCAAGATTATACATCACCTGTTTCAGCTTCATCCTGTCGGCATGAATAGCACCAATGTCCTTATCAGTGTCAACGACAAGCTTTATTTTTTTATCCATGGCCAGCGGCGAGAGTAGTGTTTTTACTTCATCCACTGCAGTTGATAATTGAAAATACTCATATTGAAGCTCCATTTTTCCTGCTTCCACCTTTGAAAGGTCCAGCACATCATTGATAATCTTCAGCAAGTGTTTACCGGCATCCAGAACATGAGTTACATATCTAGCCTGCTTTTCATTCAGCTCACCAAACATCTTATCATTTAAAATATCAGAAAAACCAATAATAGATGTAAGCGGAGTTCTCAGTTCATGGCTCATTGTAGCCATAAATTCATCCTTACTGCGATTTGCAGCCTCTGCAACAATCTTTGCATGCAGCAATGCATCTTCAGCTTTTTTCCTTTCAGTGAGATCCTGAATTGTACCGATTATTGTATTTTTTTCTGCATCATACTCAGCAACAGAATGAACATAACGTATAGCACCATCATTCTGACGGCTAATCCTGAACTGTACATTATAAGGAGCATCATGTTGAATCAGATCCTTCATTGCCTCGTCCATCATAGGACGATATTCAGACAATACTACTGCCTGCACCTCTTTAATCTTCAAAATGTTTTTATCAGGATCATAACCATAGATTCTTTTTGCTTCCTCAGAAGAATCCACTAAGCCTGTATCCAGATTAAACTCCCAGCTTCCTATCTGACCAAGCTTTTGAGCAGTCCTCAGCTGCATGTTTCTTTTATTCAGTTCAGCTTCAGCTTTTTTGCGCTCAGTTATGTCATGAATAATAGAGTAGAGAAGCTGTTGTGAATCTACAATGACAGGACTACTGTATACTTCCACATCACGGATCTGGCCATCTGAAAGTTTGTGCCTGAAAAGAAAATAATTCCTCTTTTCAGCAACTGCGTTTTGCATCTCCTCCAGTACTTTATCAGGAGGCAGGATATTTATATCATGTATTTTCATTCGTGTGATAACTTCAAGCGGCCAGCCGTAGTAGTTACATGCAGCATTGTTTGCATCAATAATTTCAAAGTTCTCAGGATTTATAAGTAGAGTTATTGCCTTGTTATATTTGAAAAGTGAACGATATACGTCACTCTTTCCCATGAAAAAGTGATCTGTAGTGCTCAGGGGAACATCTACATGAGAATCAGGGTCTGTTTCTGTATTTTCAGATGAATCGGTCGAAGGAACAGAATCATAGTTTGTGGGAGAGGAAGCACAAGAAACATCAATTTCACAATCGGAACGAATATCATCATATTTCTGCACACTATTGTGCCTTGTACCTTTCACACGTACCACTCCCACATATACCTGATTGGATTGTCTAGTGAACTCCTCCTCCCTGCCAGCCTTCGGCTGTCGAGGAAGGAGCTTCCTACGAGTGTAAGTCTCATTTCGTAATCATTCTGTTGGGAATGATTC
>NZ_JAGGKD010000014.1 GCF_017873415.1 Methanolobus bombayensis | reverse complement strand
AATCATTCCCAACAGAATGATAACGAAATGAGACTTACACTCGTAGGAAGCTCCTTCCTCGACAGCCGAAGGCTGGCAGGGAGGGGTAGTTCACTATCAAGTACTTACTCCAGCAACCTTCCAGACAGGCTTCACAATTATATTCGGGCCATCTTTCTCAGAAAGATCTTCTGTGTCTTCTGTAAGTATAAGACCTTCAGATAGTTTGTATCTGTCCATAGCTTCTAGGAGAGACCTGCAATCTCTGGGTTACCTGAATTACCTGTGTGATACTCTCGCTCTCCGTTATTATGAAATTTGTAATTAAAAAAAAGAAAAATAAAAAAATATATCCTCTCTCAAATATATCGAATATATTTAACAAAATATGCATTTTTTATCGATCATACTCGATAAGTATATAAATAAAAATACTATACTTGTTATATGTGGACTCAAGGGAAAAGCTGAAAAGTGCCATTATTGACTGGCAGGGAAGAGCATTGCCATTGCTGCACAAGCGCAGGTATGGCCTTAACATCGATGCTCCCCATATAAATGACATAGTGGGCATAAGAAGATGTGGAAAGACCTACTACATGTATCAGTTGATCTGCGAACTGATTGATAAGGGCGTGCCAAAAAGCAATATACTGTACCTTAACCTTGATGATGACCGTCTTCAACCTTTAAATGGTGATGAGCTCCAGTTACTGATAGAGACTTTTCGCGAGATTCAGAAGATCTCTGAAGAAAATCTTCTGTATATTTTCCTTGATGAGGTCCAGAACTTTCCTTCATGGGAACGCTGGGTTAAAGGAACCTATGACAGGAAACAAAATGTAAAGATGGTTATCAGTGGTTCCAACGCCTCTCTGTTATCCCAGGATATATCTACATTGCTTACTGGAAGACATATCAGTACCAGAATGTTCCCCTTCAGTTTTGCAGAGTTTCTTGATTATCATGAAGTTGAGTATGACCTGAAAACACTTCCTTATTCCGAAGACAAGCCAAAAATGAAACGCATGTTCAATGAATACCTTGAAAAAGGAGGTTTCCCCGAAACAATTGTTTATCCATCGGTCCAGCATCGTGAAACATTGCAGTCTTATTTTGACGATATAATTTACCGCGATATCATCTCAAGGTACGGTGTACGCAATCCCCTTATATTCAAGGATCTGGCGCTCTTTTGTATTTCCAATATAGCAAAACCACATACATATAACTCTCTCAGGCGTTTGTTTGCCAATTACTCCTCCCTCAGTACAGATACAATAATAGATTATATTGCATATCTTGAAGACGCTTTCCTGCTTTTCAGTTTAACCCACTATGAGGAATCCCTTAAGCAGCAAATGAACAAGCCAAAAAAGCTCTATTGCATTGATACAGGCATGATCAATGCAGTTTCATTTAAGTTGTCATCTGATATCGGAAGACTATATGAGAACATCACCTTCCTGCATATTCTACGCTCCGGTAAAGAGACCTACTATTGGCAGGATCAGAAAGGTCTTGAGGTAGATTTCATAATTAAGGAAGGACTTGAACCCAGTGAATTGATACAGGTCTGCTCAGATATGTCCGATCCGGAAACAAAAAAGCGCGAGATAAAAGGCCTTCTTGCAGGGATGAAGAAATTCAGGATCAAAGAGGGAACTATTATCACAGCGGATGTTTTTGGAGAGGAAAAGGTTAATGGTGGGAAGATCAGGTACATTCCGCTATGGTACTGGTTGCTCTCTAATTGACAAGGCATTTTTCTGCCATAATTAATGCTATTTAGATCATCATTCCCTTTTCGATCAAGTTCTTGCCACTGATAAAACAGAAGATCAGCGCAGATACAAGAACAACAATAAAGCACCCGGTCCACTGGTGCCAAAAAGATCTGAAGAAGCCCTCCTCCGCTGACATCACAAATATTGATATACCAGTAGCCCTGCCCATATATGCATTAAATGCTCCTTTAAATGCAGGATTAGAAAGAAGATGAATTCAAACCTAGAAAGTTTATAAATGGAGCGTAAAACCCCTTGGTCTTTACAGGCTGTCCGATAATTTCATTTTATGGCAAAATCATATGAAAAAGAAGGGATTTAAAGCCTTTAAATCGAAAATGAAGGTTTTTATTATTACCAATAGTAATTGTCGGACAACCTGTTTAGCTTCGGGGTAGTTGACTTGTATCTTCCCTCAAAACCGACTATCATTCAGGACCAATGAGATCACCATTTGACCCTAACTCTAGTATTCTGCGCTTTTCCTCAGCCAGGGTCCTGTAGTCATTAGACTCATCGCGCATTCCCAGTTCTTCCAGAACATCTGCATATCCTTCTAAACAGGTGATCTCCCATTTTATATCAAAGATATTGACGGACGGTTCAATTTCGACCATTCTGGCCTGGATCTCCAGAGACCTTTCAAAACACTGTTTTGCAAGATCGGGCTCACCTTTTGCTTTAGAAACAATACCAAGCGTAATACTGATAATTGCCATCATTTCCAGATATCTGATATCATCAGGATGTGATTCCATGATCTCTTCCAATAAGGATATCGATCTTAAATAGTACTCAATTGACCTATCAAATGCTCCGGAGTGGTAATGGATTCTGCCAAGATCCTCATTGGAGGCAACAAGGGACAAGAGAAGCTCCGGATCATCCTTAGTATCATTTTCAAACATGTCTTCGTAGAACTCATGATAAAGCTCGACTAAGTTCTTTGCCTTATCGTATTTTTCCAGTTCCATATAATAATGCTCTTTTAGCATCATCCCCATAGTCGCAATCATTTTGTTTTCAGTGTCAATATCAGCATCCTGAAGAATACCTGCATACCTGTCAACTGCACTCAAAAAGTATTCCTGTTCACTTTCAGGATCATCGAGCTCTTCGTAGATGCCAGACATAGCAAAATATATATCAGCCAGCTCTCTGGCTACAGCGTAGTCAGTACTTCCGTCTTCATCTGATAAGCTGTGCAGTACATCTGAAGATTCAGTTAAATGTTCCAGGGACACGTCAAATTGCCCATATGCTGCATAAAGCACAGCCATTTGTTTAAGGGTGTTAGCAAAGCCTATTACAAAACTTTCGTCCAGTTCCACAAGATCTTCAAATATCTCAAGGGCATCTTCATAAAAACCCAGAGACTTTTCAAAATCAATTTCAAAATACAGTCTTCCCAGTTCCCTTAAAGTCCCTGCAAGGAATTCATCATAATCAGTCTTATCAGGGTCTTCCTCACGCAGATCCCTGTATATATCGATTTCTTTCTGGAAATAATCCTCTGCTTTATCTGATCTGGCATTTTCATCAAACAGTGCAGCTAACTGATCAAAGGTCTCAGCAATGCATAATTTATTATCGGTCTCATCTATTCCTGCTTTGAGCAGACTTTCATAGATGCCTATTTCAAATAAATAAACCCTTTCAGCTTTATCCAGGTCTTCGACATTTTCAAAGAACTTAGCTATGTGGTCTAATGAACTGATGTCATCAGCTTGCATTGAAAGAAATTCCGATGGCAGATTCTGCATTTGCTCAAAAACAAGCAATGATCTCTCAAAATATGAAGCTGCCTGTTCAAGGTCTCCTTCCTCTTCAAAAAGCAATGCTGTTTTTTCATATGTTTTGGCAAGCATAATATTGCAGATAGTAAGATCAGAACTATCAGGCTCATTTTCACAGTGAGATGCAAGTTGTTCCCGTATTTCAGAGAAACAGGAATATGCATCATCTGTCTGGCCGGTAATGCTGTAATAATCCCCTATTAATGTCTGTGAGCTGATCCAGGGTATGAAATTGTTCATATCATTGGGATCGTCTCTATATCTCTTATCTGCCAGTTCAAAATATTTATCGTAAACCTGCTTTGCAGCATCGAAAGCCTCGTTGGAAATGAAAAAGTCCCCGTACATTGTTGCCATTCTCGGTACAAGCATCTCAAAATCAGAATGATCAGGATCCATTGATGATATCTGGCTGTATTTTTCCATGACCTTCAATACGTATGTAGCTTTTATTATTGGGATCTGAGCCATTCCAAAACATATGAGAATATTGTTCAGGGCTTCTACATAATTAAGATGATAATCGATGTCCTCTTCACTACCAAGATCGTGCTCCATTAATACATCGCATACTCTTAGAAGAACAGCCTCATGTTTTTCACATATCCTTACTGCCTCTTCGATATCATCTGTAGAATGCAGAGTATCCCTAATTCCGGTGATGCTTCCTTCAAGGATCATCTGGCGATCATAATTATCAGGTTTTTCTAAAAAAAGACGGGATGAGATCTTAAAAGCCTCATCATAAGTATTTAAAGCTTCATTTATACTAAAATCCGCCTCTAAAACATTACCTTTTAATATTAAGGTTCTGGAGACCAGATCAGGGAGGTTTTCCTCCTTTGCAGCAACCTCTGCCTCTTCCAGAACCTTCAGGGCCTTCTTATAATTGTTCTTCTGAAAATGATTTGAAGCTGTGATCATCTTCCGAGTAATGGTATCGATCTTCTGTTGTGACATATGTAACCTAATAAACCCTAAACAAATAAAGATAACCACCTCCCTAAAAGAATGACACTTATTAGTGAACTTTTTTGCGATTCCCCTTATCCTGTGTTTTTCCTCATATGATATTAGCAGCGACCAGGTAGTTAGCTTGAAAAGATCAGCAATATCGGTTATCTTTCGACAGTTCACCGAAGCAAAAAGAACCTCATTGTGAACATTGTTCTTCAGATTCTTCAGCAAGGATTTTTACCTATTCTTCGGGGACCAATTATTACATTGTTCTGTGAAGAAGTTAGAGTGTCAAGTTTGATCTTTTCTATCTCTTCATCCCTGCCAATAACGAGAGGTGGTTCTACTTCCCAACCTATCATAAATATCTGCTCGACCATAAATAATAGTTAAATATAACGATATTTGATTTTTACTACAAATGCTTTGTGAACTACTCCTAGCTTACGCAAGGAGCTTCCTGCTTCATTCCCCTTCCTATTGGAAGCAAGTCCACAGGCTCTTCCCCTCGTTCCGAGGGTGTCTTATGTGATTATCAAATTTTGATTCTGTAATGCGAATTTCTTAATGTTGATAGCGGCATTTATATCTCTATCGTGGTGGGTGTTACAGGTAGGGCATTGCCATTCTCGAATTTTTAGAGTTATGTCTTTATTATGAAATCCACATACATTACAGATTTTTGTACTTGGCTCGAATTGTCCAATGCGGAGAATTGTTTTTCCGTACCATTCAGCTTTATATTCTAGTTGATTGAAGAACATACTCCACGAAACATCACTTATAGATTGGGCTAAACAGTGATTTTTAAGCATACCTGAAACATTAAGAGATTCTATTGCGATTGCTTGGTTCTCGCTTATAATTTTAGAAGAAGTTTTGTGCAAAAAATCTGCTCTTTGGTTGCTTATTTTCTCATGAAGTTTTGAGACTGCTAATCGTGCTTTTGCCCTATTCTTTGAACCCTTCTGTTTTTTAGATAAGCGTTTTGATAGAACTTTAAGTCTCTTCATGGAGTTTTTAAGGTGTCTTGGATTATCTATTTTATCACCATTTGACGTGATAGCAAAATCCTTGATACCTACATCTATTCCGATTGTAGAATTATCATCGAAATATTGTGTATCAGGTTTTTCTTTTCCATCATCAACAAGGACACTGATATAGAATTTTCCAGTAGCAGTTTTAGAAACAGTTGCGGTTTTAAGTTTACCTTCAAACTTCCTATGTAATTTAGCTTTAATTGGTTGCTTTATTTTAGGGAGCTTGATAGTATTTGTTTCAAAATCTACAGTATAATGTTGTGGAATCTGGAACGATTGTAAAGGATTTTTTCTTGATTTGAAGTTAGGAAATCCTTTTTTCTCACGGAAAAATTTAGTAAATGCAGATTCGAGATTGATAAGTGCATTTAGCAATGATTGAGAGTTTACATCCTTTAACCATTCGTATGTTACTTTCAATTCTTTTACTACCATTTCTTGTAAATCGAATCTGGAAAGATGTTTCTTTTCCGTTTCGTATGCTTTGATTTTTTGCTCTAAAGCCCAATTATAAGTGAACCTACATGCACCGATATGTTGCATGAAATGTTCCTCTTGTTCTTTATTTGGATAAAGACGGTATTTATAGGCTTTAAGCATTATATCTTATAATATTTTTACAATACTTATAGTTTTCGTAAAATTAGATTAAGAAAGGTCATACCCAGATAGTACGCCCCTCATCTCCCACCTGTCGCTACGCTCCGAGGAAGGAGACTTCCCGGCTTAGAGTTAAAACTCATCTCCTTTGTAAAACCACTTCCAGCTATCGCAAAGAATCCTACCAGGGAAACACAGAAAATAAAAAAGGACAGATGAAATGCTGGATAAGGCATGGATTAATATACTAATTAAAATTATATAAATATAGTGTTCTTAAATACATCTACCTGTAATATACTACACCAAAACCACAAAAGACAATAACAAAATAAGACAATAATAGTTTCATATGTTCATTTTCGGTCACATCGGAATCACCCTTGGGATATTCATCCTCATAAGAAAACATCCAGTTTTCTCAAAAATAAACCTGAACATACCTTTAATAGCATTCGGGGCCATACTTCCTGATATCATTGATAAGCCTCTTGGAGAAGTAATTTTTGCAGATTCACTTGCAAACGGCAGGATTTTCGGCCACACACTAATTTTTTCATTAATTATCCTGGCAACAGCATACTATTTCTACAAAAAGAAAAACAACCATGATCTGTTAATAATACCCGCAGCTTCTTTAATGCACCTTATTGAAGACAGGATGTGGATGACACCTCAAACATTTTTGTGGCCTCTGATGGGGTGGCAGTTTCCCGACGGCTACCAGTCAGCAGGAATTCTTGACTACTTCCTCAGCATATTCAAAAACGCATATACACCATCAATGAGCTTTGTATTCCTTTCAGAGATCCTGGGCTTACTTATAATAAGTGCATTGTTGATTTTCAGCACATTTCCACTGGTATATAGCAAATATCTTAAGAGAAAAAATTGAAGTCCGGTACTAAAATGAAATTATGGACTATATTGAATAATATGAACAATTTCACTAGCATCAACAAATGTTTTCAAGTATTAAAGCCAAACATAACTGAAAAAATAATATATATTTATATAGGAATACATTATCATAACATTAACGGGTGAGGATAGTGCTACGAAACCGTGCTTTGTAGCAAATGGCAGGATACATGACTAAGAACTATGAAGAGAACATACGACTAAAAAAGCTGGTTTCCTATTCTGAAGAACTTTTTCAGAGTTCGGCAGGCAAGATCGACTATGGTCGGATAACATACCTCATGAAGGAAATATCCGGTGCAAAATACGCTGCTTTCATACTTTTTGATGATAAGACAAACACCTATATTACAAAAAGTGCCCAGGGCAACGGAGACCATATCAAAAAAGCCTGTCAAATACTTGACTTCAAAATTCAGGGTCAGGTCTGGGAAAGGAACAGTGCCTTCGAAAAAAGAATAAAGGACAATATCATCACACATTTCTCATCAATCCGCGAACTTACAGAAGGATTATTCCCCAAAGCACCGATAACAACTATTGAGAAGACGTTCAATGCAGGCCAGACTATTGTTGCTAACATATTCAGAAATAATCTTAACCTGGGATATTTTATTCTGATCTATAATAGGGAAAAAGAGCTTGTTAATGAAGAACTCATAGAAGTATTCTCCCGCCAGATAGGATTGCTGCTGGAAAGGAAAAAAACCGAGGAAAAACTTCAGTTCCAGTTCAACTACCAGAAAATGATATCCGATATCAGCTCAAAGTTTCTGAGTATTCCTGATGATGAAATTGATAATGCAATAGATGAAGCACTTAAAATGTGCAGGGAACTTTTTGATGTGGAAAGAGCATACCTTTTTCTTTTCTCCGATGATCGAAAGAAAATGGAAAAAGGATACGAACAATGTGCAGAGGGAAGCAATAAAAATCTCCAGGATATCATCGGAATTGAGCTTGGTGATTATCCATGGTTTGAAAAGGAAATATTTGGACAGGATCACATGTATGTGCCTGATATAGAAGAACTCCCTCCCGAAGCAGTAACTGAAAGAACCAAGTGGGAAGAATATTCGATCAAGTCAGCACTGCACATACCACTAAAAGAACGGTCAGAAGTTACAGGTTTCATTGGCTTTAATTCAATTAACAAACAGAACTGGTCAGAAGAGCAGATAACACTGCTAAAAGTCCTTGCCGGAATAATATCCAGTGCACTTGAAAAAAAAGCGGAAAGGGAAGAACTGCAGATTCAGAAAAAAAGACTCAGTGAAGCCCAGAGAATAGGACACACAGGTAGCTGGGAATTCGATATGAACACCGGAATGGTGCATGCTTCAAAGGAAGCTTTCAACATATACGGCATAGAAGACACAAGTATTACCATCCGGGAAGTCCAGGCTCTTGTTTTGCCACAATTCAGACCCGCTCTGGACCAGGAACTAAAGGACCTTATAGAGTCAAATAAACCCTATTATGTAGAGTTCAGCATCCTTCGACCAATAGATAACAAAATATGTCATATAAGTTCTGTAGCAGAATATTACCCTGAAAGTAACACAGTTGTAGGAACACTTCAGGACATTACCGAAAGAAAAGTTTCAGAAGAACAATTACAGAACAGGACACAGCTACTGGATATCGCTCTTGAGGCCACCTGTGCAGGCATCTGGGATGTAGATCTTTTGACCGGGAATATTGAACTGCAGGGACTTAAAAGCTGGAAAGAGATAACCGGATATGATTACAATGATTTTTCATCGTACAATCTGGATATGTGGATAAAAATGATCCACCCGGATGATGCAGCAGAGGTCATCAGTAAATTTTCAGATACTGCCAGTGGAAAAAATGATCATTATGTGGCAGAATACAGAATGCTGCATAAAAACGGGAACTGGGTATGGATACGTGCACATGGAAGAGTTGCCGGTTTTGATGAGAATGGAAAAGCACTCCATGTTTACGGAACTCACATCAGTATAGATGAGAATAAAAAGGCAGAAGAAAAAGCTAAAGCAGCAAGCCAGGCAAAGTCTGATTTCCTGGCTAACATGAGCCATGAGATACGCACACCTCTTAATGGTATCATCGGCTTTTCAGACCTCCTCATGAATTCTCAGCTAAGTTCCTCCCAACTTCAATATTTACAGACAATAAATGCATCTGCGAATTCGCTTCTTGACCTGATAAACGATGTACTTGATATCTCAAAGATCGAAGCAGGTAAACTTGAACTCCAAAATGAAAGAATTGAGCTGCGTGAACTTTGCGAGCAGATAACAGATATGCTGAAGTACAGTGCACATGCTAAAGGACTGGAGCTTCTCACAAACCTGCCACCACAGCTTCCTGAATATATCGTTGCCGATCGTATGAGATTAAGACAGATACTTGTAAATCTTCTTGGTAATGCGATCAAGTTCACACCTTCAGGGGAAGTGGAACTTAAAGTTGTGGTCGGGAAAACAGATTCCCAGGGTAAAGCAGACATAACCTTTTCCGTCAGGGATACAGGAATTGGTATTCCACCTGACAAACAGACAGATATTTATGATTCATTCTCACAGGCTGACAGTTCAATTTCCAGAAAATACGGAGGAACTGGACTTGGACTTAGCATCTCAAACAAGCTGCTTGAAAAAATGGATTCTGAACTTGAACTGACCAGCGAAGAAGGAAAAGGAAGTTGTTTCAGCTTTTCTGTGGATCTCAGTATTAAAAATACAGAAATATCTGATGATAGGATATCTGTTTTTGGAAAAACCCTCATCGTTGATGACAATGAGAAAAACTGCCAGATAATCAGTTCTATTCTCAAAACTTACGGAATTGAAACTGAACTGGCATATTCTGCCGATGAAGCACTGAAGAATCTGGCAGATATGGCTGATGAGATCGGCCTTATGATAATAGACAGACACATGCCCCTGATGAGCGGTGATGAGCTGGTAAAAGAAATACGTGATGGAAATACTTATTTTTCCCATGATCTGCCCATTATCATAATGCAGGATTCTACAGACATAAGTGATGAAAATACAGATGAAGATAACTCAGTCACACATGGGAAAACTGCCTGCATAATAAAACCTGTAAAACAAAGAGAATTACTTGAAATAATCAATCACGGATTTTCAGACATTAATAATTGTATTCCAGATAGAAATAAAGTGTTCGAGCCGCCGGAGAGCAGTAATGATGAAAACTACAAAATACTTATTGCCGAGGACAATGAGACAAATATGCTTCTTATATCTACCATTGTTTCCAGAATCCTGCCTGATGCAGAAGTATTCAGATCCAGGAATGGGAACGAAGCTGTAGATATATTCAGGAAAGAGAGACCGAACATTATTCTGATGGACATCCAGATGCCTGAAACAAGCGGGTACGATGCCACCGCCATTATAAGGAATATTGAAAAAACAACAGGAACTCACACACCGATAATAGCCCTCACAGCTGGAACTTACAGAGGAGAGAAAGAAAAGTGTCTTAAAGCAGGTCTGGATGACTACATCCCAAAACCCATTGTTTTTGATACGATCAGACAGTTGTTTGACAAATGGCTGTTTAAACACAATATAAGAAAAGAGAATGGAAAACAAAAGGAAAATCCACACAATCCTGTCCACTTCGATTCTGATTGGTTACTTGAAAATACAAATGGAAGCAAAAAGCTACATGATGAACTTGCATCCATGGCCATGAGATCCTTTTACCGGAGCCATCAGGAAATATCTGCTGCTTTTTCAAAAAACGAAATGGATACTATAGCCACCATAGCACACAAAACAAAAGGAACTGCACTTAACACCGGCTTTAATCTCATCGCATCTGCTGCTGAAGATATTGAAAATTCTACAAAAGATGATCCAGATGATCTCCCTGCTCTCCTGGAAAAGCTGGAGGAAGAAATCGAGTATCTTAAACACTTTTTTGATAAAGAGCATTAAATCCTGCAACCAAATCAATATAATCTGAATAAATATATATAAACATAAAAGCATAATATTCACAGGAAACATGCAAAACAATACATATATTCATAAATCTGCTAAGCTTTATGGTTCCAGCAGCGTAGGTAAAGACTCGGTGGTACTTGAAAATGTTATACTCGGCTATCCTGAACACAGCATACTCATGGAGATAACAAAAGCAGGCGTTGAGATAGAGGCCTATGAACAGCCAGGTGCTACCTTAGGTGATAATGCATTCCTCAGAGCAGGCACAACCATATTCAGCAACGTCTGTACGGGTAATAACTTCAAAACCGGGCACAATGCCATGGTCAGGGAGAACACCACAATAGGGGATAATGTGCTCATTGGAACAAATGTGATAATAGATGGTACAGTCAATATTGGAAACAGTGTCAGTATCCAGGGAAATGTGTACATTCCCACGCATGTGACCATTGAAGACAGAGTATTTATCGGACCTTGTGCAGTGCTTGCCAACGACAAGTATCCCATAAGAGGAGAATATCATCCGGAAGGGCCGGTCATAAGAAGGGGGGCGTCAATTGGTGCAAATGCTACGCTTGTGCCGGGAATAGAAATAGGGGAAGGCGCAATGGTAGCTGCAGGAGCACTGGTTACAAAGGATGTACCGGCATGGAAACTTGCCATCGGGTGTCCGGCAAAGATAATTGACCTTCCTGAAAAACTTGAAACATTGAATGATATATAACCTAAATTAAATTCACAGCATTTTATCGATTCTCAGAGATCAGTGATATCATGATACCTATTGCAAAACCACAGCTTGATGAAGCTGAAATAGAAGCTGTAAGCGACGTTCTGCGTTCAGGAATAATAGCCCAGGGCCCACGTGTTACAGAATTTGAACAGGCTTTTGCCGAGTACACCGGAACTGAATATGCAGTGGCAGTGAATTCAGGAACTGCAGCCCTCCATGCTGCTCTGCTTGCACATGGGATAGGCAGGGGTGATGAAGTCATCACAAGTTCTTTCAGTTTCATAGCCACAGGCAACTCAGTTATTTTTACCGGCGCAAGACCTGTGTTTGCAGATATAAGCGCCGATAGTTTCAATCTGGACCCGGAACTTATAGAAGAGAAAATAACACCTGCCACAAAAGCCATCATGCCAGTCCACCTTTATGGTCATCCTGCGGACATGAAGATAATAACTGAGATTGCAGAGGATCATGGTCTTGCCATTATTGAAGATACATGCCAGGCACATGGAGCCACTTACAATGGAAAGAAAGCCGGATCATTTGGAACGGGTGCATTCAGTTTTTACCCCACCAAGAACATGACCACAAGTGAAGGTGGCATCATTACTACTAACAATAAGGAAATTGCAGAAAAAGCACGCATGATAAGGGCACACGGTTCTAAGCAGCGCTATCTTCATGAGATGCTGGGCTACAACCTGAGAATGACCGATATATCCGCTGCCATAGGAATGGTTCAGTTGAAAAGACTGCCGGATTATATACATGCAAGGCAGCGAAATGCAAAACTGCTAACTAAAGGACTGGAAGGTATAGATGATATAGAGTGTCCTGTCATAAGGGAGAATTGCGGGCATGCATTCCACCAATACACAATTCGCACCAGAAACCGGGACCAACTTTCCGATCATCTGAAAGAAAATGGAATTGGATCCGGAATATACTATCCTATACCCATTCACAGACAACCGTATTATAAAGAACTTGGATACAATGATAGTCTGATGATAACTGAAAAGGCCTCAAGGGAAGTGCTTTCATTACCTGTGCACCCGGGAGTCACTGAGGACAACATCAAGACAATTTGTACTACAATAAAAGAATGGAGTGGATCAGAATGTTAAAAGTAGGCGTTATCGGCGCCGGTGCCATGGGTAAGAATCACATCAGAATTTATAGTGAAATGCCGGATGTGGAACTTGCTGGTATTTCCGATATAGACAAAGATCTTGTGGAGAGCCTTGCGCAACAATACGATACAAAAGCCTTTACAGATTACAAAGAAATGCTTGCATCAGGAATGGATGCAGTGAGCATCGTAGTCCCTACAAAGATGCATCGTCAGGTGGCCATTGATGCCATAGAGGCAGGTGCACATGTGCTTGTTGAGAAACCTATTGCTGACACGGTGGAAAACGCCAATGATATCATTGATAAGGCGAAAGAGAATGAACGCCTGGTAATGGTTGGACATATTGAAAGGTTCAATCCTGCTGTAATAAAACTGAAAGAGATCATCGACTCCGGACTTCTTGGTAAGATCGTATCAATATCAACCACAAGGGTAGGACCTTATAATCCAAGGATAAGAGATGTCGGTGTAATTCTGGACATCGGTGTTCATGATATCGATGTAATATCATATCTTTATGGCAGAAGTGTCAACCAGGTATATACAGTGGCCGGAGCAGATATCCATTCCTTTGAGGATCACGCCACCATACACATGAGATACGATCATGAGTTCTCAGGGCTGGTTGAGGTAAACTGGCTCACACCCCATAAAGTGAGAAAACTCACAGCAGTTGGTGTCGAGGGTGTTGCCTATCTTGATTATATGGACCAGACTGTAGAATTGCATGACAGTGGTTGGGTCAGGAAAGCAAAGATAGATCAAAAGGAACCACTAAAGAACGAACTTGAATATTTCATAGATTGCATTAATAATGGCAAGCAGCCAGAACCTTCAGGAAATGACGGAAAACATGCACTTAAGGTCAGTCTTGCAGCCATCAGTTCATACAAAGAAGAAAAAATGATAGATATAAAAGAGTGATCATCATGAGCCAGAAACTCGAAAATATATTAAAAGAAAAGGGTCCTATCAAAAAAATAGGCGTAATAGGTATGGGCTATGTTGGTATTCCTGCAGCAGCTCTTTTTGCAGATTCAGATAAATTTGACCATGTGCTTGGATTCCAGAGGGATTCTCCTTCTTCAGGTTATAAGATCGATATGCTCAACCATGGGGAAAGTCCCCTCAAAGGTGAAGAACCCGGCCTTGAAGAACTTCTTAAGAAGGTTACCGATGCAGGTAAATTTGAATGCACCCCTGATTTTTCAAGAATATCAGAACTTGATGCTGTAACACTGGCTATCCAGACACCTTTTGCAGATCCAAAAGCACTGGAACCTGACTTTGGAGCACTCAAGGAAGGCATCCGTAATGTAGGAAAACATCTGAAACCTGGAATTCTGGTTGTCCTCGAATCCACAATCACTCCGGGAACCACTGAAAGTATGGCAACGGAGATTCTTGAGGAAGAATCCGGTCTTAAAGCAGGAGAGGATTTTGCACTGGCACATGCTCCTGAAAGAGTAATGGTGGGAAGACTTCTCCGCAATATCCAGGAACATGACCGTATCGTTGGTGGTATCGACCAGCCAAGTACCGACAGGGCAGTGGAACTCTATTCCCCGGTTCTGACAAAAGGCAAAGTAATATCAATGAGTGCAACTGCTGCTGAGGTTACAAAGACAGCAGAGAACACGTTCAGGGATTTGCAGATCGCAGCAGCAAACCAGCTTGCTTTATATTGTGAGGCAATGGGAATCAATGTCTATGATGTAAGGGCCGGTATCGACAGCCTCAAAGGCGAAGGTATAACAAGGGCCATACTCTGGCCAGGTGCCGGTGTCGGAGGACACTGCCTTACAAAAGATACCTATCACCTGGAGCGTGGTGTGAAACTGGGAACCGAAGCTCTTGATTATCCACAGGATGCGGAGTCGATATACGTACTTGCACGCAGGGTCAATGACTTCATGCCTGTGCATATGTACAACCTGACAGTTGCAGCTCTTAAAAGAATTAACACGGACATAAAGGGAGCAAAGATCGCCATGCTTGGATGGGCTTTTATCAACGACTCCGATGATGCACGTAATCCGCCATCTGAACCCTACAGGGATATGGTGCTGGAAGCAGGAGCAGAACTTAAAGTACATGACCCGCATGTGCTCAACTACCCTGACGTTGAGATACTGAAAAGTTCAGATGAGGTTATGGAAGGAGCAGATGCGGTTGTTATCTTTACCGGTCACAAAGAATACTTCACTCTGAAACCGGAGGATATAAAGAAGCTAACAGGCAAAGCACATACTGTGATCATAGATGGCAGGAATGTTATCGATCCTGATGCATTCATAAATTCAGGATTTGTGTACAAAGGAATCGGTCGCGGTGACAGGAATAGCCACCAGATAGCTGGCCAGTGACCTATTTTTCACCGGGACTTGTTTCCCGGTCACCATTTTCTTTTTTCCTGCGCAGATTTATCAGAATAAGCAGCAAAAAAATTATCTGTGCTATGGTTACTCCTATACCATCAGCAAGAATATCATGTACACTGGAAGAACGACCGGGAACAAATGATTGATGATATTCATCAGAGATTCCGTATATCACACCAACAACTACCGCAAAAATAGCTGCATATCTTCTGAGTATGACGTTATCCGAGTTTTTAAACGTCAGGTGCAGGAGTAAACCGAGACCGAAATACAGTAACATGTGAGCTACTTTATCCATGTGTTCATGGGCATATTCCGCAATGTCTATTATAAAACCAAGACCCAGGTTCTTTGCGATGTCAGCCAGCTCATACATTATAGGAATCTTAAAAATAGAAGCTGGTATGCTCAGGTTAGACTGAGAAGATAAGTAGAAGATAAAACCCGCATAAAGTATTGTCAGAGCTATCAGAATATCTTTCTTGTGTTTCATGTAATCAAATTTTTGTGCTTTTGAAACCTGATCCAGGATGAACTGTACAAGATAAAGGAAGTAAAGGACCAGGGTAGCAATATATTTGTTTTTAAGAAAACTCTGCATATTGTTCATTTTTATAAATGTTTTACAAGGCTAAAATAGTTATCCGGTCATTTAACCAATTATTTCTTCAAGACCTTGGTATAGATTAACCTTAGGTTCAAAACCAATAGCTTTAGCCTTTGTTATGCAGGATGAGCTATGTTTGATATCACCTGGCATCGGATCTGTGTACTCTATGTCCATGGAACTGCCAAATATATCCAGAACTATCTGTGCAAGTTCATCTATGCGTGTGACCATCCCCGTCCCGACATTATAGACCTCACCATCATCTCCGGCCCCGCTTGCCAGAAGAGTGAGCATGTTCACCACATCATGAGCAGAAACAAAGTCCCTGGTGTTTGATCCATCACCGAATATCACAGGTGGAAGTCCTTCATTTACCCTTCCTATGAATTTTGATATAACTCCAGAATATGGATTAGAAGGGTCCTGTCTCGGGCTGTAGATGTTAAATGGTCTTATACTGACAGCAGGAAGACCATATGCCTGATAGTACATACTGCAATATTTCTCACCACAGAGCTTGCTGGTACCATATGGAGACATAGGATACTGAGGATGTTTCTCATCCACAGGCAGGTATTCAGGGTTTCCATAAACAGCAGCAGAACTGATGTAAACAAATCTTTCGATATCCCCTGACCTTGCACCTTCCAGAAGGTTCAATGTTCCAAAAACATTGTTATCGGCATCAAAGACAGGTTCTGACATGGACTTTGCAACACTTATCTGTGCTGCCGTATGAATTATGATATCACTTTTGGATGCAAGTTCCTTAGCAAGTGGTGACCTTATATCTTCCTTAACAAAAGTTACATCTGAAGGAAGATCAGGCTCCTTGCCAGAGGAAAGGTTGTCCAGCACTGTAACCTCATAACTATCTTTCATGCTGTCAACAAGATAACTACCCAACTGGCCAATACCACCGGTTATAAGGACCTGCGTCATAGTTGTAATGATTGCAAGCCTGCTATATAATACTAATCAATGCAAGGTATGAATTTCTATTTACAATTACAATTCATAGTACCCATAGTATACCAGATAAGTAGTTGCAAAAATGTGAACTATAAGAACTAAAAACTAAAGACAAAAAAGGAAAAATCCGGACTTAGCATACAGTCTTTAACTGTTCTAAGTCCCCTGAGACAGTCCCGAATGTTGCATGTTCCATGCAGTGAAGAGTGCAGAACATCTCCTCACGGGCATAGTTCTCGTAAACATATATAGGACTACCGCACGTTGCGCATTGTTTCTCTACCAATTTCATTGTACCACCTGTAAATAATTCCGAAATATAGCGACAAGTATCGTACAAATCGGAGCATTAACTATTATGTTGTGACATAACCCAACTGTCAATTCTAAGTGGCCGATGATACTATATAAATTTATGTTTGATGCAATAAATCATGCTCATAATTATGAGCATATAACAATGCTTTATGTCAAGGGAAAACATTATTATATAAAATGAAGCCTTTTCAGAAAACAAGCCCGATAGCTGCAAAAATGCATTTCATAATGTGGTGAATGCACAGCAGTAAGTACATATATAATAAATGATTAAACTTAATGAGCTGATGAAGGTTCGCTTTTAATGCAATTGCCCACATCAAGATAATATAATAATATACAAATATATTGTAATTATGAGGATTTGAACAATGCTGGACATGGATTCACCTTCAACACTTTTAGCCCTGGTTCTTGGAAGCACATTTTTGGTGCCATTTCTGGCAACATACATCTCAATGCCCTATTTTATCAGAAAGCTTACAGAAAAGGGAATAACTGCCAGGGATTATTATAAGAGGGAAGTTACCATGATCCCGGAAAGGGGAGGTATAGCCATCATCCTCGTGGCCATGGTGTGTTTCTCCCTGAACACCCTGTTCTTTAAATTCTCCTCTACAAATTATGTGGTCCTTATAGTCATTGCCATGTTCGGTCTTTTCGGAATACTTGATGACATGGTGGACATTGGCAGGGTAACAAAGTTACTTCTCATGTACTACTGTTCATATCCACTTATCCAGTATGCTACCCACACTGCATTCAACCTGCCAAGTGTTGGTAATATCGAAATGGGAATACTTTACCTGCAGTTCATTGTGCCCACATATGTCCTTGTGGCTTCCAACCTTGTGAACATGCATTCCGGATTTAACGGTCTTGCTTCGGGACTATCGGTAATCGTGCTTATCGCCCTGATCATAAAATCGGTATTGATCGGTGATGTGGACAATATATTTGCTGTTGTAAGCATTACCGGTGCAACACTTGGATACTATCTGTACGACAGGTACCCTTCCCAGATATTCTGGGGTAACGTTGGTTCACTTACCATAGGAGCAGCCATAGGTACGATAATAGTTGTACAGGGATTCATCATCAGCGGATTTGTTATGCTGATCCCTCATACGATCAATTTCCTTATGTATGTCTACTGGAGAGTCAAGAAGTTCCCTGTTGCCAAATTTGGAAAAGAAAGAGAAGATGGTACCCTGGAAGTTCCAAACGCACTTACACTGAAATGGATTCTGCCATACTATCGCAGAGTAACTGAAAAGCAGGCCACAAGAGCCATGTATGCACTTACAATGCTATTCTGTGCAATTGGTGTATTGCTACCTGGAAGATTTTGAATAACTGTATTCTGGTAGTTTAAAAAATTTGGGCTCTGTCGAAATCTTCATTGGATGACTCGTGCCATCGTACACTTGTCACAATTGAAGGCAGATTATTTTATTGCATCTTTTCGAATCGTGCCAGCTTCGCCGGACCCTCAGGGATGGTTTTGGTTATCTACAACTTTCGATTAGTCAAACTTATTCTCCCTTGGATCCTTGTGTTTCTGATAGCCTGCAAAAATAGTTGACAGACAAAGAACAATGCAACCATACGCCTCAGGAGGCACGTTCCTTTGCTACTGTCCTGAAGACAATTGAAATAGTGCAGTTATTGAAAGTTACTGATTTCCATTAATTGGTACTTCAGAATTTGCCTTTCGGGCAGCTTCACTCAAACCATGAAAAGCAATTCATTCTGATTCATACACAGATTATCTGCAAAGAAAAAACAGTAACTATCTTTCAGGAACTGACAGGTTCAAAGAGAGAACAACAATTGGAATAAAAAGAAGTGTGCCCCGAAAGGGGCCTACTATCAATTTACTTAAACGGTTTCACCAAAGTGACCTGAAACTATTGAAAGGTCCTGAATATTTACAGTTCCATCCTGGTTTACATCCCAGCGAGGTAAATCTGTTTCATAGGACTCACCATAGTTCTGACCTACAAGTGTGATGTCAAGTACATTGACAACTCCATCTTCGTTTACATCCCATCTTGGCTGCAGATCAGTAATGGTTATTGTACTTGATGAGCTGATCTCCTCAGTTCCATCACTTACTGTTACCTTAATGGTGTGTGTTCCGGCAGAGTCATAGTCTGTTTCCCATGAGTAACTGGTGGATGTGCTAACCTGTACACCGTCAATCTCAATGATGTAACTTAAAAAATCTCCGTCAGCATCACTCGCAGCTACGTTCACATCAATGGTTGAACCTTCTTCAAATGTAGAGTCATCTGCAGGTTCAAGGAGAGTAATCTCCGGAATATGATTTGTTGGTGTGACTGTTATGTTCACACTTACTGTATCTGTGAGATATCCATCTGTGACTTCAAATGAAGTTTCGTAGGAACCTGCATCTCCTTCAGAAGGTGTCCAGCTGAAGATGGCAGTATCTGCATTAAAGGATGCACTTGAAGGAATCCAGGATGCAGAATATTCAAGATCATCACCATCTGAATCTGTTGCACTCACTGCGAAACTCAGGCTATGCTCTTCTTCTACTGTTTGTGAAGAAACAGATGAGAACTGCGGAGCTGTATCAATCAGAACGGTTGCGTTGGACAAATTGTATCCTGCAGGATTGGAGTTTGCATCACTAAGGATCACATGTGAAAGCCCAAGGTCAAGTATACCTGAGCTGCTACCTGCTACCATCTCGATTGTTGCCATTACACCCGGAGAGGTGATGGTTCCGCTACCTACTATGGCTGCGTAGACATTGTCCAGAAGTCCTGCTGCATTGTCAATATTATCATACTGGAAGGTTGTTGAAAGTCCGCTTGCTGTGAACAGATCACCTTCATTTACAGTAGAGATACTCGCAAGCTGGCTGTAATGCAGATCGAACTGTGAGCCGGTAAGATCCTGGGTTGGATCTATGTACACGTCCAATGTGAAGGATTCTCCCGGAGCTACTGTTGTAGTTGATGGGGAAATGGATATTTTGGAATGTTCAGCTGAAGACACAATTATTGTCCATGCTTTATTAATGGTTCCTGCATCTGCAGTGCCTTCAAAGGTTACTGTGTGAGTACCTGCTGTTGTCCATGATTCAACATGCTCGGTTGTGCCACTTTCAACCTCTACACCGTTAAGAGACCAGACTGCACTTGTGAAGTCCTGGCCTGAATCAACTGAGAATGTCGTGGATTCACCTGTTGTTGCTGTCAGGGAAGAAACTGATGGAGTGAATGAAATTCCTGTTCCAGAAGAAACAGGAGATTCAGAAGAAGCACTTTCAGTTACATACAAATCCCAGGTTTGTACTACAGTACCTGTTGTACTGGATCCCGTGAAAGTAATCAAGTGTGAACCTTCAACTGCTGTCCAGTCATATTCCATTGAACCTGATGAAACTTGTGTTCCATCTACAAACCATTTTGTCGATACAAGTTCTTCGTTAGTCCATACTTTGAATGTCTTGCTTTGTCCTACCTGGAATACATTATCACTTGATGGTGCAAAACCTGTGATTGCCAAACTATTTGCATCTTCTGGAACAACTGCTGTGATAGTATATGAAGATACATCTGGATTTTCACGATACCAGCTCTCATCTGGGGAGATTCCACTTAGAATCACTGACTGACCATCAGGAGCATCAACATTCATAGTGTATGTCAAAGACTCTTTATTCAAATTGCCCGTATCATCACTGGAATAGACATTGTCTATGAGGACAATAGAGTTCTCTGGATCACCTGAATTCGGTAAGGCTGTTTGCCCACTGGAATCTGTTGTAGCTGATCCTAGAGGGAGGGCGTTGTACCATCGCGTGTGGGTTCCACCAGAATAAGTTATGTTGTGCATATTTCCTACAAGATTACCATCTTCATCGAAATAACCAACTCCATATCCACTGACCCCACCTTCTCCAGGGCCATATTTGTCTGCAATATATTCCCTATGTTCATACAATGATTCTGCTGGATATTTTGAATTCGATGATTCGAAAAATACATCTGAATTTGATACGGTATTACCTAATGAATCCTTTAAGATAACATCAAGATAATACTTGGTTACGATCTCAGCTTCATCATATTGGTATACTCCACCAACTCGCGGATGACCATCTATTGAAATCTTTTCTAGGTCGTAGAGAATGTTTAATAAAGCAAATGTGGATTTTTCATTTTTAATCCAATAGTTCTGATAGTACTCATACTTTAATGCCTTCATAACACTGATATCAACACCACGAAGATCACTGTCACGAATTGTTGTTGCGTTCTGTATCCACTCACCTCCAATAACCTTCAGACTGATATCAGTCTTTGGTTCAACGAAGGTTACATTTTCGACTACATAATCAACTAAATCCATCCTTGGTACTATCCAGAGTCCTTTGTCACCATAAGATTGCCTCTTTTTCTGATTATGATTTTCATAAGGACCTCGTAAGGTATAATCTCCATAATCTATTGAACTATGATTACTGAATATCGCGTTCTTTATTGTGACTTCGTAAGGAGCATCCAGGAAAAGATTTCCTGTGTTATCAATCGTTGAATTCTCAACTATGAATTGACCACGGAAATCATATATATGATTTGTTCGTGGTTGTGATGTTTTAGCATCATTGTTCCTTGAAACATCTGGATTGTAGACGTTTTCAGATATTGAACTTGCAAAGTTCCATATCATAGGATTATTAGTTGCTGTTAATACTGAATCAGTTATGCTGAGCTTTACTCCAACTTTGGGATTTATGCTTAAAGATTGTGAAGAAGTATCAACAATCAATTTTTCGTTGTCAATTATTAATTCACTGCCATCATACAAGGCGATATTTGTTTTTAGTATTGCAGTTCGGGTGTTAGAATCATATGTAATATAATCTGGATTATCAATTGCATCGGCAATTTGTTTCAAAGTTACATTTTTACCAGATACCTTTATTCCAGTTTCATCAACCGGATCAAGTCTGCCATAAGTCGTTTCCCCTGTTTCCCACCATTTCGGATATGTTCCATATTCTATTGTTGTGGGTGGATATACATATCTATCACTATATACCTCAATACAGTCCAATTCTAGCAAACTGTTTGCAGCTAATGATAACTTACTTGCACTAGACAGGGCATCTTCAAAGTTTGCATGAACATGAGGCATCATTGCCCCATCAACATATACTGTCCACCACCCTTCACTTGTTTTGATGATTGTTATATCTAGCCAATCATCATTATACCAGTTATGGACACCTGGAGCTTGACCCAACCAGCGCCGTGATGTAGGTATGTATCCATGTTCATTTAATATTGAGAAATAATCATGAAATTCATTGCTTTGCCATTCTGATCTCCAGCTGTAACCGTTTGTGTCAAAGACTTGAAAATAATATATATTTTTTACACCAGGATTTCTAATTTTATATTTAAACGTTCCATCCGTGATATTAAATTTAGTTGATAATACATTTCCAGTACCGGTTGATGTTCCAGATAAAAACCCTTTTGAAACGAGATTTTCCTGATTATTATAATATGGTAATTCTCTTCCCCAAGGGTCACTTGTATAGCTTGTTCGCCATACATTATTCATATCTGTAAAGTAATCAATGAAATCGGGTGCTTCTTCTTCTGGGAGACTTGAAATTAACCATTCTCTGATGACTGCCGAACCGTTTTCATATGTCCCTTCTACCCTGATTTCCCATATTTCTGATGAGGGCTGGCCTTCAACTCCTTCTGGAACTCTAAATGTAAAAGAGTCAGAATTAATATTTTGATTTACTTTATTTACAAACCAGTTGTAAGATAGAACATTTTTTTCTGTTATTGAAAACATTATTTCTTCATCAGTCTCAACTGTGAATGCATAACTATCATTATTAGTTTTAGTATTGTATCCAATATCCACATCAGGTTCACGTGTTTCTACAATAAGATGTGGAACATTTACACCGGCCTCACTTGAATTGAATTTATGATGCTGACCGTGAGAAGAACGAGTTTGGAATGCATAATATCCAGGTTCATTAATAACTGAACTAATATTCCATGTAACCCATTCGCCAACAGAATAAGGAGCGTAATCTACTGTATAATCCTGCCATTTTTCTACACTTGGCCTTCCATAATTCCAAGTGACTTCATCGGCATTCCAGTCAGGTGATATCCTTGCTAAAGCAATTGAGCTTGAACCATAACCACCTGTAACAAACATATTAAGATGGGCAGATCCTGTAAATTCAGGTACATAGAATGTTAAATAAGTATATTGTGTTATAGACGTGCTTGAATGAGAATACAAAGTTTTAGATGTTTCAAAATTCGTATTTACACTATTACTATCAACGTATGAATCTTCAATTGGATGGATAATTATCTCTTCTGCCGTAGCGATATTAGATGATAAAAAAAGCATTAGTAATATACTCACAAAATATTTGATTTTCACTTTTTCACCTTTTGACGTTTTTATCATATTATTAATCGTATAAATTAAAAATGCCATGGACATTGACATAAAGCGTATGAACACAATTGAGATAAAAATGAACAAATAAATAATAATTAAATTGTATCATTACTATATAGTGTAAACAATTAACCATGTGCAAAATAGTGCTAAATATAAAAATTAAAATTATTGACTTTGTAGAAAATCTACTTCCGATTTTATTGCAGAACAAAAATTCAATCTAAAGATAATAAATCCCCGAAGTTTACTTGTTACAAAAAACACACATCTCAAAATTAATAATTATAAAGATTCTTGTAGAAAATGATGTCAAACCCAATATATTGATGCATAACCTTAACATACATGTTAAGGTCATATTTGTCATCAAAATAAAGATTTCTGCAAAGTCAAATTATTCTCTAACTTTAAAACAAAACAAGAAATCTATATTTAATACTTGCCTTTATTGATACTAAAAATCGAATTATATCAGCAATGACAAACCTAGGAAAAAGTAAAATTCTTAAAGGATATTTTTTGATATTTTTATCTACTAGAACATGTGCCCATAGATACAACAAAAATGACAAACATAAGAAGGGGAATAATAAGTCTGGAATAACTGCAAAAATAAAGGGCACAAGTACTAAAGATAGAACCAAAAATACACTTTTATTATAGACATGTCCCAACATAAGTCCATCTTTTTCTAGATTTTCTGGATGCTTTTTATACATCAAAACCCAATATTGATGTTTTTTTTGACGTTTTAAATAGTTTTTTATTGAGGCACAATGCACCTTATGATGAACCAAAAGTAAGGGTTCAAAGAGAATTGGTCCTTTTTTTCTAACCTTCCATCCCAATTCTATATCCTGTAAATATCGCATTTCAAGATCAAACATACCTACATCTACAAGAATATCTTTTTTGTAAAAGACATTTGGAGTGACATACGAGCCATTATCTTCAAGAACGTCTACACGCCGTGCTATCTTAAATTTTTTATCTTTACATGTACCAAAAGTAACTACCTTTCCATACAATCCACATATACCTGGATTTTCTTTAAAACGTTGCATTGCAAGCTCAATCCAATTATTGGGTAAAATGCAATCATCATCAGTAAATCCTATAATGGGAGCTTGTGCATTGATAATTCCGAAGTTTCTAACTTTTGCAGGACCTTCAATGTCGCTTTCGATTTTGAAATATCTTAGATTACAAATGTTTTTCTCAATTAAATCCTTGACTATTTTTTCAGTATCATCTGAACTATTATCATTACAAACTATTATTTCGTATTTATCATGAGAATATGTTTGCTTTAAAAGACATTCTAACGTCTCTTTTAAAGAATGACACCTATTACGTGTAGGAATCACAACAGAAACTTCTATATCAGTCAATAAACCCACCTACAATATATAATATACAAATAATATCTTTTAATAAGTCCTATTATTCATTTATCAAGTATAACACATAGTATCTATCATATACTAAATATATTAAGGTTCCCTTGGTTATAAAAGTATGCGAAGTCAATAAAATTAATTGACAGATTGTACAAATTGGGTTCTATTTCCATATACATTCATATCTGGGACCGTTGTCCAGCCGTGCATAATAAGAAAATAGAGATTTAAAGCAAGAATGCACCCACAATTTATCTATTAAATCCTCATCCTCATAATTCAATCTTTTTGAATGAGTATACACACCTGCAGGGATTTTTCTTCCTATTTGAGTAGAATACAAATGCAGGTTTTTTAGTCGGTTTTTGAAAACAGAAGTAACTTCTAATTTAGTTGGAGTTAAATTGGGATCAATTTCCATTATATGTTGTTTTATCTGATTGAAAGTGAACCAGGAAGCATAAGGGAGATCCTCATAAAATTGAATAGGGTTTCCTAAATCCTTACAAGCTTTAATGCAGCTCAGTAAAACTATTTGGTGGTCTATATGATTTCCCAGAGCAAGTGGTGAAACTACAAGAGTTCCCGGAAAAGAAGAAATAATTTCATATATATGTTCAGAAACTTCTTCAAAGATTGGATCACACATTGCTTTTGAGGTAAATATCTTTTCATCTGTCTCCAAACCTCTCAAAGGTGGTTCAGGAAAATGTAATGTTTTCAAAGATAAACCTACGGCTTCAGCAAACGCTTCATCTTCCTTTTTCCTTTTTAGAGTAATTTCTTCCTCACTACTTAATTTAATCCTTGGAGAAAAAGTAGATCTTGTAAAGACAGTAACCATTAAGGGATTTTTGAAATAATCTAACAATAAAGCCCCACCCAGAGAGTAAGCTATGTCATCAGAGTGAGGAGAAAACAGAATTGTGTTTGTTTCTTTTGTCATGATCATAACCTAAATAACTTATCTTAGTAAAATTTGTACTAATTATTATAAATGCATTCCTTTCATAAAGTAAGCAAAAATAATACTTTCAAAGAGTCTTTTCAAAGATTTTTTTAATCATTTTAACTAGGCTATATGGCAAGCACATTTTGATTAATATAGACAATAATTGAGTTTTACTTAATCCGGAAATAGCTATATTAATACATCGGCTTTTGAACTTTTCTTTTAGTTTCTGATTTCCTAATCTGGAATAATATTCAGAAAGCCAAAACCAAGTGTTCATTTGCATGGATTTCTGTTCTCTATCAGATTTCATGGACCATATACCACCCTCATGAACCCGATAGATGGCTGGTTCTATCATTGGTAGGTACTTTCCAGATCCATACTGACCTAATATTGAAAAAAGAAATGTATCTCCATTTTTTACATATTTTGCTTCTTGAGGATAATCCTTTAGAGCATCCACATTCCTGAAAAAAGCTGTCAGTGGTAATATATGAGTCTGACATGCCATCAGTTCGTAACTGCTATAATCCCGTTGATCTTGAGACGATAATCTGGATTCCCTTTTAAGACCACGTTCGCCTAATATATAATCACTATGATAACAACACACGGCATCTTGATTCTTTTCAAGACATTCGAACTGTATTTGTAACTTTTTAGAATCGGTCCAATAATCATCTCCTTCACAAAGAGCAATGTATTTTCCTTTTGCTTTTGGATAAAGAAAAGTAGGGAGAATTTTCACACCTTGTGAATATTGATTCACTTTTTGATAAATAGGTTTGATTATGCCAGGATAATTTTGTTCGTAAGATCGAATAATATCTGCGGTTTTATCAGTTGATGCATCATCATGTATAATAATCTCATAATTAAAATCTGTCTCTTGCATCAGAAAGCCCTCTATAGCATCAGCTATATAGTTTTCATGATTGTAAGTTATGCAGCAGATACTGACCATAATTTCTTCATCATCATCCATCATGCATTCCTCCTTAATTTATCTTTAACTAGTTGTCTGGCAAATTTTAAAGCTTCCAATTTAAATGCATAGCTTGCTATTAAATACATACTAAACGCAATAATACCAAAGAAAAGTAATTCAATTAATGCGTGCATAGTCGAAATACTTACAGCAAAGTATACCATCAGTGCTATAAATCCAGACAAAAGTAATCCAGGGGAGAAATCTCTTATCTGTTCTCTTGCAGGATAATTTATTAACTGTCCAGAATAATAACTATTTGGCAAGTATGATAATATAGATGTTATAATGTTTCCTACAAGTATCCCTATAACACCAAATTGTATGCTAATTGATAAAACAACCACAATAAACACCTTTTTAACAATTTCTAAATAAAGAAATAAATCAGACCTACCCTTTACTTTCAGTATATTTAAATTAATAGAGTGAAGAGGTTGCATTAATCCGGAAATGCACATCAGTTGCAGATAAGGTACAGCAGGTAGCCATTGGTCATTAAGAAATACAGTAAAAAAAGGTTCTGCAAGGGCTGCAACGATGGCCATTATGGGAAAGAGACAAAAAGTTGTTACTTGAATTATTTTCCGATATCCTGCTTTTAATCGAATATCATCTTCCTGAAGTGTTGCAAGTGCTGGATAGGTAACTGTTTGAATAGAATTTACCAATTGATTAAGAATCAAATCCCTTATTTTACTTGCAAAGAAGTAATGACCGGCAATTGTAGCTGTAAAAATTTTTGCTATTACTACTAAATAAATATTCCTAAAAATAGTGTCTAATAGACCAGATAAAAATATTTTAGATCCGAATCCAAACATTTCAGCTAATGCTTCTTTGCTGAAAACAAAAGTTGGACGCCAGATGTTCATCGACCACAAAAAAACAGTTAGGACCAAAGAAGAAATTATCATTTGAGCTACCAAAGACCATACGCCAAAACCGATATAGGCCATAATAACTGCAAATAAACCAGAGATAAAGGTTGCCGGAACTGCTGCCTTAAGCTGCGCTTTAAAATTTAGATTTCGGCTAAGAATGGCACTCTGGACTATCTGGAATGAGTTTATCAAGATGACAATTCCAACGACACGCACAAGGATGACAAGCCTTGGTTCTTCATAGAACATAGCAATAAATGGAGCGGAAATGAAGAGTAACAAATAAGATAGTCCACCCAAAGCCAAATTTGTATAAAAAGCTGTGCTGAAGTCGGAGTCAGTAGCCTCTTTTTTACGAATAAGAGCCTGGTTAAAACCCAGGTCCATAATGCTATCGGCAATAGCCAGAAATACCGCCATCATAGCAACTAAACCATAATCATCCGGTGCCAGGAAGCGGGCTAGCAGTAAGGTAACTACTATGCCAATACCTCTCTTGCTGAGTTGTTCAGCAAAGTTCCAGAGGATTCCAGTTGTTGTTTTTTGGGCAAGTGACATAGTGTAATTTACCTATAATTTTTTCTAATTTAAATGAATACAAGTATATTTAATATAAGTTGCCTTTTTTATTCTTAATGAAAGTTAAGGATTAGATTCTATTTTAGCATCTCATCATAATCTTCCCGGATTATAGACATCAAATTTAAGTCTTGATACTCACCATTTTTAAAGACAGCTTTTCTTAGAATTCCTTCGTGTTTAAATCCACATTTTTCATGAAGTCTTATAGAATATTGGTTAGTAAGCAGCTGCCTTGAAGAAACGCGAACCATTCCTAGCTCATAAAAAGCATATTCGAGCATAAGAAATGTAGCTTCTGAACCAAGTCCTTGACCCCAAAAGTCCTTTTTTCCAAGGATAATACCAAACGTACAATTTTTATCCACATGATCAATCATGTTGAGATAAACATTGCCAATATGTTCATTTGTTGTTTTTAAGCAGATTGCTAGCTTTACTGATTTACTATTAAATATTGAATCGATAATCCACTTTTTTTCATATTCGCAGGAAACAAAATATTTTTTGCCAACAATTCCATTTAGTATATCTTTGTCTCCCCTCCAAGAATGAGTGGTTTTATAGTCATCTGGCTCAAAAGCCCTCAAATAAACACGGAAATTAGAGAAATCCACCAAAATCACTTCCTTCCAGAACAAATACAAATTTTTGTAAATGCATAGGATTGCAAAAAATTATAAAAGCCCTAAACACTTATAATGTCACCACTTGGATAAAATTTTTAATATCACTCATTAAATAATCACGTTCTTGAACGCTACTAAATTTCATTAGAATAACACCAATAGTAGTATTGGACCCCACATACTCCTTCACATTATCTCTTTTATTTTTGAAAACTTTGCTGAAGAATATATTACCATTAATTTCATCACTTATCCTGATACCTTTAAATATACCATCTGTTTCAGAGTGCAATATATAGTGAGCACCTACTTTTTTCTCACAAAGATAAGTATCAATTTTAACATCCATACCCATTGAACTATATATAATCTTGCTGACAAAATCAAATCCGGTGAGATGTTCCTGAATAATGGGAACATAGTTACCACCATTTCTTGGGCTGACCTCTATAATATAGACCTTTCCTGAATCTGTCACCCTTGCTTCAATGTTCACAGGACCGGTACGGTAGCCTGCAGCCTTGCATATACTTTCAACTTGGCTTACAACCACATTTAATATTTCCGTGCCTTCATATTTGCATGGCCATCTGGTAGAAATTGGGATGAAGTTTTTAGACTTTGTATAGAAAAAATGATCACCAAGATAATGATATATTAGTTTCCCATCCTGAAGATAACCATCACCATGGATTTGATCTCCATCTATATACTCTTCAATAATACACCTTTTCGCTCTTGAATGTTGCAGAGCATATTCAATTGCATGGCTTAATTCATTCTCATTTGCAGATGAGTAAGTGATTCCTTTGCTACCACTGGAATCAATTGGTTTGACAACAAATTTGGATTTGCTGTTTTTTATTTCTTCCGGGATAATTAAAGAGTTGACCACATAATTCCCCGGAACATTAAGACCCAATTTTGAAATCAGCGACCTGAATTTGTCTTTTTCAGAAAGTGTTATGACAGCTTCAGGTGACGGGCCACTCAAGCCCAATTCATCAGCAACATATGCAACCGTTGGTATGGCAGGATCTGAAGAAAACGTAATAATGGCATCAATATTCAATGATCTTGAAAGCTCAAGCACAGCCTTCTTATCAGTAGTGCTTACATTGTGGTACTCGTCCGAAAATTTGTGCCCTGGATTGTCCGGCAGATAGTCACAACTGATCACATACAAACCCATCTCTTTTGCACGCATTATTAAAGGCAACTGGAAATTAGAACCTCCAAGAACCATTATTCTTTTGTTTTCAAACATGATTCAATAATCTCTATAATACTTGCTGTTTCTTGCTCTTTCATTCCCGGATAGATAGGAAGACATAGTATCCTAGCCGCTATATCTCGTGAAATTTGTGATACTGAATTTGAATTGATATAATTCAGTGTATCCAGTGAAGGATAAAAATATCTTCTTGGATTTATTTGATGATTATTCATTGAACTCTTTACTTCCAGCATTGTTTCTTCGTTTTCAAATACTACAGGAAAATAACTATAGTTATTAGTAGAATCCGGATTTAGCCTCAAAATTTGTACACGGTCTCCCAGACTTCGTTGATATAGGGCCCATATCTTAGCCCTTTCTTCCAAAATAGTGTCTATTTCATCAAGCACACATAAGCCCATTGCAGCCTGGAACTCATTCATTTTTGTGTTTATGCCCAACTCAACAATCGAATCAGAGTTATCAATACCGAATTTAATCATCAGTTTTGCTCTTTCATAATCTTCCTTCTTTTTGAAGATAATTGCTCCACCTTCAATAGTATGGAAAAGCTTGGTAGCATGAAAACTGAGCGTTACTGCATCACCAGAGGACAGGAGGCTTCTACCCTTGTATTGCACTCCAAATGCATGAGAACCATCATATACAGTTTTAAGCCCATACCTAGATGCTATATTTTCAATTAGTTCGACATCACAAGCATTTCCAAATACATGTACAGGCACAATTGCTGTGGTTTTTGATGTGATTGCATCTTTTATCTTTGCAGGATCAATGCAAAGTGTTTCATAATCAATATCTACAAAAGCAGGTTCTATTCTTTCCCATACCAAAGAACTGGTAGTAGCTACAAAACTGAATGGTGTTGTTATTGCCTGTCCATATACACCAAGAGCTTTATAGGCAACTTGAAGAGCAGAAGTTCCATTAGATACTAAAAGAAGATTCTCAACACCAAGATACTCCTGCAATCTTGCTGTCAGTTCTTGAACTAAAGGACCGTTATTAGTTAACCAAGCTGTTTCATATATTCTGTCAATATACTTGTTCAGTTTTTCTCTGTCAGGAAGATAGGGTCTGGTTACATTGATCATATAGTTTCCTTTTTTTGTTGCGCGGAATATTAGATTATTATATTACTCTATAGAATAAATACTTTTTAGCAAACCCAAAACGATGAAAATTCATAACCCCTTACATACATGTTATGATTAATGAGATACTGTCCCTAAAAAGCTAAATTATGTATTTTTTAATTCAATCCTTGATTTTGAACTCAAAGAATATATATGTTGTATTTTTTGAATTCAACAAAGTCTACTAAAAAGATATAATAAGTTGATTTTACTCCATCACTGTATAAATAAACAGATATATATATAAAGATTGCTAATTAAAACATAGATTATATTGTGGAATAAAAGAGGTTTTTATGAAGAAAATAATAAAATACTTATTGAAGAAAATAATGATCACGAAGGGGTATTCTCCTTATTTTGCATCCAAGATTCCTAAAATGGTTATAGAAGATCTAATCCAAAATAAAAATGTAAGTTTGCAAAAAAAAATATGGGCATATAAAAGAGGATTTTTATCTTCAAGAACAAACACATATCAAATAAATGAGTTGAATTATAGAAATCACATTCCTGATTTTGATTATTACAAGTTACATCCAATTAATGGCAAATACAGCGCATGGATTGATGATAAATTAACAATGAAATATATTTTCAGTCCATTTGATGAGTATCTACCAAAATATTATTTTCAACTAGAAGATAACGAAATTTTGAGATTGATGGACTGTCCTTTAGATATTGATTCTACTACAAATGGAATTTTAGAGCTTCTCAAAAAAGAAGGTAATCTGGCTCTTAAAATAATATCAGGATCTTTGGGGGAAGGTTTTTATAAACTATCTTATGCAAATGGCACGTATTATATAAATTCCAAAGTCTGCGAGATGAAAGATATTGAAACATTATTTTCTAGCTTAAAAGGATACTTGATTACAGAATACATAAAAGCACACGATGTAATTAATAAAATATACGATATAACTCCAAACACTTTAAGAATTCAAGTAATAAGGGATGAGAACAAAAAACCAAAAATAATTGGAAGTTTTATTAGATTTGGTACTCAGAAAAGTGGAATTTTAGAAACTCCAGTAGCAGGGGGAATTATTGCAGGCATTGATTTGAAAAATGGAAAAATTTATAATCCAAACATTATAATTAACGATGATTTAAAAAATATAAAAGTCCACCCTGATACAAACGAAAATTTGGAAATAATAATACCAAAATGGGACGATCTAAAGTCGAAAATAGAAGAAATATCATCCTATACTCCACAATTAACATATTTGGGTTTTGATATAATAATCACAAATAAAGGATTCAAAATTATAGAAATAAATTCATTAACTTCATCTACTGTAATCTCATATTATTACCCTCTTTTTGCAGATGAATATGGCAAAGAATACTTCATCAAAAAGTTTCAAGAAAAAGAGGAAAAATTTAGACATATACTAAAATCATTAAAATCAGACAAAATTAATCCCGGGTAATATTTTGCACATATATTAACTTATCTTTTTTATTTCAATGCAAAGGTGTTATTAAATAAAAATAATAATTGCAAGCAGTTAGCTATTTGTAGTGTTCTAAATACCATTCTACAGCCTTCAAGATTCCGCTTTCAAAGTTCTCCTCTGCCTTCCATCCAAGGTCATTTTCTATCTTTCCTGCGTCAATGGCATATCTGCGATCATGACCTGCCCTGTCCTCAACGTATTTGATCTGGTCCCTGTAGCTTCCTTTTTGTTTTGGTTTCAGTTCATCCAATATCTGGCATATCTTGATGGCAACATAATTGTTATCTTTTTCATTTTTGCCACCAATATTGTAGGTTTCACCTGCTTTTCCATTATGATAAGCAAGATCTATTGCTTTGCAATGGTCAAGTACATAAAGCCAATCACGTATATTTTTTCCATCACCGTAGATAGGTATTATATTGCCTTTAATAGCATTTCTTATTATAGTAGGAATTAGTTTTTCATCATGTTGTTTAGGGCCGTAATTGTTCGAACAATTGGTGATTATGGTATTCAAACCATAAGTATGATGATAGCTTCGAACTATCATGTCACTGCTTGCTTTGCTTGCACTGTAAGGTGAATTTGGTGCATAGGGTGTGCTTTCGGTAAAGAGTCCTTTTGGGCCTAATGTTCCATATACCTCGTCTGTTGAGATGTGATGGAAACGCGGAAAAATTGTTCCCTTATCAGGTGAAACAGAATTTTTGTATTTGTGATTGTAGACAAACGGCTTTTCCATCCAGAACTGATATGCTACATCCACAAGTGTATGAGTTCCATTAATGTTTGTTTTAATGAAGACATCCGGTTTTTTGATTGAATTATCTACATGAGATTCTGCTGCAAAATGAATGACACCATTGATAGAGTATTCATTGAAAATGAACTCTACCAATTCGCGATTGCAAATATCTCCTCTGATGAACTTAAATCGTGGATTTTTCTGGATTCCCCTCAGGTTATGAATATTGCCTGCATAGGTCAGCAAGTCGAGATTTATTACATTGTACGTGGGATATCTTTCCAGAAAAAATGGAATAAAGTTACTTCCAATGAAACCTGCGCCACCTGTTACCAATATATTAGTTTTCATCAAGTAATCCTTCCAGATATGTACCGTAATCATTCTTTTTGAGTAAGCTTGCTATTTCACGGACCTTTTCAGCAGTGATCCACCCGTTATTATAAGCAATTTCCTCCAGACAGGCAATCTTGTATCCCTGTCTTTGTTCAATTGTTTGTACAAAATGACTTGCAGCTATGAGACTATCATGAGTACCTGTATCAAGCCAGGCAAACCCCCGGCCAAGCAGCTCAACTTTCAATTTTCCTCTTTTAAGGTATTCCTCATTAACAGAAGTAATTTCCAGTTCGCCTCTGTCAGATGGTTTGATGCTTTTTGCAATCTCAATAACATCATTATCATAAAAATATAGTCCGGTTACTGCATAGTGTGATTTTGGTTTTTTAGGTTTCTCTTCTATACTGATAACATTTTTATCCTTATCGAAAGCTACCACACCAAATCTTTCAGGATCTTTTACCTGATATCCGAAAACAATAGCCCCTTTTTCAATATTTGCTGCCTGTTTTAACAGCGGAGAAAATCTCGGACCATAGAAAATATTATCGCCAAGTACAAGACAAACACTATCATCCCCAATAAACTCCTCTCCAAGAATAAATGCCTGAGCTAGGCCATCCGGAGATGGCTGTACTTTATATGAAAGAGAAAGTCCCCATTTAGACCCGTCACCAAACATTTTCTCAAAAGAGGGGAGGTCATCGGGCGTGGAAATAATAAGTATCTCCCTGATACCTGCAAGCATTAACACCGATATTGGATAATATATCATAGGTTTATCATAAATTGGTAGGAGTTGTTTACATATTGGAATTGTAACCGGGTAGAGTCTTGTACCATTCCCCCCTGCTAAGATAATGCCTTTCATTTTACCTTCCTACTAAATATCTCCTTTTGAATTATTTATTAAAGGACGAGTTTTTCAATAATTATATATCTTTGTTTGCATATTAATATTTTGATGGATATAGTCTTTATATTCATTAGCATTGTATTATAGATGCTAAGAGAAGCCGTAAATTTAAGTCCATTTAGATACACGCATTAAATTAAAATTTTGTATGATACTGAACCTTAAACCCACCATGAATTCCATTTTAGAGATATAGACATTTTAAGAATATATATGATTTGATGAGACAAGATATTATATATTATTAATAATAAGGATTATTGTTTTATGAGTACCGCAAAAAGTGTCGCTAAAAATACTTTTTTTGTTGCTTTTAGTAACATTGCTGCTAAAATAATAGCTTTTATAATAGCGATTTATCTCGCAAGGTATCTGGGTGTTGAGGATTTTGGAAAGTACAATTTCATAATAACATATCTTTTGCTATTTGGATTCATAGCAGGGTTTGGGCTTGATTCGGTTGTAATCAGAGACATATCAAAGAAACCTGATGAAGCAAATCGAATAATGAGTAATGCCTCAATAATCCGGATTCTTACTTCATTGATAGCAATGCTCCTTGCAATAATTACAATACGTGCACTGAAATATCCTGCAGACACTATATTTTATATTCAGTTATTATCTGCAATTCTGATGATACAGGGATTAAGTTACTTATTTGAATCATTATTTCAGGCAAAAATGAAAATGGAATATGCAGCATTATCAATAATCGTTCCAAAAATCATTTTCGTCATTGCCCTGTATTGGATAATTAGAATTAACCTGGGACTAAAAGAAATACTCCTTGCATATCTCTTTTCAGAATTCACAAGAACCATTATCTCCTTCCTTTATTCAAAAAAAATAGTCAAATATCGATTGCAGATAGACAGAGTTACTTTCCAAGATTTGTTCCGTAAATCATTACCCTTTGTTATTGGATATGGACTATTGATCCTGTATAACCGGTTTGACATTCTCATGTTGTCAATTATGCAAGGAGACTTTGCCGTTGGATATTATGCTGCAGCTTATAAGTTAACAGAATCCGTATTGTTTATTCCAGGGGCTTTAGCAGCTACTTTGATGCCTGTAATGGCAAGACAAATCGACATCAATAAAGAAAAATTAGCTTATATGTACAATCTGGGAGTCAAGTACATCCTGATGCTTATATTGCCAATAAGTATTGGTGGAGTTATACTTGGTAATGAAATAATATACATGATCTATAAAGAAGAGTTTGTAAACTCTGTCATGGTATTTAAAATATTAACGTTTACGATAATATTTAATTCACTGATCTCTATCCAAACTGCTCTTCTGGTTGCTGCCAATAAGCAACAATTGAATAACATATCTGTTTCAGCATGTGCTATTATCAATATAATATTAAATTTGATACTGATTCCACAATACAGTTATGTTGGAGCCGGAATTGCAACACTGATATCAGTAGTATGTTTATACTTGTTTGGATTTTATTTTATCCACCGAGATCTCATGATACAAGCTTTGAAAATGGATATATTCAAATATATTTTTGCGTCAATTGGAATGGGAGTAGTAGTTATCAACGTAAACATGCATTTGATTATACAAATAATTACAGGCACAATTGTTTATGTATTAATTGTATTGATGTTGAAGGGCTTTGACAGAGAAGATATTAAATTAATAAAAAATTTGAAAGGAAGATGATTTGCAAGTTCATTTCTCTATCAAAATGCAACTACAATAAACTCTTATAAACATCTAAGTGTTTAGATACATTAGATTCTAATGAAAAATTATTCATAACATGCTTTCGTGCAGATTCTGTGTCTGCTCCATTTTTAATACACTCAATCACTTTTGCTGCAAGTAATTTGTGATCAACAGAAACAATATAATTTGGATCATATAATACATCCTTAATTGCACCTGAGTCAAATGCAACAACCGGAGCTTCCGCAGCCATTGCTTCAGCTGCGACGAAACAAAAGGCCTCTTCAAATGTAGAAGGAATTACAACAACCGAGGAAATACTATAAATATCAGAGAGATCTGGAACTTTTCCTGCAAATATTACTTTGTCAGTTATCTTCAATTCTTCCGTCATAGAATCTAATTGTGTTTGACATTCTCCTTCACCTGCTAAAATAAATTTTACATTATTTATCTCTTTCAGAATTAAAGGAGCTGCTTTTAATAGATAATGTGGACCTTTATCCCTCCTCATACCTACACAGGAAATAATATATTCATCTTTCAGATCATACCTCTTTTTGATTGGGTCAATATCGTCCTTTTTATAAAATTTATCGGCGTTTATCCCATTATAAATAACATGTAGTTTATCGCTTTTTATACCATATTCTTTAAAATATTTTGATTTTACAAAATCAGACACACAAACTATTTTATCAAGACCTACATCAAAAAATACAAAATTTGTATAATAATAGATTCTGCGCAATATTTTTTTAATTGGGCTTTTCGCTTTTCTGCCACCCATATGATCAGTATGTATTATATGAATATCAAAAAAGAACTTGAGATAATTCAAAATAGAATAAGCCGGATAGAAGTGAAAATGTACAATACTGGGAGATCTTCTTTTTATCAAAGAGTAAAAAGTATAGAAGTTAACTAAGTTTGACCTGGAAGGTTTGATAACCTCAATGATGGCACCGTTATTAATAAGAGCTTGTTTCACAGGAAGGATAGGACCTTCCCGAAAAACAATTACATGGACAAAGCCAGAATCTTTTAATTTCTTTGTTATGTAAATCAGGAATTCTTCAAATGAACCCATCCTTGAAGGTGAAATATCACATATAGAAAGAACGCATCTTTTATTATCCATAGAATACATAATATCACTTTATTATAGTTAACAATTTAAGGAAATAATTGCGAATAGGCTTCTATATAATTATCCACTACATCATCCCAATTATATTTATTTGCAAATATCTTTTGATCTTTGATAACACTTTTATCATAATTTCCATTTGATACGTCTTTTATTATATCACATATAATATCAACATTAGGTTCAAAAGAATACAGTCGATTATTATCCATCACAACAAAGTCATATATACCTGCTTTTTTAGAGAAATAGACAGGACAATTCGCACAGGCAAATGCTTCGATGTAGGATAGAGGGAAATTATCCCATAATGAAGGATAGATAGCAACATTCACTTTTTTGAGATAGCCTTTTATTGTATCTTTGTTTAAATTTCCTAACAAAATCACATTATGATTCAAGTTCAAATCATCTATTAGTCTTTCAAGATATTTTTTTTGTGGACCCTCTCCGGCGATATATAGGATTGATTCGTACTTATTCATATTTGAAAGAAATTTGTAGAAGCCTTTTACCAATAAATCTAACCCCTTTTCTGCAGATAATCTTCCATGATAAAAAATTTCCAAAAAACCCTCTTTTTTAGGTACAGGTTCATATTCCACTGTATGCCAGTAGTCTTCAACTGCATTAGGGATTACTATTGCATTTTTTACACCATATCTTTCAGAAACTAAATTTTCGAATAAATATGAATGAACAATTAATTGATCAGAACTTTTTAAGAGTGCTGGTAACAACGCATAAGTCGGTATGTAAGAATAACTTATTGTTCGATTGTTTTATTTTTAAAAGCAATACCAATAAAGAGAACAATGAAAAGCAACAGCATAAAAGCCCCATAAGTATGAGAATATATAGTAGGGATAAAGAATGTCAGCATTAAAAGAATAAATAAATCATTACGAGATTTTTCTTTTTTCAATAAAAGATAAATAAAGCTTCCTGCAGCGAGGATTACTAACGGTCCAACCTGCCTGACAATAGTTATTGCAGAAGTTATCAACCAATCATATCGTGAACCGAAATCAACCAATGATCTGGTCAAAAAAGGTAAACCTATAAAAGCAATAAGTAAAGAGACAATCAAATAGTGAGAATATGGATTTAGCGTTTCGAGATGGTTTGTTTTTTCAAGTAGTTTGATGCCTATGTAAATGAAAATAATGGGAATTAGTATAAACCCATAATGGTGAACAGCAAACTGGAAGATAGCCAATATGACAAGTAAAAATATTTTTTTCAACATGTTAATTTCAGATAAAAGTAGATAAATGAACAGTGGCAAGAGGAGTATGAAGAGACCTCGTGTGCTAACTTCCCATGTTGAGAAAAGCATCACACCAGGGGCAATGGAAAAGAACAAAGCTACTCCATATTTAAAAGTGAAATTGGGATACAATCTACCTGCCAAAACATAAGCTGTAAATATTGAAATGAGCCCTAATAAAATGCAATACATAAGAATTACGATTTCCATTTCTATACCCGTCAATTGATGCATGCCGGACAAAACAAAAGGAACAGCGCTTGCATAAGAATATGCATAAAAACCAAATACTGAGAGCCAATGGATCCACCAATCAGCACTTCCAAATGTTGATATTGAATTTGCCAGAGCATGTATGAAAAAAGAGTCATATCCTTTTTCATGAGGAATACTGGGAAGCCTGATAACAAAGTTCAGAACTATTAATAGGAAGAAAAGGAGATATTTCATACTTTTTGTTTTATTATAAGTATTTGCTTGCTTTATAGCTTCCAGCATAGTACAACCTTTATCGAGTTTTTATAATTTAATCTTATCTACCTAAATTCTCATCTATCATATATATGTCTAATTTAAAACTAATCATTTTTTAAATAATAACTAATGATTTCTTTATGTTTATTTCTATAATATCTTCTTACTTCCGGCAAATCAATCTTATTTCTTCGCTCAAGAACACTTTTAAAATAACCATAGCTATAAGATAAACCGATGTAAAAAGGATAAGATAAGCAATATTTCATGAACTTCAAAATAACATATAATAGATGATAATCTCTAAAATAATCAGATTCACCTTTAATCATATAACCTTTCCACATACCTTCAGCACTACTTGTTCTACGCGTCTGCAGACCCAGGACATCATCAAATTTTCGAGTATTCCAGCCTTTAAGAGTTGCCAGTACATTTGAAACAGCATCGGCAGAATAACTTATCGGGAAAAAGTTTGATTGTACCAAACACTCGACTCTCCACATCCTTAATCCGCCTATTGGAAGATCGTTTCTTCCTTTTTCGAGTGTTGACAAATCGTTAAAATCATAAACAACACTGCCACTTGCAACCCCCAGCTCAGGATCTTGTTCGAAATAGGAAAGCAATTTTTCGAAAAAGGTCTTTTCTAAGACCATATCGGCATCTATCAGAGAAGCATATTGGCAATCGATACCTTTAGTTGTGCATTTATCAATTGCTGTTTTAAGAGTTTCATCGACTATCCTTGCGTAATGAAAGCTTAGATCTCGTCTTGTTACTTCACCATTAATAATGTTTATCCAATCATATTTATTTTCAAGTTCTGTTAGCAGTTCACTCGAACCATCGGTACTTCCGTCATTATATATTACCCATAATGATGGTGTTACACTCTGATTTACAACAGAATCTATCAAATTTGGAAGATTTGCTATTTCATTTTTGCATGGAGTCACAATAAAATAATTGTTTGTTACCATAGGAAAACCAACTACCAATTGCTTTCTATTTCATTGACGATATACCTAACAAGATCCGTTTTTTCCGAAAGCATATGTTGTCTTTTTTCTTGCCACTCTATTTGATGATCTTCATCACTCATGATCGATACAGCTTTATTGAGTGCTTCATCCTTATTTGAAAAAGTGTAACATAGATCATATTTATTTTCAAGATCATCCAGATAACCTCTTCTTGTATTTGATACATATATAGAAGGAACACCTAGCATAGCGGCTTCTGACACCATTGTTGCGCCTTCTCCTATGCACATTTTAGAGTGGAAAAGAATGTGATGGAAATCACCTGAATCTATGACCAAGCTGTGTTTAGATACTATTTCCCATTCATCCTTTTCGGAGAAGATGATCACATTGCCATATTTAGCAATCTCTTCAACATAAAGTTTCAATTCATCCTCCGAATTGAATGAAAAGCCTCGCGCATTCATATCATGATGAGAGGAAAGAGCAGAAAGACGAATCAAAATATAGTTTTTTTCTTTTAATGCATATTTCTCTAGGACTGAGTTATCTGGAGAAAAATAAGAAGGTCCCAAATATGCAAGTTCTAAATAGGAATTGAATTTTTTTTGTTTTTTTCCAAGGTCAAGAGTAAACGAATCCGACGTGTATACCGTATCTGTGAAAGGTAACATCAGATTAATAGCAAAATTTGCTATTTCAGTATCAATAAATGCGATGTGTGGTTTTTGGAATATACGGCTTACATGAGCAGAATATGGTGAACCAAAGCTGACAAAGATATCAGGTTTAAATGTTTTGGCTATTTTAAAAAGCCAGTAATCAATGAAAGGTATACCAAGGATTTTATAGATCATACCAGAATAATGAGGACCGTATTCTGCTGTAAATCCAGATTCATTAATTATTTTTATAGTGTTCTCCTTTGCCCTTGCAACCAGTTTCACTTCATGTCCTCTTTCCTTTAATAAATTCATCACATTAGTGAATACATTGATATCTTTAGGATGACTCACATCAAGCAAAACTTTCATGGATATTCACCTCACCTATCTTTTTAGCAGGAACACCTGCAACTATAGTAAATGGATCTACATTTCTGGTCACAACTGCACCTGCCCCAACAATAGCACCTTCACCAACAGAAAGGTCCGGAAGGATAATTGATCCGGTACCCAGCCAAGCATCATTGCCAATAACTATCTTCCCATATATCGTCTTTACAAATGGAGCTATTCTTGAGCTGTTAGGAGATGAGGAAGTCACAAGTGTAACTCCTGATGAAATAGAAGCCCTGTCACCGATAATAACATTTTTTCTGTCGGACAGGCGATCAATGATAATTATGCTGTCACCAATATAGACATCCTTACCAATATCATATGAAGCAAGTCTGTAAAGCATGATTCTGACTCCATTTGACGGAAAGAATGATGCAAGGAATTTAGCTCCTTTTTTTACAATAGCCTTAAGTCCCATGATATGACCTCACAGCATCTTTAAAATTTATTTACTCTGTTGTTCATTAGATTCCCTTATTTGATCTGAAAGGAAGTATGACTTTACTTTGAAGATTGTTTTTGATAGTTCTGCTTTTGAAAGATTGTAATGATTTGGCAAGGTTAAGATTCTTTCTGCTACGTGTTCTGTAAAAGGACAATCACCTTCATAACCATATTTCATCCTTGCAATATAAGGAGTCTGACTGAATAATGTGGACGTATCCACACCATTATTTCTCAGATATTCACATATACTGTCCCTTTCAATTCCTTCAGGAACCAGAACAGGGAAAAGATAATAATTGCAAAATGTATTTTTTTTCTCAAAGGGAAGACTCAAGGATGTATCTGCCAGTTCATTGAGCAGATACACAGAATTATTTCTTTGTGCAACGACTTTGTCCTTAAATGTTTTTAACTTCTCAACAGTCACATATTTATCAGATTTATTAATCTTTTTTATGGTAAAGCTTTTTTTATCCATAAGATCAATCTTCCCTTCCAGACTAAGCCCAACAGGCAATGCAAAAGTTCCAAACCATGGTTTATGGTAAAAGAAAGATCTGGCATACATTACAAATAAATGAATGATTTCATCTGTAAGTGAAGGAGAATGAACAGAATCAATTAGCTGTGTAATTTCGTCGGAGCGGGAATTATTGACAAAAATCATCCCACCGCCTCCTGCAGAAAGAAATTTGGGAAGGCTAAAACATGAATAGTCACCAATACAACCTGTAAGCTTACCTTCATATGCACTAAATAAAGAATGTGCACAATCTTCAATAATTGGAATATCAGATGCTACCTCTTTAATTGCATCCATATCTGCAGGTCTTCCAAAAGTGTGTATAACGATCAAAGCAGCAATATCATTTACTTTTTCTTTAAGGTCAACAGGGTCCAGAGTATAATTTTCATCAATATCAATGAATCTGGGAACATGGCCTGCATTTACAATAGCATCAAAAACAACCGTACACGAATACAAAGGAACGCCTATTTTAGAACCTTGTGGAAGGTTCAGTGACTGAAGAATCAGACTGATACCTGTTCTGCTATAATTTGAAAAATAGACATCTGAAACTGAAAATTCAGATCTTATGAAATCCAAGTCTGCGTCCTTGTCTAAAAATAGAGAACCGAGACCAGATAACATATCCTTTAAACTATAATCTATATTGAAACGAGGTATCAGGAAAGGATTCGGTTTCATATTATCACAGAGTATTATCCTACGTGCTTCAAAAGCTGTGGTCCCAGTAATTCTAGAACTGAATCCGGCATCTTTTTCCAGGTATTTCTTATGAAACCTGTCTTTGCATCGTTTCTATTCTGAGACATCAGTTTTGGCTGATGAGGATAGTAATAGTACGGGATTTTGAAATTATTGCATCCCCACTTGCTTTTAAAACGAAGTAGGGTATCATTGTTCGGTTCGGTTCTTCCAAAATCAAAATATTTGAATCCATTATTGCATCCCCATTCAATGGACCTCCAGTAAAGAAGGTTATTTGGCATCAAGGAATTGTAAGCATCATTGGAAGCAATATAAGCTGGCATAACTACATCTTTATATGTATAGAACATGAGAGTTGAAATCACATCATTTTCATGTTCTGCAACCCATAATTTAACGTATCCTTTGTCTTCAAAACAATCCATTATTTTTTTGAAAAACTTAAATGAAGGAGCCGGAGAACCATGTTTTTTTCGTGTCTGTATTTTGAGTTTATGATGAGTTTTCAGATCATTAATATCAGTCTCAGTACGTATGGTCACCCCAGATCGAATAGCTTTATTAACTGCCCATCTCGTTCTTCTGGAATCAAGTTTTTTCCAGTTGTCATCAGGATTTGAGGATAAGTCAAGAATACTTGTATGAAAATAAAGATTTTCAGTAAGATTGCACTTTTGCACAACATCTTCTGAAAGAGGTGTCAACATTTTCATTTCTGCATACTTACATCCCAGATCATTAGCAATTTTTTGAGATTCTTGAACCAGCGCAATATATGCATTATCAGAAGTAGCCACAGGTCCACAATGATAAGAAAAAGGTAATGATACTACACGATTACCAGTTATAGGACTTTTAATCTGAAATAATGGTAAAACACCACATACTTCATCTTTGTCTTTAGCTAGCAAATATTTAGATTTAAAACCGTACTCATTTGCAAGGATATCACACCACTCTAATGTGTGCCATATACCTGCCTTTTCTTGTGATTCGGTGAATTCCCTCCATTCGTGTTCATTAATGGTATTTAAATATTCAATATCTACTGACATATGTTCCCACCTTAGTTTTTTATGAAAAATTCAGCCTAGAGATCACTCTTTGAGTTTCCTGTACTGTATAATTCCCGCCTTACCTACATTCTTAAGATTCTGCATGATCAGCTCTTTGGACCATCCCAGCATTCCGTCACACCACCTGTTAGGATGGGCAAGGATACATATCTGTTCAAGCTCTTCACGTTTTACAAGATTAATAACATCATCCGTTGACCTTATGGTTTTCCCATATTTTGCACTCAATTCATTATCCGGATTTTCCAGAACATCCTTCACACGTATATTACGATCCGCCCAGGTTCTTCCTGTGTCCGTAAGATACAGTACTTTTGAATAATCAATAGAAAAATAGGGTTCACCCATCAGTCCAAAATCTGCAAAATCACAATCTTTCCAGAGATCCCTGTTGGACCACCGCGCAAAAGGATTTCCATGCATACATGCTGTAGTAACCTCCGCATATTTGCGAAGATCTTCCAGTTCAGTTCCGAATATTTCCAGAGCCTTGTCCTTATCACCTTTTGCTTTATCCATTACTTCATAATGGAAACCCACCTCATGTCCCAGTTCAGCAACTTCTTCAATGGCTTCAGGAATAAAAACATCTTTTACATGTCTGAAATAATAAGTTGATCTCACACCATATTCCGCTTCCAGCCTTGCCATAGCAAGATTTCTTTCCACAGCACGATCCACATCATGGCGCAGAATTATACATTTTCCTCCAGGAGATGAAAGATAATCAAGAACAGACATAGGCTTGTATTTTGTTGAACCTATTGCTTCGATAAGTTCCTCATATTTAGCTAATGTGAAATCTCTCAAGACAGAACCTCAATATCATGTAATAATCATTTTTAGGGAAAGCAATAAAGTAATCACATTCAACTGAGGAATAATTAAGCAGTAATGAACAGGAAATCCAACGATATTAATGCATAATATCACACTGCTTTGAATCTGATTACTAAGCCAAATAAAATATAAATTACCAACTATATAAAACTAGCACCCGCTCAAAAAATGATGATGATGAGGACTTCAGTCAAATATATATATCACCTAAATGATTCTGTAGATGGGTACAAAAAATGCAAGATGAAAACAAAAACATAATTATTATTCTATTAGTACTTGCACTTTTCACGGGAGCAACAATAGAACTCAGTGAAGGATCTACGATTGTGGGTGTAATACTTTTCATAGTTGCTGCGATCCTGATATCCAGGATGGAATTAAGAGGCAATGAAGGATTGCAGAGTTCAAGGAATTTCCTTCTGATCGGCGGATTTATAGTTGCTGCAGACCTCATATACAATTATGTAAATAGCAGTGAACTGGGAACGCTGGACTCAATGGTATTTTTCCTTGGTGTTTCCCTGATAGCTATGGGTACAGGGAAAAAAGATATTAAGCAACTTGGAGAATTTGGATTTTACATATCCTCTGTGTTCACAATATTTTACTTGATTTTCTATTCATTCTTCGGATTTTTCGACATTGATTTCTTGCACCTTTTTGACCATTATTTTGTCCTGATGCCAACTGTAGCAATTATAAAACTTCTGGGGATACCAATTGAAATAATAGCTACAGAGACTGTAATTCTCTATGGCGCAGAGCCTATGACTATAATCATTGGAGGACCATGTTCCGGCCTTTATTCAATGTTCCTCTTAATAGGTATTGTAGCTGGCTATTCAAGAATAGAAAAGATGGAAATCAAGAAGACATTCGGTTTGCTGGGTTTTGCAGTTCTTATCGCATATATTGCCAATCTCATCAGAGTAATCATATTGTATATCACTGCTTACCTTTATGGAATGGATACCATGATGATGGTACATACCCACATAGGATGGATGATATTTGCAGTCACTGCAGGTGGTATCATGTACCTTATCAATAGGAAGTGAATAAAGAAAAGAACGTTGTCTAACGTTCTACCAATCTCTTTTTGAGTATTTTAGCAGATATTAGCATCAGTATGATAACTGTGCCCATATACGCAAAACTAAGCCCAAATACCAGCAGGAATTTAAAATCCTTGAGTATGAATGTAATAGCCACTATCAGACCAAAGAGGATTATGGAATAGGATATGAAACTGAAAAGCATTGCTTTTTGCCAGTCTTTAAGACTTGTATAAAAATAATTTATCTCCGAAAACATAATCAAACCTCAGTTAAATTTGTTCTATTTCTGACTATTTTATCCTGGCCTGCAACCACGTTTGTTTCATTAATGGATATAAGACGCTCTGAAAGTGAAGGTTTCATATCAAAAAGGGAGAGATGAATATCGAAAAAGGAATTTGCTTTCACAGGATTCATTGCATATAGATGAACATGCCCTGGATTGAAGTACTCCATTGAGTTAAGGAGAATATCATTATGCAACCTTTTGAGTGCAGAAGACATTACAGCATTATTGCCCATTATCCTTACAGCTCCGATATCAGCTTTTAGTATCGAATCAGATGCCCCGGCATAAACTATCAGAGAACAAGGGAGCATAACAATACCCATAGCTACAAACCTTATGAATTTTGGAGCCGGATCATCTTCCTGTCCAAAACCAGTGAGCATGGCCATCCATAAAGCAATGGTCGAGAATGAGGCAATAATTCCTGCTACAAGTGCTACAAAAGTATTCTGGGTTACATTACCTTCTTTTATTCGAGCCAGCTCACGGGCAAAAACCATTTCCAGTTCACCATCTTCCATAAGATCAAGCAACCTGCGAGAAACAATAATATGGGATTTTTTCTTTGAACCCACTGTGAAAATCACAGGAACTGACGATTCAAATAGATGAACTTGGGGTCTTTTCACAGAAAAGATCGTGCATAGCTTATCAACCATATTATGAAGTTCTGTAAATTCAGTTGACGACATATCTTTGCACCCATACCACTTCAAAATGAAGCGTGAAGAAGATAAATACACTACCCTGCTTAAGATGAGAATTACAATAAAACTCAGGATTGTTGGAACGAAACCGCCTATATAGTATGCAATTGATATGACAGGTAGGGCAATTATAGTAAACAGAAGATATATCCAGATCTTGTTCTTAATGATAATCCCTCTTATATATAATTAAAATGTTTTATTTATAAGCTGATATACAATGGCACCTTATACTTATATATTTTAGCAAATAATTACATTGAACTCATAAATATTTCGTTCATCAAAATATTGTAAACACGTAACTTACAAGGACAAAGTGAATAAATGTTTGGCAAAAATAAATGCAGATACACTCAGGACTTAAAAGCAATATTCTTAATAGCTTTGCTTTCAGTCATTTTTATCCTGATTCCACCACTTAGTGAAACTCCTTTAAAAATACCATTTGCATTGCTATTAATATTTTTCATACCAGGATATGCTTTTATTTCTGCTATGTTCCCAGGAAACAAAGAGATCTCAGGAATTGAAAGATTCACACTGAGTGTGGGTTTTAGTATTGTAATTATGGTATTTGATGGATTTCTTATCAGCCTTACTATATGGAAATTCAGGCCAAACTCAATAACCACTTCCCTTGTATTGTTAACATTCATATTTGGCATTATAGCTTATCTGGCAAGAAAACGCCTTCCTGAAGAAGAGCAATTCAGTTTTTCATACAAAGAATTTATTCACTCCCTGACAACAACCGATAAGTGCGACAATAATGAAAAAGATGAGGAAATATGCTACGAAGATCTTGAAGACAAACGTTTTGCTGCTACAAACAGAAAAAAAGTCTCTTCAATTCATAAATCATTGAAAGAAACAAAAAAACCTGCTTTGAAAACTACTGATAAATTATCTCCGGAAATCACAAAAACACTAATAATAGCAATGGTACTTTCCATCATCATTGCAGGTTCTATGTTTGCTTACGCAAAAGCCACAAGAGAAAAGGAAACATTTACAACATTGTATATACTCGGACCGAATGGCAAAGCCGAGAATTATCCTGAAAATTTCTCAACAAGTGACCCCATAAACATTATTGCAGGTGTTGAGAACTTTGAGCATGCCAGAGAGAATTATACACTTGAGATCAGATTAGATGGCAACACACTAGATACGATGCAAATTACTCTGGATCATGAAGAAATGTGGGAGGAAGAGCTTGCCATATCCCCTGCTCAATCCAAGAGAGGAAGACAAAAGCTTGAACTTGTGTTATTTAAAGACGAATCCGAAGGGCGGGCTGAAAGATCTGTGCACCTCTGGGTCAACCAGGTAATAAGTAGTGAACCCGTTCAGACTAAAGAATATGATGTAATAGACTTTGCTGAAATAATAAATCCATCTATGGAGTTAGATGTGGGCTGGGATTTCACCACAACAAATGAAAGTATAGCATCAGGATACTATGTGAATGATTCGGGAATCTACTCATCAAGGGCATTTATTATCAATGCAAGTTATGAAGGAATAATTAACCAGTTTGCCACTCATACACTGCAACAAGTCATCCATAGTAATGAGTCTGCCAATGTAATCCTGTCATTTTACCTAAAAGATACATACACCAAAGGCATGGCAGATGTAGATGAAACCCAGTCAAAGAGAATAGTGTTTAACAGAGAACTCTTATGGGCTGATGGTATGAATGAAGATGAAGGATGGCAGCATGTTGAAATACCTGTCAGACTTCAGGAAGGAGATAATACTCTTTCCTTCATTTTACTACAGGGAAGAAATCAGTTACTACACCCAGTTGAGCTGGTTATAGACGAAGTTACTTTCATACCAGAATCAGCAATTTCACCCTACATCAAAGAAGATAATACAGTTGAATTTGAACTTCCGGAATCAAAGGTGCTTCCTCTTCCAAAAGTAAGCAACCCTAAGTTTACTGTGGAGTGGAATGGGACAGATTCAGAATCTGGTATTTACTATTATGACATCCAATATTCTACTGATGGAACCACATGGAAAAACTGGATAACAAAGACAACAATGACATCAGCTGAGTTTGAAGGCCAGCAGGGATTAACATACTACTTCAGATCCATAGCTGTTGATAATGCATTGAATACGGAAATTACAAATCCTGACCCAGATGCAAGTACAACCATAGATAGTTCCGCACCAGAAATAGAACTTGATATCACACCAAACCCCGCAACAGACGTAACATATCTAACAGTAGAAGCTAATAAGGAATTATCAGAAGTAACTTGCATAATCAGTCCACAAAATTTTGGCGCCGCAGAAACAATAAAGCTTGATACAGAAGACAATTTCATATGGAGTAGTAAATTTACGATAAAAGTTCAGGATACATTTGATATTGAAGTAATAGCTACAGACTATTCCAACAATACAGCATACACATTTGGAACATTATATACTGATGAAACATTAGAAGAACTGACAATAGATGTAATTCCAGAAAAGGTATCAAATAATGCGGAACTGCGAGTATCATCATCTGCAGCTTTAGAAAAAGAACCATCAATTACCATCATCGATAGATATGGATATGTAATTGATACGACATATGAAAGCAAAGATGATAATGAATATCGATACAATATTGAAATTGAGGATGACACGCGCGATGGCGTAGCAAGAATCATTGCAAAAGCAAGGACTGTAAATGATGAGCAGCTTTACGAAGAAGAAACTTTTGTAATTGACAGAGAAGAACCTGAAATCGAAAGTTACTCACCTGGCAATGGAGAGACTATTAATTCAGGTTCCTATACAATAACTGCATCATACACTGATGACAGGACTGGAATCGATAAGACAAAATTACTATTAAAAGTAAATGGAATCGATGTCACTTCAAATACAGAAATAGGATATAGTTCCTTATTCTATCTGGCCAATGATTTACTGGAAGGAGAAAATGTTGTCGAATTAACTGTAGTTGATCAGGCAGGCAACTCCATAAAAGAAGAATGGATATTCTATGTCTCGTAATAATGTACGAGTACATCATCATAATAATGAGTATGACATCCTATAACGTTTGAAAAAGTATATATATAAACGATACAAAAGAAGAAGTAACAGTAAGAATCTTTGTAATATAAGAGGTGGTACGAAAATGAAGAAACTATTAGTAATGTTCTTTGTAGCCATACTAGCTATGGCAGGAACTGCATCAGCCTATCAGGCTGTATTGTATGATGCAGCAGGAAACAATGTCGCAGATAACCCAGTACTTCTGAAACCAGGAGAATCAATAGTACTCAGTTATTATGCCTCATCAATAATTCCAGCTGAATATGATGAATTTTTCGAGTATACAGTGGAAGAAGTAAGTGTAAGAGCAGGATCCCCTGCAGCAGCTGATCCAACAGATATAACAATTGAATTCAACACTGCATACAACCCTGATGGATTCATTCCAGGAGGAAGCACATACATGGATACTGGAGTAATTAAAGTATCACTAGATGCTAATGCTCCAGAAGGTGCACGCTATTACATAGAAGTTGGTGCTGGTGGAGAAACTGTAGAATTCCAGACAGCTTCAAGAACAATTGAAACTATTCCAGAATTCCCAACAATTGCACTCCCAGTAGCTGCAATTATCGGTCTTGCATTCTTCATGCAGCGCCGTAAGGAAGAGTAAGTAAACTAACTTACTCCTATTTTTTCTTTTTTAAATTCTCGTTTTCATTCATTTAACTCTAAAACTTATATTCTTTTAAATCCATACTTCCCTGAATAACATCAGAAGATGATAATCATGGAAGGACTAATCACAAAATTATCTAATGCTCATGGGATATCCGGCAGCGAAGGCAATATAAGAACCATTCTTGAAGAAGAACTTAAACCTTACGTTGATGAAATGAGAACTGACAAGATGGGAAATCTCATAGCAACCAGAAAAGGTGAAGGACCCTCAATAATGCTTGCTGCTCACATGGATGAGATTGGCCTGATGGTCAAGTACATCGATGATGACGGATTTCTTAAATTCGTCACAATTGGCGGATGGTATGACCCAACACTTCACAGCCAGAGAGTAATTGTCCACACAACAAAAGGACCAATACCGGGAGTGATAGGTTCAAAACCACCACATGTCATGAAACCTGACGACAGGAAAAAACCACCTGAGTCAAAGGACATGTTCATTGACATCGGTGCAAAGGACAAGGAAGATGCCGAGAAAATGGGAGTTATTGTGGGAACTCCGGTTTCAATGGACCGTGAAGTTAAGAAGCTTGCAAACAACAAAATAACCGGTAAGGCATTCGACAACAGGGCAGGATGTGCAATAATGATCGATGCAATGCGCCAGCTAGCAGAAATGGACATAAAGGCAACCATTTATGCTGTCGGAACCGTACAGGAAGAAGTTGGTCTTAAAGGAGCACGCACTTCAGCTTTCGGACTTGATCCAGACATTGCAATAGCAATTGACACAACGATCCCTGGAGATCATCCCGGTATGAGTAAGAGTGAATCTGCACTTGACACCGGAAAAGGTGGTGTGATCACAATAGCTGATGCTGCAGGAAGAGGTATAATCGCAGCACCACAGGTCGTCAAATGGCTTGTTGAAACTGCAGAGAAGAATGAAATTGAATACCAGACAGATGTCGGTGATGGTGGTACAACCGATGCAACAGCAATTCACCTTACAAGAGAAGGAATTCCATCCACGGTTCTTAGTGTTGCAACAAGATACATACACTCTCCCGTGGAAGTTCTGGATCTTGCAGACCTTAAGAGTTGCTCAGACTTAATTACAAAAGCAGTTCTCAGTGTCAATGATTATTTCTAAGGAGAAATTCACAAATCTTTTTTGGGGACTGAGTCCCCATTACTTTTCATGATGAATCATGATAAATTAATCGTTATACATATATAGCACTTCAGTGTATCCCTTTAGGCTGCTACTCAGTAGCAGACAAACATCGTGAGGGATTATATTATTCGAAAATGTCCGGTTTTTAGACACAACTCTTAGAGATGGCGAACAGACACCAGGTGTAGCACTTACCAGTCAGGACAAGGTGGATATTGCCACCAAGCTGGATGAATTAGGTGTTAACGTAATCGAGGCAGGATCTGCCATCACTTCCGAAGGTGAACGTGAGTCGATCAGAGCTGTGGTTGCTGAAGGTTTAAACGCAGAAATATGCAGCTACTGCAGGATAATGAAGCCAGATGTAGATTATGCTCTGGCATGTGATGTGGATTCCATCCATCTTGTAGCTCCTGTATCGGATCTTCACATAAATGTAAAACTTAAGAAAGACAGAGAAACCGTCAGAAAGATGGCTGTTGATGTAACAGAATATGCAAAAGAGCATGGTCTTATTGTGGAACTTAGCGGAGAAGATGCTTCCAGAGCAGATGTTGAGTTCCTTAAGTCATTATATAATGACGGAGTCGACGCCGGAGCAGACAGGTTATGTTACTGTGATACCGTGGGACTACTTGTACCTGAAAAAACAGAACTTGTTTTCAGTGATATCTGCTCAGCAGTAAAGGCACCAGTGAGTATCCACTGCCACAATGACTTCGGCCTTGGCACTGCTAATACAATAGCAGCCCTAAGAGGAGGCGCACAACAGGCCCACGTAACAATCAACGGTATTGGTGAAAGGGCAGGAAATACTGCACTGGAAGAAGTTGTGATGACCATTGAATGGTTATACAAATACAAAACCGGAATTAATACAAAGGAGATCTTCAAGACCTCCAGACTCGTAAGCAGGCTTACAGGGCTACCTGTGGCTCCTAACAAATCACTTATCGGCGGTAATGCATTTACCCACGAAGCAGGCATACACGTACATGGACTGCTTGCAGATACCGAAACATACGAACCTATAAAGCCTGAAATCCTTGGCAGGGAAAGAAAGATTGTGCTTGGAAAACATGCAGGAAAGAGCTCAGTAACCCTCGCAGTTAAGGAGATGGGATTCGATGTTGATGATACCCAACTGCATGAAATACTCAACCGTGTAAAAGAACTTGGAGATCACGGAAAGAGAGTTACAGATGCAGACCTTCAGGCAATAGCTGAAACTGTCCTCAGCATTCATAAAGAAGCAAAGGTCATCCTTGAAGAATATACAGTTGTTTCAGGTAACCGTGTAACTCCTACAGCTTCTGTAAAACTTAAGGTTGATGGGAATGAGGTTGTTGAAGCAGGCATTGGAGACGGACCGGTAGATGCCGCTTTTGCAAGTATCAGAAAAGGTATTTCAGGCATTGCAGATGTGCAGCTTGAAGAATACCATGTAGATGCCATCAGCGGAGGTACCGATGCTCTGGTAGAAGTACTGGTAAAACTTTCAAAGGACGGAAAGATGGTAACAGCCAGAGGATCACGTACGGACATAGTAATGGCATCTGTCGAAGCGGTCCTCAATGGAATTAATCGCCTTATATGAAAAATTGAAATTAGAAACTTATAATAGAGATACTATCAATCTACACGCAGAAATTGACAATTCAGAGGATTTACATGACTAAAGCGACGGAAAAAATGACAGGTGCCAGAGCCTTCATAGAGTGCCTGTACAGAGAAGGTGTTGACACCATCTTCGGATATCCGGGAGGTGTACTTCTCCCCATATACGATGAGCTTTATGACGCAGATATCCGTCACATACTTGTCCGCCATGAGCAGGCAGCGGTTCACGGAGCAGAAGGATATGCCAGGGCAACAGGAAAAACCGGTGTATGTATCGCAACATCCGGACCTGGCGCAACAAACCTTGTTACAGGTATTGCAAATGCATACATGGACTCCATACCAATGGTAGTCTTCACAGGACAGGTTCCAAGCAGTTTGCTGGGAAACGATGCCTTCCAGGAAGCAAATATCACTGGAATCACAATGCCAATTACAAAACACAATTACCTTGTGCAGGATGCAAACGAACTACCCCGGATTATCAAGGAAGCATTCCACATAGCATCCACCGGCAGGCCCGGGCCGGTACTTATCGACCTTCCAAAGGATGTAACAGTCCAGGAGATCGATTTCTACTACCCTGACAAAGTAAACCTGCGTGGATACAATCCAACATACCACGGCAATATGCAGCAGATCAAGAAAGCTGCTGCCTTGATAGGAAAAGCAAAGAACCCAGTGATATATGCAGGTGGCGGAGTTATCAGTTCAGATGCAAGCAAAGAACTAATTGAGCTTGCAGAGAAAGTAAAAGCACCTGTAACAACAACTCTTACAGGCATGGGTGGATTCCCTGTTGAACATGAGCTATTCCTGGGAATGCCGGGAATGCATGGAACTAAATATGCAAACTATGCTATCCAGGAATCCGACCTTTTGATTGCAGTTGGTGCGAGGTTTGATGACAGGGTTACAGGTAAACTCAAGGCTTTTGCATCCGATGCAGAGATCATTCACATTGATATTGACCCTGCAGAGATATCAAAGAATGTAAAGGTAGACATACCAATCGTCGGGGATGCAAAGTGGATCCTTCAGAAACTCTTAAAATATGCAGACCCTTCACAGTCTGAAAAATGGCTTGACAGGATTGCACACTGGAAGAAAACAAATCCTCTTCACTATGTTCCCCCAGGCACCGGAGATGGCATAAAACCACAGTACATTATTGAGCAGATAAGTGAAGCATGTAAGGATGCGATCATCGTTACTGAAGTAGGACAACACCAGATGTGGGCTGCCCAGTATTTCAAATTCAGTGAACCAAGGACATTTATCACATCAGGTGGACTTGGTACAATGGGTTATGGATTCCCAGCATCCATTGGTGCCAAGATTGCAAGACCTGACAGGGTTGTATTTGACATTGCAGGTGACGGTTCATTCCAGATGAACTCACAGGAACTTGCAACAGTAGTGAAGGAAGATGTCCCGGTCATTGTTGCAATCTTTAACAATGGTTACCTTGGAATGGTAAGGCAGTGGCAGGAACTTTTCCATAACAGGAGATATTCCGCAACATGTATCCAAGACAGTGTCGACTTTGTCAAGCTGGCAGAGGCATACGGTGCACTGGGCATAAGAGCCACCAAACGTGACGAAGTTCGCCCTGCAATAGAACAGGCAATTGCATCAGGCAGACCTACAGTCATTGACTTTGTTGTTGAATGTGAGGAGAACGTATCACCCATGGTACCGGCAGGTGCTGCGATTAATGAAATACTTGACCTGGAGAGGAAAGAATGAGACACACACTTGCAGTTCTGGTTGAGAACAAATACGGAGTACTCACAAGAGTCGCAGGAATGTTCTCAAGAAGAGGTTATAACATTGACAGCCTGACAGTAGGAGTCACCGATGACCCCACCATGTCCCGAATGACCATTGTGGTCAGGGGAGATGACGAGGTCCTTGAACAGGTCACCAAGCAGCTAAACAAGCTTATCGACGTTATCAGGGTCACAGATCTTAAATCAGAAGATTCTGTAGAAAGAGAGCTTGCACTGATTAAAGTGAATTCTGATGTTACAAACCGCTCCGAGATAATGCAGATAGCAGACATATTCCGTGCACGAATAATTGATGTTGCCTCAAAGTCAATGGTCATTGAGGTCACAGGTGATGAAGGTAAGATAAATGCTATCGAGCAGTTGCTCAGACCATTCGGAATCAAGGAAATGGTAAGGACCGGAAAGGTAGCACTGAAAAGAGGACAGAAGAGTTCTTAATCATGAAAGCACTTATAGGTGTTTAAATATTAGATTTTAAAAATTTCACGCAAAGAGGTACATAGAATGGCACAGATGTATTACGATAATGATGCTGATCTCAACTTACTTAAAGGTAAAAAGATCGCTGTAATGGGTTACGGAAGCCAGGGTCATGCACAGGCACAGAATATGCATGATTCAGGACTTGACGTAACAGTGGGCTTAAGAGAAGGCAGCAGACGCTGGAAACAGGCAGAAGAAGATGGTCTTAAGGTCATGACAGTTGTAGAAGCAGCAAAGATGGCAGATGTAATCCAGATTCTCCTTCCTGACGAAGTACAGTCACAGGTATACTACAGCGAGATCGAGCCAGGACTTGAAGCAGGCAATGCAATCGTATTCTCACATGGATTCAACATCCACTACAACCAGATAGTTCCTCAGAAGGACATCGATGTCTACATGGTAGCTCCAAAGAGTCCGGGACATCTCGTCAGAAGGACATACGTTGACGGTGCAGGTGTACCGGGCCTGATCGCTGTATTCCAGGATGCAACAGGTAACGCAAAGAAGCTCGCGCTTGCACACGCAATGGGAGTAGGATGTACCAGAGCCGGCGTATATGAAACATCATTCCGCGAAGAAACCGAGACCGACCTCTTTGGTGAGCAGGTAGACCTCTGTGGTGGTGTCGCTTCACTTATCAAGACATCCTTTGAAGTACTTGTGGAAGCAGGTTACCAGCCTGAGATGGCATACTTTGAGACATGCCACGAACTCAAACTCATCGTTGACCTCATCCATGAGGGTGGCCTTGACAAGATGTGGTACTCAGTATCCAACACAGCAGAATACGGTGGAATGACCGTTGGCCCACAGGTTATCAATGAGCTTTCCAGAGAAGCTATGTATGAGGCTCTTGAGAGAATCCAGAACGGAGAATTCGCACGCGAGTTCGTACTTGAAGGCAAGGCAAACAGACCGGTCCTTACTGCAATGGAAAGACAGGACAGGGAACACCCACTGGAAGTCATTGGTAAGGAGATCAGATCCAAGATGCCATGGCTTAACAGTGAGCTTAACGAAAAGTAGACCTACTGGTCTACACAACCTTTTTTATTCTATACTACAGATAAACTTACATTAATTTCCTTTTTAACTCAAAAGCGAGAAGTCCCCTTCCTCGGAACGTAGCGGCAAGTAGGGGATGAAAGCGTCATAAACCAATCAAAAAACAGTATCAAATACTAACAATTAAATAATCTTAAATCATAATATAAATCAGATATTTTTTATGCAATTGACATTACCAATTAAAAT
>NZ_JAGGKD010000013.1 GCF_017873415.1 Methanolobus bombayensis | reverse complement strand
GAGTTCATGAAATGTTCATTAAAACTTAGTTTTGCAAAAAGATGGATAGAAAAGTTCATGAGCGATAAGTTAGAAATGTTTAGTTAATGACTATATTTTGAGGTCCACAATGTATCTTCTAATGACATAGACGAGGATGGATTTGCAAACGCATGGGATCTGGACAACGACAATGATGGAGTGATAGATGCTCTTGACCTTTCACCTTTTTCAAAAACCAACCCAAATGAAAGTTTTAAATTCAATATTTCATCAAGTGGAAAGCCTACCTATCTTAATTTCCAGATCAGACCTGAAAACACGGAGCATTTGAAATTGCTTGCCCAGAGCTGGGACTGGCCTGACGACGATCTGGCAACTATGAAGGATCTCAACAGTTCAAAAGAAGATGTTACTGTCACGCCAATGCTGGAACTAAAAATTCCTGTGGAATGCAGAATTATATCTGTCGAGAATGGAGAAGACCTGAAAGCTCCGTTTACCGATGCTAAAGAGCAGAATGTGAGCACTGGAAATCATTCCGGTGAGAACTACCAGCTATGGAGAATTGAACAGAAAGATGATGGATACTATAGTATCATTTCCAGCAACAATAGCAAATGTCTTGAGGTTTTCAATGCCAGCAATGAGAATATGGCAAATGTCACCTTGGGAAATTACACCAGTGATGAACATCAGCTATGGAAACTGGAATTGAACAGTGACGGAGTATATCAGATCACTGCCAAACACAGTGGAAAATGTCTGGAAGTTATTTCAGAGAACAATGGAACTAGTGTAATCCAGAACAGCTCTGCAGGAACAGACATGCAGCTATGGGATCTTGAACTTGTTGGCGGCATAGCGTCCGACACTGATGCACAGGAAGATTACGGAATCGTCACCACATTAGGCAAAGCCTACGTTCCCCTTTCTCCTGTAAAGGATTTTGGCGATACGGTTGCCTTGAATGGTCGCATGTTCTATCCACAGGACTCTGCAATGGAAACCATTACACTGGCGCAACTTACGTGGATGGTCTCAGGAAAAACAGACAGACCAAAAAAAGTACTTCTAAAGGCTCACAAGGGTCAATATCTTGCGATCAGCAGCACTGACTCCGGACTTGTTGCAGGAAGCACTTCTGCCACAGATGCTGAAACGTTTGTGATAGTTTATATCAATAACAATGAAGTAGCATTGAGATCAGCCGACGGTAAATATATCTATGTTTCCGATGCTGGAGAACATGAACTTATCGCAGGCAGCAGTGACATCGGTACCAATGAAAGATTTGAACTGTTAGATCTTGAGAATAATCAGATAGCTCTCAAAGCTAACAACGGACTTTACGTCTCTGCAAAAGACGGTGGAGGAAACATACTGATTGCAAATAGTGAGAAAAAAGGAGACTGGGAATCTTTCACACTTGAAACAAGCGAATATGAATCTGTTTCCACAACCCTTGCACAATATCATGAGAATTTTATTCTCACAGGTTTTAATGTTGAAGAGAATCATGGGTCTGATTTCGGACTATTCTACAGTGAAGATATGAACCGTACCTTTGAAGCAGGTTTCGTTTTTTCCTATGCATTCTTAAGGGACCAGACTCCCCTTGAACAGATGCCGGAAAAATTGCAGAATGACTATAATGTGACCATCAATTATGAAACAGGTTCTGCCACCCACCAGGATGAAGCTCTTGCAAAGATAACAGGTGAAATAACTCCTGATGTGTTGTCATCCATGCCCGAAGGAATGGTTTTGCCTGTGATAAGCTTGTTCGAGGACGATTTCAGATACAAATCCATGGATGAAATGGCTGTGGGCCCATACATTACAGGGAATAGTTTTGATATAGGACTTAAGAGTCAGCCGCTAATTACCACAAAGAGCATGAAGATGACCTGGTACGATACGGATACCAGTGAAAGTATCAATACTGAAGAAATGCTGGAAGAAACCAGAAAATGGGGTCAGTCAAGAAATCTTGATGTGGAGACACTTGGAATATTTATGAATCTCATTATCGCCTGGGAAACCGGTGAGTCCACTGTAACAAAAATCGGTTCCATGAATACAAATTTCGAGTTCCCTGAAGGAAATGATGTACTTGATGCTATCGACAGTTTCGGTATATCAGCTATTGACTTCGTATGTAACCTCATAATTGGAGGAGCTGCGGTTTACTCTTACATCACCTTTGTAAGACTTGAACCGCTTGCACCGGTTGCCGGTCAGACAAGCTGGAAACTTATGAGAGCAATGACCGAATCTGTCTCCAAGATACGTAGTGGTTTTATGGGTGCTGTTAACAGGATATCCAGTGTGCTCTCTGCAATAGGCTGGGTCGTCATAGGTGCAATAGCCTTCTATGCATTCTGGTCAATAGCGTCCAGCGAAGGGTGGTCAGGATATGGAATATTCGTAGGTACAATGTATGCTGTGCTGATGATAATCTATGCAGTTGTTCTGGCAGCCATAGCTGCAATTCCGGTGGTGGGCTGGGCCATTGCATTACTTGTTGCTCTGTCGGACCTGATAGTCGGATGGATATTCGGAAAAGGCTGGTCGCAGATGTTCTTCGAATGGTTTATCGGACTTTTCCTTGATGTGAGGGTAAAAACGGAAGTAGACCTGCAAATGCTGGATACTTCAGTGAATGTGGTGGATTACACTGAAAATGGTCTGACAGCAGGCGACCGTATCGAAATGGAGAGCGAGTTCAAAGGAATCGTAACAAGAACATCCCATGGTTCATATACAAATCTTCAGAACAGTTACATACGTCCACAGTACCAGTACAGTTCCGCATACACGCTTGCAGGTGGTAGTTCCACTACAGCAGGCCCGACCACCTATCTGAACAATTACCGCAAGAAAGAAACACAGTATACCACTGACCTGTGGGTTGAACCTGATGCAGCTGTTAATTTCCCTTTCAAGTTCTGGCTGGAAACTGATTACAGAGTTTACTATAATAAATGCTGGTGGCTGTTTGGATGGCACTGTAGTGAAAAAAGCAATACAGGTACATCCGATTCAGATCCATCCACACTCTACTTTGATGTCATACCTGCAGATATTAATGATTTCGTAGAGTGGACAGCCATTTCATCCAATGACCCTGACGGTGACGGTGTGCTCTACACTGATGAACTGAGTAATGGTACAAGCTACTTAAGATTGGATACTGATAACGATGGACTGTCCGATGGATATGAACTTGACTATGGAACCATCCCCATGGATAAGGATACAGATGGTGATGGACTTGAAGACGGACTTGAGTTACGTAATGGTTACGACCCGCTTGTGTGGGATACCGATAATGACAAACTCAGTGACTTCGAAGAATATCATGGCTGGGACATTGAATTTGATTTCTATGAAGACACCTTTACACAGCATGTCTGGTCAAGCCCGCTTGTAAGCGATACGGACGATGACGGACTGACCGACTTCTATGAGTTCCTCAAAGGACTGAACCCAAAATCCAAAGATACTAACGGAAACGGCATTCCAGACTCTGATGACCTGAATTTTACAGCGAAGGCATATATCAGCAATGTCGACATGAATGGATTCGGTAGTAGTATTAAGACCGATCCAAAAACCAACATTACAGCAGTAATTGATTATACTCTGATAGGAAAAGCTAATTCCACAAATAAACCTTCAAAGTGCTGGCTATTTGTAAGCCTGGATAACTCCACGTTGCATGATGAAATATACAACGGTACACCTGCCATTGGCAATGAAACCTACGGGTCTGTAACCCTGAACTTCAGCGCACCTAACAGCACCGACATCTTTGCACTTAGATTCTACCAGACATGGAATACATCCCTGCAAGCTCCTGAAAAAGATGACAGGGAAGTCATAGGAATTGTTGACACCAGCTATTATCCTGCCAGGGAAGGGTGGGTAAGCTCCGGTGCTGATAAGGATAAGGACAGTCTCATAGATGTGAATGAACAGATCGGATGGCCTGTGATCATAACTGATTCGTCGGGTACCTACACTATCCATGTGACCAGTGATCCTCGCTACAAGGACAGCGATTTTGATGGCCTGAGCGACCATGAAGAATGCTACCTTGATGAGAACAGCAGTTCTGATCCCCAAAACTCCGATACGGATAACGATGGTCTTAATGATTTTACAGAAAAAGCCCTTAACACCAGCCTGATAAATTATGATACAGATGCAGACGGACTGGATGACAGTACAGAAGTATTCTTTGGAAGTGATCCACTTATCCAGGATACAGACGGTGAAGGCCTTGGTGACCTGGAAGAGTTCACTCTGTCCTCTAATCCACTGAAAAAAGATACTGATAATGACAACCTGACCGATTATGAAGAAGTACTATTCAATTCAAACCTTCTCAAGCCGGACTCCGACGATGACGGGCTTTTCGATAGTCTTGAGAAGTATTATAATTCAAATCCACTGAATAGTGATACAGATAATGATAGCCTTTCCGACGGCTCAGAAGTTTATGGTGCGGGAACCAGCCCGCTGTTGAATGACACGGACTTTGACGGTCTGAAGGATAATAAAGAACTTGAAATGAAGACTAATCCATTGTCTGCAGATACCGATAACGACGGATACACAGATATGCAGGAGATCGACTTTGCAACCAATCCACTGATGGAGGATACTGACGATGATAATATCAATGATTCATTTGACACCGATTCTGTCCTCACGAATGTCAGGAATATTACGGTTGTATATGATAAAAGTGAGGAAAATGAAGAACTTATTGACACTCTGAGCAGGTATACCAACATAACCGTTCGTTCTGCAGATGAATTTTTGATGAACTATTCACATGAACCTTATGTACTTCTGCTTGGAAGACCGGAAAAAGTGAATGGAACCGCTGGCAACATAAGCTATGATGTGCTGAAAGAAGATGGTGATATCCTCCCAAAGATGACAGATTCGGTCTATGACAGAATGGCTGTCAGATATGGAGTGTGGAACAGTACGCAGACAGTTGTCGTACTCTCGCAACCATATATGTACGATTATTGCAGGATACTGCATGCATTCAGGAGCCAGCGTGTCACCACTTCAACTAATTCAGTAATGATAGAATTCATGGCACCTGCTGATATTTTTGTCATAGATTCCACTGATTCGATAAAAAGGACTGATTCCACTGTGGGAATGATTCTGGATACCAGTGTCAAACCATGGATGAAGATCAGAAAAACAGGTTCTTCGGCACACGTTCTGGCATCAGGTGCAGGACTTGGATCAAATGAATATGCAATTGGAAAATACCTTGACATCACAGTTAGTAAGAATGTTGAGGACGCAACTACTGATATTATCAACGGCACCCTGATAACGATATATTACCGCTTCAGTGAGCTGGACCGCAATGGGGATGGGGACCTTTCTGACAGAACTGATATTGATGAGGATACACTGTGCATGTACTATCTTAATGAAAATACCGGCAGGTGGACAAAATTATCTAATACAGGTGTAGATACTTCCAATGTGGAAATGTATGGAGAGAACTACGAAGGTCATGTGTGGGTAAAAATATCGCATCTTTCCAGTTTTGCCCTGGCAGGAAAACAGGTCACACCGGAAGATGATGCTCCACTTGACTCTGACGGGGACGGACTCCTCAATATAGTGGAGTACAGGATAGGAACTGACCCGTTCAACCCTGATACCGATGGCGATGGTATTATCGATTCAGAAGATGAAGAACCGCTGGTAGCATTCAGGTCAGTTCAGGATGCAGATGAGAATGATATTGAAGGTTCTGTGAAAGAATCAGAAGTCCACGAAGACATGTATGAAACCACTGTTCCTGAAAGTACATCGGCACCTGTGAATCTTGTCTGGTTGGCAGTTGCAGGCATTCTAATACTGCTGTCTATTATGGTGGTTGTTCTGAATAAAAAATATAGAATAATATAATTGATATCGAGAAAAAAGCATGTTTACAAAACGCAGGTGACTTCATTTGTCAGATAAAAAAGGAATTGACAGGCAGATAATTCTTATTCTTGTCTTCACCGTTATTTTAGTCATTTCTGCTCTTTATTATGTTGAGTACCGGGAAATAAATGATGCATACACGCTTGCAGGCAGGGTTATTGATTCTTCAAAGGATGTTGATTCTTACCAGTTTGACATCTACAGTAATATATCAATGCTTGGCGAATCATTCATGTTGATGGAAGGAAAGGGAATTGTGGATTATAAGAACAAAGAGATGTCTGTAAGCCTGTTATCTATGGAAGATTCCATGGATCTGATAGTTGCTGAAGAAAGTGCTTACAGCAGGAACAATAACGGATTATGGGATAAACAGAAACTGAATCAGCAAATGTGGGATAGTTATGACCAGTTGACCCAGACAAACCTGCTTCTGGCAAATTCAACTGAACTTAGTATGGAAAGAACAGATTTTTATCTTATCCTCACTGCTTTACCGGATAACAAGACTTTACTTCAGGAAGCGGAAAAAGCAGGGCTGAAGCTAAAAGGTGATGAGCGTCTGACCGACTATAGCATCAGATACTTTATTGAAAAAGAGAGTTATCGTGTTACTGCAATAGAGAGCCATACTGAATTCATGATGAATGTACAGGGACTTGTATCACCTGTTGCCATACACAACCGTGTTGAATTCTATAATTATGACAATGTGGATGATGTCGATGTCCCTGTCATAGCTGTTCAGTAAATATAATCAAAAATAACCATTGAGTATTTACAGTACTGTTTTTAATGAGATTGGTTTTTCAGCATACCACCAAAGGTATATCTGAAAAATACAATTTTGCACTATGTCATTGAAAGCCATTGGAAAAGTGTCTAATTTTGCAGATGAAAAAACAATGCATCTTCTTGCTCTCTGGAAAGAGAGTGTGAGCATTGTTGAGCTTGAGGACACAGATACTGAAAGTCTGGTCCATGAAGATTATACACATTACATAGTTGTCCATGACCCACTTGACATGGAATTTCCGGAAAAGAGAGATGAATGGAATAAAAGATTCTGTAAGGATGCAGGTGTATCAGTTGTCGAACTTATAAAGGTCAATGGCAAACAGATATATTTCAAAGGACTCTTTGCAGAAAATCATTCTTCAGTTTACGGTGTCGTCCCTTACACTTCATTTGATAATCCGGATGCAGATTTCCCGCCGGCAGGAATGGAGATTCTGAAGAAACAGACCATGGATGTCGCACTTCCACAGGCCAATGGTAAGACAATACTTGATGTGGGATGTGGTGTTGGCAGCCAGACTTTACAGATGGCAAGAATGAATCCGGATTCACAGGTCATGGGAATCGATCTTCTTGAAAAGACAATGGAACAATGCCGCCTGAATGCTATTGCTTATGATATTAAAAATGTGGCGTTTAAGGCTGAAAGTATTTATGAGCTTCCTTTTGCTGATGGAAGTTATGAAACCATTACATGTTTTTTTATGTTGCATCACCTTGATGATATTCCAAAGGCCCTCTCAGAAGTGAAAAGAGTAGTTTCAAAAGATGGTACTGTACTGGCAGTTGAACCACTTGACCATCACCATGGAACTAAAAGAGGAATTCAGGACTGGGTAGATCATTTTGAGAAAGCGGGCTTTTCAGTAGAGACTCAGCAGGTCAGCAGGGCGGTTTTTGTAAAAGCAAAAGTCAACTGCTAAGCTTCAAGATACCTTTGTCAGTGGTAAGCTTAACAGAATAAGTATTGTTGACCACACTAAAGAGGACGTGGATAGTTCCAGGGAGTGTGGGCAACAACAATTGAAGCAGGAATGAATTTTAGATTTTGGAAGGGTGCTATTTAGGTGGTTGTGCAATTAAGTTCCTACTTCAATCAAATATTGATGAGAACACATATTATATAAACATAATTCATTTTTTAAATGTAAAATAGTCCCCTTGATGCTGAAATAAACTTAAAACAACTAACATAGAGTTTATTACTGGATCGGTCATTTTATTTATAGATCACAGAAATAATAATGAATTTAGAATAATAAGAATGAACCGAAAGTTAGATACTTGGAAATAATAAGGAGGGGCGAACGTGTTTCGTCCGCCGGAAAAATGTGTAATGTCCTCATTCTGGAGGAAGTGTCTGACATGTTTTTGCCATTACACCTGTTGTATTATAGTGTTACAAATACTACTTGTTTTTAACACTAAATCTAGTGTGATTCATTTTTATTTATAATTTTTGCCAGACTCAAGTCCAGGTTCTGGGTTTTAACGTCTGAATTATATCGAAAAGTTAAAGTACGTTTCATGTTAACAGTTGACACTATCTATTGGAGTTGCTAATTATGCTGGGAATAACAGACCCACAGATATGGATTGCATATATCTTATGCTTTGTAAGTGCCATTGGATGTATCATCTATGGACTTATACACTGGAACGATGAAGAGGAGGAGAACTGATGGCTGTCAGTACTCCTGTTCTTGGACTAGCCGTACTAGCCTACATGATGGTTGTTTTCTATCTTGGGTGGATCGGCTACAAACAAACAAAAGACAACGATGACTACATGCTCGCAGGAAGAAAGGTAAATCCTTTCGTCCTGGCATTCTCCTATGGTGCTGCATTTATCAGTACTTCAGCCATAATAGGATTCGGAGGTTATGCCGGGGCATTCGGTCTGGGAATACTATGGCTGGTTTTCATGAATATCTTCGTGGGAATCTTTATCGCCTTTGTAGTATTCGGGTCAAGGACAAGGCGCATGGGTGTCAATCTAAAAGCTGTCACCTTCCCGGAACTGATCGGAAGAAGGTTCCAGTCAAGGTTCATCCAGGGATTTTCAGGTGCGTTAATCACGATATTCATGCCACTGTATGCAGGCAGTGTGCTTATAGGCGGTGCACGTTTCATGGAAACTGCTCTTAATATCGAATACAATATCGCTATTCTAATTCTTGCCATTATAGTAGCAGCCTATGTAATTACAGGTGGGCTCATTGCTGTCATGTACACAGATGCCCTGCAGGGCGCACTTATGTTTGTAGGAATGGGTATTTTGCTTATATACACCTATTCAAAACTTGGAGGAGTTACTGAAGCTCACCAGGCTCTTACGAACATGGCCTACCTTGTACCGGATAACTTTGCAGCTATCGGTCATACAGGATGGACTACAATGCCGGCATTCGGTTCACCAACATGGTGGACACTTGTATCAACCATAATCCTTGGTGTCGGTATCGGTGTACTTGCACAGCCTCAACTTGCGGTTAGATTTATGACAGTAAAGAATACCCGTGCCCTGAAAAGAGCTGTGCTTTCAGGAGGTCCTTTCATTTTCATGATGGCAGGAGTTGCATACATCGTCGGTGCTCTTTCCAATGTCTACTTTTTTGACACGCAAGGAATGATCTCTCTTGAGGTTGCAGGTGGTAACATCGACAAGATCATGCCTGAATACATTAACAGTGCAATGCCGGATTACTTTGTAGTATTCTTCCTGCTAACACTTCTGGCAGCAGCAATGTCAACCCTGAGTTCACAGTTCCACGCCATGGGGACGGCTTTCGGACATGATTTCTATCGTCAGGGTATTATGAATGGTAAACTCGGTCAGACAATAACTGTTACAAGAGTCGGTATCGCTGTAACAATATTCATCAGTGTTGTCCTTGCATACATACTTCCACCTGGAATTATCGCAAGAGCAACAGCAATATTCTTCGGACTCTGTGCAGCAGCATTCCTCCCGATGTATTCAGGAGCGATATTCTGGAAACGCATGACCAGACAGGGAGCAACTGCAAGTCTTCTTGTTGGTACTTTCAGCAGTCTTTTCTGGCTTACATTCGTGCATGGAAAAGAAGCAGCAGCACTTGGGATCAGTCAGGCCCTTTTTGGTGTTGATACTTTACTCACCGGAACCTGGACAGTTGTAGACCCGATACTTGTTGCTACACCACTGTCATTTTTGGTGGCAATTGTCGTGAGCCTCATGACACAACCAATGGCAGAAGATCATGTTGAAATGTGCTTCAAGAAAAACTAATATATCTTTTCTGTTAACGATCAATTAACACGATTTGTTGATTGATCTATTTTTTCTTCTTTTTTCTTATACATTGGAAGATCACTGCCACAAGTCTTCAACATTACTTTCACCCAGGATAAAATGAACTTTTATAGTAAACAATACAAAAAGAAAACTAATGATATGGATTGGTGATTAGTTTGAAAATGTTAAGAAAACCAGCTATAAAAAATATAGAAGAACAAAGAGTGGCCTATGTATCATTTGTTGGTAACTACATAGGAAATGTAGAAGTATTTGCGAGCCTTTTTGGCAAACTTGGCAATTGGGCAGGGTCGAAACATTTGATGGGACCGAATACTGTTTTCATGTCTGCCTATTATGATGACCCAGGCGTTACACCACCTGAAGAACTTAAACTGGACGCATGCATGACAATTGAAGATAGTGTTGAAGTTGAGGGAGAGATAAAAAAGAAAACGCTTCCCGGCGGAAAATATGTGACAATGCGTGCTGAACTTTCAGGAGCCGAGGATTATGGTATTGCGTGGGAAAAGATTGTTGAATGGCTGATGCAGAACAAGCTTGGGATCGATATGTCAAGAGCAAGTTATGAAATATATCTGAATGATCCTGAGGAACATCCGCAGAAGCATCATATAGTAGATATCTGTATGCCAGTTAATTGGCAAGATTCAAAGTGATACTTTTCTCTTTTAAATTTTTCAAGATTCCACTATTTACTTTCCATTAAAATTTTTTATCAGCCACAGGCATACAATTTCATTTACTAAACTTTAAATAGAGTGTCATGCTAACAAATGACATGTTAACAATTATCATTATTATTTGTACCAAATATATGGAAAGAGAAAAATGCTTGGAATAGATGACCCACAGATATGGCTTGCTTACATACTCTGTTTTGTAAGTGCCGTTGGCTGCATAATCTATGGAGCCTTTAAATGGAACGACGATTCCGACAATGGAGAGGTGGACTAGTGGCACTCAGTACACCAGTTCTCGGAGTAATTATACTTGTATACCTGATGGTGATCTTTTACCTTGGGTGGCTTGGATACAAGAAAACAAAAGAAACTGAAGACTATATGGTAGCCGGGAGAAAAATTCATCCCTATATCCTTGCGCTTTCCTACGGTGCAACATTTATCAGTACTTCAGCAATTATCGGTTTTGGTGGAGCCGCCGGTGCCCTTGGTATGGGACTTTTATGGCTTGCATTTATGAACATTTTCGTAGGTATCTTTATAGCATTTGTAATATTCGGCTCCAAAACCCGCCGCATGGGCTTAAATCTCAACGCAGTCACATTCCCTGAACTGCTTGGAAGACGTTATCAATCAAGATTCATCCAGGGATTTTCAGGTGGACTCATAGGCATATTCATGCCACTGTACGCAGGTATTGTACTTATCGGAGGAGCAAGGTTCCTCGAATCAACCCTGAGTATTGACTATGACGTTGCAGTTCTTATTCTTACAGTTATTGTAGCTGCTTACGTTATAACAGGAGGACTTATTGCTGTTATGTACACAGATGCCCTGCAGGGAACCCTGATGTTCATTGGTATGGCCATCCTGCTTGTGTTCACATACATAAAACTTGGAGGGGTCACTGCAGCCCACTCGGCTCTTACATCCATGAGTGACCTGGTTCCCGACAGCCTTGCAGCCGGAGGACATCTTGGCTGGACAGCAATGCCTGCTTTTGGTTCGCCCATCTGGTGGACACTGGTCTCAACACTGGTACTTGGTGTGGGAATTGGTGTGATAGCACAGCCACAACTTGCAGTCAGGTTCATGACAGTAAAGAACGACACAGCACTCAACAGGGCAGTACTTGTGGGAGGACCTTTTATTCTCATGATGACAGGTGTGGCTTTTACAGTCGGTGCACTCTCTAACGCATACTTTTATAACACACTTGGAAAGATATCTGTAGTGGTTGCAGGTGGAAACACTGACCTCATTATGCCGGAATTCATCAACAGTGCCATGCCAGAAACATTTGTCATACTCTTCATGCTGACCCTGCTTGCAGCAGCAATGTCAACCTTAAGTTCCCAGTTCCATACAATGGGTACCTCTATTGGTCATGATTTCTACCGTGAGTTCCTCAAAAAAGGAGAACTTGGACAGACCATCAACATAACCAGGGCTGCAATAGCATTCACTATCCTTGCAAGTGTCATACTGGCATACATACTTCCGATAAGTATCATTGCAAGGGCAACAGCAATATTCTTCGGACTCTGTGCAGCAGCATTCCTGCCAATGTACACAGGTGCCCTTTTCTGGAAACGTATGACAAAAGAAGGTGCAATCGCAAGTCTTCTTGTGGGAACCTTCAGCAGTCTCTTCTGGCTTGCATTCGTCCACAGCTCAGAAGCAGTGCCACTGGGAATCAGCAAGGCGATCTTTGGTGTTGACACCATACTCACAGGAACCTGGACAGTTGTAGATCCGATACTTGTAGCTACACCACTGGCATTTGTTGTAGCTATTGTTGTCAGTCTTATGACAAAACCAACATCAAAGGAACACCTTGACACCTGCTTTAAGGAATAGAGTTTAAAAATAGAATTTTACTCCGGGCACAAGTTGCCCTCATTTTCTTTTTTGATAATTTCAACTGATCATTCAGCCTGATAGATCAAACGGTCTTCAGGAGCTATTAAAGGCAGATCAATATGGAAAGCCGAACCCTCATTTTTCCTGCTCTCTACACGAATATTGCCATTGTGGCAGTGTATGATACGTTGGCAGATATTAAGACCCAATCCGATTCCGGATTGTGTTCTTGTCAGAGGACTATCGCCTTGATAAAAAGCCTCGAATATATAAGGTAGTTTGTCCTCAGGAATACCAACACCATTGTCCCTGATGCACAGACAGACACGATCATCTTCCTTGCGTGCTGAAATTGATATAGTACTGCCACGGGGGGAAAATTTGATGGCATTATCCAGCAGATAACTCAGTGCATGAAAGAGCTTTTTACCATCACCATGGATAACTGGCATGTTATCAGGAAAGTCCGTATGCACTTTCAGTTTCTTTTCTTTCATTGCCCGGGTAGAATGAACCAGGGTTGTTTCAACTACATCTGAAAGGTTCAAAGGAAGGAAATCATAAATATGGGACTCATGGTGACTTACATCAATATACTGCAGGGAATCAACAATTCTTTCAAGCCTGTTTATACTAAGAAGAGATTTATCAAGTGCATCTGTCTGCTCACTGCAAACAGTACCCAAGATACCATCATAGAGAAGTTCATTGTAACCTTTGATTATAGAAAGTGGAGTTCTCAGTTCATGGCTGAATATGGATATAAGTTCCTTTTTCATACGATCTAAAGAACTCACTTTTTCCCTGCTGCGGGAAAGTTCCTTCTCATTACTAATAAGAAGGGATTTATATCCCATAAGTTTTAAATTGAGCATACCTGCATTCACAAGCAGATCCAGAAATTTTTCAGACCTGTTTACCATATTCTCAATTTCCGAATGTGAAATCACCGGTATATCATGAGCAGGTATTTCACAGCTCACATTAGATTCAGATAAAAATGGTCCCATGATCACCGAAGCCAGATGCTCACCCTCAAAGACAAAAGGAAAAACAGCATGCTCCAGATCATGCCTGCATTTGTATAATTGATATTTTGTGTTCAAAAAACGGCTGCCAATTTCACATTTGCTTTTATCTTTTCCATCTCTCATTTTTTCTTTCCTGCTGAAGAAAGAAAGTGAAGATTCCCGGATGGACGGACAATGGCATATAGAACAATCTAACTCATTATTCTCATCAATACATGGAATAGAATGATCTTTAGACAAGAACAAAATTGTTTCATTGAGTGGATCAAACACGGTACATGAGATACTGTAAGCTCTGGAAAAACAATCCATAAGATCCTGTAATTGCCCGATATTTACAAGGTCAGTAAATCCATGTTCCATAGTCACCACTATTCAACACTTATAGCTGCTAGGTAAAAAAGCAACATAAACGTATTTTGTTCCAATCAATACATAATCATATATATAACAATAGGAAACATAGTTACATTTGAAGTCTATTTTTTTTAATAGTGTCTGTGAATAAAACATAATAATAAAATGAGAACAAAATTATCAGTAAAAATAAATAGAAATGAATAAGAAATGCATTTCCTTTTAACAAATAATCATGCCGCATCTGAACATATCTATGAGTCAATACCAAAAATAACCACAACAAATGACAATAAAGGCAAAAGCCGTATGACGAGAACTAGAGGGGATATATGTTATAAATAAATGTAACTCGACTTTTGCCTAACACATCTTCGACATAATGAAATATAAACCTATCCGTAGTATATATATGAAGAAGATTTTATTTTATAAATTATTTTATACCCCTACGATTATAAAATAATTGGGCTGTCAATTTCCATGATAATCACATCTGCATTGGACATCGTTTTTACATGAGATGCAAAAACATTTGGATCCTTTGAAATTACATCAAAAGTGTTATAGTGCATTGGAATTGCAATTTGCGGGCGCAACATCTTCACAGCCAGTGCGGCATCTTCAGGACCCATGGTGTAGCGTCCACCTATAGGAAGAATTGCAACATCAGGTTTGTAAAGCCTGGATATAAGTGCCATATCACCAAAAAGACCCGTGTCACCAGCATGATATATAGACCTGTCATCTGCTTTTATAATAAAACCGGCAGCTTTTCCACCATCTATCTCCCTCCCTGATTCATCAATGGAGGAAGAATGTCTGGCATCTGTCATTGTAAAACTTAAGTTTCCAATATTTACTGTTCCACCGATATTCATTCCTTCTGTTTTAACATTTTTTGACTTCAGGTATTGCGAAAGTTCATGTATACACACCACTTTAGATCCTGACCTTTTAGCTATCTCCACAGTATCCCCCAGATGATCACTGTGCCCGTGAGTGACTGCTATAATATCAGGGAAGAGTTCATCAGCCCTGACAGTTGCTGATGGATTGCCTGTTATGAAAGGATCAATAAGGACCGTGATGTCCTCCAGGTCTATCTGAAAACATGAATGTCCAAGCCAGGTAAGTACAAGGTTTTCCATGTATGAAATACATTACATGAGAATATGAGCTTATCGACAGGGGCAGTAATAAATTTATGTTGAGAAGCAGAATAGACTGCCATGGAAATAGGTATAGTTGTGCATGGACCTGATGTTGTGGATTCAGGAATGGCAGCAAAAGTTATTGAAAAATTGGAATCACTGGGAAATATTAATGCCATAATGGCAGGGACAATAGGGAAAACAGCTGTCCTTGATGCACACCTTGAAAAAATAATTGATATTAGCAAAAGTCTGAAGCCAAGTAAATGCATAGAAGAATTTTTTCTTACAAAAGACCTGGTCATACTTCTGAATCACGGCAAAACAACTGATAACGGGCTTCTTTTTGCAAATATTGTTGTTTCAAGGGTCAATGACCGAAACGTAAAACCTCTGATACACATCGAACGTCCGGGACTACCCGACGGAAAAATAATACCATGGAATCATCTCTCTGTGTCCATGGCAGAAAAAGTGTCGGCAATGTTTGAAATGAAACTTGAAAAATTGCCTGAGCTTGTCAGAACCATAAACATCGAAGACCATGGACATCGTATTATCAGGAATGTATATGGTGTTCATGTCGGAGAAAAGATCATGGTCAACGGGATCATAGTAGGATTTGCGGAATCCGAAGACATCCATATTGTGAGTGAGAATGGGTTCATTACAGAGATCCGGGGTGCCCGAATAAAAGACCACGGGCTGGAAAAGCTTCACGGGTATAAGAACAGAATCCCAATTGATCTGCGCACATGCTGGGTCAAGAGCGGACCTCTTCGAAGTGGTAAATTCTTTCTACGAAAGAAAAAGCTTACTAATGGAAAATCAGGAAATATAGCACTCTCAGAAGCCTTTTCCAACAATAAATCTGAAGCATTACAAGGAATGATCAGAGCGGTCATCATTGATCACGAAGCAGAGAGAACATTTGAACTGATCGGTGAAGCAGATATCGCTGTAACGATTGGTGACGATACAACCGATATTGCCGCAGATATACTCTATCGACTCAGAATCCCCATTATTGGGATCACTGATGGAGATATTGATGGATTTTCACATATGAAACACATTTATCCCGGCTCAACAGTGATACGCCTGAAACCCGGAAATGATGACATAATCGGGAAAAAGATCCAGGAGACTCTTTTTAATGGAAACCCGACTGGAGACTTCAGCTCAATTAATACATTAAAGAACAATATATTCACATTGTCGAAAGAATTCATCATTTTTAGAAAAGATTATTAATTATTATCTGCTTTAAATTTGCGCATATATAACTTTAAATATAATAATGTCATACTATAGTATAGAGCTCACTAGAGCACAACGTAATAAGGGGTTATTATGAAAGACTTTGAAGTAAAGATACTTGATGACACAGACTATAAGTTCATAGAAGCACTGAAAAGCCTGGGAATGTCCAGGAATGTTGCAACCACGCTTACCTACCTTTCAAACGTGGATGAAGCATCTTCTCAGGAGATTGAAATGAGCACCGGTCTGAGACAGCCAGAAGTTAGCGTTGCCATGAGGCACATGCGTGAAAGAAACTGGATTGATATCCACAACAAGAAAGCAGTTGGAAAAGGCAGACCTACAAAAATCTACAGACTTTCCGCTCCTGTTGAAGATATCATCAAACACTATGAGCAGAAGATCATAGAAGACACTAAGACAACGATGGATGCCATCACAAAACTTAAAGACATTACTAAGAGAATGTGATGTTGTTAAGTGTGTCCGGTCCTATCCCTGCGAAGCAATGCACATGATAGTCAGATTTCCGGGCACAGCTATTCCATCTATAGGAACAGCTTTTTTATCTTTTAAAAGAAGGACAGTTTCCTGGTTTATACCAAGAAAGTCCAGAACATTTTCATAAGTAGAACCATTCGGAACCTCAAGTTTTTTACCTGCCATGTCCGAATTGATTAGTTCAATATCAATCGTTATTGTCAATCTGTTTTTTCACCTTCCGGGGAAATCAGGTCTTCGAGGTTTTCCTGTATAAGTTTTGCATCTAGTTCTTCGTATTTCTTTTCACCTTTTCTTTCATAGTCTCTTTTATGGAACTTTGACATACAAAAACACCTCAAATAAAATCTAATGCAATAGTTATTAACCTTTTCGGGAAGGAATCAATCAGATAAGCTGAGTCATTGAAAAGACCAAAGTACAAACCACTTTAAATCCTAAAAAAATGATAGAGTGTAGTGTCAATTAGAAAAATATAAATGCTACCTGGCATAGTATAATTATACATCACAAATAATAAAAAAATAGTGAAAAAGATGCAGGTGGATAATAGTAAGAATCAGGGGGCATTTATAGAACTTCTTTCTTTGCTCAGAGAAAAAAGCTCAGTTTTTTGCTACAAAAGTGATTCAAAAGCAAGGGGCTTTGCAACTATGCTTGCACAGGAAATCCAAAAAGAAGATAATCTACCTGTGATCCGAATCTGCTGGAACGAGAACGAACAGGAGAATCACAATTTTCCCAGTGATACATGCTCTTTCTATATTTTCAGGAATTATACCACTTCACTGATACAAATCCAAAAAAAAATTTCCAGAAAAAAGTACCTGATTGTTGTATCAGACATAAGTAAACTGGAAGAGGGGCAGAATTCACGTCCATATCTCCGCTTTCTGTCAATCCTGCTTCGCAAGAGTGAAGAATATGGGAGTACAATGATAACAACCATTGATTCTGATTCACAGACACCACTTATAAGATCTGAACTTATACCACACTTTAACAACTATTATTTGATAGAAAATGGGAAACTAATAATCGATAATAAGGAAATTCCCAACCTGAAATATTCAATCAGGGATGACAGATTATATCTGGAACCTGTTCTTCAGGATGATTTGAATAAAATAAAAGAAATCTTCAGCCTGACAGCCGAAGAGAAAAAAGAGCTGGACAAAATAGTTGGCCAGAGTTTTGATGAATACAGAACATCCCTGTAATCATGTATATTTTTCTTCTAAAATCTTCTCTGATATAGTTTTCAGTTCTACGCAATAATCACATTCAGGATCATCCTGCATAGCAATCTTCCTGGACCATGTTTTTCCAACAAAATCATCATATGAGATGAGTCCAAGGAGTTCCGTTCCAAGCTTATCACTGAAATCAGAAACTATGGATGTTATATCATTTCTCTTTTCCACAGGTATCCTGTTAAACAGCAGAGCCGCATGGGTTCCCAGTTTTGAAGACATGCTGGAAAGCACATAGGTTCCCCTTATGTCCTGAACATCAATTGTTGAAACAATTATTGCCTTATCCACAAGGTTCATTGTCAGAAGACTGGACTTGTTAATACCAGGACTGCAGTCAAAAAGGAAATCATCAATGCCAAGCTTTTCTTGCAGCTTTTTCATAAGATTAAGTAATTTATCCCTGGCTTCTCCGGGGGTGTTGAACATGGCAGAGATATCTTCTTCACAGGCTTTAGAAGGAACTATATAGAGATCAGTGTCCCCATATTTGTAAACAATATCTTCTGCAGCACAGACGCCCTGCAAGAAGTCGATAAGCGTCATTTCATATCTTATATCAAAAAGGGAATGCAAACCGGGACCGTTAACATCAGTATCAATAATACACACTTTCTTTCCTTTTTGAGAAAGCATGACACCCAGGTTTCCTACAAAAGTTGTTTTACCCGTACCTCCCTTATAAGAATGAAAACTCAGAAGCATTTTCCTCACCCAAGTAACTGATCAAGTTTGCTTTCAACCTCTTCCACCGCAGACCAGTATTCATTACTCTTGTTATCCACTTTCTGGCTAAGTGAATAATAAATCTTTTTACCCTTTCTTTCTCTTTCAAGCCACCCGGCCCTATAGAGTTCATTAAGATATTTGTTCTCAATTGAACGGTGTCTTCCTGTAACCTCACTTACTTCATCAGCTGTACATGAAGTCAACTTTGAAACAGCAAAAAGTGATTTGCGGATAGAATCAGGAACGGTAAGGAAAACAGCCATTTTATCATTGATCGCAGGAGAATTACGAGCTTCAAGATCTGCTATACGTAACTCCAATGATTTCAAACGATCATTTATATCTTTAAGATATTCCAAAATCCCATTATTGTTATGAAGCTCAGACATAATCATCAACATGAAGGAAAGTTTTTTGATATTTACTATTCAATTTAATTGAACTGATTATATATAAGCTTGCTTAAATACATCCGATAATATCTAAGGACTTTATCACTAATCTTTTCAGATGTACGACAAATATATAAAATATCAAATCGTAAATAAAAGCAATGGACGGAATGAGAAGCCCATCATACATTAAAAAACTGGATGATCTTCTTTGCGGGGGACTTATAAAACCATCATGCATCCTGATTGCAGGTTCATGTGGAGTGGGGAAAACGAATCTTTGTATGCAATCACTTTTCAATGCTGCCAAAGAAGGTGAAAGATGTGCTTACGTATCCTTACTTTCTGAATCAGAGACAAAGATAACCAGGGCAATGTCTTCATTTACATTTTATGATGAGAATCTTATAGAGGACAAACTGAAGATTTTCTCTATTAACTCAGATGTAGTGGCAAAAGGTGATTTTGCGATATTCGAATACATCAATGAGAACATCCTGAAGGATAAGCCATCAAGAGTCGTTATTGACACCATGAACGTCCTGGAAGACATCGAAAGCACATTCGATGAACGACCTTTCCATAAATCCGAATTAAGGGCCTTTGTGCAGAACCTTTTCCAGGAATTTGATGAGAATGAAATACTGCTGTTGGCTACCGGAGAAATTCCTGCATCAAATATTAATGAGAGCATATGGTCTTATATCTTTGATACTGTTATTGTGCTCGACATTCAAAATGATGATGAAAACAATTACAGGTATCTTGAGATAATCAAGGAAAGAGGAAGTGACTTTATTACAGGCAAACACAAATTCACCATCACAAACGATGGAATCTCCTTTTAATATAAAATGGGAACAATTCAGAGATGGAAGTTCAAATCATTTAGTTCCCGCTGGCAGTGATTTTTAATAATATTGTTAAGTCTCATACGTACTGTCTTAATGCCTTCCTCACTGGTGAAATGAGATAGAACATCCGTGAGCTGATCCACCATGAACTGATAATCCCTTTCAGTGCCCATGTCCCTTAGTTTCTGTATAGCAGCCTCTGAAGCTTCAGGAGTCCATTCATCATTCGTATAATAGATCTTGTCCTCAACTTCAAGCTTCTTCCTGGCAACGTCATTGTTAACCCTGGCAAATATCAGCTCCACTGTATGAGGATCACCGACAAACTCATTCATGAACTGCATGATATCCATGACAACTTCAAAATACGGGATCTCAGGATTTTCGCATTCCTTAAAAAGCTGTGACAATTCCAGACGTATGTTCTTTTCTGCAGGCTTTAAAAGATAACTGGTAATATCATCGATTATAGCTGCACAATTGCCACTGTCCATATCTGAGGATAATTCGTACGTATTTGACGGTAATACATTGAATTTTCCATAATATTTCAATAAATTCTTACGCAAACGCTGGACATCTAAATTTGCCAAAATATCACCTGAATTATCTAAATTATTTGAAATCAAATCCTCTGATAAAAGAGTTCATCTCACCTTTAAGTTTGTTATCCAGAAGTTCCCTTGAACTTTCAAAGAGAGTTAAGAAATCACTTATATCTTCAGAAGAGATATTCTTACCCATATTATGCCTGAATTTAAGTGCTTCGTAACTTCCTATAAGTTCTGGCATCACCATCCTGGGATAATTTCCAGCCATGGTTTTAAGCATGTTCTTTGCACGTGGATATTGAAGGATGAGATAACCTTCATATCTTGAAGAGAGTCCACTGTTTTTAGGATTCAGCGGTTTGAACCGAAGTTTTTCCTTAAAAAACCTTGATGCTCCAGGATTGTCAGGCATCGTTATTACATTGCTTTTCAAATGCTTAACAGCAATAGCAAAGAGCAATCTGCCAATACCAACATGTCTGTGCGATGGATGGATCTCTATACTCCTGAGCAAATGAATGGAATGATTTACAACATTGGTTTTTCCACGGTATGTTCTTTCTGTTTCTTCTGAAATTTGCTCAAATCGTGCAAAACCAAGGAGTTTATTCTCATCCTGTATTGCAATAAATAATGAATGACCGGAACTAATGGAACTTTTCAGCAGGAAATCATATGGCATTCCAAACTTATTATGAAAATAATTGAACCCCGCATTGCTGGCATTTCCAATATCAATATCAAGCTGGTCTATCGATGAGCCTGTTTCAAGCACACCATACTGGATATTTCCTGCCACATGCAATATATTCAAATCTTTAACTGACATTTTTTACCATCTGATATTAAACATTCAAAGTACCTGTGACTGAATAGAATGTGTATCTTCCTTTCTTAGTTGCACTCACAAGTTTTTCCTGTTCCAGATAACCCATTACAAGAGAAAGCTTTTCAAAGTCAATAGGATAACCATTTTCCTTGATCTGTTTCTCAAGCTGCTTCATTGTTGCAGAGCCTGCAATAGAAAGCTGTCCGATTATAACTTCCTCTATTGGCATGTCAATAAGTCTTATTGGCTGTGGCTGTCCTGAAATATAAGGTTCATCCAGCTCAGATCCTGATAATTGAATTTCCACCGAGCCATCGGGAACCGCCATAGAATCAATAGTCACAGAATCAGGATCAAGGGTTTGTTCCTCTGTAATAATTTCTGCAGCATCAGATTCGTTGTTTACAGGCTCATAATCCACAGATTCAAAATTAACAGGGACATCTTCAGAATCCTGAAGTAAAGTGGTCTCATCAGGGGCAAAGTCCTCCAGATTCAGTGCTTCACCGGGAACAACTTCTGAACTGATGTCATCAGGTTCAAGATCAAGAGGAAGTTCTTCATAAGTAAGATCTACAGACTCAGGTTCAGCAGATTCAAAATCAACAGAGACATTTTCAGAATCCTGAAGTAAAGTATCCTCATCAGGAGCAAACTCCTCAAAATTAAGTGGTTCACCGGGAGCAACTTCAGATATGTCTTCTTGTATGGAAGAAAACTCTAAAACTTCAGGGTCATCTACACTTATTTCCGAATTCATGTCCGCAGATTCCGTATCAATAGGGAACTCTTCCAGAGTAGGTCCTACACCATCGGTTTCAACGGATTCAAAATTAACAGGAACGCTTTCAGAATCCAGATTAAGAGAGTCCTCATCAGGGGTGAAATCTTCCAGATTCAATGGTTGCGGAGAATGATCTGATGTTTCTACCTGCATTCCGGATTCTTCAATAAGTTCCGGACCATTTACAGTAACTTCAGGATTTAAGCTCAGAGATTCAAGATCAGATTCATGATCATCAGGTATTTCCTCTGGAGCAACTTCGGCAAACTCAGGCTCAACAGATTCAAAATTAACGGGGACGTCTTCAGTTTCTGAAAATAAATTATCCTCATCTGGTGCGAAATCTTCAAGGTTCAGTGGTTCAGTGGAAATATCAGCATTTGCTTCTGTGGTTTCTTCAAGGGATAAAGCATCTTCCTCCACAGGTCTGGGAGAAGAACCTTCGGCATCCTGAGCATCAAGATCGGATTCAGAAGTTTGGACTGATTCATCATTGGCCGGAATATGTATCTGGAGCTGCTCCTGCAGGGAATTGAACATTCCACCCACCATGGTCTTAAATGACTCCATTTCTGAGGCTATCAACATAATTTCCTCTTTGCTTGCTTTAGAAGTAACGATCTCCTCAAGTTTAGCCATATCATGAGCATCAGCGTTCTGTGTTTCAGCTATTGATGATTCTGTGATGGTTTCGTCGATATTTCTCTGGTCAGATGCTTCCGAAGATGATGCATAAGAAGTATCTTTTATCTCGACTAGCGTCTGATTAAGCTTACTGATTGCCTTGGTATGCAGGTTCACTGCTTTTGCAATGCTTTTCATCTGCTCCTTGATATCTTCAAGCTGCTGATTATTGGAAGCAATATCTTCAAGCTGGTTATTCTGTAATTCTGCAATGAAACTAACATTTTCAGTAAGATTGGCTAGTTCATCACCATGGCCCTGAAGAGTGGAATAAACTTCCTCAAGGTGTTCTTCATGTGAAACGACTTTTTCAATCGTATATTCACGGCTTCCGGTCTCAACAAAAGAACGGAAATCCTGGGAATTATAATTAGGAACATGCTGGTACAGCATTTTGAATAATTCCACATAAGTACCATGTATCTGTTTAACAGAAACTATCTTTGAAGAAATGGCATCTGACAATCCACGTACAGCAAATATTTCATTCTCAAACCTGAAAAAATCTACTCCTGCACTGAATTCACGGACACTGTCCCTTGCGGCTTCAACCATATCACATGACTCACGGTCACCATATATCTCGATCATTGCGAAATAGAGGTCGTTCAGGGTCTTTGCATAGGTTATTTCCAGGACATCAGGAGGTACCTTTGTAGGGTCCAGGGATTCAGCATTTACAGAATCCTCTGCTTCTGCAACACGTCTGAGCCTCTTGGAAAACTGATCAAAATCTTTCTTAAGCTCCTGGAAGTCAGAATCATGTGCCTTTGAGGAAAGATCATTCTGTACACTTGATAATTGGTTTTCACTTGAATCCAGGGATTCGGTCATCTTTGTATGCAGATCGTTGAATTTTTCTTCAAACATGAATAAACGTGTTTCCAGCTCAGAATAGCGGGTTTCAGCATCTTTAATTCTTAAAAACAGTTCTTCCTGCAATGCCGAATTATCATCATTGATATCAGAACCATTAAGGTCTCCTCTACCCTTTTCTCCTTTTGCCACAACATCCGGGTCATCGTCAATTATCATGAGGGATTTTTCAGTATCAGAAATTGCCTGTTCTGAAGTTTCTGAAATTACAGAATAGTCATCCATAGTCCCTTCACTGGCTTCCATCTCATCATCTATGTCACTACTTTCATTCAGCTCACCGTCTGTAATTTTGTCAACATGAGCTTCAGCATCTTCCATTGCATAATCCCGTGATCCGTTTTGTGAAACACCATGATCTATATTTCCAGGGTCACATGTTTCCAGTACACATATTTCTTCATCCATAACAGATCACCTTCACACGAAAGACTCAAGTTTATGCTGAATATCGGGTATCCATTCAGCTTCACACACATCTGCCACATAATCCCCATGGAGCGGTCGTATCTGGTCCCGGATTATCATTTCAACAAGTAATGGCCACAAATCCTCTGTCATCCATTTAGGAGATGAAGCAATTTCATTGAAAGCCATGGCAAGTACCTGCTCAACTTCTCCCCTGCCCATGACACCTGTGATCTTCTCTTTGATATCAGCAAGAATTTCCATATTCTTCTTGTATTCAGAAGATTGTGTGTACATTTCATCGAACACGATCTTTGACAGAATTCTAAGTTCACTGGCTACTTCCGCAGGATAGGTGTCCAGTTGTTCCTTTGTCATTGGACGCTGCTCAAAAATATGCTGCATAACAGCTTTGGCAACTTCTATCTTATCCATGTTCTCTGCAAGATCTGCTTTTCCTGTGAACAAGGATATTAAGAGTGCTCCGCGTCCCACTGATGAGAAAATAACCGTACCGAACTCATATTCAATAACTGACTGTTTAAGTCCCATGGCAAGCTGCTGGCTCACATGCAACAGGTTGTTGCTGATAAGATTTGTTAGTTCGAATATCTTGGGACCAATACTTTCCGGTATGTAGGATGCATAGATCTTTCCGTCAGCACCGGCAAAGAGCAGTACATCCACATCACTGGATTGGTGTGTCCTTTTAAGTTGTGCGACCAGAGCAAACTTCAAAAGGGAAACATCCTCAAGGTCATCTTTTGTTTTTTTTGCTGACACGTCAACCCACCTCAGTTGATCACTGGATCATTTCTTCCAGTTCGCTCAGATTGTCTATTTCAATAAGTGGTTCATCATCCTGGGAATATTCTTCTTCCTGAACGGGTTCAACATCCTGCTGTATAACTTCTGCAGATTCTGCGACTTCGGGTTCTGTAATCTGAGAAGCTGTCTCTTCCCTGCGTTTTTCAAGTTCTTCTTTGGTAATTGTATCATTGAGACCCTGGGATTCGAAGAATATCTGCAGTGTTTCCTTTGGAGAGAATGGATATGACCAGTTCTCTTTGACATACACAAGACGTTCAAGCATTCTTTCATTGGCACCAAGGTCAGCAGCCGTACGAATGGCTTTGTCAAAGACATCATCATACTTGCGTACATCCTCAGCAGATACAAGCGGAGTAGTCCTGACCACAACACCGACACCACGGACAAAGATGTAAGGATAGACCTCCTCACCATGTCTTGTTGCACGCATTTTTACAATCTCAAGGGCCCTGTTAAATGCTCCTCCAATTGGCCTGTATGTCAGGTGCACGGCACCATCAGACATGTAAATAGGGATAAGTACATCCTCACCAATGGTCTCACCGGGAGAAGCATGTTCTTCTGTTGTGATGAGAACAGGGCCAAGCTGCTTCAGAGTATAGAACAGCTTTGTTATAATCTCACGCTGCTCCTGCTTATCCTGAACGGCCCATATAAGCGGAGTAAGCGGATCGATGACCACCCGGGTCTTTACCGCATAGTTCTTGTTTGCCTCTACAAGTGCCGGAAGTTGTTCATCGACAAGCTTTACAAAGTCCTTACCTTTTGAATGGAAGAAGAAAAGTTCTTTTTCATAATAACCATCAAGATTAAAACCCAGCATCTTTGCTTCACGCAGGATCTGCTCAGGTGGTTCTTCCATACTTATATAAAGTCCGTTCTCACCATGTTCAAGTCCGTAATTCAGGTACTGCATTGCAAAAGTGGATTTACCCGTACCACTTGAACCTACTACCAGCATAGTGGTGTTATCACGTACACCGCCTTCAATTACCCTGTCAAGACCTGCAATTCCGGTTGGTATCCTATCTTCACTGCTCATTTGAGTTCCTCCGGAAGTTTAATTTCATCAAGGTTGCCTAATTCACCAATATCCATAATTTCTGTATTCTCTGTAATCCCTTCAAGTCCTGGTTCTGAATCTGGTAAAGGAGACCCATCCTCTATTGAAAGAATAAGTGACTCATTACTGTCAAAAGGAAAGCTTTTTTCAATATAGACCGACTCAATGGAGTGACCCATGATCAACATGTAATCACTAACTTCAACCCATCCGGTTTCATTTTTAACAACAACATTTTTCAGAAGTACATTGTTGTTTTTCCGGTCTATCTTTTCACATTCACCCCTGTAGTGTGAATTATTTGTGATCACCCTTACATTCTCACCTGCAAAATCATCCAGATGAGTGTATGGCGAAACTGATCTGTAACCTGCCATAAAAATCACGATTGCTCCTTCTTCATTTTAGAAAGAAGCTCGGCAAAACTATCCGTCTTTTTAGCTTCTTCCTGTATTTTTGCGGTTTCTTCAGATACTTCCGGCGAAGGTTCCTTCTGTTCTTTCTGCTGTGGAACCTGTATCTTTTTGGCCATTTCACCGAAAGCTCCACCAAATGTATTGTGCGATTCAGCGATTGAGGAGAGTTCTTCCTGAAGCTTCCACGGTGGATCGAATATCTTCTCCTGAACCGGCATATTGCTGGCAAATTGCATGTAGGCATTGCCTATTTCCGAGAGACGACCACTCTCAAGTAATTTATAAATTGTCAATGTCTTTACTCTGTCCCTTAGTTCATTATCATCAACAGGCGGTCTGACACCGGAAAGTATCATTTTGTCATGTTCATCAAGCATTACCTGATATGCGGATATAGGCTGGAGATCAACCTTGAATTTGCATACAGGATCACCGTTCTTGATACATTCTGTTTCTTCAACGGAACATTCAAGTTCAAGGTCTTCCCTGAAGAATCTGTGAAGTGCATCTGTTGTGGCTACACATACCTTTTGATTCTGCAGTGCAGGATAAAAATTACACACCGGATTGTTCGGGACTGCAAATATGTAATGCATTGGTGCATAAGATATCAGCTGCATGTTCCCAAGACCGATATCCTTGAAGAATTTCATATGGAACTTGTAGAGAGATGTTGATCTTATCAACTCTATTGTACTCGCTTTAAGGAATTTTCTGGTTTCGTTCCATGGAACTTTGGCTTTTGGGAACTTATCACTTATGTTCTGCTGGAGCTTCAGCAATGCCCCAAAAGCACCCATCGATTGGCCAAAACTACCTTCCTGTGCCGGAGGCGGGCCACCGGCAGAATCTGTCATAAACGGAGGGAGACCAGGATCAGCCAATTATAATTCCTCCTTTGTGGTGATTAAATCCATATCACATCATCTCCTTGATCTGTTTCAGTCCCTGTTCTGTAAGCTTACCCGAGGTGTCACACATGTTTGCCTCCCTCAGGCTCTTGAAACTTGTTGCAAGTGTGTCGTTGTCCACACCAATAAAGAAAGTCAGTTTTTGTAGATCGTTCACACCTGTGTGAAGCATGTAAAGAAGCTTCTTATCAACATCAGAAAGTGATTGTTGTTTTGGAGGTGTGCCACACATTGGTTGCAGATAAGCTTTGAGTGTATTGATCACTGCTTCATTACCTGCAAGTAAAGCGGTAGCTGACGCCGTGGCTCCTTCTACAACAGATGATGGCTGAAGATAATCTATCATAAGAATATGTGAAGTTCCGATAGTACGCTGAGACTTTACCCTGATTGGATTAGGAACTTCTCTGCCTACCATTGTAATGTTTTTAAGAGGAATTGTCAGCCATCCTCCGCCTTCTGAGAACCACAGATTTAGATTGGTAAGGTAGAGAACACCTTTCTCCCAATTATCAGAGTAAAGGGAATTACCCATCATCACTGCTTTATAAATATAACTTAAATCAACTTTTGCGATACCCTGCTCTTGAGCCATATGAAAAGACCCCATATAAATATATATCTAGTATTATAATTATAGATACTATTGTATTGAGGGTATTAATACCCTTCTGTTGAAATAAGGAAAATCATAACTTTTGCACTTTCAACACAAAAAAGTGCAATTAAAAATACATAATTAAATTTATATCAGAATCAAATACTGATAAAAGTCAAAATATAAATGTGAACTTACTTTTTCCTCACAGGAAGGAAATACCGTTCGACACTACAGCTAGTGCATATAAAAGCAGTACCACTTCTTTTACCTGTAACCATGTATTTGTTCACAAGGAAATTCCCACATTTACAAGGAGACATCATTTTTTGTTCTCCGAGGAACTTTCCTTCGAAATCTACAGGACCTGATTCATCTTCCGGAGGTTCTTCACCAGGAACATGCGTAGTCACATGTGCAGAACATTCTGCAGAAGATTCTGATACTTCAGATTCCTTCTTCATATTAATAAGAGAATCACTAACTGCTTCCTTAGGGAAAAGTTTGAGTCTGCAGGATTTTACTTTGTCATCATAAGGGGTGATCCCATCACACACAACTATCTGCTTTCTGTTCTCTTCAAGTACAAGATAACCCGGATAATTACCAAGATCAACAGAACTATTGTGTGTTGGCTCTACAAAATTCAATGATTCAAAGAACAATTTTGCTATTTTATTTACGGGTTTGGTGATAATGTGTCCCACAAGTATCCCTGAGATAAAGCAGAAAATCTTCTTCCCCATACCCATTCTGGCAAGTTTGGGAGATACTTCTATGCCACGCAGAACATATACTGGCCTACCATCGCTGGCAGGAGAACTCCATCGCTCATTCATAGACCAACCAACAACAGTATTGTCCCTGACCGCAACCACAAGAACCACAGAAGGTCTTTTAAGCCAGCTCTTGAAATTTGAGACATAGTCCGACATGCCCAGATATTTTCTGAAATAAGTGAATTCGCCTATTGTTAACTTGTCCAGCTCAAAAGCATGTTCAAGTTTATAAAAAGTTATATCATCATCACTTATCCCAAGTTCGAACATTTCGACCAACTATCCTTTAACTGCGATTCCATGGACCCCAATATGGTTCCAGCCTGCTTTTCAGAAGAGAGAGATTATTGTTGAACTCTTTTCTGGTTTTAACATGTCTCGATGCAAGCAGGTCTATCTGATCGACATCATCCTTTACATTCTCAAACCCTGCCAATGCACGAAGGACAACTGATGCAAGAAGACCAAGATCTTCATGGTAGCCACCTTCAAGCAGGGTTACAACGTCCCATTTACTTGCAAGTTTAAATATTATTCTATAGTAACCATCGACAGTTAAATTAAGTTTTGCCAGCGGCTCCTTGTAATAAGCATCAAAACCACATTCAAGAATAACTATTTGAGGATTGAACTTATCAAGCACCTTTTCAACAACCTCATCATAGAAAAGTGAATATTCCGGATTTCCTGATTCTGTTGGCATTTCCATATTGATACAATAACCAAGTGCCGGCCTAACACCAATATCCCTGATAAAACCCTTGAAAGGATAAAGGGTTTTCTGATCCTGATGCATTGATACACATAATACATTCGTGTCAGCTTCAAAAGCATCATAAGTGCCATCTGAAGCATGGGCATCAATATTGATAATAGCAATTCGTTCCAGACCCTTTACCTCACGAAGATAACGGGCAAGAATCCCCGAATTATTAAAAATACAGAAACCACTGCACGAATCAGGACCTGCATGGTGACCAGGTGGACGAACAATTGCAAATGCATGCCTGCATTCTCCTGAAACAACAAGATCACCGGCTTTCAGAACACAACCAAGTGCTTCGAGAACCACATCAAAAGAGGAAGGACAAACATAAACGTCATTTCCCGGGCTTTGTCGTGGGTCTTTTGTACAAGTCCTTATCAGTTCAACATATTCCTGAGTATGAACTCTCAGTATATCATTTACAGATGCAGGTAAAGCATCATAAAAACGACAGTTTTCATCATCAATAAGACCACTGTTTTTAAGATATTCCATTATATTCTTGATCCTTAAAGGATTTTCAGGACAGGGATAACCATTCATTAAGGAATCATGCAAATGATGGTTACTGTTGAAAGTAAGACCTACCCGGTTCATCAGGCCACCTGTGATGAGAATACAGGATGATTTCGTTTAGATTCAGCAACTTTTTTCCTGGCCTCTTCAAATATCTGCTTCTGTTGATTACGTTTATAGCTGGATGTTTGCTGTTTATCATTTACAGGATTCGGACGTCCTTGCAGGGAACTCAGTACACTGTGGCATAACTGGCCATTAAAATCATGATAACCACCTTCAAGCAGGAATACAATTGGTCCTTTGAATACAGAATGCAGTTTTGCAGTCATCTGGTGATAACCATCAGAATCAAGTTCCAGTCCTATATTCATTTCCTGATAGTGTGCATCAAAACCACAGCTCAATATTATAAAATCAGGGTTGAAATGTTCTACCATAGGAAGAACCACTTCGTCAAAAGCAAGCATATATTCATCATTGCTTGAACCTTCAGGCATTTCCACGTTCATTGTATAACCCTTGCCGGCATTCTCACCAACCTCAGTACTAAAACCTTTTCGCGGATAAAATCCATGAGGATCACGATGCAGAGATAACAACATTACACTGGGATCTTCATAGAATATTTCCATAGTACCGTCACCTGCATGTGCATCCCAGTCAAGGATCATCACCTTTCCCACCTTTCTGTTATGCTGAAGATGTCTAGCAAGCACTGCTGCATTGTTAAAAAGACAAAAACCACCGTACTTCTGGGAACTTGCATGATGTCCCGGAGGACGTGTCAGGACAAAAGCATGAGTGAATTTACCGTCCACAAGAAGGTCACCTGCCTGCATGGCTGCACCTGCTGCAGTCCTGGCAATCTCATAAGAACCTGAAGTCATATAGGTACTGTCACCAAGGAAACCACCACCTGAACCTGAATAGGACTTAACGAAAGAAATATATTCCTTTCCATGAACCCTGTGCAGATCCTCTTCACTTGCTGCCTGGAAATCACCGATCAGTGTACATGTACCATCTGAAAACACATTGTTCTTTTCCAGATACCACATGGCTTTGATTATACGCTCCGGTTTTTCATGAGTAATGATGGAAAGTAAGGATGCATCATGTTGCATGTGATCTTTACTGTAAAGGAAAGCTATGTTTACAGGAGATGAAGGATTGTCCGGAACTTTGTTAATGGGTTTTGCTGTCTTCTTTGCACCAGAAATTGCAGGCGGATTATTTGAAAATGATGCATCTACGGAAGTTTTTTCAGAAGCTTTACGGAATAGTTTAGATATCTGTGAGTCAGATACTTTTTGAGAAGGATGTTTTTCTGAAGTCTGTACAGAAGAGAAAGGCTCTTTTTTTATGTTTCCTGAAACTTCAGGCTTTAATGGGGAAGATGTCGAAACCTTATCATTAACTTTCTTTCTTTGAGGAGAAGGTTCTGATGATGAAGGAACGCTTCTGGTAGTTTCAACCATTGGTTCCTGTTTAACTTGTGAAGGTGCAGCCTTTGTTTGTTGTGAAGTTATTGGCTTTCTGGGTGCACCTGTTTTTTCCTTAAGGTTAAACTCATTTTGCGGTTTACTGGTGTTTTTAGCAGTAAGAGTCTCTTTTTTCGGAACGGTACCAGAAGATTCATCATGATGATAAGAGGAAACCTTTGGAACTTTAGAAGTTCGTTCCAAAATATCAGAAACGGTTTTTGAGTAATCCCGGTCCTTGCTTTCAGAAGATTTTTCCGGTTCTTCAACTTCGATTTCAACAGACTGATAGGACACATCATCAAAAGCATTTGATAAAACATCCGGAACCCCCTGGCCAAAAGCAGGAGATGATACTGCAGGCTCCATTTGCATATCCTGGTCATCAGAGTAGGTGATGGTCTCATCTCCGGCTTCAATAAATCCTTCACCAATAACAATCATTTTTTTGGCTTCATTGCCTTCAACGGATTTACTGGATTTTTCCTCTATACCGGATTTGATCAGATCAAGAATAGCATTTTCTTCTGAGAGATCAATACTGCTTTTCCCAGGCTGTTTTCCATCGAAATAAGACAAAAATGCCTCATTTAATTTTTTCATAACATCCGGAGACAAATGATTAGCAGATTCCTCGTTTTTGTTTGTATCTGACGACACCCATATCACCCACAATATAATTCAGTCTATAAATTCACTGCACCTGCAACCACACAGGGTCGAGCACACCTATGTATTTGTTCCCTCCGAAATTGAATACCACAGTTGGTTCTTCAATTGAAGCCCAGCCTGAAAGTTTTGGTTTTACTACCCATGTTCTTTTTACGGTTTCACCAGGAGCTATATTATCAAAGAAAAGATTGATCTTTTCAGGCTCAAGAGAATTTGCGAATTTAGCTTTAATGGCAAAATCATTGTAAGGCTGTTGCGTGAAATTCTTCACCCATACATCAACTGTAGCTGTTTTGCCTACTGTGATCTGCTGAGAAGGAACGAATTTGACATACTGTGCAATAGACTCCTTCTGTATAGGAGTTGCACCGGAAACATCTATAGTCCTGCTGTTTTCCTTTTTCTTAGCTTTGTCTTTTCTGTCAAGATAGAGACCAAGAACAAGCATGACTAAAGCAAAAACAAATATAAGCGGAGCATTGTTTGCAATAACATCTATTTTCGTAGATTCCACATCAACATCCACTACTTCTGCATTATCAAGAGTTAATGGAACTGTGAAAGATACTCTTGTAATAATCCATCCAAGCTGGCTATTCTGGAGACTGAAATAGATAGGAATATTACTTGTGCCACCCTCAGAATTTGATACTGTACAGTCAACTTCAACAACAGCAATTGATTCAGCAATTTCCTGAGAAACAATGTTTACTTCTTCAATAGTACCAGGTTCGATACCCTTGTTGGCAAAAATCATTTTTATACTTGCAACTGCCAGGAAATCCTTACCCGTATACATATTAAAAGCGGCGTTAAAGTCACCGTCGTTAATAGCAGTCATAAATGTGTTAACTGTTTCAGGTACTTCTTCCTCAGGATCACTACTGACACAACCACTACTGTATATGCTCAACAGAATAACAAAAATAACAACAATAGAACCATACATACGTTTCTTCATTCAAGCACCTGAAATTATCAATATAAGTATCAATGTAATGCAATAGAGTATGCAATATTATTAGCATACAATTATAATATAGACATAGTATTTAATTTTATTTAAGTTAATTGTATATAAGAGGGCTTAGAAAAAAGAAATTAAAATAAAGAAGGGAAAATAGAAAGGTCTGCAACAAAGTCAGATTTACCTACCTCTATCATAACGGCATACTCAAAAGTCTGGCGTCCATCTACCACAAATGACCGAATTCCGCTACGTCCCATAATCAACTGTCTTTCGGAATCACAGGATGTTTCCATATCATCGATTCCATTAACATCTCTCACTACCATATTAGAAGGCAAAGAAATACTCATTTTTTCAATTGCCGGATGGCCAAGAATCCATATGCTATGCTTTCCGGATTCAAGTGACCCAGGTACACCATAAACAATATTAGCTCTGACTCCTATTTCCGAAGTATTCACATTACCTTCTGCACCTGAAACTTCCAGGTCGAATGAATCAAGTGAAAGAGCCATATTTCCATCATCAATCAAAATATAACCTAAATACTGTATTGTTCCATTCTTCTTAAATTCCTGAACAAAGGTTTCAACTTCATCTTGAGTTACCATACTATTGTTATCGATATCAAGGCTTAAACGGAAAGCTTCAGAATCATTCCCGATATAGCGCTCATTTATTGTTAAATTCAGAGACGAATCATAAACCTGTATCTCATTTGTAAAAATGGCATCTGCAGACGAAACTGGAATAAAGAACAAAGATAGAATGATAAATATTAACAGAATTTTTTCTGACATACGATCCCTCAAAAAAGTGAAGGTGAATATTTATTCACCTTATGGATATAATTGTATCGTTTCTCTGGTACCATACGATGAAGGAGTGACAAACTCTGCCATAGAAGTGGCTCCGGCTTCAGGAGTCATTACTATTGTAACCGTAGAACGTGGAGCAAGGTCAAGATTGGAATCCTTCTGAGTTCCACCGGTGGTGACACCATCTATTGTTGTGTAAGAAAGGTCACCATCAGATACAACAGAAATGTAAATTGTCACCAGATCACCTGTATTCATAATAGGATTGGCCTGAGAAAATGAAACATCTTCATCCCTTATTTTTTGTACGGTGAAGAAATACATGCCATTTGCACCAGGACTACTCTGAGTACCATTTAATAGGTATAAAAGATTTGTCGCGGCTGTTTCAGATGATGAGAAATTGGCCATTGCATTTCCATAGGTTTTATCGTTGTTGGCATAAATAAGGTCATTTGTGTTAGTACCATCAGTTATGGAAATTATCAACTGATTAAGATCCACAGGAGAACTTCCGACATTAAGTCCCACCTTTACCTTGAGAAGGGAAATGTTTGAAGCCATACTTGTAGACGAAGTCTTTGCACGAACGCCTTCTATGTTTTTAACAACAAGATTTGATGATACTTCCTGTGTAGCCTGTTTCCCGGTTGACTGCGCTTGTTGCTGCAGTGTACCGGATGTCTGTATAAGTACAGATGCCGCTACAGCAGCAATCAGAACCATAGCTATGAAAATAATGAGAGTACCAATACCCACCTGGGCAGTATTGTTCCTTTTTAAACTGGCATTAGAGATCATAGTAACCTCTCAATGTAAAAGAATCTGCAGTGAGAACACCACAGATATCTCTTGCATTATGGATAGAGCTGTACTGTTTCTTTAACACCGTATGAAGATGGAGCTACAAAGTCAGAGGTTGTTGCTGCACCTGATTCTGGGGTTAGGACAATGTTCACAGTAGTCCTCGGTACAAGGTTAAGTCCTGAAGTCTTCATTCCGGATGAAACATTTGTAGTTCCCAGTGTTGAATAGCCGGCTGAGACTGCTGAGTCTGAAATTGTTGATATGTAAACTGTAATCAGATCCCCAGTGTTCATTACAGGATTACCCTGAGAGAATGATGAATCCTCATCACGAATCTTCTCTACAGTATAATAGTTATCAGAATTATTGAATGAGCTGCTTGCAGTAGTACTATTTACCAAGAGGTTCGCCAAATTTTCAGATGCACTTGATCCAAAGTTGTCCATGTCTCCGTTATCCTGACCTGTAGAGGCATATGATTTCTCATTTCCTGCGTAAACAAGATTATTTGCAGTTGTTCCATCAGTAATTGATATCACTACCTGATTTACGTCAACCGGAGAACTTCCGACATTAAGACCAACTTTGAGTTTAAGAAGGTCAATTGTACTTGACATATCAGTTGCACTGTTCTTTGCACGTACACCTTCAATGGTCTTTACCATAAGGTTAGAAGATACTTCCTGCGTTGCCTGCTTACCGGTTGACTGAGCTTTCTGCTGCAGAGTACCGGATGTCTGTATAAGAACCGCAGCTGCTACAGCAGCTACAAGGACCATGGCGATGAATATGATAAGAGTACCAATACCCACCTGAGCCTTAGTATTTTTTTTCAAATATAATGTATTGTTCGCTTTCATGCATATCCTCCTATAATCCATTAATATGGATGAATTTATATACTACATAATAATATATATATTAATTGGTTGGAAATCTCAAACACCAAACAGTGTAAGTTCGGCATGAGGAAACATTATATATTAACAATGTGTAAATAAAACAGAGGGATTAGATGAATGCAGGCTTGCTATTAAATGCAACAATCTGTTTTGCAATAACCATATCATCATTTGCTTTTGCATGGGTGCTTGCTCGCAACGAAGAAGAACATAGCGAGAAGAGTAAACCTGCTCTCTGGTCACTTGTAATTTTATGGTCCCTTGTAGGACTCACTTACCTGCCAACCACCATAAGGATGATAGCGGCTTACTTTGGAAAAGAAAATCTCGACATTATGATGTACAGCCTTGCAGTAATCCCATTTTCTTTTGTTGCAGTACCATTGGTATTTTTCATCCTTTATGTAATAGCAGGCAGCAAAAAGATAAGTGCATACATTTCACTGCTTTTTGTACTGTTTGGAGCTTCATTCCTGATGTTTCTTTTCACAAAAGGAATCATAGGTCCAATTGTTTCAGAATATGGATCTATATTTACAATAAATAGCGATATTGCCATTAACATATACATGATGGGGCTTTTTGTAATTCCAACAGCAATGATCATAGGGTTTTTACTTCTGATATTCCTGCAGAAAATGCCAAAACACCTAAGATACAGAACAGCTCTTCCACTTGTTGCAATCTCTTTTGTTTTTGACTTCATGCTTACAGACATGATCACCATGGTCGATGTGATGCAACTTGTTGCAAGGTTATTTGTATTAATAGGAACAGTGCTGGCATTCCTTGCTTATTTCCCACCCATGACATTACAGGAAAAACTGGGCATACAAAAATACCAGTACGAACTCTACGAAAAGGACATCGACATCGATGAAGAGGAGGAAGATGTTGATGTCTGAAGATATTGATGTAGGACTTGAACAGGCTGTGGCAGAATTCTATCAGTCAATGGGCATCCACCAGGGACCCGGAGACATACAATACAGGTTAATACTTCGAGTACTTGGGAAAAATGAGGGAAAGATCACAGAATTTTCCGAGATCAGAAAGTATACCGACCAATTTGCAGACAAAGGCAGCATAGGCAGTAAGATGAAAACTGTATTCCAGCTTGAAGGACTTGTGGAAAAAGTCAAACGTGGCGGATATATCGTCACTGACAAAGGAATAACAGCCTCAAATTTCCTGAAAGACAGCACTGCATTCTACAAGAAGAATAAGAGAATGGGAGAAATCATTGAGAGAATGCCCTGATCTTTATTAAGAATAAACATTGTTTTTTTTGAACTCTGAAAGAGAAGAATATGCTTCAAATATTGAACCGGAAGCTATAAGCCCATCATTGTAACATACGAAGTAGACGCTAAAAATAGTTGACATACACAGCTATAACTAACTACACTTTTATCGAATTTACTGCAATTTAAGAACCCATTTTAAGTAATACAATCAAACTACCCTATAGATAAAAGCAAGGTCAAAAATACTTCACAAAAGTTATATTTGAATCAGAAATCCACATAAAATAGAAGCAGATAACAATAATAAAATGTACAATTCAAAAAAATAAAATATAGTGAGATTTAAAATCTCACATTATGGATACAGCTGTACATTTTCTTTGATACCATATGAAGACGGAGTAACAAAGTCTGCAGTAGTGGCTGCACCAGATTCTGGTGTCAATACAATATTGACAACTGATCTTGGACCAATCACCAGGCCAGTATCATCCTGACCATCATTGGTAGCCATAGAACCAATATAATCAAATGCAGTATCACCTACAGCTACTGTGGAGATATAGAATGTCACAAGATCTCCTGTGTTCATAACAGGTTCTGCCTGGCTAAAAGACCCATCTTCATCTCGAATCTTTTCTACTGTAAAGAAATACTTTGCATTGTCACCAGGAGTTGTCTGTGTTGCCGTGGTCATATTATATTTATTTGCAGCGGCCGTGGCAGAACCTGAGAAATCTTTCATAGCATTCCCATATGTCTGCTCGTTGTTAGCATAGATAAGGTTGTTAGTAGTAGTTCCATCAGTAATTGAGATGACTACCTGGTTCACATCTACAGGAGAACTACCGACATTAAGACCGACCTTAAGTTCAAGCATTGAGATATTGTCAGCCATAGTAGTTGCATCGTCCTTAGCACGTATACCTTCAATGGTCTTTACCATAAGGTTAGATGAAACTTCCTGGGTTGCCTGCTTACCAGTAGACTGAGCCTTCTGCTGCAGAGTACCGGAAGTCTGGATCAAGACTGCAGCAGCAACTGCTGCCACAAGAACCATTGCAATGAATATAATCAGTGTACCTATACCAACCTGTGCACTTGTGTCCGATCTTATCTTTTTATTGTTTGCTTTCATATTATCAGCTCCAAAAAATGTGCGAAGAATCGCACATCGACAGATCATGGATACAGTTGTACAGTCTCCTTAACACCGTATGAAGATGGAGCTACAAAGTCTGCAGTTGTGGCTGCACCAGATTCAGGTGTTAGGACAATGTTTACAGTAGTCCTCGGTACAAGATTAAGACCTGATGTTATTAAACCAGCTGAAACATCAGCAGATCCAAGGGTTGGGTAACCACTTGACACTGCAGTATCGGAAGTTGTTGCAATATAAACAGTGATGAGATCTCCAGTGTTCATAACAGGATTGCTCTGTGAAAATGATGCATCTTCATCACGGATCTTCTCTACAGTATAATAGTGATCTGCGTTGTTGATAGAACTACTTGCACTTGTGTTGCCAGTTAATAGAGTCTCAAGATTCGAAGATGCATCAGAAGAACTAAATGAGTCCATATCACCATTGTCCTGTCCTGCTGATGCATATGATTTTGTATTGCCTGCATAAACAAGATTGTTTGCGGTTGTCCCATCAGTAATTGAGATTACTACCTGGTTTACATCTACAGGTGAACTTCCGACATTAAGACCGACCTTAAGTTTCAGAAGGTCAATTGTTTCTGACATATTAGTTGATGAAGTCTTGGCACGCACACCTTCAATGGTCTTTACCATAAGGTTAGAAGATACTTCCTGTGTTGCCTGTTTACCGGTTGACTGAGCCTTTTGCTGCAGAGTACCGGAAGTCTGAATCAATACAGCAGCTGCAACTGCTGCTACAAGAACCATAGCGATGAATATGATAAGAGTACCAATACCCACCTGAGCTCTGGTATTTTTGTTCAAATGTAATGCGTTGTTTGCTTTCATGTACGATCCTCCTCTTATATCCTATTATTTTTGGATATATTACTAATATAGTAATGAATAATATAAATACCATTTGGTTGGAAATCTCAAACGCCAAACTAGCAACATTTGCACAATGAAAATATATAAATAAAATGTAAGTTATTAATAAAAGGAAAGAGATGAATCCCGGACTGCTTTTAAATGGAACTATTTGTTTTGCAATCACATTGTCATCTCTTGCCTTTGCATGGGTACTTTCCAGAAATAAGGAGAGATACAACAAAAATAGTAAACCTGCTCTTTTTTCATTAATACTTTTCTGGACAATAGTCGGACTGACATACCTGCCTGCAGCAGCAAGAATGTTCGCAGCTTATGCAGGTAACCAGGAAATAGATGCAATAATGTACTTTATTACAGCAATTCCTTTTGCATTTATATCTGTTCCACTTGTATTCTTTATCATATATGTGATAACAGGAAGTAAAAAAATAGGAGAATATGTTGCACTGGTATTTACACTAATAGGAGCAGCATATCTTACTTTTCTTTATGACAGCGGAATTGTAGGGCCAATAGTTACAGAATGGGGTTCTATATTCATGATCAATAGTGATGCTGCCATTAACTTATATCTAATGGGACTGTTTGTCATACCGACATCCATGATCCTGGGATTGTTGCTGTTGATCCTGTTGCAAAGAATGCCAAAAAGGATACGTTACAGGACTGCGCTGCCATTGGTAGCCATTTCTTTTGTGTTTGATTTTATGCTGACAGACATGATCGCAATAGTTGATGCAATGCAACTGTTTGCAAGGTTGTTTGTCCTTATAGGTACTGTACTTGCATATCTTGCTTATTTCCCACCTATGACCGTTCAGGAAAAATTGGGTATTCAGGAGCAAATTGACAGTAATCAGGACATACACGTAGATCACAATATTGAAACTTTTTTGATCGACGATCTGAATAAAACCTGAAATCAGATAAGTAGTAATATAATAACCAGCTCGTTAGGTGCATTAAATTTAGGAATGAACTCATCATAGAGATATTTCTTTCGACACCTATATATATTATAGCATTCATGTACAACTCTGTACATTGCAGAACATAAATGGGTATTCGATGCACGCCGTAATAAATGATATAGTCAGTTCTACTGAAAAGAGAGTCAGGAATCTCAAAACAAGAACAGAACCTTATGATAATAGGGAAATATGTGAAGATAGAAGAAACATACTCACTTTAATTAATGAAAGAAAAAAAAAGGGAAAGGTTGCGGTAATTGCAGAGGTTAAACCTGCATCACCAGGGAAAAAACTTCGGGATATTGAACCAGAGGATGCTGTTATAATAGCAACGGAAATGGAGAAAGCCGGGGCAGTGGCAATATCCGTACTTACCGAACCTGAATTTTTCCATGGTTCGCTCGATAATCTCAGAGCAGTAAGAGATGATATATCTCTGCCTGTGCTACGTAAGGATTTCATCATTGATGAAAAACAATTCAATGAAGAAAAAAGTGATCTTATATTACTTATTGCCGGCATTCTTGGCGATAGGCTCGTGAAAATGGTGGATATAGCAATCTCAAAAGGTTTTGAACCACTTGTGGAGATCCATAATGAAAGTGAACTTGAAAAAGCACTTGATACAAAAGCGAAGATCATAGGAATAAATAACCGTGACCTGAGCAATCTTGAAATCAATCTTGATACTACACTTCGACTTATACCGTTAATCAAGAGATTTGATAGTGAGAATAACCAGAGTCACATTGTCATCAGTGAAAGTGGAATGCATACTGCAGAGGATATAAAAAGAGTCATTGAAGCTGGAGCTGATGCCGTACTTGTTGGTACATCTATTATTAAAAGCGGGAAAATATACGCAAAAACAAAAGAACTTGTTGATGCACTTGATAATTAATTAAGGATACGGAGAATAACAATGAAAAAAGCAATGTATGGCAAATTTGGTGGACAATTCGTTCCTGAAGTACTAATGCCAGCACTTACTGAGCTTGAAGAAGCCTATAATCGTTACAAGGATGATCCGAAGTTTCTGGAAGAACTTGATTATTACATGAAAGAATTTGCTGGTAGGGAAACTCCCCTCTATTTTGCCAGGAATCTGAGTAAAAAATATGGGATAAAAATATATCTAAAACGCGAAGACCTTGTTCATGGTGGTGCTCACAAACTTAATAATACACTTGGACAGGCATTGCTGGCTAAATACATGGGAAAGACACGTATTATAGCTGAGACGGGGGCAGGACAGCATGGAACTGCAACTGCAATGGCTGCTGCAAATATGGGTTTTGAATCCGAAGTTTACATGGGTGCAAAAGATGTCATGCGCCAGCACATGAATGTTTACAGAATGGAACTCATGGGTTGCAAAGTGCATTCCGTGGAATCAGGTTCAAAGACACTAAAGGATGCCATTAATGAGGCTCTCAGGGACTGGGTAACAAATGTGGAGAATACACATTACCTCATTGGTTCTGTTGTGGGACCGCATCCATATCCCATGATAGTAAGGGATTTCCAGAGTGTTATTGGAAAAGAAGTAAAAGAACAGATCATGGAGAAAGAAGGAAGATATCCAGATTCAATTGTTGCATGCGCAGGCGGCGGAAGCAATGCCATGGGAATATTCCATCCTTTTATCGATGATAAGGACGTTAAACTGTTCCCTGTGGAAGCAGGTGGGAAAGAAATGAAAACTACTGAAAAAGAAGCTTTACACTCTGCATCTCTTTGTGTTGGTGAAGAAGGAATCCTACAGGGCGCACACACACTAATACTTCAGGATAAGTACGGACAGATACTTGAATCCAGTTCCGTATCAGCCGGACTTGACTATTCTGGAGTCGGACCAGAGCTTGCATATCTTGCAGACATTGGAAGAATCACTCCATGTAGTATCAGTGATGATGAGGCACTGGAAGCTTTCTATGAGCTAAGCCGCCTTGAAGGGATAATTCCCGCACTTGAATCATCACATGCGGTTGCTTATGTTATGAAAATGGCAAAAACCAGGGAGCTCGGAGATCTTGTTGTTATCAACCTTTCCGGAAGAGGAGACAAGGATCTTGAAACAGTATTTAAATTAAAAGAAGAAGAAGAAAAGGAGGCTTGCCAGTGAGAATTGCAGATAAATTCGCAGAACTTAAGGGAAAAAATGAAAAGGCACTTATTGCCTATGTCTGTGCAGGCGACCCTTCTGCTGAAGCTACAAAAGAAATAGTTCATGCACTTGTAAAAGGTGGAGCGGATATCGTTGAACTTGGACTGCCTTTTTCAGATCCGGTTGCAGACGGGCCTACCATACAGGCTGCATCAACCAGGGCACTTGCAGCAGGAATGAATCCGGACATCTACTTTGAGATGGCCGCATCAATTAAAGAAAATGTTCCTCTTGTCTGTATGACATATTACAATCTCATATACAAGAGAGGGACGGTGAAATTTGCAAAAGATTGTGCTGAAGCAGGCATCACAGGAATTATCGTACCTGACCTTCCTGCAGAAGAAGCAGATGAATTGCAAGATTCATGTAAGGAAAATGGTGTTGATCTTATCTTCCTGATAACACCTGTGACCACCGGCAAAAGAATGGAAAAAAATCTGGAAAAAACATCAGGTTTTGTCTACATTGTTTCAAGACTTGGAGTTACTGGAGAAAGAGTTGATGTGGCTGAATCAACAAAGAATATTCTCGCAGGCATTGATACAGAAGTGCCAAAGGCTGTAGGTTTTGGAATTTCCAATGGAAAGCAGGCTGCAGAAGTTATCAAAGCAGGTGCTGATGCATTTATTGTAGGTTCGGCTTTTGTTAACATAATTGCTTCTGGCGAAGATGTAAATGAAAGAGTAGAAAAACTTGCATCAGAATTAAAGGAAAGCTGCAGATAAATTATCTGCCAGCTTAATTCTTTATTCTTTAAAACAAATCAAAATATTAAACCAATAAAAACTTAGAAAATAAATTAAGGAATGAACATCATTCCCCGAATAACTGATCCACGAACCATTGTGGATCGAATTTGCGAATATCATCATATCCCTGACCCATTCCAAGGAACAAAATTGGTTTTCCTGTGATGTATGCAATGGAAATTGCTGCACCACCTTTGGAATCAGCATCTGTTTTTGTCAGAATTGAACCATTTATAGGAACGGCTTCATTGAACTGAGCTGCTCTTTCCACAGCATCATTACCTGCAACCGCTTCATCTACAAAGATAATAAGATCCGGCGGAGCTACACGGCATACTTTTTTAAGCTGCTCCATAAGATTGATGTTAGTATGCATCCTGCCTGCAGTATCAGACAGTACAATGTCAACATTGTGAGCTTTAGCATGCTGAATTGCATCGTAAATAACAGCAGCTGGATCGCCTTGCTCCTGGTGTTTGATTATTTTCACTCCGACCTTATCTGCATGAATGGCAAGCTGATCAATTGCTCCTGCTCTGAATGTGTCACCTGCAGCAACAACAACAGACATTCCTTGATCCTGGAAACGTTTGGATAACTTGGCAATTGAAGTTGTTTTTCCTGTACCGTTTATACCAATGAAAACTATGTGAACTGGTTTCTTTGCATTCTTCACGTAGTCATCAAGATCGAAAATATTGGCACTCATTACATCATAGATGGCTTTTTTAAGGGCTTCTTCCACAATATTCCCCGTATTGCTGCCAATACGCCTTCTGGTCCCTACAAGCTGATCTTTTACAGAATTTACAATAGCTTCTGAAACCGAAAGTGCAATATCACTTTCAAGAAGTGCCATCTCCAGGTCCCATAGAGACTCTTCGAGATCGTCCTCTTCCAGAATGAATTCTCTTTCAAAAACAAGAGCTTTAGCCTTTTGTGCAAAACCAAACTTTTTAGTAACACCGTTTTCTTCTTTTTGAACTGGATTCTTTTCTTCGACAGGAACTACATCCTCTTTTTCCACCGGTGAAGAAGGAGACGAGTCACCAGCTGAACCTAAGGATTCCGATCCTTCCGGGGAACCTGCTACTTCCCCTTCCACAGGTTCGATTTCAACTGCTTTTTCATCGATCTTGGATCCTATCTTTTCCTTGAAACCACTGAGTTTTGCCTTAAGCTTATTGAACACGGAATACAACTCGTAAATTTGTTAAAAATAGAAAAAAGAAAAGGGTTCACTGGGAACCCGGATTACCTTGAGGCTGCTGGAGCCTTGCAAGATATGATTCAATAGACTGCATCTGCTGACCTAACTGGGACAGGGAACCGTTCATATTATCAAGAGCTGTTGTGAGTTTTTCCCTGCGGCGCTGGAGAATCTCCTTTGCTTCAGGAATAGGTCGTTCAACAGTTAACCCTGCACCAATATCAACTACTGCTTTGTCGGTATTACTGATGCTGGCATATACAAATGAACCGGAACCTATAGGAAACATCATTTCAGAACCTGCTGAAACATTGCTGAGCTCATCTATTGTATTAATTGCTCTGTTACAATCCTCTAGTGATATCTGGACCATGCTCATCTGCTGCTGTACCATCTCCACGCGCTTTTGAAGCTCTCGGTGCTGGTTTGCAAGCGCCCTTGGATCCTGTTCATTCATATCTGCCATGGATCATGCCTCAGTTATACTTTCAATCTTTATAAAGTTCCTTTTAAGGCCATGTTTGCTGCCAAAGAGAGAATACACTTTATCCATTGCATTCTTCTCATTCTGGCTTTCAATGACCTTTGTGAACTTTTCCCATGCAATTCCGGCTTTAAATGTGCCTGTAACCTGAAATGTCTTCATATAAATCACCTTAAACCATTATTCTAAAAAGTCCAGGGCATCTTCTATTCTTCCCAGTTCATGACCTGTGGTCTGCGAACCTGCGACGTAACCCTTGGAATTTGCGATCAGTCCTGAACCGACCATCTGCGTTCCGTAATTAACAGTGCCTATATCCACTGGCAGATCAAATAGCTCTTCAAGAATTGAAAGCTCCGAATCCGTTGCACGTGGGTTTACAAGTAAACCTTTATTTGTTGCAACCCCGGCCATACCCACGGCTTTTACACCGCCGATTGTACCCCTTTTAACATCAACCTTGAGAGCTTTTTCAATCAGTTCTACAGACCTGTCGTTAAGTTCAGGATGTACCAATGCTGATGAATCATTCGCAAGTACCACATTGCCAACAGCATTGAGTTTTCCTGGTAACTCTGCTATAGGAATATCGATCTGGTCCTGTCCTCTTATAGTTGAACCCTTTGAAACAAGCAATGCATTGGAATTACCTCGACAAAGTGAACCCACAATAGTACTTCCATTGACAAGAGTGCCCACTACATTTACCTGTAAAAACTGTCCTAACTTTTCACGGACAGCCTCTGGCGTGTTCAGAGGTACAAGTACCATATCTTCAGTACACGTTGCAAAAGCCCCTATTATGGGGCTTTCCTGAATATTTGCAGTTCGTATCATTATTTAATCTTAAACTGGAATGATACCCGGGAGCATTTATGCGAGTTCTGCCTGAACTTCTCCATCCTCGAACTTTGCCGCTCTTACACGAATGGACAGAGGTGGTTTCTCAGAACCATGTTCCCATACTTTTTCATTGATGGTCCTGTCTATCTTGACCATATCAGGCTCTACCTTCATGTGTTTTGTAAGGTATTCTCTGATAACTTTTACAGCCTTTCTGGATCTCTTCCAGCGAGGAGTTGATTTCACGCTGCGGAGAGGGATCGTATAGATCTGCTCTTTTACCATATCTTCTTCCATTATAGTCACCTACTTATTTCACATCAAGACTGCTTCTTCTCCAGTGTCTTCTCTTTGGATGGCTAACGACCTTACGATCGGTTTTTATGATGACCCAGGTCGGAACCCTGTGGTTCTGCCTGTGTGCTTTTGCCAACCTAGTCTTCTGTCCTTTAGTATTGTGGCTCACTTGTCTCACCTATGCTATGATTTGTATTAAATTATTGATTGAATTTTGAACTTATAACATAATTATTGTATAAATCCTTAATCATGTCCTTAAGTTCGCTTTTTCATTCTTTCACGCATTCCTGCGTTCGATAACATGAGATTGAACATGAGAAGGGAATATTTCCCTGACCTTTTCAGGGCCATGATTTTGAATTATCATTTCCCTAAGCTCAGTTTCATAATCCGCTTTCAGTATATCCTCACTAAGACCTTCTTCAATTACCAGATGCTTTTGTACAAGTTCATTCACCGCAGCACGTCCGAATCCTTTAAGCGGGCATACATAATGAACACCTAAACGATCCTCAATGCTCCTTATTTGTGATAATTCAAGCAAAGGAACCCGATCATCACGACGAATCCCATCTGCAATGAAACTTACATTAGGATCAGAAGCAAGATGCTCTATCACATTCCTGTGAATGAAATTGATAGCATTCTTTGGGAAGCCATCCTGCAGTATCATATCATATGCCTTTTCGAGAATTGAACCATCTGGTTTGATCATCCGGTGTGGAAAACCAAGCCTTTCTGCAGTTTCAGCAGCTACCTCACCGACAGGAAGTAGCGAAAAACCACATGTTACAAGTTCAACCTCAAAGAAAGGTTCCAGTAGTATTGCAGACAGAGAACTGTCCTTACCACCACTGAACAAAACTGATACATACATGAAGGCCGCTCACATACGCTTTATAGTGGTTTCCCTCTTCTTTGGCTGCATCTGTACCAGAAGCTGTTTGAGTTTTTCATCGTCGATCTTGGTCTGAAGCCTGCCACTCTGTGCAAGCATGATCAACTGGCTTTCAAGCTGCTCAACAAGTTCCTTTCGGGACATGCGCAGATTTGTCAATCTCTCACGCGCTTCCGGAGTCAGGATCTGACGCATCAGAGCCTGCTTCTTTGCTTCCATCTCAGCCTGCATTTGCTCCTGTTGCATTGCTGCCTGCATATCAGCACCGCCCATCTGTTGTTGTTGGGAAGCCTGTTGTTGCTGTTGGAGTTGTGCAAGTCTTTTTCTCTTTATTTCTTCAAGGTCATCCGTCATGAAAGTCACCTATGCTGTACAAAGAAATAAGCATTGATTCTTTATAGAAGTTACCGGGCAGGAATTCGCATTCAGTATTTAGCAAGATCCGGAATGCTTTCTACAAGTTCCTGTTTTACCTCATATGCGACATTGTCAAGCATGGACTGTCCCTGTGGGGACACGACACGACCGCTCTTGAGAGTGCGTACAAAACCTGCATCTTCAAGCTGGTGAAGAACAGTTCTTGCAATAGCACCGCTTCCCTTTGCCTTTTTGCCAGGAGCAACGCCTCTGTCTTTCTTTCCTCCATAGACAGATCTCATTCTCTCAACACCAATCGGACCCTGAGTATATACAGTCCTGAGTACTGCGGCACATCTTGTGTACCACCATTCTTTGTCAAGTGGTGGAAGCTCCTTATGGACACCAGTCTTAACGTATGTTGCCCACTCAGGCGGATTTACTTTGTCATTCTCTTTCAACTTTTCTGCTACCTTTGCTATAAACTCGGCTGCAGGAACGTCATATACAGTTGTCATTAATATTCTCCTGAATTATAATATCTGTTAAGATACCCACCATCTGCAGGACTCAATTGCATCAGGTGATTAGTTCAGCTGGATTTGTGATGTTTAAACTATTGAGTAGTATATACGTTTTTCGGCAGTTTTTGCATATCCGAACTACTTTCTGAATGTCTGCTCTCTTGCAGGACCTACAGAAATATAATCAATCTTTACACCCATCTTATCTTCAAGATAAGTTACATAGTCCTGAGCTGGCCGTGGGAGATCATCAAATGACGTAACACCGGTTAGGTCGCTGTCCCATCCAGGAAGATCTTCATAGACAGGTTTGCATCTTGCAAGTTCAGAAGTATCCTCTGGCGGATAATCAATTGTCATTCCATCCAGTTCATACGCAACACAAACCCTCACAGAATCAAGATTTGATAAAACATCAAGTTTAGTAAGTGCAATAGAGGTGTAACCATTAAGATAAATAGCCTTTTTAAGTAAAGGAAGATCGAACCATCCACACCTTCTGGACCTGCCGGTGGTAGTACCAAATTCTCCACCAACATCCTGTATCTGGTAACCTATGTCATCAAACAGTTCTGTAGGTAACGGACCTTCACCAACTCTTGTAATATATGCTTTTACAATTGCCAGTACTTCATCAACCCTGGTAGGACCAACACCAATATTAGCACATGCAGAACCAGCAATGGTACATGAAGAAGTTACAAATTTCTGGGTCCCGTGGATAACATCGAGATGAGTTCCCTGTGCACCCTCTGCGAGTACATTCTTACCTTCATCAAGTGCTTTGTTAACCTCATAGGAAACATCAGTCACATAAGAAGCAAAGCGCTCACCAAGTTTTACATATTTGTCTATGAGTTCCTGATCCATAACAATAGAAGGATCACCACCAAGATCTTTTATAGCTGCTTCCTTTGAAGCTGCAAGATCTTCAAGTCTTTTGAGGAACTTTTCTTTATCCACAAGGTCACCCATGCGGATCTCATCCCTGGCAACCTTGTCAATATATGCAAAACCAATACCACGCTTGGTAGTGCCAATCTTCTCGGTCCTCTGGGACTCCCTGAGACCATCCAGTTCAATATGATATGGCATTATAATACTGGCCTTTGCATCAACACCAACTCTGGTTGCATCTAAATTAATACCACCATCTGCCAGCATATCAAGCTCTTCTGCCAGTACTTCAGGATTTACAACAGTACCAGGACCTATCAGAACCCTTGAATCTAAAAGAAAACCTGATGGAATAAGGTGAAGTTTGTATACGTCCTCACCTACTTTAACAGTGTGTCCTGCGTTGTTTCCTCCCTGGAAACGAACAACCAGATCATAGTCACCGGAAATAAGGTCAACTATCTTGCCTTTACCTTCATCGCCGAATTGTGCACCAGTAATAATAGTAAACATGGGTGCAGAATTGCACTGTTGGCTTAATAAAGTTTTGATTGACTGTCAGATATCTTCCTCAAACGCAAGCATACGACATCCTTCATCACAAAAACCAGAGGAATCAACTTTACGACAACGTAGAGCCTTTGTGACTCCCATATCTACAAGAGTATCAAGTAATTTTTCAGCCACAGTAATACTTACATTGAATTCTGACTGAAGCATATATATGGCATCTGATCTTTTGGTGGAATAAAAACAGGCACGAGATCTTTTATCTGACTGGCAAGTATCATATACATCGCATTTTATTACACGGGAACTGTTCTTAAAATGTATAGCAAGACCCTGCCAGGAGTGAACATTATGCATACCTTTTATTCCATAGAGATTTGATTTGGTTTTTTCCTTGTGTCGTAACATGATAATTACTTGATAGTAAAAATATAATTACTTTTTGTTTAAAATATGAACAATAATTGTTTTGACAAGCTACACTAAACAAATTACTTAGCAACCAAATCCATAATTAAATCCTTAAAAACACAATGAAGATATATCATATTAAAAATAGAAAAGATATACAACATAATTTCACAAGGTATTAATAGTATCATGTAGTTTTAATAGACGAGTGGAGATCAAATGCTGACAAGCACAATAATAACCACAACAACCAGTACGATATCTTCAGCAGCAAGTGCTGTGTCAATGACGACACCAGTAGGACTGCCGGAATACGGAGTGCTGGCCGTCGTTGCTCTAATCTTGTTGCTTTCGGCAAAAGAAATATTATCTGCTTCTGAAAAGTGGAACAAATCTTTGGATTGCTCATTAAACATGACTATCTTGCCGTTGTTGGTATCGTTTGTAGCAATAGTGATCTTCAAGGTATCAGAAATACTCTGATACCTTTTTCTTTTTTGAATATTGAAAAAAGAATTTGCTTTATCAAAATGAAATTTACTGACCACTTACTGGTCAGTCATAGAAAAACAATCACCTTTTTACTTATACCTATTCTTGCGGAATCCTATAAAAATAGCACCCAGACATAATACACCAATAACAGCACCCATTACACCAAGTTCCGGAATTTTACTCTGTATACCTGATGAGGATCTATTTTCAAGTATGTACCCGTCTACTTCACCGGAATCACTGCCAACATTCGAACTTTCTGAGCTATCAGAGCTTTCATCCTGAGTAGATGCCATGGACTCTGCTTCATCTCCAACTCCTGTGGGTTCTTCTTCATCATTGTCAAGAGCATTTGCATCAATAATCCTAAGTTCAGTTCCTGTGTGACTACTACTTTTTTTGCTTGAGGATGAACTGGAAGAGGAAGAACTGCTGGAACTGTCATCATCTGTATTTACGCTGTCTCCATCGTCATCAATGGGATCATCAGTTGTTCCCAGAGATATCTGTTGAGTCTGTCCACCCACAGTAAGAGGGAATTCCCCTTCAGGCATATTTTCTGTAGTATAAACGTACTGGAAGTTTCCATCAGAATCTGCGGTAATAGAACCTTTGCCTCCAAATTTCAGAGTAACTTCATTACTTGATGATGTACCACTAAGTTTGATATCATAAGTTCCACTTTTGATTTTACCCGTTCCAAAAGATGCCACATCGCCAGTAACCTGAACGTATTTATCAGGAACCGCAACAGGAATACCTAGTAGATAAACCGTCACATCCAGACTATCGACACCTTCTGCCCTTAAACTAAAGGATTCTGAACCATCGGGAATGGTAACCTTACCTATATGATACTCATAATTTCCATCCGAAACAGCCTGAATCTTCTCAAAACCTATTGATACAGGTATCTCTTCATTAGGAGAAGCTTTACCACTAACAGTTACAGTATCACCTGGAGACGGATTTTCTGGTGAGATAGTGATATTAGTTACTTCTGCCAATGCTGTTGAACTCATCAGCAGGATAGCAATACCAAATATTATTAATAGCAAAGAACTTTTTTTTATAAAGCCTGAAGAATTGTAAAGCAGGCTATTTTTTTGAATCATATAAGATGTATCTCCATAAACTTTTGTGAACCATATAAAGCATGTGCCAATAATTTAATCCCTTTCTATTATACTGTACACATATTTATTTAATAATTACTGTAAATTTTTTTAAAAATATAGATATTATGCAATCATAGTTTTTAAGAAAAATTTTAATCATGTCAGAAGAGGAATTATACCAAAAAGGAATATGTTGACAAAACCATGGGCTAATGCAACAAAAGGTAAGCTGTTTGTTTTCTGGAACATATATCCGAATATCAAACCTGCAAATCCTGTGAAAAGTATCTCATAAATAGTTCCATAACCCGAGTGCATCACACCGAATAAAATACTCGCAAATATCAAACCCTGAATATTTCCAAAAGATTTAGAAAGCCTCGTCTGAATCAATGATCTGAAAACAATTTCTTCCACAAGACCTACAAAAAAGATCATGATAAGGGAAATCTTAAACAAGCTTCCAATCGATAAGTCAGGTATAAGATTACCTGCATCAATTGTGAAATATTCACCCTGTGCAATAATAAGACCGACTATAAGTGCAAGGGGAATGTACTTACCCACATTTCTGAATTGTACACCTAAAGTTTCCTTAGAAATATTTTGATGCCTTATAACCAAGTATACCGGTACAGCTAAAGGGGCATAAATGTACACATAAAGGTCAATTGTCATCTCAGAAAATATTGGCATGGACATGTTCAAGAGACGAAGAATAGGAAGCAAGGTCAAAACCTGAAGGCTTCTTGCTACATGTGTTCCGTCAATCCATATAGATGATACAGATAAAGAAATCAATGTAATGACATGGAGTGTAATACCAGCTCTGTAATTACTTGAATACAAAAGCAATTCTGCAAGTATTATCATTAGTATTGCGACAGATATTATGTAGGTATCTGTCAAACCCGGTACTGCGGAATCACCATTATCATGTACATTTTTGAAGCTGTTACGGAAGGTCCAGGAACCTTGCACTTTCTTGTGTTTCATTTAGCAACCTCTGTCACATTGATCCACAGGTGCAAATCCCTGTAAGGCTCTGTCATGTTATCATCCTTGTAAAGCAGATATTGTAATTTCATATCTTCACCTGTAACACCTGGCACAAACGAAACTGGCTTTTCCCATGTAACATTGTGAGCAAGTGCAATATGATTCAGACTAGAAGGAGTATCTATGGTCTCATTATTCAGCCGGATTTTAATTGAATAGTTCACTACAGAATATTCATGATTTACTACTCCTATGATAACATCCACACTTTCCCCAAGTTCTAGCTGGGTTTTATAATTATCTGCCATTTTTTCCGGACCCAGTATATAAAATTCAGTGAATTTCTCACCTTGCTTTGGAGTTACAACAACATAAGCAAGAGTCATGACAGATGCAAGTATAGACATTACAAGAATTATTGTGAGAATGCGATCAAGTCTTGATTCGGGCTTTTCATTTATCTCAGCAACAACAGCCTCACACATTTCCCTGAACGGAACAGAGAAGGCATCTGCTCCAAGTGCCTCTCGTCTGTAGACGGCCACAATGGACATGAGAATTGTAAAGTTAGTAAGGAATACTACGATAGGTACTAGCCTTATACCCCACGGAGTATAATTCAGTCCCAGTCCTATGAGAGGAACAACTGCTATACTAAGCCCCAAACTCAGAGCAATTCGTTCTATACCATCCAGATCATCTTTTCCTGGAAAGAGTGCAGCTATCAAAGCATAACCAGGAAGGAAGAGAACCATTGGTAATCCCAGTACTGTACGTATAGGACTGTCGCTCAAAAAAGGAATAAGCACAAAGATATCTGTAAGAAGAACAAGTACTATTACCAGTTTGATGTCCGTAGGAATGGTGTTTTTAGCGGGCATTTGCTTCTTTTACTAGGTACAGCATACAGTATATTTAATCCTTCTGAAAGGTTTCCAATTATGGAGAAGAATATTTCCATAACGGTCCTTAAAAATAATATCTGAATATAATTTTCATACACATATTGATTATAAGAGAATATATAAATAGTATACTATACTAAAATGTAAATGTTAACCATTTGGAGTTTATTGTTCATAATTATACAATTTAAAGCTAATCTCAAGATAAAAGCTGAAATCGCAACAAAACCACATTCAAAATTTTAAGATATTCATGTATATCCCATCGTCTGAAATTGATTGCATCATCGATGCTATTAAAACTCTTGATATAAAGGAAGATGAAACTGTCCTTTTAATGCTGGCTGAGAGAAATCTCCCTGATATTAATAATCTTATATCTGAACTAAACAATATGAAAATAGATTTTTTTGGTGCAGTCTTTCCAGGACTCATATATGATTCTGACAAATATGATTCTGGAACAATTGCGCATGTACTCCCGACAGTGCAAAAACCAATACTCATCAAAGGAATAAAAGAACCACGCAAAAAGCTCGAAAATACTATAGCAGCATTTAGTTCACCTTTCAATAAAGATACAACTGCATTTATAGTCGTAGACGGAATGACATCAAATATTTCTCCCCTTCTCACTTCCATGTATAATCTGTTTGCAGACTCTATTGAATACCTTGGCTGTGGTGCGGGTTTCATAGATATGGAAGAAAGACCTTGCATATTTTCCCCAGAAGGTTTCTTTAAAGATGCCGCTATTGTTGCATTCCTTGATGCCGAATGCAAACTTGGAGTCCGCCACGGATGGAAACGCGATGTAGGACCATTGGTAGTAACGAAAAGTAAGGACAACACCATAAAAGAACTAAACTGGAGAAATGCTTTAGAAGTATACAAGGAAGCACTTCAGACAAACTATCAAGTAGATATCAATATTGACAACGGATACAATGTGCTAAGTCACTATCCTTTTGGAATATATGTAGAAGACCATGAAGATCTTATAAGAGAAATATTAAGGATCAAAGATAACGGAGAACTGGTCTGCGCAGGCAACATCCCTGAAAATGTTGTCCTCAGTATATTGAAAGGAGAAAAAGAAGAACTTATCCATGCCGCTGAAATAGTTGTTGAAGACTGCATTGATGAAAATGACATTATTGCTGAGCATTGTCTTGTTATTGATTGTGTAGGAAGATCATCATACCTCCAGAATGATTTTAAAGAGGAACTATTAACCATTAAAAAAGGACTTGAAAGCAAAAATGTAAATGTGGTGCCTGAAGGAGTTCTCTCTGCAGGGGAAATTGCCTCTATGAAAGGAGATGTACTGGAATATTTTAACAAAACAATTGTTATAGGAGTTCTTCATGGACCACGAGAAAAAGTATGCAGAAATATTTAATCAAGTATCCCTGCTATATGAACTCTCACTTTCAGTTGGTAACTCCCTGGACATAAATGAGAATTGTGATGTTTTTCTGAAGAAGCTTATGTTCAGGAAAAAAGTAAATTTTGCCTCAGTATGGATCAAAGATAAATATCTTTATTTCAAAGAATCAGACAAAGCAACCCAGATCTATGCAAACCCTGAATACTACGTTAAATTGAAAAAAATCCCAGCATCTCATCCAATACTCAGAGAGATCAATTCTGAAAAACCATTCATTGTCAGTGCATCTGAAAATAAATTCAGGGAAATTGTTATTGAAGACAGTTTTAATTCTGGAATGTGCATGCTGTTTCCACTTAAAGATTATGGAGTGCTGAAACTTTACTGGGCGAACAAGCTGAATGAACCTGCTTATGTAGCGAACCAGCTAAGCAAGGTTGTGTCAAAATTTGCATTCTCACTTGAAGCCTGTCTTATGCATAGCAGAGCACTCTGGGAAATGGAAGAAAAGAACAGAGAGTTTGATGCCAGAATGGACGCGGAATCATCCAACCGTGCTAAAAGCGAATTCCTTGCTAATATGAGCCATGAACTGCGTACTCCACTAAATTCTATAATCGGCTTCTCAGAGATGCTCACAGAAGGCTATTTTGGAGACCTCAATAAAAAACAGACCCGATACGCAAATAATATTTCCAACAGTGGGAAACATCTACTGACAATAATCAATGACATACTTGACCTTTCTAAGATCGAAGCCGGTAAGATGATATTGAATTGCGGAGAGGTTTCTGATAAAAAACTTATCTATGAAATCATAAGTATAATGAAACCTCTTGCATCAAAGAATCAACTCATATTAGAAGTAAAGAATATTGAAGATACAACTATACAGGCTGATCAAAGCAGACTAAAACAGATAATGATCAATCTTGTAGGAAATTCTCTTAAGTTCACTCCTGCCGGTGGGTATGTGAGTATATCCACATTCAGAAAAAATAATTATTTATGTTTTCAGGTAGAGGATACAGGTATTGGCATTTCAGCTGAGGAGCAAAAACAACTATTTTTACCTTTTAAACAAATAGATTCAAGTCTCAGCAGACAATATGAAGGAACCGGTCTTGGACTTTCTCTTGTAAAAAAGCTGGTGCAAATGCACGATGGGACGATTTCATTGGAAAGTGAAAAAGGAAAAGGTAGCATTTTCACCATACTCTTGCCAATTGAGCAGGCCAGTAATCTTCGATAATTATTTATTCCATAATCCCACAATGGGATTGTAGTATCATAATTAAGATACAACGGGAGTAAAAAGAAAATGCCAGCTGTTGTTGATAAAAATACATGTACAGGATGCGAGCAGTGTGTAGATTCCTGCCCGGTAGAAGCTATTTCAATGAACGATGATGTTGCGGTAGTCGACCCGAATGAATGTGTCGATTGCGGTGACTGTGTTGATGTCTGTCCGGTTGAAGCAATCACATTAGAGTGATGCTTTTTTCTTTTTTTTACAAATTTTGAATTTGTAACTTAATCTAAAAACTAATTAAAAAGAACTGATAACGATAATTTCAGTTAAAAGGTTCTTTCGCCTATACCTACTTCTTCTGTTCTTATTTGTCAAGCTTTTTATATATCTGTAAACTAAATTAAGTCCGATGACCAGCATTTCTTTTGCCAATGAATTACTGAGGAAAGGTGTTCACTTCACTTCAATAATCATTGTACTAGTCTATGCATTCATGGGAAAGCAGGCATGTCAAACATTATTAATTAGTTATCTTGTAACGATTCTTATTATCGAGCATCTAAGGCTTGACAGAGGATTCAAGCTTCCTTTTTTCCATGTAGTTTTACGCCAGAAGGAAAAATCAGGAATTGGTTCGTATGTTTACTTCACTATGGGTGCTTTGATAGTTGTATCGGTTTTCAGCAAAAATGTTGTTCTTGCAGCCATACTGATGACAACTTTCGGAGACATGAGTGCTGCACTTATTGGAAAGAGATTTGGGAACATCAGAATTAAAAATGGTAAAAGTATTGAAGGTTGCATTGCAGAATTTATAGTGGATCTGATCATTGCATTTTTGTTCATCAGGAATCCTTTTATTTCAGTCATCATGGCATTTGTTGCAACATACGTAGAAACCACTTTTGTGAAAATCGATGACAACCTAGTAATTCCAATATTTTCTGCTTCAGTTGCAGAACTTGCATTTATAGCCCTTGTTTTTTTGTAAAAAATGACAGGCTCATATATTATGTAGTATTACTCACCAGAATCCTTTAATAACCATGAGCCCAATTTATTAGAGTATGGCCGAGAACAAGAAAGATGAAAAAGTGTTAACGGAAAAGATGGAAAACAAAGACACCAGAAATCTGTTGCTTGAGAATACATTCTACAAACCGTTTGATACGGAAACACCTGTCACACCTGGTTTTAAAATAGAGTTCACGCCACACAAATCTGCAGGGCTGCAAAATGCATCAGACATGTGGATTGATAAGGACCGCCTCTTTGAAGGTGTCAGAGACAAGAAAGACATTGACAAGATCAGAAAACTGTCGGGACTTTAAATATAATTCCACTATTTTTTACAAATCATCTTTTTTTAATAGAATGAGATTTTAGCATTCTTTTTTGTTTTTATCATAAGTATTCTATGATATCAAGTCAGATTGATTAATAAGCAAGAAAATTTTTTGACAAGCTTTTTATACAACGCGATTATACGATATTATATACTCAATTGAATTACTCAACAGAGGTTAATAATATGGCACCATGGGAATATGATATCAAATCTATCCACTACGGCGAGTGGGACAGAACAAAAGAAGATCTAAACAAGTTCGGCATGGATGGCTGGGAACTAATCCGCTTCACTGAAAATGTCGATGATGAGGGAATGATAAAAGCATTCTTTAAAAGACCTGTTGACTGTCTTGAAGTCTGACCTTTTTCCATTCTTTTCATTTCATATTTTATTTCGTAAACTTAACTTGTTTTAACTTATACCAGACCAAAGCTTTCCTTTATAAGATATTTTGATGGTTGAGTTGAATATCCATAGAAATGCCAACTTGATTTTACTATTTGTAAATGAAGAATCACGGGTACAGTAGTTCCCATTTCCCGTGTGCTTTCAAGCAAGATAACCTATCATGGTTGATGATAATGATTTTGCTGAAAAGAAATCAACCTGATTAAGTTTCAATTATTCACCATATTACACCATAGCAATAAAGTTTAAATATCATAAAGACGGTAAAAGGATTCTGTTCAGAAAAACCATATAAATAATAACTTTCTGGACACCATAGAGAAAACAGGTAGATAGATAATATGACAGAAACTGTTACGAATTTGAATGGCCTCCACATCCCAGAAGGATACAGCATTAAGAGAATACAGTTCTACTTCTGGTTAGGACTGTTATCAGCTGTATTCCTGAGATTGATAATAATTGCAGATTATTACAACGGGATTTTGTCAAAAGCTCTGTTCTACCTGGGAGTACTTGGATATCTGATATTCTTTGCACACAGATACCATGTTGCAACACGCAGGGTTGGAGTTTTGAAAAACCTTGAGTTGCTTAATAAGATAGAAAATAGAACTTCTTTGACTGAAGAAGACTACCGTGGATTAGAGTATATCATGTGGAGCCTTTCAGTATCAAAAGAACGTATGAATTACCTGGTGATATTTGCCTTCTCGGTAATAGCAATTGCATTATCACTGGTACTTGATCTGAGTATTGTTTGATGAATAAAAAACAAAGAATCAGAAAAATGACCTGAATATAATAAAACACCAAAGATAAGGTGAGATATATGAACCCAACAAAGGAAGAGATCATTGACAAGGCAAAGCATGCTGTAATGAATCTCGATGAAATAGCCGTCGAAAAGATAGCCCAACAAGCCCTGGAAGCAGGAGTCAGTCCGGTAGAACTAATAGAACTCGGATTTGTTGAAGGCATGAAAGCCGTGGGAGACCTTTTTGAAGAAGGCAAGTCACAGCTTGCAGAAATATTTGAAGCATCACACATTGTAGAGTCCGGTATTGATGTACTCAGACCTGCAATTATGGGTTCCAAAAATGATGTATGCCTTTTCGGCAATCTCGTTGTCGGAATGTAATTAATCGTCACACCAATTGTTTTGTTCCTGACAAAACAATTCCTCCTTCTTTTCTCCTCCTTTTTTTATTTCTTCAGTGAACTACCCCTCCCTGTCAGCCTTCGGCTGTCGAGGAAGGAGCTTCCTACGAGTATAAGTCTCATTTCGTAATCATTCTGATGGGAATGATTCCGATCAACAAACCTGTTTGTCGTAGATTATCAATCATTGATTGATAGCTTGTCCACAAAGCATTATGTTTGAAATACCTTAAG
>NZ_JAGGKD010000012.1 GCF_017873415.1 Methanolobus bombayensis | reverse complement strand
GTGTATCGATGCGATAAATGCACTTGTGGCTGATGCCAATATGCTCTCAAGAGCTGCAGTTGCAGGTCAGCTCGATACCCGTGCCAATGCTTCCAGACATCAGGGTGATTACCGTGCCATTGTTGAAGGTGTCAATGACACTCTTGATTCTGTCATTGGTCCGCTCAATGTTTCTGCTGAATACATCGATCGTATTTCCAAAGGAGATATTCCTGAGAAGATCACTGATGAATATTATGGTGATTTCAATGAGATCAAGAACAACTTTAACCAGTTGATCAATGAACTCAACATGTTCGTAGATGAAATGTCCAGAATGAGCAGGGAACATGATGCCGGGGATATTGATGTTGTAATGCCTGAAGACCAGTTCCAGGGTGTCTATGCCACCATGGCAAAAGGTGTTAATGATATGGTTGCCGGTCACATCAATGTGAAGAAGAAGGCTATGGCATGTGTCAAGGAGTTTGGAGAAGGAAACTTTGAAGCTCCGCTTGAACAATTCCCTGGCAAGAAGGCTTTCATAAACGACACAATTGAAGAGGTTCGTGGCAATCTCAAGGCTCTTATCGCTGATGCCAATATGCTGTCAGAAGCTGCCATTGAAGGAAGACTTGACACCCGTGCCGATGCTTCCAGACATTATGGTGACTTTAGAAGAATCATCGAAGGTGTCAATAACACACTGGATGCTGTCATATGTCCTTTGAATGTTGCTGCTGATTATGTCGATTCAATTGCCAGAGGTGACATACCTGACAGGATAACTGATGAATACAAAGGTGATTTCAATACTCTGAAAGATAACCTGAATCAGTGTATCGATGCTATCACTGCTCTTATTTCAGATGCCAATATGCTTGCAGAGGCTGCTGTTGCGGGTCAGCTCAGTACACGTGCCGATGCTTCAAAGCATCAGGGTGACTACCTCAGGATCGTTGAAGGTGTTAACAATACTCTTGATGCTGTCATCGGTCCTCTCAATGTTTCTGCCGAATACATCGACCGTATCTCCAAAGGTGACATCCCTGAAAAGATAACGGATGAATACCGCGGTGATTTCAATGAGATCAAAAATAATCTGAACTTGTGTATCGATTCCATCAATGCTCTTGTTTCAGATGCCAATATGCTTGCAGATGCAGGAATAAATGGTGAATTGAGCACCCGTGCTGATGTATCTGTACATCAGGGTGATTATCGCAGGATCGTTGAAGGAGTTAATAATTGTCTTGATGCGGTAGTTGATCCTATTAATGAGACTGCAAGGGTAATAACTGCTTATGCAGATGGTAATCTCAGTACCAGGGTTGAAATTGATGCCAGGGGTGATTTCAAAGAACTCAGCTATACCCTTGACGGATTCGGTGACACATTACAGAATATAATCACTGACTCCTGTGATGTTCTTGATTCCATGGCATCCAATGATCTTACAAGAAAAGTCAAGGTCCGTGGTGTCGGAGACTTTATGCAGTTGACCGATGGTGTGGAGAACTGCAGAGTATCTTTGAATGATATAGTAGTTCTTGTAACTGATAATGCAGAATGTATAGCTGCCACTGCACAGGAAATGTCATCTTCCAGTGAACAACTGTCGGCAACAGCAGAACAGTTAACAACTACGGTGACTGAGATCTCCCGTGGTACGCAGGTCCAGTCCAGCAAAGCCGAAGAAGTATCAAAGGCCATGAGTGATATGAGCCTGACCGTCCAGGAGGTTGCTTCAAATTCCGGCAGGGCTTCAGAAAATGCTGTTCAGTCTAATAATCTGATACAGAACCTCGGTCAGATGTCCGAGGATCTTAAAACCAAGATGGGAGGCATAAAGTCTGCTGTAGGAGAGTCTTCTGAAGTTATCAATGACCTTGATGATAAATCCAAGCAGATAGGCGAAATTGTCAACCTGATAACCAATATTGCAGACCAGACGAATCTGCTTGCCCTTAATGCCGCTATTGAGGCTGCAAGAGCAGGAGAACATGGTCGTGGATTTGCTGTGGTTGCAGATGAGGTAAGAAAACTTGCCGAAGATTCAGGTAATGCTGCAAAACAGATAGCACAACTGATCGGCCAGATGCAGAATGGAACCAATGAAGCAGTTGCATCCATGAAGAAAGGTGCTGAAGAGGTAGATACCGGAGCTGAATCCCTTGAACAGTCGGTAGCTGCCATTGGTGAAGTTGTTGAGGCTGGCAATACCATCGTAAGAATGGTGCAGGAGATCGCTGCAGCTGCCGAGGAACAATCCGCTTCCATTGAACAGGTTACAAGCTCTGTTGAAGAAGTCAGTGCAATATCCGAGCAATCCGCAGCAGGGTCGGAACAGGCTTCTGCTTCTGTCCAGGAACAGACAGCTTCCATGCATGAACTTGCAAAAGCTGCCGAAGGACTTGCTGATGTTGCTTCCAACATGCAATCTGTGGTTGCCAAGTTCCGTCTGGATAAACAATGTGTCAGTTCATCAGTTAAACAAGAGGATGTTGAATTTGACGACTCGATGGAATCCAATGACATGTTTGCCTCATTCTCGGCAAATGCACTTGTGTGATATATAATAGAATATAGTAAGAATAGCGGCTCTTTTTGGAGCTGCTTTTTTGTTTTTTTACATTGATCAGAAGATGTATTCCGGTTTATAGTCTCTCTAATTCCTGGACCAGTAGTTCATAGTTCTTTTCAAGTTCCGGAAGCATTTCCACAACCGCATCTATTTCCCCGGAGCCAGCCAGTTTTTCAATTTCAGCAGAAATGTTGCTCAAAGATATTCCGCCAACACTAGCAGATGAACCCTTCAGAGAATGGGCATTTTTAATAATATTTTCAATTTCTTCCTTGTTTACGGATTCTTTCAATTCATCAAACTGCCGGGGTGCATTTTTCTGGAAAATCCCTATTATTTCCCTGGCCATTGTTATGTCATCCATGATATTTTCCATGAATGAACGTCTGTCAAATATCAGCGTATCTTTGTTTTCTTCATCAGTTATATTTTCATGGTGCTTTTCTTCAGAAACCTGATCCGTCCATTTATCGATCACTTGTGCAAGTGCTTCCAGATTAACAGGTTTTGGCAAATAGTCATTCATTCCCGCTTCGATGCATTTATCTTCGTCTCCTTTCATTGCATGTGCTGTCATTGCAATAATAGGAACATTATGATTGATCACTGAGGATTGTTCATTGCGGATATGTCTACTTGCTTCCAGACCATCCATCTCAGGCATCTGTATGTCCATAAATACAAGATCATAAGCAATCGTTTCGAGAGCTTCGATGGCTTCCAGTCCGTTGTTTGCAACGTCTGCAGTAATGCCAAGCTTTTGCAGTATACTTTGTGCAACATGCTGGTTCACAACATTATCTTCCACAAGCAGGATCCTTGCTTCTTTTTTGTACATTCCGGATGCTTCAATTCCCTTTTTGGAAGTATCTTTTCTTTCACTTTCGTCATCCTCGGAAAACATTGCAGATAATTTAGTGAGCAACACAGAAGATTTGATCGGTTTTGAAAGGCATGCTGTAAAGTTGTTTTTATTCTGCTTCCAGCTATCAGACATTTGTGTTGCAGAACTCAGCATTATCAATTGAATATCACTCAGATCCTTGTCTGATTTTATGATACGTCCAAGCAGAACCCCATCCATTCCTGGCATTTGCATATCCAGAAGAGCTACTTTAAACGGATCACCTGATTCATAAGCTTTGAAAAGAGCCTGTATGGCAGAAGGTCCGTCAACTGCTTCTTCGACCTTCATATTCCATGATTTAAGCAAATTTGTCAGAACTTCGCGGTTTGTCCTGTTGTCATCAACCACAAGTGCGTGTATTCCTTCAATTTCTGAATATCTTTGTTCTGCTTTCTTACTACCAGAGTGCTTCTTGAAGTTCAGCCTGAACCAGAATTCAGAACCTTTGCCTTCTTCGCTTTCAAATCCAATTTCTCCATCCATCAATTCCACAAGCTGTCTGGAAATTGCAAGTCCAAGTCCTGTTCCTCCATAGTAGCGGGTAGTTGAGGAGTCAACCTGGCTGAATTTCCGGAAAAGCAAATTCTTTTTGTCATCAGGGATCCCGATACCTGTGTCTCTAACAGAGAAACGTATTGTTGCCCTGGAAGTTGTTTCGGATACAAGACTGGCCCTGATGACAACTTCACCTTCATGTGTGAATTTTATTGCATTGCCGCCCAGGTTTATGAGTAACTGTTTAAGTCTGACAGGATCCGCTTTGATGTAAGTCGGCACATCCGGGTCAGCCATACATATGAGTTCCAGTCCGCTGTCATTCGCTCTGACAGACAGAATAGATGCTATTTCTTCCAGTATCTCCTGTAGATTTATGTCAACTTCATCAAGTTCAAGTTTTCCTGCTTCTATCTTGGATATGTCAAGTATATCGTTTATAAGTTCAAGCAAAGCTTCTCCGCTTTTATTAACAGTGTCAACGTAGTGTCTCTGCTCTTCACTCAGTTTTGTAGTTAGCAGAAGGTTTGTCATTCCTATCACACCATTCATTGGTGTGCGTATCTCATGGGACATATTAGCAAGGAAATCAGTTTTTGCTCTGGTAGCTTCCTCTGCTCTTATCAGGGCTTTGTCAAGTTCTATGTTCTTATCTTCCAGTTCCTCAGCATACTCAAGCAGTTTTTCTTCTGCACTCTTGTGTTCTGTAATGTCCTGCAGTGTGCCGGTTATTTTTACTATTTTTCCATCCACTATCTTCGGATAACCGCTTGTCCTTACCCATTTATGATTTCCTTTAGCTGTTATGAATTCAAGTTCGAGTTCATATGGTTCGCCTTTTTCTATGAGTGTATTAAATGCTTTTTCCAGTATCTCCCTCGAATCCGGAGTGTAATAGGATAATCCCATATCAACATCTGCTGCATCATTCATATCCAGTTCATGTATCTTTGCAACTTCAGGTGTCCACGTAGGTTTATTGGATATCAGATCAAGTTCCCATCCACCGATCTTTGCAATGTTTCCTACATTATTCAGAAGGGCTTCCCTCTCAAGCAGTTTCTCTTCGTATTCTTTACGTTCTGTGATATCTTCTGTAAAGATAATTATGCCACCAATAGAGCCATCTACTGCTTTCCATGGTCTGAGTTCCCAGCGCAGCCATTGTACACTACCATCCTTTTTCTCTAAATAATCTTCATTGCTGTGTACAACTTCTCCTTTCAGGGCTCTTTGATGTGCTTCTCTCCATTCTTCCTTTACCTGTGGCATTACCTCATAATGTTTCTTCCCTATTATGTCCATATCAAGGGAGAAGTCGTCAAGCCAACGCTGACTCACGGCAATGTGTCGCATATCACGGTCCAGCATTGTCAAAGCTACCGGTGCATGTTCAATGAACAATCTGAGTTTTTCCTCGTTCTCAAACAGTTTGTCTTCTGCTTCTTTTCGCTTGGTAATATCCCTAGCTACTGCGTAGACCAGTTCTCCTACAGGAACAGAACGCCACTCAAGCCAGTGGTAAGTTCCATCTCTGGCACGATAGCGGTTTACAAAGTTCAGGACTTCATTCTGGTTAGCCAGTGTGAAAATGGATTCAATGGTAGCTTTCTTGTCATCCGGATGTACAAAGTCCATAAAGTTCCGTCCTTCCAGCTCACTGACAGGATATCCAAGCACCTTTTCCCATTCAGGGTTCAATCGAATAAAAATGCCTTCTGTGCTGGCAATGCAGAGGAGGTCAAGGCTGGATGTGAAATAACGATCAAGTTCTTCAGTCTTCTCGCGTAGTTCTTCCTCTGCTTTCTTTCGTTCAGTGATATTCCTGAATTCAACGACCCTTACCTTTTTTCCTTTATAGGGTATGTTTTTTGCTTCAAGTCTGAGGGGATACTCGCTGCCATCTTTACGGCGTCCAATTGCTTCATATGGCTTTTCATATTCCGCAAGGATGTTGGACATGACAAGGTCTCTGTGGCTTTCGGCTATCAACTGCAGCCCATCCATTCTTATGAGCTCATCATGGGAGTATCCTGTTATATCTGAAAGACCAAGATTGCAATCAATTATCCTGCCTTTATCATGAATTACAATACCGCCAAAGGATGCGTTGTGCAGAGCTCTGAATCTTTCTTCACTTTCTTTAAGATCCTTTTCGGCTTTTTTACGTTCAGTAATGTCCCTTACCGCTGCAACACGAACCTTTCTTCCTTTGTAGCTTATGCGATAGGATTCAATTTCAACCGGATATTCGGATCCATCTTTTCTGATACAGCGAACTTCATAGGGTTTTGCAACCTTGTTTTCCATATTCCGGATAGCTATGTTTATGTCTTCAGGATGGATGACCATTTCTACAATATTCTTTCCAAGGAGCTCATCTTTTGAATATCCTGTAGCACGGATAACGGCTTCATTTACATCCAGGACTACACCGTTATCATGGAATATGATGCCTTCAAAGGTCGCATCCGAAAGCATCTGGTACTTTTCATGGCTTTCCCTGAGTTCCTGCTCCATATCTATGCGCTCAGTTATATCCTGCAGTGTACCTGTTATTTTTATGACCTTTCCGTCAACAATTTTTGGACGAGCGCTTACTCGGACCCATTTATGAGTACCTTTGGCAGTAATGGTCTCCAGCTCCAGATCAAATGGTTCACCCTTTTCGATTGAAACGTTCGTTGCTTTTTCAAGTATTGCTTTTGAATCAGGAGTAAAGCGTTCTATTGCCTTCTCATAAGTGTCAATTTCTTCAGTTTCATGGATCCTTGCAACTTCTGGTGTAAATGTGATCACATTTGATCCTACATCAAGATCCCATCCTCCGATCTTTCCGATTCTCCCGACTTCGTTCAGAAGTGATTCACTTTCCCGCAGCTTTACCTCAGCATTCTTACTTGCCGTTATGTCCTGAAGTGTGCCTGTTATTTTTACAACCTTATGATTCTCAATTACCGGTTTTCCAATTGCATTGACCCATTTGTGTTTTCTTTTTGCTGATATGAGCTCCAGTTCAAGGTCATAAGGTTCGGCCTTTTCAACAACATTATTAAGTGCTTTTTCCAGCATCTTTTTTGATTCAGGCAGGAAGAGTTCCAGGCTTTCTGCAGGGTCTGAAATGTCATCTTTATCCTGGATCTTTGCAACTTCTTCTGTCCATGTGACTTTATTTGACTCAACATCCAGAGTCCATCCACCTATCTGTCCGAGCTTGCTTACCTCACTCAGAATAGCTTCATTTTCACGTAGTTTATCCTGTATTTGTTTTCTTTCAGTGATATCTTCTGTTAAGATCACAATACCGCCAATAGTACCTTCTGATGTTTTCCATGGTCTGACCTCCCAGCGTGCCCATTCTCCACTTCCATTGGCTCTCAAGATGAAATCTTCATCTTTGCTGGTAACCTCCCCTTTCAAAGCGCGGCGGTGTGCCTCTTTGAATTCTTCCTTTAGATCCGGGAAAACATCATAATGGGATACCCCGATAATATCCCTGTCAGCAAGGGAATATTTATCAAGCCAGTAACGGCTCACTGCTACATGTCGCATATCGCGGTCAAGCATCGCCAGTGCCACAGGTGCATGCTCTATGAACAGCCTTAGTTTTTCTTCACTCTCTAGCAGTTTGTTCTCAGCATTCTTACGCTCAGTTATGTCCTGGAATGACCCGGTTATTTTCACCACTTTTCCATTTTCTATAGTAGGACGTCCGATCGTCCTGACCCATTTGTGATTACCTTCTGGAGTAGTTAATTCAAGTTCAAGGTCATATGATTCTGCTTTTTCTATAGCATCTTTGAATGCTTTTTCCACACTTTTCCTTGAACCAGAAGAATAGAATCCCAGTGTATTTCCATAAGCAAGTTCGAAATCGAGTCCGAGGTCAAATGTCTTGTAAACTTCAGGAGTCCATTTGACGGTTGATGTTGGAATATCATACTCCCATCCCCCTATCTTAGCTATTTCTCCTACTTCATTCAGGAGAGCTTCACTTTCCCTGAGAGCAATCTCAGCTTCTTTCCTTTTTGTGATATCTTCAGAAAAGATGATGATTCCACCGATGGTGCCATCTGCTGTGTTCCATGGTCTGACCTCCCAACGGGACCATATCATATTTCCATCAGGCATTTTAAGAAAGTCTTCTTCTTTGCGGACAGTTTCCCCTTTCAGAGCACGCTTATGTGCTTCTTTGAATTCATCACTCAACTCCGCGTATACTTCATAATGTGGTATCCCAATGATATCCCGTTCTGTAAAGGTATCTTCAAGCCATCTATGACTTACTGCTATGTGTCGCATATCACGGTCCAGCATTGCTATTGATACTGGTGCATGCTCTATGAACAACTTTAGTTTTTCTTCACTTTCCTTCAGTTTTTCTTCAGCTATCCTGCGTTCGGTGATATCCTGGAAAACGGCAGCAGCAATGTCCTCTTCTACGGGATATGCAGCAATACTGAAATATTTATTCAGTTCTTCAGAATATAGTTCAACATTATAGGGACTTCTGCTCAGTATCACATTTCTGTGCAGATCGATAAAGGTGTTCTCCCTTTTTTCAATATCGGGATACACTTCAGTTGCACGCTTTCCTATTACATTTTCAGCTTTTAACCCAGTATGTTTCTCAAAAGCATCATTCACATCCAGAAATGTAAAATCTATTGGATGTCCGTTTTCGTCTCTGACGGATTTAGTGACAAGTATGCCACTCATGTTATTCTCGAACAGGGCGCGATATTTCTTTTCACTTTCTTTGAGGGATTCTTCAGCTTCTTTCTGCTCTGTTATATCTCTGAACTCAACAACTCTGACTTTTCCATCTTTGTATGGGATGTCTTTTCCATGTGCACTGATCGGATACTGGCTTCCATCTTTACGTATTCCAATTACTTCATATGCTTTTTGATAATCTGTATTGATATTGTTTATTACTTCATCCCTGTAAGCTTCAGCTGTAAGCAGCAGTCCATTCATTCCGATAAGTTCTTCAACTGTGTAACCAGTCATTTCTGCAAGTCCCTGGTTGCAGTCAATTATAATATTGTCTTTGTGGATGAAAATACCACTAAAGGATGCGCTGTGCAGTGTCTTGAATCTCTCTTCACTTTCCTTTCGTTCCTTTTCGGCTTTTTTACGTTCTGTGATGTCTCTTGCCGCAGCTACACGAACTTTTTTTCCTTTGTATGTGATTATGTGAGATTCGATCTCAGTTATAATTACAGTTCCATCTTTTCTAATGGTGCGGATTTCATAGGGTTTTGTGCTATCCTTTTTCATCTGCTTCTTTATGTTGTCAACGTCATCAGGGTGTGCAAGAACTTCCAGAATATTCTTGCCTATAAGTTCTTCTTTTGTATATCCTGTCAGTTGACATACAGCTTTATTTATCTCAAGGATAGTTCCATTGTCATGAATGGTGATTCCTTCGTAGGTCAGGTCTGAAAGCATCTGGCACTTTTCCTGATTTTCTGCCAGTTCTTTTTCTGTTTCTTTGATCTCGGTTATATCTCGAATGCTAAAACAGAGGATGTTTTCGTTTTCTATTTTGACCGGTATTGTAGATATTTCAACATTATATTTTTCTTTACCTGGAAACCGGGAAGTACAGATGAATTGATCCTGTTGTCCTTTGAGTGCTCTTTTGACACATTGACTGCAGTCTTCCCCGGGATGTGAGATGATTTCAAATATTTTCATCCGGGTCAGTTCTTCACAGGATGACTCATAATAGTAGCATGCAGCGCTATTAGCATCGATGATGTCCAGGCTGTCAGGATCAACCAGCAGCATAGCATCATGATTGTTTTCAAATAATGCTCTGTATCCTGTTGTACTTTTTTGCATTTTGCTGCCTGCTTAAAAGCTGACAATTTTTTTGTGTACCAGGTATTCTGTATGTTTGTACGATCAGTTTCTGATATGTCAGCTGCAACTTTTCAAAATCAACACAATTGGAGACCTGCATTCCTGTTTACTCTTGCCTGTTATCAGCAGATATGAACCCAATATCAATAAGCTGATCAAACCCACACAAATCATTAAATTGTCAATATTCTTTTGAAATTTATTTCTGCATTAGTGAATGCCACTAATATTATATTGGTGAATTGTATTATATTAATTTACTGATTTGAAGGTTCATGTATCGATTTTCTTCATATGATATTTTCATATTTTTATTTCTAATTCAATTTTCTGACTTCTAATTGGTGGCTATATTTTTTGAGAAAATTGTGGCTTATATGGTGATATAATCAGTGATTATAATAAATTAAAAATTCAATTGCTATTGCGTTATTTTCAGGGAATCTTTAAATAGACATTATCTAATATCTTTAAGTGGAGGGGGTTAAATTGACAAACAACTTAGATGGTGATATATCTTTACGTAAAGCTGCAATTATTGCCGGTTTCAGTTATCTGATCATATTTATACTTGGTATTGTTGCTAATTTTGTTGTGCTGATGAATCTTTTTGTACCTGAAAATGCTTCAGCGACCGTGGACAACATAATGTCAAATCTGGGTCAGTTCCGCATGGGAATACTTGGATTTATTATCATGGTCATTTTTGATGTGATTGTTGCATGGGCTCTTTACCTTTTGCTCAGTCCTGTAAGCAAAGGTCTTTCACTGCTAGCAGCCTGGCTTAGGCTTGTAAATGCAACGATCTTCGGAATTGCCATGTTTAACCTGTTCAGCGTGCTGCGACTTTTCGGAGAAGCCAGTTATCTTACGGAGCTCAGTACGGGTCAGATGCAGGTTCAGGTCATGTCGCTTCTATATGCTTTCAATGATACATGGCTTATAGGTCTGATATTCTTCGGACTTCATCTTGCGGTCCTTGGCTATCTGATTTTCAGATCGGGTTACATACCAAAATTCATAGGTATACTTCTGATGATAGCAGCTATTGGTTACCTTGCAGACAGTTTTGCAAGTTTCCTCATGAGTAACTATGCTGATTACGCAGGGATCTTCATGATAATAGTTATCGTGCCGGGAGTTATAGGAGAATTATCATTCACTTTGTGGCTTCTGATAAAAGGACGCAAACTTGAATTACAGCCAGAAATGAATTAACAGGGAATTTGTAGAAAATGATTGAAATTTGCACAGAACTACAGATATGTCTAAGGTTAAGATATTTGAATTTCCTCCAAAAGAAGTAAACTAAATAATAAACCGCACATTTAGTATTCTATTCTGAGCTATCACATGACTAATGTGTGTACTTTTCTTATTTTGAGGGATGCCATTGCAGGCCAGAATATTATATCTAGATGTCACGTATTGCTCAAACCGGCTAAAAGAGCAACAACAAACATCATTAACAGATATAAAGATATGACTACCGCTATCTTTGTATTATTAGATCTCATACCACCATTTATAAAAACACAACTACCTAATATAAATCTTTTTAATAAGTGATGTTTAATTAAAATGACCTGAATATATTGATTATTACATGAATATTATCGACGTGAAGGGGAATATTGATGAATAATTGGGTCAAGAATTTACTTGTAACTCTGGACGAAAATCTGGATGAATCAACCAGGATCAAAATAATGCAAACATGCGGTGAAGATTGTCCTTTCACCCACCTTAAAGATGATAAGCTGCTGGAGATCAAGAATTCATCTGAGGATGAATTCGATTTTCTTGAAAAAATGTCTCTGGAGTGGCGTGTAAGATTCGAGAACGGAAATGTCTATGTGGTCTTTGACAAATGCTACTGTCCGCTTGTTAATGAAGATATTGAAGGTACTTCAAAGACACTTTGCTATTGTACAATGGGGAATCTTAAAAGGAAGTTCAGGCTTGGACTTGGCAGGGATGTGGATGTTCTGATGGAGAAAACTGTACTTGCCGGGGATGATGAGTGTCGTTTCAGGATAATGGTGTGATTTTTCAAACTTAGCGAATAGTATTTGCATGTGAAGAACGATTGAGTAAAGGAGAAACATGCTTTCATTTGTTCTGACATTCTTCATATTCATCCGCTCGCTTTTCAATATGTTCAAGGAGCCTGAATTTCGAAGCATTTTTACTCTTGTTATTTTCACTCTTTCTCTGGGAACTGTTACCTACCATTCAATAGAAGGATGGACCTGGCTTGATTCTCTATATTTCTCTGTGATAACCCTGACCACAATAGGGTTCGGTGATCTAACTCCCGCAACTGATCTGGGAAAGATCTTCACCATTATCTACGTTTTCATAGGACTCGGAATACTGTTGGGTTTTGTTAATGCAAGCGGCGAACATTTCAGAAAACAACAGGTAGAAAGAATGTCCCAGCGCAATCCAAATTTCCTGTGGGATTCAGGCGATACTCTGGAAGAGATGGAAAAGGATATTCTGGAGAATATTAAGGATGAGTAAGAGGGTGATATTGGTAGGTAGGGTTTTGTTTTTTTATCCACTTGACAATTAACTGATATCTACTGCACAATGACACAGATGAAATTGCGACACAAGCTGTGTCGTAAATGGAGCAACACTTATTCCTTGCTATCGTTTAACCCTTTTCAAAAAAGTGCTTCTTTCTGAGGAACTACGATTAAGGCCGAATCTGAATGAATCTTTTGGCCAGTCTTCTTTTAATAACAATTGGAACGTTTCAATTTCTTTGTTATTTTCAACTGCAAAGGGCCAGGACAACTGGATTCATGTCGTATAACATACCGATAAAGATAATTGACAGGAGATGAACTGATATCAACTTACAAATAAACGATAGGTAATGCCTGATTAAAAGGTGTAGAAACAGATATTTAATCGCGACAATATCAATAATTTAAGGTGACTTTTAGAAGCAAAAAATAAAAATAGGTTATTTAAACCTATTCATTTGTCATAGAAGGTGGTAGTATTACCTTATCAATTACGTGAATTACTCCATTACTGGTTTCTATATCTGCCTGAACTACGTTTGCGTCATTGACCATTACATTTCCATCTGTTATGTATATCGTAACCTCTTCACCCTGCAAGGTTTCAAGTACCATCATATCTGACAGATCACCTGACATTGCTTTTCCTGCGACCACATGATATGTAAGTACGGATGTAAGTGCTTCCTCGTCCTCCAGCAATTCATCAAGTGTACCTTCAGGTAATGCGGCAAACGCTTCATCGGTTGGCGCAAAAACTGTAAATGGTCCTTCTCCGCTTAAGGTTTCAGCAAGTCCAGCTGCCTGAACTGCAGTTACCAGAGTATCAAATGAACCTGCAGCGACTGCTGTCTCAACAATGTTCATTTCTACTGCTTCTTCCTCTTCGGTCTCCGTCTCTTCAGTTACCATTTCTTCAGTTTCCATACTTTCTTCTTGGGTTTGTTCTGCACAGCCCGACAAGAGTAAACTTGTTGCAATAAGCAAACATAGTACTATTTTTAATAATTTCATTTACTCCACTCCTACTTTTCTATTAAATTTTGATCGCTTTTTTGCAAATCGATAAATAAAGGTGTTCTTCTATAGAATATATATATTTCGAATATTTACTAATCAGTCTATTAATTTCACTCCATATATAGTATAATAATAAACGTAATTGTAAAGATAATTAAAGATATATCTTATTACTTAAATAGAATCCACAAACTAAAAAATTATTTGTGTTTAATTGTAATTTTTGATACTGGTTAAGAATAAAGGATTTTTGACACTGCCATTATTCTCTTCATTCCAATTTGCTCAATAAAATAGTCATTCTGGGCTTTGTCTTAATTTATTATTGTGCATCCTTAAAAATCTCAGAATAAAGTACCCCATTAATTTATTTTAAATCAATCATTCTAAGGACATAAATAGTAGTCTCACAAGATGGTACATCTGTTAAGTCTTAATGATTAAAATAATGAAAAACATTTGCTTTCATTCGATTTTTTCTATAACAACAATTCCAAGATATCCATCAACGGTAACTTCATCCCCGTTATTTATGATATTTGTAGCATCAGGAATCCCTGTGACACAGGGAATCCCATATTCACGTGCGATTATGGCTCCGTGTATTAACATACCTCCCCTCCGTTCGACAATTCCTGCTACAAGTGGGACAACAAATGTCATGTTTGGTTCAACTGCATCACAAACCAAGATATCTCCTGCTTTCACGTAGAATAGATCATCTTTTTGTTCAATAACCCTTGCCTCCCCTGTAGCAAGCCCTTGACTTGCAGGTTGTCCCTGTAATTGTCTAACGACGCTTTCTCTTGAGAAATTAGGAACTTGACTAACTTCTTCTACCTTTGGAACATAATCCTTTTGTTTCAGAGCTTTTATTATTTCATCTGGACTTATATTTTTTTGAATACTCCTTTTAACAAGTCGCTTTTTTCCTTCTTCCAGCGAATTAAGATAATGTCCTTCAATAGTTCCAAGGTATATGTTGTCATCATCACGAAGTCGATAGCTTGCACGTCCCAGATCAAGTAATTCCGATGCATATTCTTGCTCTTGTAATTCAAACTTGGAAAAAAAAGTAATTTCCATTGACTTTGAATCATCTGAATTTTTTGTTTCGTTCTTCTTTTTCTCAGATAATTCAATAATAAGCTTTAATAATTGGTTCTTATCCTGCACATAGGATGATTTGCCAAAAAGTTCTACGAACTTATCGAGCTCTTTTTCAAAATTTCCCTCAAGTATCCTTTTTTCAATATTTTTCCTTAAATCCTTATCTTCTTTAACCATGGTTGCAAGTTTAGTCAATTGCCTGTTTCTCTGGATGCTTAGAAGGTTTGAATTTACCAGAAGGTGCATGAACTCATAAGGGTCTGAAGGTTTTATTTTCTTGTTATAGACATCACCAAAAAGTCTCATGCCATGAGCAAAAGGAATGAAATCTTTTCTGTAAATCGATTCCCATTTCAAAAATACTTTTCTTCTGTAATCAATAAGATCTGAGATTTCAGAATCGTTGAGGTTTTCAAGATGTTCTTCCTTGATTGATTTTGCATCTTCTATCATTTCTGGAATCAAAGTGTTTTCTATTTTTAAACGCAACTTCTTCAAGTTCTCAAAGGTTCTTTTCAGAGATAAATACCACTGCTTTTCGTTATCCTTGAGGGTAGTAATAGGTCTTGACTGTAGAAGGAATAATTCGCCATCTTTCATTGTCCACTCGATGTCCTGTGGACAAGAAAATATATTTTCTAAGGAGATTGAAACCTCGTATAATTTTTTAATATCATTATTACTCAAGGGCTCATTTTTTGAATAAGTGGCTTCCAACTCATTAATAGTAGTTCCAATTTCTTTCAGTATAATATTTTTTATCCTGGTTGAAGGAGCTGTATGCTGTAGAATTACACCTGTTTTTCTGTCAAGTATCCATCTGTCAGGTTCAATATCCCCACTAACCAATCCTTCATTAAGTCCATAAACTGATTCTAAAACCATCTGTTCTTCGTTGGTTGGATCTTTGGTAAATATAATTCCTGATTTATCCCCTTCAACTAATTCCTGAATAATTACAGCCATTGTGCTATTTTTAATATCAAGATTCAACTCTTCCCTATAGAGAATTGCAGCATCTGACCAGAGAGATGCCCACACAAGCTTTATACTTTCCAATATGTCCTGAATTCTGATTACGTTAACATAGGATTCGTGTATTCCTGCAAAAGAAGTGGTATCAGAATCTTCACCTGGTGCTGAAGAACGAATAACCAGTGATTTTTCAGTGTATTTACCTGCTATTTCAGCTCTGATTTCATCTTCAATATATTTAGGAATATTTTCACTCAAAAAGAGATTTTTTAGACGAAGGGAAGTATCCCACATCTCTTCCCATCTCATTTTTGAAAAGTCTTTTCTGGCCAGCTCAAGTAATATCTTACCTTCCAGTCCACTTTCTATTAAATAATTGCTGTATGCATTAACTTTAACGCAGAAAAAAGCAGGTACTTTGAATCCATTTTTGTGAATTATGGCCATGGAATAGGCTTTCCCACCCACATCAATATTGTCTTTTTCAGAAATATTTTCTACAGAGATTATGAAATCAGACATCTATGTTTATCTCCACAACATTCTGGAAATTGGTTGCAATAATGTACTTTTCAATGTACATCATCATAAGTGCAGAGGAAGGGGCATAAAAAAAATCATGAAGATGTTTATTTTTTGAAAGATATATTTCAGAAAGGATGGGGTCTTTGTCTACTTCTTTAATAGTTCCCATTGCATTGATTACTTTTGTAGCTTTAAAATCGGAAAGTTCATTTGACCGGTTATCAATCATAATTGATGCATTGTGTGAAGATAATATGTTAGAGTATTTTCTTGTGAATCGAGGTGTGACAAAGATTAATTTTTTGAAGTCTTCTGTTGTTGCAAAAGCTATTAAATTTGTGTATGGCTGTCCTTCTTTTTCAGTGGCAAGAACGGCAAGTTTTTCATTATTCAGAAGGTATTCTATAATACCTTTTGGAGACATTTCTACCATTTTAATCCCTTTACTGTAAAACTTTGCTTGAATCTATATATCCTTGCTTTACCAAATATGACATGAATTTACATTTTTATATTTACTACAGTCAAACATTGATTATTTTATAACTGTTATTTTGACTGTTCCTCAGAATTTGGAATAGGGAAATTCGACCAGAAATCCCTACCTCTATCAGCCTCAGATTCAGTTTTTAATTCTTCAGGGTAAGGATAGAATAATCTTGAATATTTGGATTTAGAATGGCTAAAACGAATAACATAAAGCTTGAGTATTTCTAATAAAGTTTCGTTTCCCAACCTGTTATCAGCATACTTTTGAATAACTTTGTTAAGATATTTCTTTTCGGCTTTGTTAAGGTAATCATCCACACTTAAGAATATTACATTTGCAAGATTTGTGTATTCATTTGTTCCTGGATGATTTAAAAAAATACGATGAAATAGCTTTTCATAATTTTTAGATTCAGTGTCAAAGCTATTATCAGTTATATTTTCAATAATTTTTTCCATTTTTGTTGCTATATCCCTTTCATACAAACGAAATAGATAACAGTTCTGCTTATGAAATTGACACAATTTTTCCGCTGATTTTTTCATTTTAACTTTTCTAAAGTCTGCAAAAGAGAAAAGCATTGTAAGAAAATGATGCCTTATTATTTTATTTCTCAGCCTATCATCTTCTTCCATAGGATAATGAGCGTACTTATTTAATATTTTTTCTGCAAAGAATCCACTTCCATGATCTATAACAGGACTGTTTTCTGCCGCTGAATATATTTTTATGTTCCTGATTCCAATTGTCGGAGATCCTGATTTAAAAATGAATCCATCCACATCATTCAGATTTTTTAAGAAATCATCAGTAAAAGAATTCATTAATTCGGTAACATCCCTTTTGGTTTTTGGTTGAAAAAGTTTTTTTTCTCCACCTGTTCGAACGATTCTAATCGTTTCTCTTGGAACCCCAAGTCCAATTTCTACTTCGGGACATACAGTTATGAAGTCAACTAAATGTTCAATGTCATTGATGATCTGACAATGAACTATTCCTCCGTCATAGCGTACATTTTCAAATCCAAGACACTTACTGACAACTACGCAGGGTCTTTCAAAAGGATACTCTGGAATTCGGTCTAATGCCATTCATTTCCTCATTAAATTCACTTACTGTATAAGAAAAATAAAAAATAAATAAAATGACAGTAGGATAACTACCTTAATCTTTTTTAGTTGCGAAATATATCATATAAACTGCTGATAAACCAACTAGGATGTAAACAACTCTTGCAATTATACTATAGCCAAAAATTAAAGCTACAAGATTCAGATCCTGTGATATTCCAAATAATCCCCAGTTTAATCCCCCGATTATTACAAGAACAAGTGCTAGCCAATCTAATGTTGTCTTTTCTACTATGAATATACCCCCATGTATTGTTAATTCTATTTTATATTACATTGTACTTAAATTTAGTTACCCGCTGAATAAAATAACATATATAATATCTTTTAGTTTATTTTTAATTTAGTAATTAAACCTGTATTGCTATGACTCTGCAGAAATCTAAATTTTTAATATTTAATGCAAAACTCAGTTATTGATGCGCATTATTTTCCATCAATTCGATTTTTTCCTTGAAACCCGATAATTTCTACAGAGCCAAAAAATCATGACTTGAATTATATTGCTTTTATATTGATATTTGTTCATTCATGGTTGATTGGTACTGATTTCCAATCAGGAATAATGCAATTACTTTGTTTCATCATGTTTATTCTGATAATAGGTATATTCATCCATAAACACATTATTAACTCAGACTTAATAAAATATTAGACATTAGAATTTAAATGACTACTTATCCCTCTGGAAAAATATCAAGTCCATTTGAACCACCTGTCTTGGTTCTATCAAGACAGGTGAGGCTTTGGACTGCAATTTATAGAGCCCCTGGAGAGATTCGAACCCTCGGCCTGCTGATTACGAATCAGCCGCTATACCGCTAAGCCACAGAGGCAAAACTGAACGACAGTATAATTCTATATAATGATTTAATAATTTCGCTTAAGCTTTACTAATATCGGCTAGAGCACTCTCACTTCAATGCAGACATTGAACTGGTGCGGAGCATAGGAACGGACGACACGTGACTCTATAAGTTCAGTAGTTCTGCCTGCTCTTTTTGCAGCCTCATTGATAAGTTTCAGTGAACTATCGAAAAGGTCGTCCTCAGGAGTGATATCGTAATAGTGAATAATTCCATTTGGAGCACAAAGTTTCACAGCAGCGTCAAGAAATTCATTTGCGTTATGAGGCAGGTTCATAATCACATGATCTGCAATACCGGCATATTTTTCAGCTTCAAGGTTCGCGTCACCTTCTATAGCTTCCACGTTTGGAACTGAATTGAGATCAACATTGCGGCGCAGGAACTCAACAGCATCCGGATTTTTGTCAATGGCAACCACATGGATGTCGGGACTCTTCCTTGCCAGCATGATGCTGTACGGACCGACACCTGCGAACATGTCCACAACTGTTTCGCCCTCTTTTACCTGTTCCAGTATACGTGAACGTTCGGTTGCAAGACGTGGTGTGAAGTAAGCTCTCTCAAGATCAATGTAAAATCGCGAACCATATTCCTTGTGGATTGTGGATGTTCTGTCCTCTCCTGCTACAGTCCTGAACCTGCGTGTTCTGAATTCTCCCTCAACAGGACTCTGGGCCGCAAGAACGGTCTTAACGTTCTTCTTCACTTTCATAATGGCATCAGCCATTTTCTCAGGTTCGGGAACATCATCCTCGATGAGTGCAATATCTCCAACTATTTCAAAGTGGGGCACAACGTCAAGCAGGTCTTCGAGTTTAAGCTGGCCTTTCTGTTCCTCGAACTCATGCTCGGTTAGTTCAAACTCTCCGGGAAGCTCTTTCAGTTCTGCTTCCTCCGGCTTGCATGTGAGTGGAAGCAAGAGGTATTCTTCATCTGAGCTAATGCGTGCTGAATTATCCAGCAGGTCCATTTCCAGCAGTAATCTGCGTATTGGCTCACCTTTTTTTTTCAATACTCTGATACAATCTCTTTTCATCTTCATGCACCTAAAATGAACCATGACCCGAATAGAACCAGAAATAATCCACAAGAAAGTAGCACTCTTTCATAAACCTTTGGTGACATGAGTTTTTTTCCCTTGCTGAAAGATGTGGAAACAACAGTGAAATATCCCAGGTCTGCAAGCCAGTGTCCGGCCATGAACATCACTGCTGCTATCAGGCCGATCTCCATACCCCTGAGCACAAGGGCACTACCTGCTGCCAGCCACCATATCCAAAAATAGGGGTTTGAGGCTGAGGTGACAATTCCTGCAAGTACAGGCTTAGAGGTGCTTTTGTTGTGCTCATGCATAGAGTCTGCTGCGCCTTTTGCACCTCTCATTGTCATAAGGCCAAATATCACAAGGGTGGCTCCGCCTAATATGGATATTGCCATGACCGTGCTATCACTTACTGATGTAATACCGTAGATTATCAGGAGGCAAACCAGAAATTCAAGAATTGCATGACCGACAAAGACCTCTGGTCCTGCTTTCCATCCTCTTTTCAGAGATGTGTCTATTGTCACAAAAAGCATCGGTCCTGGTACAAGTGCACCTGTCAGTCCCAGAATGAATCCAATTCCCAGCATCTCCAGCAATTCGAACATAGTTTCCACTGCTAAATCAAATTGAACGTTAAAATAGATTTGGAAAATCCAATGATAATTACTTTTATAAGAAAAAAAGAATTTGTAACAAAGGAAGTGTTGATATGAACTTCCTTTGTTTATTTTAATTATATGTTCTTGTGCTTAGAGAATGATCTCAATGTCAAGCTCTTCTGCAAGTTCCTTGTACCTGTTACGGATGGTAACTTCTGTTACACCTGCAACATCGGCGACCTCACGCTGTGTACGGCGCTCACCACAAAGTATTGAAGCAATGTAAATTGCTGCTGCTGCTACACCTGTTGGACCACGGCCACTGGTAAGTTCCTTCTCGGAAGCCTGTCTGAGGATTTCAACACCTCTTGACTGTACTTCTCCTTTGAGGTTAAGTCCTGAGCAGAACCTTGGTACATAGTCAATTGGTGAGGTTGGCATGAGTTTCAGTGAAAGTTCCCTTGAGATGAAACGGTATGTTCTACCGATCTCTTTCCTGCTTACCCTTGATACTTCTCCTATCTCGTCAAGTGTTCTTGGAACACTGCACTGGCGGCATGCTGCGTACAGGGCTGCTGCAGCAACACCTTCAATACTTCTTCCACGTATGAGGTTCTTGTCAACTGCCTTTCTGTAAACAACAGCGGCGGTTTCACGTACAGTTCTTGGCAGACCAAGAGCTGATGCCATACGGTCAAGTTCGGACAGAGCGAAGGCAAGGTTCCTTTCCGTAGCGTTACTTACTCTTATCCTACGTTGCCATTTTCTCAACCTGTAAAGTTGTGCCCTGTTCTTTGATGAAATGGATTTACCGTATGAGTCACGGTTTCTCCAGTCGATCATAGTGGACAGACCCTTGTCGTGTATTGTGTAGGTCATTGGTGCACCCACACGGGAACGTTTCATCCTCTGGTCATGGTCAAAAGCACGCCATTCAGGACCTTCATCTACGAATTCTGCATCAACCACAAGTCCACAGTCAGAACATACGAGTTCAGCTCTCTCGTAGTCCTGCGCAAGATTGCGGCTTCCACATTCTGGACACTGGACTTTTGCTTTTTCGACTTCAGCGCTCTTATCTCTCTCTTTACGTGCCTTGATCATTGCACGTATCTTCTCCCTTTCGGAAGTATCGGAATATCGTACCCTTTCTACTTCGACCATTCAAATCACCTATAAAGAATCTCTCATGAAAATATATTTGATATGTTTATCCTCAATCATTCACAGCTCACAGCATAAGTAATATATCATATAACTGCAACCTTTCATTGAACGTAAACTCGTTCATTCACAAGTCGTTCCAATCCGGAAGCTATGACTCTCCTGTCAGGCTTAAGAGTAAAATAAGGCTGATCAACAGGACCAAATATGCCGGAAAGCTTTCCGACGGGCTTGATGGATTTGTCAAGAACAAAAGAGTTTATTCGGGGTAAGTCCCTCATAGACCCGGAAAACTGTTTTTTATCGCCTCTAACGACGACTTCATTCTGCTTTGAAATATGCAGGATTTGACCTAATCTTTTCATATGTCTTCGTTCATTATATTTAGGTTTTTGTACTATATGTCACTCTTATTGTATATAAAAGTATCGTAAGCGTTTTAATATTAGTTCTTTTCAGTACAAAAACATATCTATAATCTTCAAGATTATGTCGATATCATGCCGCATATGCCCTCCGTGTCATACAGTCGCAGACCACAACCTTAAAGTTATAAAAGAACAATTGTGGCACGACTTAATAATAGTAATGAATGTCCATCATATTCTTATGCATGGAGGAAATTCGGTGGCAGATAACAAATTCGTATATTTTTTCGGGAACGAAGAAACTGAAGGTAAAAATAGTATGAAAGATCTGCTGGGTGGCAAAGGGGCTAACCTGGCAGAGATGGCCAATCTGGGAATCCCTGTCCCTCCAGGATTTACTATAACAACAGAAGTTTGTTTACTTTATCTTGAAAAGGGGGCTTACCCTGAAGAGGTTATTGACCAAATAAACAACGCGATAATAAAGCTCGAAAAGGTAACTGGCAAGAAGTTCGGAGAAACTGAGAATCCTTTACTTATTTCTGTCCGGTCCGGTGCAAGAGTATCCATGCCAGGAATGATGGACACTGTTCTGAATCTTGGTCTTAATGATGATACGGTTATAGGTCTGTCCAGAAAGACAGGCAATGACAGGTTTGCATATGACAGCTACCGCAGATTCCTAACCATGTTCGGTGATGTGGTACTTGCTATTGAGCATGAGAAATTCGAATCTGCTCTCAGCGCCAGGAAAAAGAAACTTGGTGTAACACTGGATACCGAGCTGGATGCAGGTGCCCTCAAAGAACTTGCGGAAGATTTCAAGGAGATTATCAGGAAAGAAACAGGTAATGATTTCCCTCAGGATCCCCGTAAACAGCTTCAGATGGCAATAGATGCTGTTTTCAATTCATGGAACAACCAGCGAGCAATCACCTACAGGCGTCTTAACAAGATACCTGGAGAATGGGGTACGGCTGTTAATGTACAATCCATGGTATATGGTAACATGGGCGAGACATCAGGTACCGGCGTGGCATTTACCCGAGATCCTGCAACAGGAGAAAAACGGTTCTTCGGTGAGTATCTCATAAACGCACAGGGGGAGGATGTTGTTGCAGGTATTAGAACACCTGAACCTATATCCACTCTTGAGGATAACCTGCCAGACGCATATGCACAACTTGAGGAGATCTACAAGAAGCTGGAAGACCATTTCAAGGATATGCAGGACATTGAATTTACCATAGAGGAAGGTAAACTCTTCATGCTGCAGACGCGTACTGGTAAACGCACTGCTGCGGCGGCGTTAAAAATTGCTGTTGATATGGTCAATGAAAGTCTCATTGATAAACGAACAGCAATCACAAGAGTTTCTCCCGAACAGATCGATCGTCTTTTACATCCTACTATTGATTCTCAGGCCGAATATGAAGTTCTTGCTACTGGCCTTCCAGCATCTCCCGGCGCTGCTGTGGGTAAAGTTGTTTTCACCGCAGAGCATGCCGAAGAGATGGCAAAAGCCAATGAAAAGGTAATTCTTGTACGTACCGAGACCTCACCGGAGGACATTGGTGGAATGGATGCAGCTCAGGGAATCCTGACTGTAAGAGGAGGAATGACCTCACATGCAGCAGTAGTTGCAAGAGGAATGGGTAAACCATGTGTTGCCGGATGTGGTGCAGTCAATATTGATATGAACGCCTGTACTTTTTCAGTTTCTGAAACCACGGTGAAAGAAGGAGATTATGTTTCCATTGATGGAAGTACTGGTAATCTCATTGTTGGCGAAGTTGACCTCATAACACCAGGTGTAAGCGGTGAGCTTGACACACTTCTCTCATGGGCTGATGATCTCAGGGAGATGGGTGTAAGGACAAACGCAGACACACCTCACGATGCTCAGGTTGCAAGAGACTTTGGTGCTGAGGGTATTGGTCTTTGCAGAACAGAGCACATGTTCTTCGGAGAGGACCGTATTCCTGTAGTTAGGGAAATGATCCTTGCAGAAGATACGGAAAGCAGAAAAGAAGCTCTTGATAAACTTCTTCCGATGCAGAAAAAGGATTTTATTGGCATATTCAAGGCTATGGAAGGCTATCCGGTCACTATCCGTCTTCTTGACCCACCACTTCATGAGTTCCTTCCGAAACATGAAGAGATCGCAGAAAAACTTGCATCTCTTGAATCTGAAGGTGGGGATGCAGCAGAAGTTGAGCGTATCCACAAGATACTGGAACGTGTGGACTCCATGGCAGAAACAAACCCGATGCTCGGACACCGTGGATGTCGTCTTGGTATTACCTATCCTGAAATATATGCAATGCAGGTCAAGGCTATCATTGAGGCTGCATGCGAGCTTAAAGCAGGTGGAATGGACATAGTTCCTGAAATTATGATTCCGCTTGTGTCACATGTAAATGAGCTCAGTTCCACAAAGAAAGACCTTGTTGATGTTGCAGAATCCGTAATGGCAGAAAAAGGTTGTAAACTGGATTATCTTGTAGGTACTATGATAGAGCTTCCAAGGGCAGCACTCACAGCAGATGAGATTGCACAGGAAGCAGAATTCTTCTCATTCGGAACCAACGATCTGACTCAGACAACATTTGGTTTCAGCAGGGATGATGCAGGAAAGTTCCTTCCGTTCTACATTGACAATTCCATACTGGCAAATGATCCGTTCGCTGTTCTTGACCGTAATGGCGTAGGAGAACTTGTAAGGATAGGAATTGAAAAAGGACGTTCAACCAGACCTGATATTAAAATAGGAATCTGTGGTGAGCATGGAGGAGAACCAAGCTCTGTTAAGTTCGGTTATAATATCGGGCTGAACTATGTAAGCTGTTCACCTTTCCGTGTGCCAATTGCAAGACTTGCAGCAGCACAGGCAGTAATTGAGAAGCAGGACAACTCCTGATCTCAATTCTCTTTTTATTTCATTTTTAATCAAATCAAATTTTGAATAATTGTTTTCCATTTTAGATTAGAGCTTTAGCTTTGCACTGAATTCAATATGAATGCATTGTTATCACTAGCTGGGAATTTGAAATTTATAAAAGAAGAATTGGCAGATCAGTATGATCTTGTGATCATATAATCTGCAATTGCCATAAGGATGGTCTTGGCTTCGGAATCCTCTACAACATTAAGAAGTTCTTTGCCTGTTGCGATGTATCCAAGTGCAAGATCTCTTACGTAATCGATAGAACCTGCTTCCTCAAGCTGGTTTACTGCTTCATTAATCTCTTCGGCTGTAGCTTCACCTTTTCCGAAGATCTTGAGCTCAACACCGTTGTTAAGTGCATGTATTGCAATAAGGGTCTTCTTACCTTCCATAAGGTCACTTCCCCTGACTTTACCAAGCACTTCTTCGGGTGTTGTCATATCAATAACGTCATCATATATCTGGAATGCAATGCCTATGAGTCTTCCGAATTCATAGAATGCATCTGATACTTCATCTGATGCACCTCCGAGAATAGCACCGATCTGCATAGATGCTGCATAAAGTACACCGGTCTTCTTCTCGATCATTTCAAGATATTCTTCTTTAGTGACATCATCGCGTCCCTCAAATTCAACATCCATCCACTGTCCTTCACAAATATCTCTGCAGGTTTTGGAAAGGATATCAATGCACTTCAGATTACTTTCAGGCTTTCCTGGTGCATGTGTCAGTATTTCAAAAGCCTTTGAATAAAGGGTATCTCCTGCAAGGATAGCTCCTGCCTCGCCCCATTTCACATGGACTGCAGGCATACCGCGGCGAATATCGTCCCTGTCCATAATATCGTCATGGACAAGTGTGAAATTATGAACCAGTTCCACAGCCACTGCTGCCGGAAGAACTGTTTCGAGATCCGAACCAACAGCTTCCGCTGCAAGAATCACTGTTGTCGGACGCAGTCTCTTGCCGCCGGCATCAGGAAGGTATCTGGCTGCCTTGTACAGTTCATGTGGCTTGTCGATGGGGAGGTATTCACCTATTCCTTTATCGACATGTGATGAACGTTTTTTTATCTCTTCGATAAGATCCATAAACATCCCTGGTTAATATTTTACTCTTCATCTATGTAGAGCTCTTCTCCGTTCCTCAGAAGGTGAAGAGTGTCACCAAGTACATATCCGGCATCTTCAGCCATCTGGATGTACTCACTGTGCATTTGTATGGTTCCATGAGCAGGTATCACGTGTTCCGGATTGAGCATTCTGAGAAGTTCCCAGTGATCCTCGCGATATGCGTGTCCTGAAACATGTACATTATCATAAATCCTGGCTCCGCGCATCTTCAATTTTGTCTCAAGTGCATAGCGGTTTGCCTGTGTCATCGGATTTGGAATAATATTTGCAGAGAATATTATGCGGTCTCCTTTGTCTATCTTGAAAGGAGTTTCACCTGTTGCGATCCTTCCAAGCACAGCACCCGGTTCACCCTGGTGACCTGTGACAACAGGCAGATACTTTTCCTTACCCTTTTCCATGATCTTTGCCAGGGCTTTGTCTATCTCTCTGCGGTTCCCGTATATTTCCACGGTTTCAGGAAGCTCAATGTATCCCATCTGGTGAGCAGTTGCGATATATCTTTCCATAGAACGTCCCATGAGTACAGGAATCCTGCCCATTTCCTCAGCAAATTTAACAATGGAATTCACACGGGCAACATGTGATGCGAAGGTTGTTACAACCATCCCGACATCAGATTCTTCAGTCTCGATCAGTACGTCTCTTAACATCGAATGTGCTATCATTTCAGATGGTGCTTTTCCATTACGTCCTGCGTTTGTACTCTCTGTGATAAGTGCAATGACCCCTTCCTCGCCAAGCTTCTTGAGTCTATCAAAGTCAGGAGCTTCTCCAAGAGTTGGAGTCCTGTCAAGTTTGAAGTCACATGCATAGACAATGGATCCGCTTACAGTGTGGATCACAAGGAAAATAGTGTCTATTATACTGTGCTGGGTGTTCACGAATTCAATGGAAATATCTTTTGTGATCTCCAGTGAATTGCCTGCATTCAGGGATACAATATTGTTTTTAACTCCGAATTTTCTCTCTGAGTCTATCTGGTGCTTTATAAGAGTTGTTGTGTATGGAGTTCCGATAATAGGGGCAGTATATCTGTGTGCCAGTTTTGAAATAGCACCAATGTGGTCAAGATGGCCATGTGTGCAGACTATTGCACGTACATTCCCGTTAACCTCTTTCATGATGGTATCATCTGGTATTGCTCCCATTTCGATAAGTTCGAGAGAATGCATTTTATCTGTTTCAACGTCTTCGTGTATCTGGACTCTGTCCAGACGAAGACCCATATCAACGATGATGATATCATCGTCGATTCTGATGGCAGTCATGTTACGGCCCATTTCGTTATAGCCGCCGACTGCAATAATTCCTATTTCTGTCATATATATTAATCTCCAATTATTAAAACAGTTTTATTTTTAAAAACTTCCCTTTAATAGATGAATGTTAAACTGTCTGGAAATCTTTGTTCTTTGAACGAAGGGCGAAGTCTTTTACATTAAAACCCCGAAGTTCCAGATATTCACGTGTCCAGCCACTTATTATGGCTGGTGCAAGATGCAGGTCTTTCATATTCCTGCAACCGCATAGGAACATTGCTACCTTTAACTCCTTTAGCATATGTTCAATACTTTTCACTACGTCTTCCTTTCCTTTCAATGCCGGTTCAACAAAAGGAAGGGCTGCACTTGCAACTGATGCACCAAGTGCAATGGATTTTGCCATGTCAAGTCCGGTTCTTAATCCGCCAGTGGCAATTACAGGCAGGGACACACTGCATTCAACAATACTGGGTGCAGTGGGTATTCCAAAGTCCCAGAATAATTCACCAAGCATTTCTGATTCTGTATCATTTCGTTCCCTGGCACGGTAAACTTCCACGCCTGACCAGCTTGTGCCACCAACACCACCAACATCAATAGCGGAGACTCCTGCATCCTTCAGTATGAATGCATCTTCATGTGATATTCCTGCACCCGTCTCTTTGATTATGACCGGTACTGAAAGTGAACAAATCTCTTTTATCACATCAAGGGCTCCTGTTGCATCCCTGTCACCTTCGGGCTGTATGGCTTCCTGAAGGAAATTCAGATGAACTGCAATGGCATCCGCCTCTATCATATCTATTATCTTTTCCACGCCTTCAACGCCGTATTCCATTATCTGGGCAGCACCGATGTTTCCGTAAACAAATGCATTGGGTGCTTTATCCCTGACAATACTGAATGATTCTTCCTGGGATGGATCTTCAATGGCAGCACGCTGACTGCCTACACCTATTCCAAGTCCGAGCTCTTCAACTGCTTCGGCAAGTGCTGCATTGACCGCAGTTGTCTCCGGGTGTCCTCCTGTAATAGAAGCTATCATGAACGGTGCATTCATTTCTTTTTCCAGAAAACAGACTGAAGTATCTATCTCATCCATGTTCATTTCAGGCAATGCCCTGTGAACAAGCATCACATCATCAAACCCCGGTCCTGTTTTCCTTGATTCTACCGGACTTGCAGCGCATAGTTCTAGATGCTCGATCTTTCTTCTGGAAGTGCTCATGTTGATACCTTTACTAAATTGTCCTGGTACCTGAAATTGCGGTACCTATATTCTTACCATTCAGGAAATCACAAATATTGCCTGTATTGCCTGCATTAAATATATAAGAAGTACTGTTTGATTGCTCACTAAGTTCTAAAAGCTCAAGTACTTTTCCCAGCATTCCACCTGTCACATCGGTGTTTGTGGAACCGCCAAGATAAGCCTTTATTTCCTCGAAATTTCCATTGCTGATGAGAGGTATTACTTCCTTTTTATCATCAAGCACTCCCTCTTCTGCGCTTCCTATTCCTATTCTTGAGGCTTTCATCTGTATTGCAAGATAAGGAACTATCTGATCCCCTGAGAGAACGGAAGTTCCAAGTTCCGTGTCCATCACCATGTCACCATGAAGAACAGGTACGAATCCGCTTTCAAGCATTTCTTCAATTTGTTCAAGGAACATACTCTTTATGCGGCTGTTACTTGATACTGCGCAAGCCATTGGGTGAACAGGCAGTGCATTCACTCCGACAGAGTTTAAGGCTTCAACAACTATTGTGTTGAGCTTTCTTACTGACATGTGAGTTATTATTGAACCTTCATGGTCGAATTTTCCTGTAAGGCCAAAACGCTTTACCTGTGGATGTCCGAATGATCCGGCACCATGTACGATAATAAGTTTTCCTTCAAAACCTGCAATCTCTCTGGCAATACGTTCTATCTGATCTGTTCTTGCAGCGCCGTCATCAGCACTTTTATCCGTAATGACACTGCCGCCGATCTTCAGAATGGTAATATTACTGTTATCCATGGAATGACTCCAATCGCACGCCTTCTTCTGTATTCTTGGTAATGATGGCTTCTCCGCCAGCATTCTCTATTGCTTTTGCAATGCCCTCTGCATTGTTTTCCCTGGCCAGTGCGACCATACAGCCTCCTCCGCCAGCACCTGTGATCTTTGCACTTATGGCACCGCTGTTGCGAGCTGCATATACGAGGGTTGATAGCTCTGAGCTTCCCACGCCAATGGCATCCAGAAGTCCCTGGTTCACATTCATCAGTTGTCCAATGGTCTCATAATCGCCTTTTGCAACAAGTTCCTCGGCAACAATTGACATTCGTCCGATATTGGAAAGTATTGGCTCGATTATAGATGGGAAATCGCTGCGTAGTTTTGAAACATTGCTTACAAGTTCTTTTGTAGAAGAGAATTTGTGTGTATTACCAACTACAATGGGGCAATTAATAAGGTCAAGTTTCTTCCTCTGCGGGATCATTACGACACCACCCATAGTGCTGACGTATGTATCCGTAGGACTTGCATTGCCCTGAACCATTCTTTCGATCTCATGTCCTGTCTTTGCTATGTCTTCCAGAGAAAGTCCGCATTTATAAAGATGATTCAATGCCTGTATGATTGCTACGGTAACTGCCGCTGATGAGCCAAGTCCCGAACCAACAGGAAGTTCTGATTCTATAACGATTCTTATTCCCTGAATGTCTGCCAGCTGACTCATTTTTTCAATGGCATGGGATACGTAAGGATGAATCTCGTGATCCAGTCCGGTACGTCCCAGAACAGACTCGATGATCATATCATCGGATTTCTCAACACTTACCTTTGTGCGAAGTTCCACTGCACAGCAGATAGCGCTCTCTCCATATACAACTGCGTGTTCACCAAAGAGGTAAACTTTTCCGGGCGCGGAGCAAGTGATCATAGCTTTCTTGATCCTTGTGTGATATTATGGTCTATTTTTGAATATTGGCCTTACTGACATTCATTCTATGATAATTGCCGCGTATCCTACCACTCCTGAAATATCACCGCTTACATCACCACTGGTTGCATATTTTATCAATGATACATTACTTGCTCCAAATTCCTTTGTAGCTGCGAGCGTGGCCGCTATTGGCCCAAATCCACATGCAGAAATACTTCTTTCCTCTCTGCGCCTGTAAAACTCTGGAATGTCCATTTCCAGTATGGCTTCTATCAGATAGCTGTCCTGCTCCCGAGCAACTGAATCAGGCTGATAATGGGTGAAATCACTGGATGCAATAAAAACCACTTTCTTTCCAGTAGTTTTAGCTGCAAGGGCAACTTCTTTACCTACTTCCATTGCAGTTTCTTCATCCTGAAGTCCCATACATATTGGAAGTATTTTAAAATCACTGCCGAAACGATGCTGTAAAAATGGGATCTGAACTTCTATGGAATGCTCATAATGGTGTGCAAGCTCATCAAAGTCTATAATGGTTCCTGCAAGCTGCTTTCCTATTTCTCTGTCTGTTTCTACAACACCGAGCGGAGTTGTCCAGGTATCCTGGGAAAGTGCAACAGGAGAGCCATATCCTGTGTGGTTAGGTCCAAACAGGATGTAGGTATCAGCTCTGGGCAGCTGAGCATATGCCTGCGCTGCAACATGTCCGGAATAAATATATCCTGCATGTGGTACAACAGCACCAAGGATGGGCTTTTCCGAGATCGCCACATCCTTAAAGCATCTGCCAAGTTCCTTTTTAAGACTTTTAAGATTTTGCGGGTAGAACTGACCGGCAACGGTTGTCTGTCTCATACTACTGATCACCCTATAATTATTCTATAAGGCTTTTTGATATATGTAGTATGCTTCAATTGTATCTATGTTTATACTCCTGCTTCAAAGTCTTCAAGTTCGTATGTGAACATTGAATCGTTTGCCTTTGCGATCTCTCTTGCAAGCAGCCAGTAGACAAGTGAAAGTGCCTTTCTACCTTTATTGTTGGTTGGGATTACAAGGTCAACATTTGATGTCATGTTGTTTGTGTCACAAAGTGCAACTACCGGAGTTCCTATGTTCACAGATTCCTTGATAACCTGTGCGTCACCCGTTGGGTCGGTTACTATGACAACATCCGGTTCGTAGAAGCTCTCTATCTTCGGGTTTGTGAGAATACCCGGGATGAATCTTCCTACCATTGATTTTGCACCAATTGCCTTTGCGAACATTTTTGCAGGGAACTGGCCGTACTGTCTTGCGGAAACCACAAGTATTCTCTGTGGGTCGTAGTTTGCAAGGAATGCTGCTGCAAGCTTGATCCTCTCGTCTGTTGCCTGGATGTCCAGCACATAGAGACCATCTGTTCTGACACGATATACGAATTTCATCATGTTCTCGGTCTTCTGCTGGGTACCAATGTGTACACCTGCTGCAAGGTATTCGTCTATAGGTACAAGAGAAGTTGTTTTTTGTTCTTCTCCTGCCTCGGTTGTTACTTCAGCATCTACTTCAGTAGTATTAACTTCGTTAGTTGTAGTTTCTTCAATTGAATCCATAAAATCACCTGAAATTATCAAATATCTCTTTTAACAGTAATTGGAATTACTTCCAATTCAAATTCTCTCTTGGCAAGGAATAATGAGTTCATGCTCGGATCATCTATGAGCACTGGTGCTCCCATTGAGATTTGAAGCGCTCTCGCACCAACGATTCTCGCCTTTTCATACCTGGTGTAGTGTTCTGTAGTCAATAGATCACCTGATCAAAATATACATAGAAATATCAACAGCCTATTTATCGATAGCTACCCCTATTGCTTCCAAAAAGTGTTCCTGTATGAATAGCCATTAATGCGGTCAATGATAACCCTGATAAATATAAATTTATTCGGAATCCCTCCGAATGTGGTCATATTACTTTCAATCCATATCAGTGTGCCTTAAATGGGTATGGGACCGCTGAGATTTGAACTCAGGTTACGGCGTGTTTCGCATAGCAGATACATATGTCCCGAACGCCGAAGGATGGTCCAGGCTACCCTACGGCCCCTTCACTGGTATGGAGCAAGCGTATCTACTAGCTCGACATGTGAGAGTATCATCCTTCTGCAGCAATAACGGACGACTCCTAAGTCATCCAGTACAGCAGCCGGTTCTTCACCCTCAGCAACACGCTGTTTATATTCTTCCCAAACATTTGAGACAACTTTTCCACAGCTGAAACATCGAACTGGTAACATCCTTTCGCCTACCTGTATGATTTCTGATATTTGGCACGTGCACCCGGTCCACCAAACTTCTTGGTTTCCGTCTGCCTGGAATCGTTTACCAGGAGATTACGGTCGTATGCCATGTAAGTATCTCTGAGGGCTGTATCGTTGGTCCAGTCAACAATACCTCTTGCAATTGCAGTCCTTGCGGCATTTGCCTGTCCGATGATTCCACCGCCCTTTACTGTAACATCTATATCCACGTCTGCAGCAGCGTCACCTGCAAGCATAATTGCTTCGGTGATCTTAAGCTTTGCAAATTCAGGGTCGAATATCTCCAGTGGTTTCTTGTTGATACGTACCCTTCCATTTCCCTTTTTCAGTGTTGCGCGTGCAATAGCTGTCTTCTTCTTACCTGATGAGGTTATAACTTTAGTAGTCATTATGATCTTCCTCCTTATTAGATCTTAGCACCGAGTTTCTTACTTAGGTCGCCAAGCCTGAGGTATTTGTTTGAGCTAAGGCGGTTCATACTTGCTTCATCCATTGTTATGCATTCCTTTTCCTGAAGCTCCTCTGGTACTCCTACATACACTTTAAGGTTGGACATTGCAGCCTTTCCTCTTGCACGTTTGTATGGAAGCATTCCTCTGACAGTTCTTTTGAGAATCCTGTCCGGTCTTTTTGGGAAGAATGGTCCGAATTCCGGTTTCCCTCTTCTCAGGGTTTCGTCATACTCTCTCATTGTAGCGAACTTTGAACCGGAAATAACTGCCTTTTCAGCATTGATGATATCAATTTTCTCACCGGCAAGAAGCTTTTTTGCAACGGCACTTGCAAGCCTGCCCATGATAAGTCCTTCTGCATCGATAATTGTCATCTTTTTCACCTACTGCAAGATCCTGATACCTGATCCCTTTGGGTTTTCTTCCATTATCTGTTCGATGGTCAGGCATTTTCCGCCAACCTCTGCAATCTTTTCCATTGCTGTTGCACTGAAATTGTATGCTGCAACGGTGACTGCCTTTTCAAGAAGTCCTGATCCAAGTACTTTTCCTGCAATAAGGACAGTCTCTCCGTCCTTTGCGTACCTGTTGATCTTACTGAGATTCACCTGTGCGTAGTTTTTTCCAGGTTTTTCCAGTTTCTTTGCCACATCTCTCCAGATAGCAACTTCGTTCTGGCGCGCCTCTTCCTTCAGTGCTGCAATTAGCACGGGAGTGCGAGGGTTTGTCTTTCTTTGGATTTTTGCGTTTGTATTCTTGCTCATAATGTTCCTCCGCAAGAGTTTGTCTCACTCACGCATAATATGCGTTCGAACATCCGTTAGGTGTCAGTTAAGTAAGAACATATTTAGTCTGTAGACTCAGACTGGTGTCTGAATAACATTAATAGTACATAAAGATTATGTGGGTTTTTCTTCTGTCCTAAAAACCCTTTCATAAACGCGGTCGTAAATAGGATTGATATCGCATCCCAGATCTTTTGCAACAAGAAGTCCTGCGATTTCAATATCTACCAGGTCATCGAACTCTTCCTGCTTATTATTTATCAGGACGATAACGTCTTTTGTATTCTTTCCGCATCTTGCCACTATTATAGCAATGATGTCCTCAATTAGTGATCTCTCCTGAAATAGAGATGGAGAAGGCTTGAAACCAGGGGGTATATCTATTTTCTCAATATCAAATGCAGGAATTAGCTCTGACCCTTCAAACCTGAGGAGTTGCGCCCCGATGGCTTTGTCCCTTATCTTCGAAGCAGCATCCGGGGCCATCCACTTCAGATCAAAGGAAAGCACAAATTCGAAATCCTTAATGGGCAGGGATCTTTTGTTATTTCTCTTGAACGGGGTCGCTGCAACAAGCATAAGCTCGTCCATCAGGACCCCTTGCGAAGTTCATCTATGATAGTATCGGCAACCCTGCCACACTCGGTTCTCTTTGGACCATCAATGTGATTTATCTGGAGCACCAGCAATTCATGCTCAAGGATGGCCCTGGCAAGGTAGATATCTCCTCTGAAAGGTACCCGATTATATTTTCCATCGAGATAACTGTATCTAAGATGTATCCTGAAATCAACTATGCCTTCCGGTTCCAGAGTATCGAGTACATCCTCTACAGTATCATAGTTAAGCGGTGAAAAATCAATTCCATTGTAAACGATCTCAACGCTTATCTCTCGCTTGGCCTGAATACGATGTCCTCTCTTTGTCACCGATTCGGTGACGAACATACCGAACTTACCATCCATGTTAGCCATCACTTTCACAAAAAAAGGAAGGTCTGAATGGTAGCGGTATTTCTGTTCAAACTCTACAGTCCTGTGCGGAAATCGATGATATATTCGCTTTCGCATCATTTTAAACTGCTACCATCCTTTTATTTTATAATATCATTCAAACTTATCATAATCTGATGAGCTTGGCATCGATAATTCCTTCAACTGATCTCATCTCTTTCAATATTTCCTCGGGTACTTCCGAATCAACATTAAGCACCATTATGGTAGTTCCACCTATTTCAGCTCTCCCTACCTGCATGCCGGAGATATTGATGTTATTCTTTCCAAGTACTAAACAGCAAGGTCCGATAACATTCGGCTTGTTTAAGTGTTTTGCCACGATCATGTATCCGGCTGGCACAATATCTACATGTTCTCCATTGACACTGATTATCTTTCCTTTGCCACCTACAACAGTACCACCAATTGAAACTTTCTCATCATCCATAGTAACCTGTACCTTGATGGTGGAACTGAATTCTTCTGTGGTTTCTGACTTGCTTTCAATGACTTCTACTTTCCTTGACTTTGCAAGGGCATTTGCATTGACATAGTTTACTGCAGAACCAAGTGCAACCTGCAGCATTCCTTTTACCGCAGCAACGGTGACAGGTCTTGTATCCTTCTCGGAAATATCTCCGTTATATGATATCTCGATTTTCTGGTAGTTCTTGCCCAGAAGTTGCGCACATGCATTACTCATTGTCTCAGCAAGCTGTATGTAAGGAGCAAGCATTGTCATAAGTTCCGGTTTTACGGAAGGTATATTGATAGCGTTCTTTGCAGTTCCGCCATTTAATACCGCAACAACTTCCTCTGCAACGGAAACTGCCACATTGATCTGAGCTTCCCTGGTTGATGCACCAAGATGCGGAGTTGCTATAAGAGTTTCACAGTCAAGGAGTGGACTGTCAAGAGGTGGCTCGTTGACAAAAACGTCTATTGCGGCACCAGCAATCTTGTTATTGTTAAGGGCATCTGCAAGTGCTTCTTCATTAATGATGCCTCCGCGTGCACAGTTGATTATCCTTGCATTGCTTTTCATCATGTTGAACTCTTCAGCATCGATAATATTTCTCGTGTCCTTGGTAAGTGGTGTGTGAACTGTGATAAAATCTGCTTCCCTGGCGATCTCCTGCACAGACATCATTGTTACACCCATCTCTTTTGCTCTCTCCTCGGAGACAAAAGGATCGTATGCAAGGATATTCATGTTCAGGCCCTGTGCTCTCTTTGCCACTTCAGCACCGATACGCCCCAGTCCGATAACACCAAGTGTCTTTCCGTTGACTTCAACACCCATGAACTTGCTGCGTTCCCATTTTTTGGATTTGAGTGATGCGTTTGCCTGTGCTATGTTCCTTGAGAGTGCCATCATCATTGCAATAGTGTGTTCTGCGGCGGAAAGCATGTTTCCTTCTGGCGCATTAACAACTATGATTCCTTTTTCTGTGGCTGCTTCAACATCGACATTGTCAACGCCAACACCGGCTCTGCCAACGATCTTTAACTTGTCGGCAGCTTCGATGACATTTCTTGTAACCTGTGTACCGCTTCTTATGACAAGTGCGTCATATTCCGGTATTTTCTCTACAAGTTCCTCTTCGGAAAGTTTTGTAATGACATCAACTGTGAAATGCTGCTGAAGTATTGCTAATCCCTGTTCTGATAATGGATCACTAACTAGTACTTTCATTTTGAATATCTCCGCAGATAAATGCAATAATTAATTGCTCATTTTGATTTAATAGGTTTAAATGACAAATGCAATTATATCTTTTTCTACATAATGTCCTGTAAGTCCCTGGTTCAGTTCAAGTGACCTCAACCTATTTTAACCTACTTCGTGAATGCGTCATTTTACATATACTTGTCTCTTTAAAAACTTAAGTACATGATACTATAAAGGTGAATTGTAACAATACATTGATAGCCAGGCTAAAATTATCTTCTTTCTTCCTTGTGTTTCTGTATGAATGCCTTCTCATTTGTGTTTTCCCGGATAAAATAGGAAGATATATATAAAATCCTCTATATTAGATTTACATAGTCTAAAAGCCGTTGAAAATAGATTAAGGCATCCATATTGCCAAAATTAATTATTCTCTTTGCAGCAGGATTGTATATGAAAAAAGACGTGAAGATACTACTGATTTCAATATTTTTTGGTCTTACATTTCTGGTTGCTGATACTTATGTAGTGCATCTGCTCTTTTCTCACAATATACTGCCTTTTTCCATGGAACAAAAAGAGACTTTTTATGATGTCTATGTACGTTCTTTTGTTTTTCTTGTTTTTCTTCTCTTTGGGATGACAGTTTCAAAAATGGCACGTAAATGCCAGTATGCAGAATCTGAGCTTCTCTCTCAGTTAAGGTTTGAAAATCTTGTCGCAGAAATTTCTTCTAATTTTATCGGGAAAAAATCGGAACATATTGACGATGCCATTGAGCAGTCACTAAAAAAAATAGCTGATTTTGCAGATGCAGATCGCAGTTATTTAACATTATTATCCTCTGAACCGGAAGAGACTGATACTGTATATCAATGGCATACTAATAATATGGACAACAGGAAAATTTACTATTATCCCGGCCGTGATTTTCCCTGGTGGATGGAAAAGATGGCCAGCCCTGAGATAGTCCATATACCTGACACATCAAAACTGCCTGCATCTGCCAGCAAAGAAAAAAGTGTATTACAACAGGAAAGCATTGGATCAGTTCTCTCTATTCCTTTACAGTCTGATGGAGAAATGATAGGTTTTCTGGGATTTGATACCATTGGACGTAAAAAGCAATGGTCACAGAACTATGTCAAACTAATGAGGGTCGTAGGCGATCTTTTTATCGATAGTATTGAAAGAAAGAAAGCAGAAGAATCCATCCTGAAACACCGTGAAAGACTGGCAAGGGCGCAGGAGATATCCCGTGTGGGAAGCTGGGAGATCGACCTGCGTACAAAGAAACATTTCTGGTCAGAGGAAATGTACCGGATCATGGGTTATGCTCCCAGTGAAGTGAATATTAGCCGCGATACCTATCTTGAGCGCATGCATCCGGAAGACCGGGATGTTTTTAATTCTGCTGTGGAACTGGCACTTACAATTCCCGGTTATAAATTTGATGTGCGTGCCAGGCTGATAAGAAAGAATGGCAGGATCTGCATACTTCACTCTCTTGGTGAAGTAACGTGGGATAGCGAAGGAAGAAGAGTACTATTTCGGGGAACTACTCAGGATATTACTGAAATATCACTTGCTCAGGAAGATCTCCAGAGAAAGAACCGCAATCTTCTGATACTACAATCAACTGCCATGATTGCCGCAACTTCAGTTGAGATGCAGGATTTTCTCAGAGAGATTCTTAAAGAGATAAACTCTTATGTTGATTGCTCTACAGGTTCTGTTTATCTTTTCAATTCTATTGAGAACAAATTTATTCTTTGTTCAGCTACAGGTTTCAGGGATGAAATTACTAAAAAACTGGACTGTTTACAAGAGAATGACCCCCTTTTCCAGATCATTCCGTATATGAAGGATACCTGGATCACAGGAAAAGTTAGTGAAATAAAAGGCTGTTTGAGAGATATTATTATCAGTGAAAATATCGGGAAATTAGTTTACGTGCCTATAATAGCCCGGGAAGAGCTTGTGGGTTTTATATTGCTACTGCCCGATAAAGATACCATCATTTCAAAGTCCGACCTTAATATATTGGGCAACGTGGGTCATCAGATAGGTATCACCGTAGAGAATATCCGACTTCTTAATGAAACACGTAAAGCCTATGAAGAACTGAAATCACTGGACAGGATGAAAGACGAGTTTGTGGCCAATATAACCCATGAATTAAAGACACCTCTTATTTCTATAAAAGGTTATAGTGAAGTAATATATGAGGGTCTTCTGGGTGACCTGGAAGAAAAGCAAAAGCAGTGTATGAAGGTCATTGTTTCTAACTCAGAGCGTCTGGAAAGGCTTATAGAATCATTACTCAATATGAACTCCCTTTATTTTGAGAAATATCATGTACTTTCACCTATACATTTAAAAGACGTTCTTGACAATTCGATTAACAGTCTTTCCTTAAAAATAGAAGATAATGACGTAAATGTTGTAAAAGAATATCCTTCAGATATGCACCTTGTTTATGGTAATGGTGAATTCCTCAAATATCTTTTTGTTTATATTCTTGACAATGCGATCAAGTTCTCAGCAAAAGGATCAGAAATAACCATAAATGCACTTGAAGGAGATAAAGACGTGCAGATTACTGTCACTGACCATGGTATAGGCATACCCGGTGCATGTATGGACAGGATATTTGACAGGTTCTATCAGGTGGACGGATCAGCCACTCGCATTCACGGAGGTAATGGTCTTGGTCTGTATCTGGCAAAGAATATTGTTGAACTGCATTCCGGAACAATAGAGGTGGAAAGTGAGGAAGGAGTTGGAACAACAGTTCATTTATCCCTGCCTCTGTTCAATCCTGAGATCCACGATACTGAATGACCTTTAAAAATAATACTAGATCCTTTTCATTCATCGACAAATTTGAAATAGACTCTCCTGTTGTTCTTTCCTTTGTTCTCTGCTTTTATTATTGATATGTGGGGAATATCCCCTGTGTTTGCAATGTGTGTACCTCCACATGCCTGTATATCAATATCGGGGATAGTGATTATCCTTATGTTCTCGATTTCAGGTGGGAATGCATCCTTGAGCTTGACAACAGAGGGAATACTGAAAGCTTCTTCACGGGACATTATATCTATGCTGACCGGAATATTTCTGTCTATAACCTCATTGACCTTGCTCTCATAGGAAGCTATCTGCTCTCGGTCAAAGTTTTCCAGATTAAAATCAACCCGTGTTTTTTCTTCCCCAAGCTGGTTTCCGCTTATTCTGGCACCTGTTTCATTGTGGATTATTGCACTTAGTATATGACATGCAGTGTGATACTGCATGAAGCGGTATCTTCTGTCCCAGTCAATGATACCTTTTACCTTATCACCGGGTTTAAGTCCTGGAACTGAAACTTCATGGCTTATGTTTCCGTCAAATTTTCCTGCAAAGATCACCGGGAACTCAGTTCCGTCCTCTCTTACAAGTTTACCGGTATCGTGTGGCTGGCCACCGGATTTAGGATAAAAAGCTGTCTGGTCCAGAACCACGAATTTATCGTCCTTTACGCTTTCAACAGTAGCATCAAACTCTTTCAGGTAACAATCGTTAAGGTATAGTTCTTTCATGGATAAAGGTAAAGTCACTTATCCGAATTAATTTTTTGCATTTACAGTGAGCTCTAAAAAAGTAAATAATGATTAAATTACTGCAAGCCTTCCAGAATCGGTTATGTCGAAACCATCCTCATCTGAGATATAACCCATATCTTTCAATTCCCGAATATGGTTATAGGCCATCCCTCTGGAGATCCCAACCTTTACAGCGATCTTACTTACTGTCTTCTCACCCTGTTTTATATGTTCAAGAATGGCCTTTTTGGTGGGAGATATGTTGAATCCCAGTATCGGGAACTCTATCATGACATTATCTTCTTCTGTCACATAGACAACTCTCTTGACCATGTCACTCCGGGCATAGGCTCCGAACAGCGCCCCGAAAGCCTGAGGCTTCCTGCCACCGGATACGTTGATAACTACTTTGTTACCCCAGTCATGCTCCTTTTCGATGGCATCAGCAACATCCTGTGCAACTCTCACCGGATTATAGAGCGAGGTAATTATTTTCTGAATTTCGATTACTTTCCCAAAAGTAGTTTCAAGCATCTGTTCTGCCTGGACTTTTTTGTCCACAGCTCCGTCTTCTGTGAGTATTATTACTCTGGTTGGCGAAAGGCGTGTTATGCAGACCAGTACGGGGTCAAGGGTATATAGTGTTGTGATTAGAGTTAGATCAGGCATTGAATGTTGATATGTGGTAGAGGTATATATTTGTAATTGGGGTATGTATGGATATTTAGTATTGGATGTGGTATTGTTTTTAGTTGCTATAAAAAAGTATATATCTAAGGTATACAGTTATACTTTTAGTAATCATTTGACACTTGAATTATTTGATTACTTGTAGTTCATTTATATTGCCATTAATCTATGGGAGTGACAAGAAATTGGGTGATATGTATAAGAATTGGGGGAAGTCTGTTTTTGCAGATAGTAATTCCAATTCAGATTATCATTTATTGGCATACCATTGTTTAGATGTAGCTGCAACAGGAAATCTCTTATTGAGAAAAGACAACCTGATTCTGCAAAAATTTAAAGATTATATTCCACTAAATGATGAACAAATAATTTCATTGGTATCATTCTATCTTGCAATTCATGATTTAGGTAAATTTTCAGAAAGATTTCAAAATCTTCAACCAGATATACTAATGTCTTTAAGAGGACATGGTAGTAACAAAAGTTACATTTTACGACATGACAGCATGGGTTTTTACCTCTGGAGAACGATCTGGCAAACTGTATGGAATGAAAACTGGCTTTGTCTGGACAAAAGTTCTTTTGATTCATTTGATTGGAATGACCTTATTCTTCCATGGGTTATATCAGTAACAGGACATCATGGAAATCCTCCAAAACGATATATGGACAATGGACTTGCGGTGAATCAAAATGAATTGTTTACTGAAGAAGACCTCGCAATGGCAAGTTCATATGTACAAAAAGTATCATCTTTGTTATTGAAAGATGCTTTCAAAGGTCTCTCTGGACCTGAGGGCTATGAATATGAATTTGAAGATTTGGAAACTGCATTCAAGAGTACTTCGTGGTTGCTTGCAGGCACTGTAATAGTAAGTGATTGGATTGGTTCTTCAAACGAGCAGTTCCCATATTTCTCAACCTCCATTCCTCTGGAGGAGTATTGGGAAAAATACGCTTTGCCTTCAGCAGAAAAAGCGCTGAACAATTCAGGTATTTTGCCTTCAGTGATTTCACTAATTACTGGAATGGGTATTCTCTTTCCTAAAGTTGATGTTCCGAGTCCAATGCAAGATCATATATCGAGCTGTTTTATTGCGGATAATGCTCAACTTTTCATATTGGAAGATGCTACAGGAAGTGGCAAAACAGAAGCTGCTTTATGTTTGGCTCATCGTATAATGGCAAAGGGTATTGCAAACGGTATTTATTTTGGTCTGCCAACAATGGCAACTTCTAATGCAATGTATGGAAGGTTAGTGGATTCTCACAAAAAATTGTATGAACATAATTCTCTTCCTTCACTTGTGCTTGCGCACGGTCAAAGTCACCTATTGGACGTTTACAGTAAATCTATTGGGGTTGAGAGTGACGAAAATAGTAATTATGGATATTCTTCGTCAGATGATGATACCGTTTCCTTCCAATGTTCTACATGGATAGCTGATAATCGCAAAAAAGCTCTGCTTGCTAATGTTGGTGTAGGAACTATTGATCAGGCTTTGCTTGGAATTCTTCCTTCGAACCATCAATCACTGAGATTACTGGGTTTATCACGTAATGTCCTGATAGTTGATGAGGTTCATGCATATGATCCATATATGCATAGATTGCTATGCAGTCTTTTGGAGTTCCATGCTTCATTGGGTGGTAGTGCAATTCTTCTTTCCGCCACACTACCAATTAAATATCGTCAGGAGCTGGCGTCACATTTTTGTCGTGGACGCGGTTACTCGATAGAGGGCATTTCCAGTGGAAACTATCCTCTTATAACACATGTTTGTGAAAGTGATCTTTCGGAAATTCAAATAGAACCTCGTGCTGGTACGGAACGTACTGTAAATGTTGAATTTTTCAATGATGAATCATCAATCAGAGAAAAGCTTGTTAAATGTTCAATTGAGGGAAAGTGTTGTTGCTGGATTCGCAATACTGTTGATGATGCAATTGAAACATATGATACACTTGTGTCTGAGCTGGGAAAAGAGTCTGTAATCCTTTTCCATGCAAGATATGTAATGGGAGATCGCCTGAATATTGAAAATGATGTTCTTAATACATTCGGAAAAGAAACTGATGTTCAAAAACGTAAGGGTAAAGTGCTGATAGCAACGCAGGTTGTAGAACAGTCTTTGGATATAGATTTTGATTATATGGTTACTGATCTTGCTCCAATTGATCTGATTTTTCAGAGAGCTGGTCGTTTACAACGCCATTGTCGTGACAAAAATGGTGCTTTAAGTGATTGCGATGAACGAGGCATTCCTCTTCTCGGAATCCTTTCTCCAAAATTAAACGGGGAAATCTCAGCAGACTGGTATTCGGATATGTTCCCTAAAGGGGCATATGTTTACCAATCTCACGGACAATTGTGGCTTACTGCTAATTTGCTTGCAGAACGCAGAAAATTCTGTATACCGGATGAAAGTCGATATTTCATAGAGGGTGTTTTTGGCAAAGATGCTAGCACCAAAGTTCCCTCTGAATTAAAAGTTCTTGATGAACGTGCCTATGGAGATTCAATGGCTCAAACCTCCATGGCTAATTTCAAGTCTTTAAACTTTTCACAGGGTTATGAACGTTCGGGTACTCAATGGCTGGATGACGTTGTAACTCCAACTCGCCTTGGTGAATCGGTGAACATTCGCCTTGCACGGTTTGAAGATGGAATACTTATTCCTATGGTAAAATCTGATACTTTTTCATGGGAACTGAGCCAGTTATGTGTTAGTGGTGGCCGTATTAGGTACTCAGAGGACTATGGAAAGGAAGTTAATGAATTAATCCAAAAAGTTCAGGATTCAATGAAAGACAAAGGTAAGTGGAGTATATTGATTCCTATGTTCTCGGAAGACGGGGATAATTGGAAGGGTACTGCAAAAGACAAATACAACAACCAAATCCAGTTAGTTTACAATTCGGAAATTGGTCTCTGTATAAATAAATAATGAAGAAGGTAATACCATGGTTTTTAATTTGATTCATGAAAAATGGATATGGGTAAATAGACAGGATGGTAAAAAGGAACAGATAGCTCCATGGGAGATTACTGGCAAATTGGATTCGAATCCTATAATTTCTCTGGCTGCACCACGCCCTGATTTTAATGGTTCTCTGATTCAATTTCTAATCGGATTAGTACAAACTACTATGTCTCCTAACAATGAAAGGGAATGGAGAAAACATTTTACAGCACCTCCAAAACCCGATAAATTATTGGAGATATTTAACAGTGTATCTCATGTTTTCAATCTGGACGGGGAAAACGAACGTTTTATGCAGGGTTATGAACCATTTGAAGGGACTGAAAATAGGGTGGATGTGTTGCTTATGGAAATGCCAGGTAGTAACACAATTAGTAATAACGTAGACCACTTTTTAAAGAGAGACACAGTGACACAAATGTGTTTTTCTTGTTGTGCAACTGCATTATTCAATTTACAATTAAATGCTCCTACGGGTGGAAAAGGTTATCGCACTTCACTCAGAGGTGGTGGACCTTTGACCACTTTAGTTCTGGGTAACGATCTTTGGCAAACAATTTGGTTGAATATAATTTCAGAAAATAATTTTGAAAGTTTAGGTGATATCGATCATAATGCAATAAGTGATATTTATCCGTGGATGGGACCCACCCGTACAAGTGAAAAGAAAGGAACGGAAACAACTCCAATGAGCGTAAATCCCAAACAAATGTATTGGGGAATGCCACGTAGAATTAGTATTGATTTTGATGATCTCGGGGATGGGGTCTGCGATGTATGTGGATGTGAATCTGACAGACTTGTCTCACATTATGTTACAAAGAATTACGGAGTAAACTATGAAGGAGGTTGGTGCCATGTCCTGAGTCCGCATCGTGAAACAAAAGATAATATAATACCACTTCATCCGGGGCCTGGTGGCATAACTTATCGCCACTGGCTGGGTCTGGTTCAAAATGACCCTGAGAATGGACAGCATCCTTCTTTGTCTTTTGAACGATTTGTAGGGAAACAGTTGGATTTGGCAAATTTGGATAATGTATTCCAACGGTCTCCTCAACTATGGGCATTCGGTTATGATTTCGATAATATGAAGGTCCGTTGCTGGTATGAAAGTATTATGCCTTTGTTCAATGTTCCTGAGAATATCAGGCTCTCTTATGAATCCATCGTATCTCAACTGATAAAGACTGCTGAAATTATAGGTGATAATACAAAAGGCTGCACAAAAAAAGCATTATACGGCAAAAATCCGATTAGAGGAGATATCTCTTTTATCGATTCCAGATTCTGGAATGATACAGAATCTGTATTTTATCATGTACTCAATGAATTAATCTCCGCACTGGAAAGTAATTCGGATGCCATTGATTTGAAAATACAATGGGTTAGGAGTCTTTCAAAAGTATCTGAAAGATTGTTTGATCAATACTCTCAATCCATGCAATTCAGTGTAGTTGATCCTGAAAGAGTAGCTTTAGCTCGCAGAGATCTTAGAAGATACAATTACGAAGGTGGTAAGAAAATAAGAAAGACTCTGGGATTGCCTGAGAAATCTAAAAAATAACAATGTTTGATTGTACTATAATTGTATTTGAAAAGGTGATTGGAATTGACTATAAAGAAAAGTTCTTTGGAAAAAAATCCAGAAGCATGTCAGGCTTTACTGACATGGTGGAGGGATTTGGACAATAATCGAGGAGATCGTGCAGATCTTCGCAGATGCCACAATACTGTGGATGTGGTGTTTAATCCGGCTTACCATAAATTGTGGTTGACTTTAAACAAGATTGGGTTTGGAAACAGGGACTCTGTTGCAGTAATTGCCGGAGTGATGGCTCATGTGAAAAATCATCAGGGTGGAGAATCATTTGCTTCTCAAATGGCAAGTGTCAAAGATGGTTCAAATGCACAGGTTAGCGGGTTACGTTTTAAGAGACTATTAAAAATCAAGGACAAGGAAGAACTGTTCAGTTCAATTGTTCGAATTGTTAAGTTAATGGATGGAAATGTCAATGCCTGCAACCTTGCGAACAGTCTCTACTGGTGGAATGATATCACAAAGAAAGAATGGGCTTACAGTTACTATGAAAAAGCACCCGGAACAAAAAGTTAAAATTTAGGAGAGAATAAAATGACAAAATTTGTACAAATACATACACTCGTATCGTATCCCCCATCCAATTTGAACCGTGATGACCTGGGAAGACCAAAGACTGCTGTTATGGGTGGAACTCAAAGACTCAGGGTCTCTTCACAGAGTCTTAAGAGAGCCTGGAGGACATCAGATATCTTCAAAGAAAGCCTTGGTAGTCATATTGGTATCCGCACAAAAAACATGGGCGTTAATATTTTTAAGGCATTGACAACTGGTCTTAGTTTAGTAGATATATTGAAAGACAATACTGAAGTATCATCAAGTAATTCAATTATTTCTGAAAAAGAAGCGAAAGAGTGGTCTAAAGCAATAGCCGGTGTTTTTGGAAAATCCAAAAAAGGTTCCAATAAAGAAGCGAAAGATTCCTTAGTGGATCTCGAAATAGAACAGTTGGCACATTTCAGTCCAGAAGAGATATCTGCGATTGATCAGCTTATAACTAAAATATCATCAAGTGGGAGCGCTCCTTCTAAAGATGAACTTAATCTTTTGAGAAAGGACCACACCGCTGTAGATATTGCTATGTTCGGACGTATGCTTGCATCTAATACAAAATTCAATACTGAAGCAGCAGTACAAGTTTCTCATGCTATTACGACCAACGAAGTTGCAGTTGAAGACGATTTTTTCACAGCAGTTGATGATCTGAATAGAGGGGATGAGGACATGGGTTCAGGACATCTTGGTGAAACAGAGTTTGCATCTGGTCTTTTCTATACGTATGTTTGTATTGATCGTGAACTTCTGGAAAGCAATCTTGGTGGAGATAAAGAGCTTGCAAATAATGCTTTATGTGCTTTAGTTGAATCAATGGCAAAAGTTTCTCCTACAGGCAAACAGAATAGTTTTGCTTCAAGAGCATATGCTTCATACATGATGATAGAAAAAGGAAAGCAACAACCACGTTCACTTTCAGTTTCCTATCTAGAACCTGTAAAAGGGAGAAACATGTTGAAAAATGCTATAGAGTCTCTCCAGAAAACAAATGAAAAAATGGAACATGTGTATGGTGACTGCTGCGAGGAAAGACTGGATATGAATGCCTATACAGGAGAAGGTAGTCTAGAAGAAATGCTGAAGTTTGTAAGCAGTTAAGCAGAAAGGAGTCGATTAGCGTGAAAGATTATTTGATTTTCCGCTTATACGGTCCAATGGTTTCATGGGGTGACATTGCAGTAGGTCCCTACAGGCCTAGTTTTGATCACCCTTCAAAATCAGCGATATTCGGTCTGTTGGGAGCAGCTCTGGGTATTCGTAGGGACGAAGAAGAAAAACAACTGGAGCTGGCTTCTGCTTATCATTATGGAGTTCTTATAAACTCTTCAGGCGTTATGCTTCGTGATTATCACACGTCTCAGGTTCCTGCTTCAGGTAAAGGCAGAAATAAGAAGAAATTTTTAACAAGGAAAGATGAACTTGCTGTTCCAAAATATGAATTAAATACTATTCTTTCGACAAGAGATTACTATTGTGACGGACTTTATACCGTGATTCTTTCTTCAACAATTGATAATCCGCCTTATTCTCTTGAAACGATTGGCAACAGTCTGAAAAAGCCTTCATTTTCTATGTATCTTGGAAGAAAATCATGTCCTTTATCACTCCCCCTTGATCCAATAATAGTATCTGGTTCTAATATGAAAGAAGCACTTACGAATGCTGAGTTTAAAGATGAAGCTTTTGTCAGGAAATTAATCAATGATGGTGTTTGCAGATTCTATTGGGATAATCCTGAAGAAGATATCGCATTCGAACATAGTGTCTCCAGACGTGATAATATATTGAGCCGGAAAAGGTGGCAGTTCTCAGATAGGAAGGAATACTATTCGATGCTTGATTGGAGGAAAGATACATGTATATGAGTAGAGCACGCTTGCTTCCGGCTGTAGTCTCAAATAAAACCTCATGGAAAAATATGGGAAACAGCTATAATATTCACCGTTTGGTATGGCCTATATTTTCAAGAGGTGCTGACGATAAAAGGAGTTTTATATATCGTCAGGAATCAGACGGAAAATTACCTGCTTTTTACTTTGTATCTGAAAGGGAGCCGGAAGATGAATCTGGTCTGTGGGATATCGATGTAAAGCAATATGATCCAATATTAAAATCCGGGCAGAATCTATCTTTTTCTCTTCGTGCAAATCCAATTGTTTCAAAAAGAGATGAGAAAGGAAAACAGCATAGGCATGATGTGGTCATGGATGAAAAGTTTCGTATAAAAAATGAAAACAAAAGAAATGCTGTCTATCCTGATATCTCTGAGATTGTTCAGACGAAAGGTGTTGAATGGTTGCAGAAGAAGGCTGAAAAGAATGGTTTTTTAATTGATTCTAATAAAGTACGTGCGGATAGCTATCGGAAGCACAAATTCTACAAACCAAGTGGTAAACATCATGTCAGCTTCAATACTATTGATTTTACCGGGTTTTTAACGGTAACTGAACCAGAGCTGTTTAAACAAGTACTTTTTAATGGAATTGGTCCTGCTAAAGGTTTTGGCTGTGGTTTGCTTCTTGTACGTCCTATTCGTTGAGTGGTGATTTTATTGCTTCCCAAAGTCAAACCCATTGCCATAAAAGAACGTTTCTCGTTACTTTTCCTTGAAAGAGGCGAACTTGATGTTATAGACGGTGCTTTCGTACTTGTGGACAAAAATGGAGTCCGTACACAGATCCCGGTTGGTGGTATTGCCTGTCTCATGCTTGAACCGGGTTCAAGGGTATCTCATGCAGCAGCTTCTCTTGCAGCACGCGTTGGATGTTTGTTGATATGGGTAGGAGAAGCTGGTGTCAGGCTCTATTCTGCAGGACAACCTGGAGGTGCACGTGCTGATAGGTTGCTGTATCAGGCAAAGCTTGCCCTGGATGATGATCTCAGGCGTAGGGTCGTCCGGAAAATGTATGATATGAGGTTTAATGAAGTATTGCCAGATAGTTATAGTATTGAACAGATGCGTGGAATGGAAGCTGCCCGCGTAAAGAAGATGTATCAGATGTTTGCTCAGCAATATGGAATCGAATGGAAGGGAAGAAGCTATGATCCGGGAGATTGGAATAGTGCTGATGTCCAGAACAGATGCCTTAGTTCTGCAACTTCATGTATATATGGTGTGACCGAAGCTGCAGTACTTGCAGCAGGCTACTCTCCTGCAGTGGGATTTATTCATACTGGAAAGCCGCGTTCCTTTGTCTACGACATTGCCGATCTGTTCAAATTTGAGACAGTGGTTCCAATTGCTTTTAGAATTGCATCTGAAAAGCATACTAATTATGAGAGAGCTGTGAGACTTGCCTGTCGTGATTCCTTTAGAGAAACCAGATTGTTGAAAAAGATCATTCCTGCTATAGAAGATGTTCTTTCGGCAGGTGGAATTGATATCTCAGATACACCTAAGGATCAATGGCCACCTGCAATTCCAAATGAAGGGAGTATTGGCGATGTTGGTCATCGTGCTTGAGAATGCACCCGACAGACTGCGTGGACGTCTGGCTTTGTGGCTGTTAGAGGTTCGTGCAGGTGTTTATGTTGGTGATTATTCAGTAAAGGTAAGAGACATGATTGTCAGGAATATAAAAGCAGGCCTTGAAGATGGAAATGCAGTCATTATATGGAACTATCCTAATGAAGCAGGGTATGATTTTATTACAATGGGTGAAAACCGCCGAATCCCTAAAGAAATGGATGGGGTTAATTTAATATCTTTTTTATCTGATACTAAATAATCAGGTCTTATTATGTTCATGGGTTTTACTGATGCAGAGGTCAAACATATGGATATCTCATTCAAATCCCATAAAACCTTAACAATAATGGAATACGGAAGCTTATTTCTTTATTGATTACATAAAAGACGCACAGAGTTCCCCACACACGTGGGGATGAACCGGAGAAGAGTGTGTTGTCATAACCGTCACAAGCGAGTTCCCCACACACGTGGGGATGAACCGAAGAACCAGAACGAGAAACCGGAGAACCGAGAGAGTTCCCCACACACGTGGGGATGAACCGCCAATCAAAATAATCATCAAACTCATTCATGAGAGTTCCCCACACACGTGGGGATGAACCGTTTGACCCCTGTACCCATCCGAGATATTCGTTGAGTTCCCCACACACGTGGGGATGAACCGACAGTGGAATCAACAAGACCAGAAACTTCAAAGAGTTCCCCACACACGTGGGGATGAACCGGACGATGTGACCGGTCTGGTGGCAAAAATAGAGAGTTCCCCACACACGTGGGGATGAACCGACGTAGAACTCGTCAAAGCGAGGATCTCTCTCGAGTTCCCCACACACGTGGGGATGAACCATTTCAGGACATTTGTTGCAGCTGTCTTGCAGGGAGTTCCCCACACACGTGGGGATGAACCGTAGTTGGTGCAACATTCAATCTTTGCCCGTATGAGTTCCCCACACACGTGGGGATGAACCGTAAGAGGATCGCCAGCTCTTGACTTGTACCTGGAGTTCCCCACACACGTGGGGATGAACCGACTGCGCGATGTCATCAAAAACAACAGTGGCGGAGTTCCCCACACACGTGGGGATGAACCGCGAAGCCACCACCAACAGCTACAAATGTCGGAGAGTTCCCCACACACGTGGGGATGAACCGTCAGTGTACCGTCCGTGGTTGTGTCTTCTGCTGAGTTCCCCACACACGTGGGGATGAACCGCCCGGTATATGGCCACTATTAAGAGATATGAAGAGTTCCCCACACACGTGGGGATGAACCGCACCTATACATCAAATTACAGACGATGGTGATGAGTTCCCCACACACGTGGGGATGAACCGAAGCCCGTACACAGGAGTAATTTCAATCCAGAGAGTTCCCCACACACGTGGGGATGAACCGAATCTAAGGATAAGGAAAAAAGCGGCGGGTATGAGTTCCCCACACACGTGGGGATGAACCGGCTTTCATGTAACCCTCACTTGAAAATGTTTGGAGTTCCCCACACACGTGGGGATGAACCGAACCCACCACCATTGGCCGTAAACCTGTCCTAGAGTTCCCCACACACGTGGGGATGAACCGAAGGAGATCATAAGATGAGAACTGTTGAACTAGAGTTCCCCACACACGTGGGGATGAACCGTTCTATGTAACTGGATTGTACCTGTATCTGAGGAGTTCCCCACACACGTGGGGATGAACCGACGTATTGCCGGTAACATAGTCCGTAAATTCAGAGTTCCCCACACACGTGGGGATGAACCGCTCGTCTGTAGAGTCAGAGCTAACGCTATTATGAGTTCCCCACACACGTGGGGATGAACCGACACCATCTTCTTTTAGTTCCTTTCTGATGTCGAGTTCCCCACACACGTGGGGATGAACCGTGACCGTTTAACGTGCTCGGTGTTAATCTCTGGAGTTCCCCACACACGTGGGGATGAACCGCGAATTACCGGGGAAGTGTGGATTCGAACGAAGAGTTCCCCACACACGTGGGGATGAACCGGATGATATAAAAAACATCGGTAACGATGTCATGAGTTCCCCACACACGTGGGGATGAACCGAAAAATTATATGAAATATATAATACTGTTTTCGAGTTCCCCACACACGTGGGGATGAACCGGTTACTATCTATGTAGCTGATGAGGTTAAGGAGAGTTCCCCACACACGTGGGGATGAACCGTTCTATGTGTTGGTTGTCATGTTAAGGCAAGGGAGTTCCCCACACACGTGGGGATGAACCGTACAATACTGCTATCGATTTCCCTAGCACAACGAGTTCCCCACACACGTGGGGATGAACCGTTACCTAATCTGAATAGTGAACAGCAGCAATTGAGTTCCCCACACACGTGGGGATGAACCGTGATTTACATGCACTGGAAACTACCCCGAAGAGAGTTCCCCACACACGTGGGGATGAACCGAACTTCAATGGGAAAACAATGCTTTAAGAAGGGAGTTCCCCACACACGTGGGGATGAACCGAGATCTCCCAGGGATGAAGAAGAAATCAGAGAGAGTTCCCCACACACGTGGGGATGAACCGCCCTCGAATCAAGTGCCGAATCGTGGACCAATGAGTTCCCCACACACGTGGGGATGAATTGTATAATATGTATACAATCCATTTCCGTATTTTAGGGTAACAGACTTCTTTCAATCCCCTCAATAATATCATATAGTAGCTGCACCCTAAAAATATTAACAAATGTCAGAAGAAACAGGGAACAAAATATCTGTGTATCCTCTTCTCATGGTGAACTTTATCGGTACCATGGGGATAAGTCTAGTTCTTCCTTTCCTTATTTTTCTGGTGGAAAGATTTGGCGGCAACGCTCTGATATATGGGATTCTTTCCTCGATGTATCCGTTTTTCCAGTTGATAGGTTCCCCACTTCTTGGCAAATGGTCTGATACATACGGCAGGAAAAAAGTCCTGTTTGTCAGCCAGGCAGGTACTCTTTTTTCATGGATACTTTTTTTTATAGCTCTCTTTGTACCCATAATAATACTGGTAAATGTAAACTCAGGTCCCCTTGGGACATTTATGCTCACTGTTCCTTTGTTGATTCTTTTCATAGCAAGGGCACTTGATGGTCTGACAGGGGGTAATGTTGCAGTAGCAAATGCATATATCGCTGACATCAGTACTGATAATGACCGGAGCAAGAATTTTGGCAAACTTTCCGTATCAACAAATTTAGGTTTTATAGTGGGACCTGCGCTTGCAGGTATTCTGAGTGTAACGGTCTATGGTGAGGCACTCCCGGTGCTGGCTGCAATATTAATTGCCCTTGCAGGAACTTTGATGGTAGCATTCTATATTCCGGAAACCCGAAACTACAGGACTGATACAGGACAGGTGGATAGTAATTCACATCCAATAGCCGTAAATAATTCCGGTGAAGATCACAAACGTGGTTTAAGGTACGTCTGGAATATGGGCAACCTTCGGCTTATGTTCATTATCTATTTCCTGATATTTCTGGGTTTCAGCACATTCTACACTTCATTTCCTGTTCATGCAGCGGATTATCTCCAGTGGAGCATTGCAGAACTCGGTTTCTTCTTCTCATTTTTGAGCATAGTGCTTGTGATAGTAGAAGGACCTGTACTTTCCTATGTATCTAAGAGATCAAGGGACTCTACAATGATAATAGGCGGAAGTTTTATTCTAGGTCTGAACTTTGTAGTGCTGGCATTTGGAGGTACATTTTTTACATATGTGGCAGCCGTCCTTCTTGCTCTTGGAAATGGTCTTATGTGGCCTTCGATACAATCAATGCTTGCCAGACTGGCGGGAAAAGATGATCAGGGTCTTGTTCAGGGAATTTCAGGTAGTGTTACAAGTTTTGCTGGTATTTTCGGACTTATTGGCGGTGGTCTTATTTACGAACTTGCCGGAAGATGGTCTTTCCTTATAACAGCAGCTATAATTGGCTGTGTCTTTATTCTCTCCATGCGCCTGCGTTCATTTGACGGATCAGGCAGTTCAAGTGCATCAGAATAGACAAATAGGTCGATGAAATAAATACTCACTTGAGCATATACTTCACGTCATAACTATTGGCAGGATAAGCATACATTGCTTCTCTTACCTGGGAAAGTGTAAGTCCTGATTTTACAGCAAGGGTAAAGATGTTGATGGTATCATCCGCTCCGGGACCGATCACATGGGCTCCGACGATCTTTTCTGTATCTTTTTCAATTATGACCTTGGAAGCAGAGTATCCAAGATTTGTCCTTCTTGCAGAATAAAGCTTGCTCAGGTCATTAAAGAGGACTTTATGATTTTCATTGGTATCTTTTTCCATAAGACCCACTGCAGCAAGTGTTGGTATGGTAAATACTGCGGAAGCTATTCCTGAATAGTCCACTGTATATTTATTTCCTTCAATGATATTGGATGCTACTACATTTGCCTGAAGGCTGGCCGTTGGAGTTAGTGCAGGTCCGGGCCGGATACAATCTCCGGCAGCATAGACTGAGGGATTTGAGATGCTTTGCAGGTATTCATTCACTGCGATTGCACCATTTTCAATTGCCACTCCGGCCTTTTCAGCTTCAAGTCCGTCGATGTCAGGTACTCTTCCAAGACCGTGAACAACCATGTTACAGTTGTGGATTACTTCAGATTCTAATTTTTTACTATAAGTGATAATTTCAAGTTCTGTGTCACATACATCAGCTTTTAAGTTCTTTTTTTGCTTTTGCCTGACCTCTCTGAGTTCCTGCCCGGTTATTATTTTTATTCCTGCTTTTTCCGATGCGTCCAGCAATATGCGGACAAGATCAGGGTCAAAGTTTTTCAGGAGATTCTCTCCTCTGTGGATAATGGTCACATCGGCTCCGGCTCTTGCGGCAATATGAGCAAATTCGAATGAGATATATCCTCCACCTGCAAAAATTATTTTATCAGGCAGTTCTTTCAGATCCAGATATTCATCGCTTGTAGTAAGGTATTCTGCACCGGGTATGTCTATTTTTCTTGAAGTTGCGCCTATTGCCAGTAAAATATGCTTTGCAGAGACAAGTTTGTCTCCGACAAGTAAGGTGTTATGGTCGTGGAAGCTCACCATTCCATGATATGTATCAACGCCTGCTTTTTTGAAAGCTGCTTCTTTAGGGTCGGTAAATGAGTGGACCAGCTGGTCCTTGAAACGTATTATGTCAGTCCACTGCAGTTTTGGATCGCAACTGACACCCTTTCCTTTCATGCGTCTTCCACCATCAACGATCTCAGCTGCACCGCTCAGTATTTTCTTGGGAATACAGCCGTGGTGTGCACAAATTCCTCCAAAATCAGTTTTGTCTGCGATGCCAACTTTCATCCCTGCGGCTCGTAATTTGTACGCAAGTGAAGAGCCTGCAACTCCGGTACCAACTATAAAAGCGTCGTAATCCATGTCCATTATCTATGACTCCGGTAACTGATCTGTTTAAAATAGGTTTTCAATGGGTTATAATTTTCCTGTCTGTCCGATACATTAAGCACCATGGATTATAATTATATGCAATTTCGGCTCTGTAGAAATCATATTCAATTTAATATCATCAACCAAATTCAGTAAATTAAGCAAAATATATAATTTTTGAATATATGTGTCACAAATATAATTTCTGTGCATAGACTATATCATATACACAGGTATAAATAATAAAACCACATCTGTTTAACTATGGTTCACAATAAAGGACATATGGGAATACGTAGACAACAAGGAAGGGGTAGTACTGGTAGAAAATTACCAGTCTGTCACAAATGTAAATCTGCTTATCTTGTTGCTTTGTATGCTCAAGAAACAGTGCCTACGGAAGGTAAAAGAAAATGGATTAAAAAGGGTTATTTTTGTAATAACTGCGAATATTTTGAACCTGTTAAAGATTCAGAAATGATCGAGTAAAGGAAATCTTTCCAAAGGTTTCCTATTCAACAACCATTGCTATTTTGTCAAATTATTTCTAAGTTAAATTTGCACACAAATACTGGAGATTTCTACAAAGCCATAATTTCAAAAATAGTAAAACTATTCACTATCAGGAATTATCATCGTAATTTATAGTTATTATACTGTTGATGGATATATGTGAATAACGTTTTTCGGTAATCTCAAGCGTCAGGACGCCGTCACTGCATGCTTTGACATTTCCGCGGAAAGTCAGGATGCCACCACAGTATACCGAAACATCTTTTCCCATCAGGTGTTCCACAATAAATGGTTGCATTTTTAAGCTGTCATCCATCTTTATCACCTGTACATCTTAAATTGTATTGACACAGTTAATATATGTATTGATTCGTGGTTTTTATATACTTCAATCATGGGTCATTCGCCCCAAAAGAATGAAATAGTTCCCAAAGCATAAATAGTGCGACTTCTATCTACCTAGCAAAGCGGTGTTTATCTATGGCTGACAAAAGAAAAAAGCGAGGTTTTTTTGACGATATCTTTATCGAAGGCAGTTTTACAGATATAGAAGATATCATAGATCAGATGATAGAAAAGTTCGGTCTTAACTTCGATGATTTTGAAAAGCAGCCATTCTTTTATGGTTTTTCAGTGTCCCGACATCCCGGGGAAGAACCGGAGATCAGGGAATTCGGGAATGTATTCTCTGATGATGAAGATGAGGACGAGGAAGCAGAATCCATTATACAGCAGTTCAGGGTAAATGACAGAAAGCTTCTTATGGATGTATTTGAGATCGATGACAGGGTACATGTTACAATCGAGATACCTGATGTTGAAAAAGAGGATATAGGACTGAACGTTACTGAGACATTACTTGAGCTTAGTGCGGAAAATGAAGAGATGATGTATGAAGAGAGCATCGATCTTCCAACCAGTGTAGACCCTGATTCTGCCAAAGCAAGATATCATAATGGTGTCCTTGAGGTCATAATGGACATAAAAGAACTGGGTGTTGCACGTTCTGTACATATAGATTGAAACCATACGGTTTCTATCACTTTCTAGATATATCATAACCACAATGTATATATGAGCCCCAGCTATACTTTAGTTGGATTGGATTACAAAGTGGGATTTAAATGTCTGCTAGTTCTGAAAATACGGCTGGCTCCGTTCTGCCTGAACTCCTGGAAAATATTGAACAGGATCTGTTCACAAGACTAAATATAGGGATTATTTGTTTTGATGAATATGATCAGATCTTTTATTCAAATACTGCTGTTCAGGATATGACTGGACTTACAGCCGAAGAACTAATGATGAAAAGATCAGATGACTTTCTTTTTTCTGATAATAAAGAACAAGATTACTTTTCTGAGTTCATTCTTTCATCAGAGGGTATGTGGGAAAAGGAAAAATCCCGTACCTTCAAGATCATAGACTCAAAAGGTAATCTCAGGTATTTGACCTGTGAGGTATTTTCACTTGATGGGACAACTGGATCCGGCAGGAAAATGTGCCTTTTAAGAGATGATACAATTAGGACAGTATGTGCAAATGAATCTTCATTTGATGGAAATGACCTGAAGGCATCACATCTGCCGTTCGTATCTTTCCTATGGCGTGGTGATGATGTATGGTCTGTGGAGTATGTCTCAGAAAACATATCTCAATTTGGATACAGCCCTGATGAATTTGTTTCGGGAAATCTTGCTTATGCGGATATTGTTCATCCCGATCATCTGGATTCTGTGAAGGATTCTGTTGAGAAATGTATGGGAAATCATTTTTCAAAAGAGTACATGATTCGTACAGCAGATGGTGAAAAAAGATGGGTTCTGGAACGCTCCTATGCAGTTCGCGATAATGGTAATGATATAACCCATTTCCACGGCGCTATACTGGATATTAGCGAAAGAAAAGAATTTGAGCATGAAATGGAGCTCATGAATCTCCAGGAAAGTGCTCTTTCCAGGCTTGGAGAAAAAGCTCTTTCGTGTAGTAATATAAGCGCTTTGATGGATTATACATTAAAACTGATAGCTGATACTCTGGGAATAAAATATTCTCTTATTATGGAAGTGCTTGAGGATGGTAATTTTCTGCTAAGATATGGCTACGGTCTTAGTGAATGGTGTATAGGTTCCGCACTTGTGGAAAAAGATACTGGTTCTCCTGCAGGGTACACAGCTCTTACTGGCATTCCGCTGATAATAGAGGACCTGCATAAAGAGGAAAGGTTCTTTGTGCCCCGTTATCTCCATGAACATGGCATAGTGAGTAGTGCAACTGTGATCATAGGTGAAAGGGGAAATATGTATGGTGTATTATGTGTTCACTCTGACAAAAGGAGAATATTCAACGAACACGATATTAATTTCCTTCAATCTGCCGCAAATATCCTGGCTGAAACTATCAAACTCAGGGACTCCTTCACTTCACTGGAACTTTATCGTAATCTGATAAATCAATCCAGTGATTATATCATGGTGCTTAATGCAATAACAAAAAAATTCATCTATGTAAGTGACAGGATCTTTGATGATCTTGGTTATTCAAGATCTGAAGTACTTGAAAAAGACGTTTTTAATTCCGGATGTATTATTGCCGGATGCAACATTCAGAAACTGGTAGGTGATGTTGCTGAGCATGGTCATCTTGTAATGGAGTCCGAACTTCTAAGAAAGGATGGTTCTTCTTTCCCTGCGGAGATAAGTTTTTCATTTGTTGAGAATGAGGGTATAACATACATTGTTCTGATAGGTCGCGATATTACTGAAAAGAAAAAAGCCGGCATGTTTCTCAGGGAATCAGAAACAAAAATGCGTGCTATTTTTGATAATGCCAGCGACCTTATCTGTCTTTTTGATACTGAAGGACGTATACTGGAAGTCAACAGGGCAATGAAAGACATACTGGGTATGCAGGAACATGAATTCACAACTCTTAATGTGGCGGAATTGCTTGAACCTGAAATCCGTCCACAGGTTCCGGATATCATAGCTGAGACAATGGAAAAAGAAATTGTGACAATAGAGCTGGAGATTCTCAAGAAGGATGGTAGTTCCGTTCCTTTGGAAGTCAAGCTCCAGATGATGGAATTCAATGGCAAGAAGCGAATGTTTGCTATTGGTCGAGATATAAGTGAACGGCGGGTGCTGGAATCAGCAATAAGGGAACATGCACAACAGCTTGAATATTCCAATGAGGTCAAAGATATGTTTGCAGATATTACAAGTCATGACCTTCTCGGGTCGGTTTCTTTGATAGAGGGATTTGCCGGTTATCTTGAGGAAATGGAAACCGATGAAGAAAAAAAACATCTTCTGGAAAATGTTGTGAGCAGTACTGCTAAACTAAAGAAAACAATAGATTCAGCTTCTTTATTTGCCAGGCTTAATTATGCATCTGATATGACTACAGAGGTGCTTGACCTGCAGCAGATTTATTACAGTGCACTCGAAAGGCTGCTCTTAAAAGCTAATGATGACGGTATAAATATTGAACTGAATTCTCCTATGCAGTGCAATGCGCTTGTTAATCCAATAATCGAGGAAGTTTTCTACAATCTGCTTTCCAATGCTATCAAATATTCTCCGAGAGGTGGAAGGGTCAATGTTGAAATCCTGAATGAAGGGGATAAATGGAGAATCAGTGTGTCTGATGAAGGTCCAGGAATACCTGAAGATTACAAAGAAAAAATATTTGATAGGTTCCAGAGGGTTGGTACCTCGCGCGTAAGCGGTCAGGGACTTGGGCTTACTATTTCCCGGATGGCACTGAAATGTCATGGTGAAGAGCTTTTTGTATCTGATAATGGGGCAGGTCAGGGTAGTACTTTCTGGTTCACCGTCCCGATGGCTGACAGATGAGAATCACAAGTTTAACTCAAAAGTGAGAAGTCCCCTTCCTCGGAACGTAGCGACAAGTAGGGGGTGAAAGCGTCATAAACCAATCAAAAAACAGTATCAAACGCTAACAATTAAATAATCTTAAATCATAATATAAATCAGGTATTTTTTATGCAATTGACATTACCAATTAAAATACAGTCTACTCCAGAACAGGAA
>NZ_JAGGKD010000011.1 GCF_017873415.1 Methanolobus bombayensis | reverse complement strand
TTCTCTTAAGGTATTTCAAACATAATGCTTTGTGGACAAGCTATCAATCAATGATTGATAATCTACGACAAACAGGTTTGTTGATCGGAATCATTACCAACAGAATGATAACGAAATGAGACTTACACTCGTAGGAAGCTCCTTCCTCGCCAGCCGAAGGCTGGCAGGGAGGAGGAGTTCACACCACATTCTTAACTTCACATTAATATAAATTAACACATATTTAATTATATTTGATAAGTATTTATGGTTATGTCGGTTGGAATTAACATCTACATTTTGAGGAGTTTCTGAAGAGAAACGGAAGAAATTATGGAAATTGAACTGGGAGACATAGGGTGTGGCTTCCATGCCTCTCATTCCTCAATCCCCTTCTCAACCTCCAACACCTTCAACCCTATCTTCATAACAGAATCCGGGTTCAGCGAGATAGAATCAATTCCTTCCTTAACCAGGAACTCTGCAAATTCAGGGAAATCGCTTGGAGCCTGACCGCAGAGACCGCTGTGTTTATTGTTTCGCTTTGCGCCCTGCACAGCCATTGATACCATTCTCTTCACAGCCTCATCCCGTTCATCGAAAGAGGAAGCAAGAATCTCGGAATCTCTGTCAACTCCAAGAGTTAATTGAGTGAGGTCGTTGGAGCCGATGGAGAAACCATCGAAGTATCGGCTGAACTCGTCTATGAGCAGGACATTGCTTGGGATCTCGGTCATCATGTAGACCTGAAGGCCGTTCTCTCCCCTGACAAGACCATTCTTTTTCATTTCCTCGAGTACCTTTTCGGCTTCTTCTATACGGCGGCAGAACGGGATCATGAGTATCAGGTTGGTCAGTCCCATCTCATCTCTCACTTTTTTCATGGCTTTACACTCAAGAGCGAAGCCCTCACGGTAGCGTTCATCATAGTAACGTGAAGCACCCCTGAATCCCAGCATGGGATTGTTCTCCTCGAACTCGAAATATTCTCCACCTATCAGGCTCTCATATTCATTGGATTTGAAATCGCTCATACGCACAACCACAGGCTTCGGGTAGAATGCCGCTGCAATTGTTCCAACACCCTGAGCAAGTTTCTCCACAAAGAAATCAGCTTTATTCTCATACCTGCCTGTCAGTTCATCGATCTCCCCCAGCACTTCTTTATCCTCAACCTTCTCAGGGTGGATAAGCGCCATGGGATGCACCTTGATGTAGCTTGTAATGATGAACTCCAACCTTGCAAGTCCTATACCATCATTCGGTATCATGGACAGTGCAAAAGCTTCCTCGGGGTTTCCAAGGTTCATCATGATCTCAGTCTTTGTTTTCTCGATGCCTTCAAGTTCAACAGTCTCAGTATGGAACGGCAAGATTCCTTTATAAACCCTGCCTGCATCCCCTTCTGCGCAACTCACCGTAACATCCATGCCTTTTTTCAGTATCTCCGTGGCATCCTCAGCACCGACAACAGCAGGAATACCAAGTTCACGACTCACAATAGCAGCATGACATGTCCTGCCTCCCTTGTTTGTAATAATTGCAGCAGCCCGTTTCATAACAGGTTCCCAGTCAGGAGTCGTTGTGTCAGCCACAAGGATCTCCCCGGAATTGAATTCATTTAATTTAGACACATCAGCAATAACATGCACTTTTCCGGCTGCTATCTTGGCACCAACACTTCTTCCTGTAACAATGATATCTGAAGTATCATCCAGATAATAAGTCTCTAATACATCCTTTCGCTTCAGGGATTGCACGGTCTCAGGTCTAGCCTGAACTATGAACAGTTCACCGGTCTCACCATCTTTTGCCCATTCAATGTCCATTGGGACGTGTTTTCCTCTTTTTTGAGAGTAGTGGTCTTCAATGGTCACTGCAAAATTAGCCAGTTTCAGCACTTCCTCATCGTTAATGCAGTATTGCTTTCTTTCTGCCTCAGGAACATCAACGTTACGTGTAAGCACACGGGAATCTCCTCGTCCGTAGATCATCTTGATCTCTTTGCTTCCTTTTTGCTTTTTGATAATTGACTTGAAGTTCTCCTTTAAAGTAGGTTTGAAAACATAGAACTCGTCAGGATTCACAAGACCCTGTACTACATTCTCACCAAGTCCGTATGCTCCGGTAATAAATACGACATTATCAAAACCGGTTTCAGTATCAATTGTAAATATTACTCCACTGGATGCGAGGTCAGAACGCACCATTTTCATAACACCAATGGAAAGACCTACTTTAAAGTGGTCAAAACCGTTGTTCACTCTGTATGAAATAGCCCTGTCAGTGAAAAGTGATGCAAAACACCTGTTACAGGAATCTTTCAATGAATGGTAACCATGAATGTTCAGGTATGTTTCCTGTTGTCCTGCAAAAGATGCATTCGGAAGATCCTCAGCAGTTGCAGAACTGCGTACTGCCACATCAGTGTCCTCTCCGTATTGCTCGCAGAGCTTATCATATGCAGATTTTATCTCATTCCAGAGATCATCCGGAATATCTGCATCAAGTATCAGGTTCCTTGCTTTCTTTCCTCTTTTTGCAAGGTCTGTTACATCGTCAGTGTCAAGCCCTTCAAGTGTCTTTTTAAGTTCATCAAGAATTCCTGCTGATTCTAATACATGCCAGTATGCATCTGCAGTTATGGCAAAACCATTGGGGATCTTTATATCTTTTTTTGTAAGTTCTCTGTACATTTCCCCCAGAGAAGCATTCTTACCTCCCACAGAAGGTACGTCATCTATACTGATTTCCTCGAACCAGCTAACATATTTACTGCCTTTCATTATATTCCCACTCTATTCCTAATTTTCTTTAGGTGTAAGTATTATTGTCTTTGAATACTATTATGGTTTGTGGGAGGTGATGGTCAAAACCATATTCGTGCTGGTTATACAACAATACTATAAACCAGAGTGTCAATTGGAACTGTAAAAAACATATAACTAATATCATATTCTGGAGCACACCATGGGCACACAAATAGGCACCCTACTCACTAAAAATCCAATAAATTACGAGGAACTCTCAGGCAAGGTAATAGCAATAGATGCATACAACACGATCTATCAGTTTCTCAGTGCCATTCGCCAGCGTGATGGCTCAATGCTCACAGATTCCTCAGGTAATCCCGTATCTCACCTGACAGGTATCTTTTCAAGGACAAGCAGGCTCAGGGATGCAAATATAAAACCTTTTTTCATCTTTGACGGCAAACCACCGGAGATGAAAAAGAATACCCTTGAAAAACGTAAGGAATGCAAGGAAAACGCAGCTTTTAAGCTTGAGATCGCAAAGGACGAAGGCAACATTGAGGATATGAAAAAATACGCCCAGGCAACTTCCAGAATAACCCCGCAGATACTGGATGAATCAAAAAGATTACTTGAACTCATGGGAATTCCCTGGATGCAGGCAGAGTCAGAAGCAGAGGCACAGGCATCCTACATGGTTTCACGTGGAGATGTGGATTTTGCAGGTTCACAGGATTATGATGTCTTCCTTTTTGGAGCTGAGAATGTCGTTCGCAATCTTGGAAGTAATGGAAAAAGAAAAGTTCCGGGACAGAAAAAGTACGTTAAGAAAAATCCCGAGCATATCTCACTTTCCTCATGTCTTGGTGAACTGGAGCTAAGCCGTGAGCAGTTGATTGATATTGCCATCTGCATAGGTACTGATTTCAACGAGGGAATTCACCGTGTAGGTGCAAAGACAGCCTTAAAGCTCATTAGGAAACATGGTGACATTGCCACTATTATTCAAGAAGAGAAGAAAGATATCCGTGCATGTGCTCCGGTTGAAGAGATAAAAGACTTCTTCCTGAACCCACCGGTTACAGATGATTACAGTTTCAAATGGAAAAAACCTGATTATGGCAAGTTATTCGATTACCTTGTAAGTGACAGGGATTTTTCTGAAAAGCAGGTTTTGAGGAATATTCAGGTATTGGAAGAGAGGACCACTTTTGAATGCCAGTCATGTTTGGACGACTGGTAAAGAAAAGAAATCAAAAGTTAATTGTATTGAAATCACCGGTATTTCAAAAGTCTTCAATCTAATAATAGTTAAACCTAAATCTGTTGCTTTAGTGTGTAAGATTAAATGCGTAGTTAAGTTTACCCTATTTATAATTATCTCTAAAGCACTGCAATTTTCGGAACTGATTTTTGACTGATAATAAAAATAGAATTTTTTATTAAAAAGTTCAATATGTATTTTTCTTCACAGAACAAATCTTATAAACAACCGAATATTCCAGTTAATATGGAGTCATGTTTGTTATATTAACAATGAAATTTGGCAATTGAATGTTAACGGCGTGAACATCTCATTATAATCTAATATGTATGTTGTTCCCAAATAGAAAAAACACTCTCTATAAGTCAATTAAGGACCAAAATTTTATACTAGCAAAGCAAAAAACTACAAGGTAAGTTACAATGAAAGCCGAATTGATAAGTACGGTGTTTCTATCAGAAAAGAGAAAGAAAACTCTACTGATGTTAATGGACGGTTCAGCTACCGTCGATGAGATAAAAGATTCTCTTACAGGAACAACCAGTGCTATTATGGCTCAGGTAAAGATCCTTTATGAACAGGGACTTATTGAGCAAAATGAGGACAAATACAGGTTGACCTCTATTGGAAAAATAGTAATGAAAAAAATAAAGCCTCTGATAGAAACCCTGAATGTCCTTGAGGATAACAAGGATTACTGGGACAGCAGAAATCTAAGTGCTATCCCTGAATTTTTACTGGACAGAATTGGTGATCTCGGAGAGGTAATGATACACGAACCGGACCTGAATCATCTATTCGAGCCACCAAAAGCGTTACTCACAAGTCTCAAGCAGACTGAGAATGTCTGTACCTTTTATTCATATTTCTGTCCTAGCTGTCCCAACAATTATTCAGAACTGGCAAAAAAGGAAGTGAACTACAATCTAATTCTCACAAGGCCAGTCTATGAAAGACTAAGGGATGAATATAAAGAACAGCATGATGCAATGATGAATTCAAAGAATTCAAGTATGTATATATGTGATGACGATTCTCTGAAACTAGGAGCACTCTCTGTTACAGATGACATAATGCTAATTGCTTTTTTCAATAATGATGGAATCTTTGATCACAAAAAAGTTATCAGTTTTGAAGAAAGTGCACGTGGATGGGGCGTTGACCTCTTCCATTATTACAAGGATATATCTGAAAAGATAAAATGATTCCTTAAGTCATAACTTTTTTATTCAGGATTTTTCATAGTTCTATAATCAGGATTATTTCATTTTATGATTTATCACCATAGAGCAAGAAGACCACCATTTTCAAATGGTGGATGAATTGCGTCAAACGTAGTAAACATTTAAATATTATCGAAACATACAAAAATTTGTATAAAGAGTTTGCTTTTTTTACAGTGAGTGTTTTAGATGAAACGTGGTTATAGATATCGAATATACCCTAACAAAGAACAAATAAATTTGTTAGAACAACATTTCGGTAGTGTTCGATTCATTTACAACCGGTCACTTTTCATAAAGAATACTATGTATTCTAAGTTCAAGATCAATGTTACTGAAGTTGATCTGAACAACAATCTAACTTCTTTAAAGGAACAATATTTGTGGTTGAAAGACTTAAATTCACAATCCTTACAACAGGCCAACAGGAACATGTTGACTGGATTTAAAAATTTTTTTGAAGGAAATGGAGATTATCCTACAAGAAAGAGTAAAAGAGACAATAATTTCTCGTTTCAGGTTCCTCAAAATTATCAGATTAATCTAACCACATCAAAGATATATTTGCCAAAAATAGGTTGGATAAAGATAGTTCTTCATAGAGATTTTCTTGACAAAGAATTCATCAAAAATGAACTTGTTACAAAACAAGTTAATGGTGAACTTATTCTTGACCAAAAACTTAACAAGGAGTTTGATATCCTTAAAACATTGACTGTTTCCAGGACATCAACTGGAAGATATCATGTGAGCATTCTGATTGATGATCATATTCCTGAACCAATACCAGTTGAATTCCATGAAACTACAACAATAGGAATTGATATAGGAATTAAGTCATTTGCTATCCTTTCATCCGGAGAAGTCATTGATAATCCTAAATTCCTGAAAAAATCTCTAAAGAAATTGAAAAAATTACAACGAGCAGTTAGCAGGAAAAAGATTAGTTCTAAGAATAGGAAAAAAGCCGTATTAAAATTGGCAAAGCATCATCAGTTAATAGCAAATCAAAGAAATGATTTTCAGCATAAGGTTTCCATAAAGATAATCAGTGAAAGCCAAGCCGTTTGTTTGGAAGACCTTAATGTATCTGGAATGATCAAAAATCATAAACTTGCTCAAGCCATCAGTGATGTTGGATGGTCTGAGTTCATCAGAAAATTAATTTACAAAGCAGAATGGTATGGAAAAAACATTCTAAGAATTGGTAGATTTGATGCTTCATCAAAGTTGTGTAATGTTTGTGGATACAGGAAGGATGATCTTACTCTTAAGACAAGAAAATGGGAATGTCCTTCATGTAAGACATTCCATGACAGGGATGTTAATGCTGCTATCAATATCAAAAATATTGCATTGAATAACTTAAACACCGTAGGAACTACGGAAAGAGCTTGTGGACTTACTGGCATTGGTCAGAGGTATGAAGCAAGAAGCCACTCAATTTATTGAGTGGTAGTTCACTTTTCAGGCAACTCCAATCCTTCCTGACAGATGATTTGATTCATGGTCTTGATATTATCAAAGGCATTCTTTTTTTCTTCATTGCAGTTTTCCTGCATGCTGTCATTCAGGATTACACCTTATATTAAAACCATTCTTTGAACATTTGATGCTGCATTGATAATAATATATGTATTGATTAATTACTAAGAGTTATTATAAATATTTCCAGACTGCTATTTGTTTATGGTCAGGAATTACGACTTGAATTAGTCTTCCCGACCTGAAATAATTACTTACCACATAGATAGCAGGAACTGGAGAGTATAACTACTCCATTTCTGCTAGATATGATAAGAACATAGGTGATCAAATCATGCCAGCAAAAGACTATGCACCAATAGATGAAAATTGGCTAGAAAATGCAGGAAGTTTATGGACAACACCTTGGGTTGACAAGCCATCTGAAAGAGTTATTGTTGACCCTATTATTTTGTCCCATGCTGCAAGTCTGTTTAGGAAAAATGCAGGATATTTTTACCAGAATCCCGATGAAGCGATAAGGATGGTATGCCATGCCTGTGAACTCTATGACGTCACTCCGGTAGGACACTACCTGTATGCCGATTATTGGGGACAGGACTATGGAGCAGAGATCAAGATACAGACAAATTCCCCGCCAGGTATTACCAAGCGTCCAATAAAGACCGCTGAAGATGTTGACAACTTCGAAGTAATGGATAGTGATGAACTTGCTAAAGGTCCAACCCTTACAACACACTACAAGGCACTGGACACATGTAAAGAGGAATTCCCCAACATGTTCGCTCCTATCACTCAGCTGGGAGGAACAATGGAAGTTGCAACTAACTGGGCTGCAATTGAAGATGTATTCATGTGGATGATAACAGAACCAGAGGTCGTCGATAAACTCTGCCAGAAGGCAGGAGACCACATGGTTAGTGCATGTAAAGCCACTGCTGAGAGATACGGTGCAAACGTAATGATCACCGGTTCAGTTATCGCCAGCGGTGATCTCATGGACACTGAACAGATCAAGAGGTTCAGTTTCCAGCCTGTTTCCCGTGCTGTGAGAAAGGTCCTGAATGCAGGAGCAGGTCCGGGTATTTACTACCATCTTTGTGGAAACCATACTGATGACTTCCAGATGTGGAAGAACGCTCCAATGAGTCCTTTCACTATTGTACAGATAGGATATGACGGACAGAACATCTTCCCGACATCCAAGCTTGTGGAACACTTCGGTGACAGATGCACCTGTTTTGGTACAGTTGATACTAAGCTGATAGACCGTGGAACACCTGCACAGGTCTATGAGCAGGCAAAAGAGCAGGTCATTGCCGGAAAGGACAGTCCGAGAGGATTCATCCTGGGAACTGCCTGTGAATGTCCGACCAACGCACCGCCTGTGAATGTCCACGCACTGGTAAAGGCTGCAAAAGACCACGGTAAGTATGAGAAGTTCTAAGGAAAGGAGAGACAACAACATAAATAAAATTCAAGGAGTGTTTCACATGGATATCAAAATAACTGAAGAACTTAACAATACACTGAAGGACAACGGCTTCAAAGAGGAAGAGATCAAGGAAATTATAGCCAATGCAGAGTCCAGTGGTCAGAAGCTCAAAGCCAGAGATGGAGATATATCCATTGCAAAGGGTGGAGCAGAAAACCTGACAGTCTATGCTGTATACTCACCTTCCGAGCTTTTAGATGTTTATACCCACAAGATGAGCATTCTGGGTCTTACAGGAGGCGAACTCAACGAGATCGACTATGATGATGCAAGTGAATGGGCATGTGCAAAATGCGGTGAGATAGCACTGGAAAGGAACGTAGACATGACATACATGGGTGTTACACGACCCGGACCAGGACTTGTATGTCCGAAATGTAATGAATACTACGTTTCAGATGGTGTCGCAAAGACACTGAAGACCGCAGAAGCAATTCTGGAAGAGAAGAGAGCTTAAATAAATCTCAGAATCACTGAGATTTAAATATACCACCTGGAGAGGGATATCATGGAACAAATAGGAAAGGTCCGGAGTCTGTGTCCGCAGTGCCTTGCCAAAATTGAAGGCATAAAGTATGTAGAGGACGGTAAGGTCTACATAATGAAGAACTGTGCTGACCATGGCAATTTCATTAACCTTGTATCTGAAGATGTGAACCATTATCGTCAGATGGAGGAATGTTTTGATGTGGACAGGGCGAAGGCCAGGGCACCTTTGACAGATACAAAAAGGGGCTGTCCTTTTGATTGTGGCCTGTGTCCCTCTCATAAACAGGATACGTGCCTGGCAGTGGTCGAGGTCACTGACAGGTGCAACATGAAATGTACATATTGTTTTGCTAACTCATCAATGGATGAGAGTCTTGATCCTGATATGGATACCATCAGGCTGATGTTCGAAACAGTAAAGAAATGCCAGAATGAACCCACATGTATACAGATATCCGGAGGTGAACCTACCATAAGGAATGACCTTCCGGAAATTATCAGGGTGGGTAAGGAAATAGGTATCAATCACATTGAGCTCAACACCAACGGAATAAGGATAGCCAGCGACCAGAATTATTTTGATAAAATAGCAGCCGCAGGAGTGGATGCTGTCTACCTCGGATTCGATGGAGTGTCAGATGACATATACATGCAGAGAACCGGAAGGAAGATGCTTGACGTAAAGACCGAGGTCATAAACAGGTGTGAGAAAGCAGGTATCGGTGTTGTGCTGGTACCTCTGGTTGCAAATGGTTACAACCTGCAAGAAGTTGGGAAGATCATTGACTTCGCAGCAAGCAGGGTCCCGGCGGTTAGAGGTGTGCATTTCCAGCCCGTGTTCCATTCGGGAAGGTCACCTTCAGACATGAAGGATAAGGTCACCATACTGAAACTGTTACAGGAGATTGAAAAGCAGACCAATGGACAGCTCAAGGTCAGCAATTTTACACCGGCCCTGATGCCGCATGCTCATTGCGGTGCAACATGTCTCACATTGATAGATAATGGTGGATACCTGCCACTTACAAACGTCTCCATGGGTGCTGTCAAATCAGCATCAGACGTTGCCAGCAAGACCAAGAAGTCAATCATGGGCAGATGGAAAGGTCTTGAAAAGGATTCAACTTCAACTTCTAGTTCTTCCTGTGGTGATCTGCTGATAAAGAGTTCATGCTGTGAAAAGCCTCTCAGTGACATAACCGTGAAGGGTTCATGCTGCGAGAAACCACTTATAGATGTCGTTTCAAAGAACTCAGGTTCAGGTAAGGATAAGAATGGAGGCTGGGCTGATTTCATTGAAATGAGCAAGAACAATTATCTTACCATTTCAACAATGGCATTCCAGGACGCCTGGTCATACGAGCAGGACCGTGTGGAGAACTGTTGCATACATGTTGTTACACGTGACGGGCATTTTGTACCGTTCTGTAATTACAATATGACCGATTGCAACGGTAATTTCCTTTACAGGAATGCTATATAATTCTAATATTTTATTTTTAAAACTTCATTTTATCCGGTTATTTTATTTCGGGCAAATGACCGCATGGTCTTAAGTTGTACATGTACAGGAGGAAGATTATGAGTCTTCAGGCAAAAATAAAAACATCTGTTCGCATGAACGTGGCGAAAAGGAAACTTGATTCCAGAAAGATAAAAAGCCATCATGGAAACCCGCTTGAACAGTGGGGTCTCACAAAAATAAGGAACGACATAAAGAATAACAAGGTACTGAGTCATCATTTTGGCGGCGTTGAACTTGACAGGGATGCTATTAAGGAATATAAGCTCTTCAAGTTCAGGGAAATTCTTGGCTACGTGCTGGATAACAGTCCCTATTATCAGGACCTTTATGCAAATGCAGGCATCGATATTTCCACGTTCAAGAGTTATGAGGACCTTGAAAAACTGCCACTCACAGAACAGTCAGACCTTGCAAACAAACCTTATCACTTCCTTTGTGTTCCGAGAAAAAACATAATCCGTGAGTTTACAAGTTCCGGTACGACAAATATGCTGAAAAGGATGGCATACACCCAGGATGAACTGCTGGAGATCGTGGATTCAGTAATATCAGGTCTGAAAATGGCAGGTATGGATTCAAAGGATGATGTTTTACAGATAATGTACCCCACCATCACAGCAACATGGGATCCCGGACTTGTCCTGAGTAAAGCATGCACTCTCGGAGGTTTTAACTCCGTTATCGAGGATTCTCTTGATGCCAAACAACAGATAAAGACAATGAAAGAGAATGGTACAACCTTTATGATTGGGACATCATCTTTCCTCTATAAGTTTTCAATGCAGGCACGCGGACTTATGAAACCAGGTGAACTTGGGATTAAAATGATAATCTGTTCATCCGAACCTCTTACAGAGACCATGCGAGAAATAATCGAAAATGTTTGGGGTTGTAAGACCCTGCGCCAGTGGGGAATGACAGAACTTGGTCTTGCAAACGCAATTGAGTGCGAGCATCAGAACGGTTTCCACCTGAACAATCCTGATTTCCTTGTTGAGGTCATCGACCCGAAGACTGGGAAGGTATTGCCAGCAGGTGAGAAAGGTGAGCTTGTTGTCACTACCCTGAGAAGGAGATGCATGCCACTTATCCGATACAGGACTCGTGATATCACATCTATTATCGATGAGCCGTGTATGTGTGGTGCCTGTCTGGACCAGAGGATAAGCGATATAGAAAGGATGGTGAAGTAAGCATGAGTGGTGTATCCGTTGATGTCAGAGAAGAGAGACCAATAAGTGAATTCTCATATACGAATCTTATTCTTGCTGCAAAAGAAAAGGCACTGAATGGTGAAAAACTGGACCGGGAGAGTATCATAGCCCTGCTTGAGATTGACTCGGATTCCATTAATGCTGATATGCTCGGGATTGCCGCAAGGGAAGTTGCCGAAGTGGTCACCGGAAACATGGCAAGTGTGTGGGCATCCATTGGGGTGGATTACAAAAATTGTGCCATGAATTGCGATTTCTGTTCATTCGGCAAGAAATGGGGGCTTATAGAACAGGAAAGTGAAAGGAGCACTGAAGAGATCATCGGACTGATAGACAGGTTCGTTTCCCAGGGTGCGAGATGGGTCACCTTGCGCACGACACAGTTCTACGGGTTCGACAGGCTCATTCGGCTCATAAAGGAAATTCGCCTGGCGGTTCCCGGCAATTATGAAATAGTTGTGAACACCGGTGAATTTGATGATGAAAAAGCAAGGAGACTTGCAAATGCGGGAGCACAGGTGGTTTATCATACTCTTCGCCTGCGTGAAGGTAAGGATACAAGGTTCAGACCCGAGGACAGAATTGACACCCTGAGGTCCGTCAGGGAGTCACCGCTCAACCTTGCCTATCTTGTGGAACCCGTAGGTATGGAACACAGCAATGAGGAGATTGCTGACATCTTCCTGAAAGGTATGGAGTATGGTGCCATCCTTTCAGGAGCAATGGCAAGGGTGCCACTTCCAGGCACTCCTTTTTCAGGCAGTGGTCAGTTATCCGAGAGAAGGCATGCACAGATAGTAGCGGTCACACGTCTGGCAGCCGGTCATCATGCACCTGACATCTGTGTACATCCTCCTTCCCGCGTTGCAATGGAATGGGGTGCCAACGTGGTAGTTGTCGAGACAGGTGCTGTTCCCAGGGATACCGGGAACTGCGAGTGTGAATGGAACGGTTTTGATATGGCCACTGCAAGGGACTACTTTAAGAATGCAGGCTATGCCTTCTATTCAGGAGATGAGAATGAATGCGAAAAGTAGTCTCTGTTCTGATGATGATCATTGTTCTTATTGCTTTGTCCATTTCAGGATGCACCGGTAGTGCCGATCAGGACAGCAAAGTTGCAACTGTAGGTACCTGGAAAACGGCACAGACCATACAGCCCTTCCTCTATCAGGACTTCGTTGAAGAAGATTACATTATAGATGTACTCCCCTTCACCAATCCTGGCGATCAGAAAGCTGCTCTGCTTGCTGGCGATCTTGATATAACAGGTACAACGATTGCCCTTGCAATAACCGCTGCCTCAAGAGGCGAGCCTGTTGTTGTTGTAAGCAGCCTGTGCAATAAATGTTCGGCAATCGTTGTCATGAATGACTCGGATATCATGACACCTGCAGACCTGAAAGGCAAGACAATAGCCTATGTACCCGGGACCATGCATCATGTCCTGCTTCTGGAAACACTGAAACAGGCAGGCCTTGATCCTGAAAAGGATGTGACACTACAGAGGATAGACTTCTTCGATATGGGGCAGGCTCTTTCGCAGGGCAACGTTGATGCTTTCTGCAGTGGTGAGCCTTATCCATCTCTTGCCGTAGCAGATGGTTACGGACGCGTGCTCAGTTATCCGTATTACGGGGAAGGAGTTGGTACAATCAATGCAGGCATGCTTACAACAAGGGATAAGATCGAGAATAACAGAGAAGGTATACAGAGACTCGTGACAGCCCATGCCAGGTCAACCGAATACCTGAAAGCCAACCAGGAAGAATGGATCAACATGTCTTCTGATTTCGGAACAGATTCTGTGGTTCTGGAGATAGCTGCAAGTAATATGGAACTTGCATGGGACATGGACGAGAACTATGTCCGGCAGGCTGAGAATCTCGGAGAGAGAATGAAGGATCTGGGAATGATAGAAGAAATACCGGATATGGATACTTTATTTGACCTGAGTTTCGTGGAACAGGCACGTAAAGATCTGGATGACAGCAAGAATGCATGAAAATAACGGAAGATTGGGGTTTACAGGCCTCATACTGCCTGTTGCATTATTCACCATCTGGTATATTGCAACACTTGATGGCGGTGTGCCTGCATACCTGCTTCCTTCCCCATTGGCCCTTGCACTCGCTGTAATTGATTTTACCGCAGGCAGTGAGAGACTTGGCCCTTACTCAGGAACGCTACTTGTGCACACAATAGCCAGCGTACAGAGGGTTTTCACAGGGTTTGGGTTGGCTGCAGCTATAGGGCTTCCACTTGGTTTCCTTACAGGACGACTGGCTCTGGCAAAGAGTTCGCTGGATCCAACTGTACATTTGATACGTATAGTTCCCGGAATAGGTTGGCTTCCCCTTGCAATGGTATGGTTCGGTGTTGGAGAGAAGACCACAGTATTTCTTATTTCCCTGGCAGCTTTTTTTCCGATATACGTAAATGCGGCCCAAGGAGCCGCATCCGTGTCACCTTTGTTGATTCGTGCTGGAAGAATGCTGGGAGCGAATAATCTGACGATATTCACAACTGTCATCATACCCGCAGCTATGCCATCCACTGTAGCCGGGCTACGGCTAGGTCTTGGACTTTCATGGGCATATCTTGTATTAGGTGAGCTGACAGGGGTCACACACGGACTTGGTGCTGTTATGATGGATGCCCGTATGCTTGGGAATGTTGAGATGATCCTCGTGGCCATGATTTTCATAGGACTTTTTGGCCGCATCAGTGATTTGATACTTGTAGGCTCTTTCAGAAAACTGAATTTACTCAAAAGGGGCTATGAAGAGTGAAAAGAACAGACCTTTCAGCAAATAATATCAGTAAGTGTTTTTTACAACCCGGTGAAGACAGGCTTCTGTACGTACTGGAAGATATGGATTTTGAGATTAAGGAGGGTGAGTTTGTCACTATCCTGGGGCCAAGTGGATGTGGGAAATCTACATTTCTAAATATCCTTGCAGGATTCGAGACTGCAAACCAAGGCCAAACGTTTTGCTGTGGTGAACCTATTAAAGGTCCTTCCCCCGAGCGGGCAGTAGTGTTCCAGTCTCCGGTCCTTTTTCCATGGATGGATGTGAAGAGCAATATCATGTATGGGTTGAAGCAGGTAGGAAAAAAGAAGGGGGAAGCACAGAAGATCACTGCTGAATATATCAGTGCCGTCGGGCTTGAGGGTTTCGAGAATTATTACCCTTGCCAGTTATCAGGAGGCATGCAACAGAGAGTTGCCCTTGCCCGCTCACTTATACTGAACCCGAAGGTACTCCTGATGGACGAGCCCTTCGCAGCATTGGATGCACAGACCCGTTACAGCATGCAACAACTCTTGCTCAGACTCTGGGAAAGCAACAGGCAGACGATTGTTTTTATAACACATGACGTGGAAGAGGCACTTCTGTTGTCCGATCGCATATGCATCATGAGTAAAAGGCCAGGCAGAATCATCGAAGAGATTTCCGTTCCTTTTGAGTGGCCCCGTCCAATATCACTTACAGGATCAGGCGATTTCTCTCAGCTCAAAAGTCACATACTTAGCATATTGCTGGACTGATTCTCTTTTATAAAGATGAGTAAAAATGGACTCTGTAGAAATCCTAAAAATGTATATTTTGATTACTCTGGCATTGATGAGGTTAGTTTCAACAGAACAAACCTCAACTTCTTAATGTCTCCTGTTCCAGAACAGTAACATTTCATTCCACGAGTTTTACCATATCTTCTTCCACTGTTGTGTTCGGTTTAATATTGAACTTCTCCTCCAATACTTTGAGAACATTCGCTGAGACGAAAGCCGGAAGTGTAGGACCAAGTGTAATATTCTGTATCTCAAGTCTCAGAAGAGTAAGCAGCACAAGGACTGCCTTTTGTTCGTACCATGCTATGTTGTATGAGATAGGTGCTTCGTTAACGTCTGTAAATCCAAGTCTTGCCATGAGTCCCTGTGCAATAACGATGAGTGAGAATGAATCATTGCACTGTCCCGCATCCAGTACCCTTGGTATCCCATCAATCTCCCCGAGCTTTAGTTTGTTGTAGCGATATTTTGCACATCCGGCGGTAAGAATCACAGTATCTTCGGGCAATGCTTCTGCAAAATCCGTGTAGTACTGCCTGTTCTTATGACGTCCGTCACAACCTGCCATGACAATGAACTTTTTTATCTTTCCTGTTTTAACGGCATCAACGATCTTATCAGCATTGGATAACACGGATGTGTATGCAAAACCGCCCATAATGGTACCTTCTTCAAGTTGTACAGGAGCTTCGCATGTCTTTGCCTGTTTGATGAGGGCAGAGAAGTCTTTCTTACCTTCTTTAGCTATGATATGTGTGGCACCGTCATAACCTACGGAGCCTGTTGTGTATAATCTGTCAATGTAGCTTTCCCGTGGGGGAACTATACAGTTGCTTGTAAGCAATATTGGTCCGTTGAAACTCTCGAATTCCTGTTTCTGCTGCCACCATGAACCGCCATAGTTGCCTACCAGATGTTCGTATTTCTTAAATTCCGGATATGAATTTGCAGGCAGCATCTCTCCATGAGTATAAACATCCACACCGGTCCCTTCAGTCTGGTCCAATAGCTGTTTCAGGTCCTTCAGATCATGACCGCTTACCAGAATTCCAGGATTACCTCTTGTTCCGATGTTGACGTGTGTAGGTTCTGGGTTTCCAAATTCAGCAGTATTTACCCTGTCAAGGTCTGCCATCACATCAAAACCCTTTTCCCCGCATTTCAGAACCAGTGCAATGAGGTCTTTATCAGTAAGACTGTCATCCGTGCTTGCCACCAGACCTTCTTCTATAAATGAATTGACCTTCTTATTTCGATTTCCAAGCATCATGGCATGGTGTGCATATGCTGAAATTCCTTTTATCCCATAGATCAATAATTCTCTCAATGACCTGATATCTTCATCCTCTGTTGCAAGTATTCCTGTATTCCTGTCTTTGAGGTTATCCGGTGTTAAAGTTGCTACTTCGGGCAAATCGTTCTCATCCAGTAAATTGTTGTCCAGAAGTTTCTGCTTGATCTCATTCTGAACCCAGAATCCTCTTTCAATGCGGTCCTGAATTCCGCTAGCTCTGAAGTCAGTATTCGTTATGGTTGAAAAGAGCGCATCAAGCATGAATTCATCAGTATTATTTTCAGCCAGGTTTGCCTTTCTTGCTTTCTGGTTGTAGAATGCAATGCTTTTAAGCACATAGATTAGATCGTCCTGAAGGTCTGCAACTTCCCCTTTCTTACCGCACATACCATTCTTTGTGCAGCCTTCCCCATTCATTGTTTCTTCACACTGGTAGCAGAACATTTTGTCACCATTGATATGTATGTTTTACAGGTCTATCTATATACTTTGGTTGATGGGGAAATGGAAGTACTTGAAAGGAGACTTATTCAGAATATATCAGACAAAAACTACTCCGTAGTTTTCCATAGTCCTAGACCGGTATGCTTTTTATTGGTGACAGCTAAGAATGCTTGCATGGACTATAAGTACTACCGGGCATATTTTGATAGAAGAGGGTAGAAATTATGTGGTTCTGCTTTTCAGACCATCTTCTGATATCAGATTAAAGTAAAAAATATATTAAAGTTTTAGAACAGGTCTAAATCGTTATAATAGAGCCCGCTCAGGAGAGAAGAATATGAAAAAAATCCTTATTATCTTTGCCCATCCGGCCAGAACACGCTCAAAAATGAATAGTGCTCTTCGTGCTGCTGTTGAGGATCTTGAAAACGTAACCATCAATGACCTCTATGCAAACTATCCGGATTTTCTGATAGATGTTAAAAGGGAGCAAAGTCTGTGTGAAGAACATGATGTTATTATTTTCCAGCACCCTTTCTATTGGTACTCAACACCTTCAATTATAAAGGAATGGCTTGATCTGGTACTTGAGCATGACTGGGCATATGGTTCAAAGGGCAAGGCCCTCGAAGGAAAGATCTTCCTCCAGGCTATCACGGCAGGCGGCGACGACTGTACATATAAGAAAGATGGTTGTAACATTTTTACGATCAGAGAACTTACCTCTCCTTATTGTGCTATGGCAAATCTATGTAACATGAACTGGCTGCCTCCATTCGCAGTTCTTGGTATTCACCAGGGCCTTTCTGATGAGGAAGTCAAGTTTCATGCAGAAGAATATCGCCGTACAGTCATTGCTTTGCGAGATGATACGCTGGATATTGAGAAAGCAAAGCATGGTCAATATCTAAACAGTGATCTGGATTCAATTATCAGGAGGTCTTAAAAGTGGAAAGTTTCCTGCTTCAGCTCTTTATTTTCCTGGCTGCAGCAGCCATTGCCGTTCCTATTGCCAAGAAACTGGGTCTTGGTTCAGTGCTCGGATATCTTATGGCAGGTATCATCATCGGACCCTTCGGTCTCTCTCTCATTGCTGACATTGAAGAGGTCATGCATTTCACGGAGTTTGGCGTAGTGATGATGCTTTTCCTTGTCGGACTTGAACTCAAACCATCACTGCTCTGGCAGATGCGTACTCCCATATTGGGAATGGGTGGAATGCAGGTTGTTCTGTCGAGTATCATCATTTCTGGTATAGCTCTCATGTTCCTGCCCTGGCAACAGGCAGTAGCCGTTGGTCTTACTCTTTCCCTCTCCTCTACGGCCATAGTTCTGCAGACACTACGGGAAAAGGGACTTATGAATACCTCTTCAGGAAGGTCTATTTTCTCGGTTCTTCTTTTCCAGGATCTGGCAGTCATTCCCATACTTGCAGTTCTACCATTCCTGGCAACCATCGCTATGCATGACGGCGGTCAGCATGAAGCAGCTCTCTTTGATATCAGCGTACTACCTGAGTACATGCAGATCATTATCACGCTGCTTGCGATCCTATCTATCTTCTTCATCGGTAAATATGCAAGCAGACCTATATTCAGGACCATTGCAGCTACAAGGGTCAGGGAGATCTTTGTTGCTGCTGCCCTGGCCCTTGTAGTTGGGATCTCGATACTTATGACCGCAGTTGGTTTGTCCCCTGCTCTTGGAACCTTCCTTGCTGGTGTTGTCCTGGCAGGTAGCGAATACCGCCACGAGCTTGAAAGTGATATAGAGCCATTTAAGGGCCTGCTACTGGGTATTTTCTTCATCTCCATTGGTGCCAGTCTCAATTTCACATTGATTGGGGAGGAGATCATGCTGATCGCAGGACTTACTGCAGCTCTGATCGCTTTCAAATGGCTGATTCTTGTAGGTACCAGCCTCATCTTTGGAATGGAGAAAAAAGACCGTTCATTCTTTGCTGTTGCTCTTGCCCAGGGAGGAGAATTCGCATTTGTCCTCTTCCAGTTTTCCAGGATCAATGGCGTATTGCCAAATCAAACCATAGAACCCCTTATTTCCGCAGTTGCAATATCTATGTTCCTTACTCCACTCCTTTTCCTGGCACATGAGAAGTTCAGTTCAAGTGCTCAGGGGGATGAAGAAGACAGACGCGATTCTGACACCATCGATCATACCGGACACAAGGTCATCCTTGCCGGATTTGGTCGTCTGGGAACCGACCTTGGTCGTTTCCTCATTTCTGCCGGTGTCAAACCGGTCATCATCGACCATGATGCAGACAATGTGGATGTACTGAGAAAATTCGGATTTGAGGTGTATTATGGTGATATTACACGACTTGACCTTCTTGAAGCTGCCGGAGCTGCTGAAGCTGAACTCTTAATAATCACCATAGGTGATATAGATAAATCGAGAAAGTTGATCGAATTAGCAGGTAAGCACTATCCGCATCTAAAAATTGCCGTAAATGCTTCAGATCGTACATCTGCTCATGAGCTCATGGATATGGGAGTCACCAATATACGCAGGGAAACCTTCGGAAGTGCTCTGGCACTGGGACAGGATTCCTTGAAACTTCTTGGGTTCGACCCTTATGAAGCACACAAATTGATGCGTATTTTCCGTAAAAAGGATGAAGAGATGATGCCGGAATTAAACAAAATGCGTCATAAAAGTGAGGACAGTTACATATCAATGTACCAGAAGCATAGTGAAGACCTTGAGAAATTAATGGCACTCGATCTGAACCTGAACATGGAAGAGATTGACAAAGCCTGGACTGCCTCAAACCCGGAAAAATAATGCGACATAGGGAAATCCAGCATGAGCTCTGTAGAATCTGATTACCAGCCATTTCTACAGAGCCAGCATTTTCATACGGTCTCAAAAAATGGCCTATACATTGCTAAAGACATTAAAAAGCTCAGGAATTCAATGGGTCTTTTAAATGAGACAAAAACCTTTGTGACACTTTGGAGTTGGGGCTCGACGAATATGCTATTTATTTTTAACGAGCATTATCGCAAGCTACCGGACAGTTCATCTTCTCTGTTTGTTCATCATCTTTTGTAGATAATGCTTCATTCATTACTATTTTCTACTATATTCCATTGTCAGGGATGGGATACCATTAACTTTAAAGCATATGGGCAGAGACCTTCAAAGTCAGTATTAAGATCATCTAATTGATCTGGGAGTTATCATCATGAAAATACGCGAGCTTATCAGCCAGTATTGCAGCAGTACTGAGAAAAAAGGGAACGGTATCACTATCTATACGCTCGATGTTCCTGAATCCATAGAGACACCCGAACATTTCAGTTATCTGGATTTCCTGTCCGAGGAACCTTTCAGAAAGATCTGGGCCAGCGATGCTTATAGAATGATAGCAACTAAGATAGATGGCAAACTAACTGTTTACGAACACGTGAGGATGGCAAACTACAGGATACAGTTGGATGGCCTTCAGGAAAAATATGAGGTACATAAGGAGGCAGACCTGACAGAACTTGCTGATGCGTTTGCATTTGCTGTTGGTGCACACAATAACGCTACCAGAAAGTCCGGTACTCTATATATCTCGCATCCAATGGATGTAGCGTCCATTCTTCTTAAAGAGAATGCGCCTCTTGAGCTTGTTATGGCAGGATTGCTCCATGACGTTGTTGAAGATACCGATGTTGACATTGAAACAATATCAAATAAATACGGTCAGCAAGTTGCTGATTACGTGAACGCTGTTACCGAACCGGAAGAGCTCAGGCAACCTGCCACCGGTGACAAGGCACAGACATGGAAGCAGCGCAAGGAACACACCATAAGAGAGATAAAAAGTGCTGAGCGGGATATCAAACTTCTCTCATGTGCGGACAAGCTTGCAAATATCAGGGATCTCATCAGCGAATTAAGAATGCAGGGAGAAGGATTCTGGGACAATTTCAACGCACCAAAGGAAGAACAGGAATGGTACTACCGCTCAATGCTAGAAGCTTTCGCTACGGGTCCGCAGAACATAGAAGAAACCCGCGCCTACCATGATCTTAAGGAATGTGTTGAAGAGCTATTCTGAGTTGTAATATGTTCATCATCTGGAGTGTAGATTTGAGGGTGATATTGGAATACCGGAAAGAAAGCATGTTCATGCTGATTCTGTAATTTACATAGGCAAGGAAGCTAACAATATTGATGAGAAGGCTCTTGATGTGATGAAGGCTCAAGAGTTCAATAAATGGATGAACAAGAAAGTTCCTTATGAGAAGCAGTCGGTTATGTGGAGTTATGATTTGTTACTAAAAACTAGGGAGCTTGCTCAGTATCTTATTGGAAAAAGGAAGACTCTTGATTTCAGTAAGCCTGCTTATGCTGTTGAGAGGCAGGATTCAGAGGATATAAAGCAAAAGATACTCAGCATATCTTATTCTGAATGGAAGAAAATGGGATTTTCCAAGGGAACATTGCATTACATGAAGAAGAATACTAAAAATGATAAGTCATTTACTTTGAATTCTCATGTTAGGGAAAGGTTGGAGAATTTGTAATAAATATAAAACCAAAGCTTATTTTTTATTTAAATCATAAGAAAACAACTAAATAGGTTTTATGTAATTTTATTACTATGTCAATCCCAGATTATCAAACCTTAATGCTTCCTTTGTTAACATTTTGTTCTGATTCTCAAGAACACAGTACTAAAGACTGCTATGAACATTTATCTAGTGAATTTAATTTAACTGAAGATGAGATAAAAAAATTATTGCCTTCTGGAAATCAATCGGTTATCAATAATAGAGTTGGATGGGCAAAAACTTACCTAGTAAAATCAGGATTATTATTCTCTCCAAGTAGAGGTTATGTAAAAATAACTGATAAAGGATTAGATGTACTTAAAACCAAACCTGAAAAGATAGATGTTAAATATTTAGAACAATTTCCTGAGTTTATTGAATTTAAGAATCTGCGGAGAGAAGATGAAGATTCAGAAGATGAAGATATAACACCTGATGAATTAATGGAAAAAGGTTTTAACTTAATTATTGATAGTTTGGCACAGGATTTACTTGATAAATTAAGAACAGTTGATCCATATTTCTTTGAACAAATAGTTGGTGAATTACTAATCTCAATGAATTATGGCAAATTTAAACCAACACCTGGTTCTGGAGATGAGGGTATTGATGGAATTGTATATCAGGATAAATTAGGATTAGATAAGATATTTTTCCAAGCTAAGAGGTATGCTGACGGAAACCCTGTTACTGCGAGAGATATAAGAGATTTTGTTGGCACATTGGATTTGCATGGAGTTAATAAAGGTGTTTTTATAACAACATCTCATTTTCCAAGGGATACTGTTGATATTCTTAAAAGAACCCCAAAACACATTAGCCTTATTGATGGATTTAAACTTGCACAATTGATGATTGATCATGATATTGGTGTCAGTAAATCAAAAGCATATATTGTTAAAAGAATCGATAGTGACTACTTCATTACAGAATGATTTAAGCAACAATTTTTATTTTAATAATTACACAAACATAGATAATTAAATTTCAAATTTTGGTTTTTTGTGCTTGCTATATCGCACATTATTTCTTTGATATATCCAGATAAAATATAACAATCTAAAACTAGAAAAATGCCAAAAATATAAAAGCATTAATATCTAAATTGATGGAAATGAGAGATAAATTTATTAAAATACACCTTCCTTTTTCAGTTGATCAAGAGTCTCTTCTGCTTTTATTTCAAACTCGTCAACAACGTAGTCAGGAAGCCCTTTGAAATTAATTTTAAGGGATTCAGGGTGTCTTTCGCTTATGCGAATCGCTTCCATAAGCTCCATATCATATTCTAGCCCGCCGCATTCTTCAACTGGATAACATCCATCATGATAGTATACTGTTGTTGCTTGGATTGCCCCAAACAGAAACCCATTTAGAGTGTTTTCAAAAAGGTCATGCATTGCGCGCCCTACTTTTTTCTTTGTCTGTTCGTCTGAAAACAATATTTCAGAATGGTTTTTGTATATCTTTATTGAATCGTTCATTCTAAAACTCCTATAATGCATAAAAATTTTTGAAATCGTTACGTTTCAATAAATTTATTTCTCATTTCCATCTAAGATAGACTACTAACTATAAATGTTAAAACTACTTAAATTTTTTTGTTTTAGTTTAATTATACTTAAATCTAGTTCTTATTAATTATTTAAATTAAAACAGAAATTTGGTTTTTCTGAGTTACCTATTACCCAAAACGACTTTTCTAAAGACTAAATCCAAACCAAAAAACTGCTATAATCTGATAAAAGTTTCTAAAAAAGCTAAAATCACAAAAATGAATTAAAGAAAACAAAACAGGATTCAGGAATCGCTCCTGTATCTGCAACTCTCATCACATTCCTTGTTATACTGCGTATATTCACACTTAACATTGAAGTCTGCTTTTTCGTGCCAGCAGAGGTCAAACATATCGGACAGGTACTTCATTCCTTCTTCAAGTGAGATGCGGGTTGCTTTCTTACAGCATCTGGCTCCTCCGGCATCTGCTATGGACCTCAGGGTACAGGCAGTAGCCCAGTTGGCATGTGCTCTTTCTTCTGGTGTCAGGGGAGTGGCTTCCAGCAGAACGCACATTGCAATACCTACACCTACTCCTGCCCCGCATGCTCCGTAAAGACCACAATAGCCACCAGGAACCAGGCTGCCCCTTTTGAGAGCTTCAAGGATTGGTCCCTTATCCGTATTGCCAACGTAGTTCTGATAGGCGGCAACAAGAACTGCAGGGACAAGAGCATGATGTTCAGGTCCATGCATATGAATGCCGGGATGTTTCATGATGTTCTCTGCAATGGACAGTGGGTCTGCAATATCCGTATTCTTGCAGATATTCTCAATGACAGCGATGGCATCTTTGGAATGACAACTGTTGCACACGTAATGACCATCCTTGCACACGAAGTACGTTCTCTCCTCAACTCCGCAGTAGTGACATGTTGCATTCACCGGTTCGCTCAGATAATCTACCTCTGTGCCACAAACAAGACAATCTGTCTTGCAGATGTTCCTGGTACTGGCACTCAAAACCGGGATCATGGAAATATGCTCATCCTTAATTCCGCAAACCTCATTCTTTGTATTTTCCTTATATCCAATCTCCATTTTAATCACCTCTGACTCATCATTGATCAGCTCCTTTTTCATGAGAGCAGATGAACGTCTCTTTTGAACGGATACTACCGTTGTCCCTCAATTCCGAACGTGATATCCTCATCAGCCATTTAACTGGCAGAAGGCTGACTACATGATGCAGCAGACCAAGATATCTGCCAGGTATGACCACATCCTTGTCTGACCAAAGTGCATTGTACGTGTCACGTGCTACAACTTTCGAATTCACAGACATCCATGAATGGAAAGCTCTTGTATGCTCCATCCCTGCAGCTGTCTTAAATCCCGTATCTTTCACAGCAGTTGGACACACAGCCAGCACCTTAACATTCAGTCCCTTCTCCTTCAATTCGTAATTCAGTGCCCTGCTGAAGTTCAGCACAAAACTTTTGCTGGCGCCATACGTAGCAAAAAAAGGACTTGGCTGGAATGCCGATATCGATGAAATATTTATGATCCTTCCTTCATTGCGTTCCACCATTTCCTTCAGGTAGAGCCGTGTCAATTTATAGAGCGTAATAATATGCAGTTGAAGCATATCCAGTTCCTTTTCATCGTCAACCTCATTGACAAAACCGTAGCTTCCAAAACCTGCACAGTTCACCAGCACATCGATATTCAAACAATGATTACGTGTAAATTCAGATATTTTCCTGAATGCATCATGTTCTGTAAGGTCCTGTGCCAGCAGCCATACCTGCATATTCAGGTTTATGACCTGCAACGTATCTTTTGCCTGCTTCAGTTCTTCTTTAGTCCTATCCACAAGCAGCAGGTCATAACCATCCCGGGCGAACAATTTTGCAAGTTCCTTACCAATACCACCTGCTCCACCGGTAATCAGGACAGTCTTTCTGCGACCATCGATGTCTAAACTTGTAATGTCATTTGACTTCATCATGATCACATCCACTTATATAGTGTTTTTACCAGCCATAGTACATGGCTGTTATAGGGAGGATAGATCATGCCCAGTGATCCCCACCTTCGATGAATTACACTCCGTTTGTTGGAGAATTCCATAAAACAATGGAAACCAAGTGACTTACCAATACCACTATTGCTGACACCTCCAAAGGGAAGATTGGGATTACTATAACCGAGCATGTAGTCGTTGATCACTGTACCACCTGCCGGATTTCCATCCATGAAAAACTTGATGTTCTTCTTTTTACTACTGGCAATGTATAACATCAGAGGATTCGGATTTTTGCTAATTATATCACTGACCTCTAAGCGCTCATTGTAGGTAATTACCGGAAGCAATGGACCGAATATCTCCTCCTGCATAATATCCATCTCTTCAGATATACCGTCCAGTAAAGTGGGAGAAATGAAAAGGTCCTCTTCTTCAAAATTCCCTCCTGTAATCAAAGAAGCGCCTTTTTCGAGTGCATCCTTATACAGGGAATTGAGTCTCATGAAGTGATATTTGCTGATGATCCTGCAGTAATCCGGTGAGTTTTCTGTACCACTGCCGTATCTGTTGTATAGTTCTGTGATAGCTGACCTGAACTCTTCAATGAACTCTCTTTTTTTCGATTCATGGATTATAACATAGTCAGGAGTTACACATGTCTGACCACAGTTGACCGATTTTGCCCATGCCAGTCGTCTTGTTATTTGCGGAATATTTGCTGTCTCATCTATGATAGCAGGTGACTTTCCTCCTAGCTCCAGGGTCACACTGCTAAGATGATCCGCAGCTTTTCCCATGACTATCTTTCCAACACGGGGACTGCCTGTAAAAAATATATGATCGAATGGCATCTCAAGAAGTCTGGTTGCCACCGATACATCGCCTTCAACAACAGCCACCTCGTCCCATCTGAAAAGCTCGCTGATCATCTTTTTCAGATAGGCTGAGGTGTGTGATGATATCTCACTAGGTTTTAGTATGATAGTATTACCTGCAGCAAGTGCATATACCAGAGGTACAAGGGAGAGGTTCAGAGGGAAATTCCAGGGTGAAAGAATTAGAACCACTCCCTTTGGTTCATAGCGAATATAGGAACGGGTACCAAGTAATGGTAGCGGAGTAGCAACTCTGTGATCCCGGTTCCATTTGTGTAGATTTTTCTTGAGGTGGTTTATCTGGGCCTGAACAATGCCCACTTCTGTTGCTATAACCTCGACCTCTGGCTTTCGCAGATCATTGTAAAGTGCTTCATGTAATCTTGATAGATTCTTTTCGTTCTTGAGGTAACTATCAATTCGCATCACACGTTCCATTCTTTCCTTTACACTCATTTGTGTAATTTTGGATGAATTTTCCTTCTGTGATCTGAATATTATTTGAATATCCTGTTCCATTGATAGCATCACTTCTTTTGATCTATTTTTTTATACAGATACAATTCCTGATAATGATAGTAAGTAGAAAGCAGTTAGAACAACAGCAGCAATGGATTCTGTTCCCTTTAGGTTCTTAAAATATGTGCCTTTTGAAAGACTATTCAGTGCAAGGCATAGCCACAACATGAATACATACCCTGCCATCAGGGAAAGCAATGAGAAATCCGGATGATACCATGTTCCAAGCATCTCCCCTGTGAATTCCGTGAGCACTGTGAAGAATGCCACGAAATATGCGAGTCTCATATTCTGTATCGTGCTGAAAAGCATGAACGCAAGGGCAAATTTGACCAGTATTCCAACCATGTTCTCAGAAAGGTCGAACAAAATGTAATCAGCAGTTGCCAATACAACAAAACTAAGGACAACAACAGCTCCTGTAAAACCGAACCATTTCCTGTCTGAATACTTATCCTCAAATATCTTCCACAGGTTATGGGATGACCAGAATATGGTTCCATAGCCCGGTATCAGCCAGATGGGAGACCCGCCTATGAATCCTCCCAGGTAAGTAAAATATCCGTATCTGACACCAAGAAGTTCATGTATGTATCCGAAAACGGATGCAATGATAAGGAATATCCTGCCCTGGCTGTCACTGTTCTTCCAGAAGAAAATCCACAGGACTGAGAGCACCATCGTTGGTATTATCTCATCAACAGTATTTGTGTAGTAAACGAGAACTCCGAATATCACAGAAAGCATGAAAATGAAGAAATAATGTGGGGTGTTGAGAAGAACACTGCTTTTTGTATCCAGTAACTTTTTTAGTACAGCTTTTGGTTCATCGTATGAAAGAGTATCCTGACGACTCCGCTTGCTAATAAATGCGCTTAATTGGGATATCATTTTCATCACTATTTTTTACATTTGATGCAAAGTTTTTGTAGTGTTTTGGAATGGGGAAATTCCCTAAAAAATAAAAGATGCCAGTGAATGAACACTGGCCAGGGAAGTTTGGAGGTAGATTTCAGGATAAAACCTGATTTTATGTTCTTTATGTTCCAGTTTTCACCGTAACAAAGGAATAATTTCTCCGGATGGAAGGTCAGACGAACATGAAAGACGGGAGCCGGAGAAATTATCTTTTATCTTAATATTTATGGTTCTTTGCCGCCTCGACCATTGCCTGAAGGTTTGCGTTCGGAGTCTTGCTGACAATACCACATCCTGGGGCAAGCAAACCAGCACCTGCATCCAGCACATCCTTTGATATTTTCTGGATCTCTTCAGGTTTCTTTTTCCACAGGGCACTCACAGGGTCAAGATTTCCTATGATCACTGCATTATTGACCATTTTACAGGCAGTTTCAACATCCACATTCTGATCCACGCTGATGGCATCTACTCCTGATGATTCCATAAGACCCAGACTTGGTGTGGTATCGCCACAGATGTGGAGTACAGTGGCAACATTCAGTTCATGCATTGCGTCAACGATCTTTTTGTGAGCAGGCACCACAAACTTCTGGTAGAATTCGTCACCGATAAGCATAGCACTTGCAGTAGGGTCAATGATGACCATTGTATCTGCTCCGTTATCTACCATTTTCTTTGCATAAGCGATATTGAACTCTGTTGTGAGCTCCATGAGTGCATGGCCAAATTCCTCATCTGTCATGATGGCCATGAACCAGTCGTCGCCATTCATATGCTGTGCCAGTGAGAAAGGACCCAGCATACTGCCCATTATTGGCAGTTCATCACCATATTTCTCTGTGAGTATTCTGATAGCTTCACAGACAACACCAACACGTCCTTGGCTGATATCATAATCTTTGAGTTTGTCAATGTCATCGCTTGATCTTACAACATGTCCTACAACAGATGGTTGCTGCTCCTTTGTGCCTGCTTTGATGTCACATCCAAAGAACTCAGCTTCTGCAGTGATGTCGAAAGGGACACGTACAGCCTCAAATCCAATGACAGTGTGACCGGCTTCTGCAAGAGCAGCCATTTTTCCTGCATCCTCATTAGCTTCAGGCCAGAATGAGCCACAGGCTTCCATTTGTTCTACAGTTCCTGTTTGTGTAACGGATATCGCTGGCATCCTGTCAACAGATTCTCCTCTTAATGCACGGGCCAGCCTCTCTTTAGGTGTATACTCATCCATTGTGATGATCTCCTGTAATTATTTGAAATTATGAACTGAAATTATTATGAATCTAATATTATTGTTTGATAATTTTTTTAAATAGAATGCGGGGTCACAGATACTGAAAATATCCTTCTGTGCATTCTGTGAACCCCGTCATCAACCTGCAAAGAAACCTAATGTTCTGCTTTTGATCTGACTGTCAGGCGAGTCATATGGTTTATATTTAAACAGCCAGGGTGGAAAGTTGGTTGATTCATGCTGATCATCCGCTTAATGAACTTAGACTTTGTTTACATTCCCGGATGATATTTCAAACAGGTTTATGCTTCGGTTTTTTTGCAGTTGTTTAATCTCTAACCCCATCTTTCAGGTGCAAGCGAAGCAGCTGCTTCCTGTGCCCATCTTGCAGCTTCCATGGCATCGGTCTTTGTAGCATCTGCTCCGATTTCATCAGCAAAGTCTGCGGTTATGGGTGCACCGCCAATGATCACCTTAAGGTTATCTCTGATTCCTTTGCTCTGGATGCTGTCCATGACCCTCTGCATATTGTCCATTGTTGAGGTCATGAGTGTGCTCATTGATACGATGTCTGCTTTATGTTCAGCAGCAGCCTCTGCAAATTGTTCCACTGGTACGTCTTTTCCAAGATCTATTGCTTCAAAGCCTACAGCACTCATCATTGTTTTAACAAGGTTCTTTCCAATGTCGTGAACATCTCCTTCTACACTGCCAATGACAAGGACCTTTCTTGCACCATCTCCTTCTGACTTGATATGAGGTATAAGAACGTCCATACCTCCGTACATTGCATTTGAGGCCATGAGCAGATGTGGCATGAAAGCCTGCTTGTTCTCGTACTTTTCACTCATTATCTCCATACCCTTTGCAAGACCATTGATCACTGCAATATATGGGTCAATACCCTCGTCCAGTGCTTTTTGTGCTAATTCAACTGCCTGATCTTTCTTTCCGTTGACAACGGCATCTGTAAGTCCATTAATAATCTCATTTTCTTCCATAGGATACCTCCTGATCTTATTAAATTCCAGAAATGGAGTTTTTTTACATTTCTGATCATTTGTTCCACGAATAATTTCTCATGACAGCAAAAGGTCAGAACCTGCAATTGCTGACAATTTACCATATCCAATAATAGATATAAATAATAACTTATAGTAATTAATCAATGAATATATTATTATCAATACAGCATTCTATATTCAAAATATGGATTTTGCAAATACAGTATTCCGGATTTACAGCTTTCAGGAAAACATCAATAAGAAAAAAAAGAATGACTTTGATTATATCAATAGCATGAATATAATCACTATCAAATAGGAAATTTTTTAGTAAGCTAAAAAAGCTCAGATATTCCTGGCTATTTCATTTGCACCTGTGATTGCTTCCCAGACTCTTCCGGGCTTTGTTGAATCGCCTGCTGAATAGACTTCTGTGTCAGTTTTTCTTTTCAGCAGTTCATAGTAAAGACTGTCATCAGCTTTCCCGCCGGTGGCAAAAATAACCAGATCAGTATCAATGATAATTTCTTCCACATTATCAGGGTCAGTTTTCTTTTCAAAGGGATTTCTGACATTCTCAGGTATCAAAGCTTTCCAGGGAGTGTAAGGGTCTTTTCTGCCTCTGTTCGCTTTAACATAGGCTTTACCATTTGAGAATCTGACAACCTCAGAAGCATTACAGACTTTAACAGGTTGTTTTAAGTTTTCCTCTTTCTTTCCGGAGGGGGAACCTTTCCCCATCATCATCCATAACATCTGAGCCCTGTTGGCCTGTACTGTTTCAGGCATCAATTCCTTGTTCCTGCCTACAAGGGTCACATTCTTTCCTTTTTCATAGGAAAGGGAATAAGCTATTTCACATCCAAGTACGCCACCACCAACAACCAGTATATTCTCCACATTTTCGGGAAGTTCCATATTCCTGTTCAGAAGATCTCTGCCCTCTAAAGATACTATATCTTCCATACCTTCAATTGCAGGTAAAGTGGTTTTAAGTCCACTGCAACAAATAATGACATCAAAATCATCAGTAATATCGGATGCGTTGACCTCTGTGTTGAACTTGATGGAAAGCCCGTCTTTTTTGAGCAGTTCTATCCGGTATTCAAGATTCTCAAGATATCGCCTGATATCATGTTTTATCAGCATTTTACTGGCTGTGAGCAATTGTCCTCCAATACGTCCGGTCTTTTCAAAAAGTATCACCTCATGTCCTCTTATATGAGATGTAATTGCTGCTTCACAGCCAGCAGGACCGGCACCTATTATGGCGACCTTCTTTCTCTTTTCTGTTTTAGCAAGTCTCTTCGTATCCTCAAATCCGGTGTACGGGTTCACTGAACAGCAGGGATGTCCTCCTTTTTTGAATGATTCAATACATCCTTCATGATCACCTATGCAGTGTATTATCTCTTTAGTCCTGTTCTCTTTAACCTTGATCGGCCAGTACGGGTCTGCCAGCAGAGGTCGTCCAAGCATTACAAAATCAGCCTGCTGGTCTGATAATACAGTCTCTGCAACTTCAGGTTTTCCAAGCTTGCCCACGGCTATGACCTTTGCATCTATACTTTCTTCTCTAAAGAAATCTTTAAGCCTGCCAGCCATTTCCTCAACATAGATTGCATCGCCGAAATAGGATGGCGGATGAGGCCAGAACCAGTTATCATAGCAACCTTTGTCAACATCAAATGCATTCACTCCGGCTTCATAAAGAGCCTTGCAGAATTGTAATCCTTCATCTATTGTCCTTTCTTTCCCATGAAAGCGCTTCCTGAAGATCTCGTCACCATAACTTTCCTGTAATGCCTGTGTCAGGTCTATTCTATAAATTATCGGGAAATCCTCTCCACAACGGTTCTTAATTTCTCTCACAACATCAATGCCGAACTGGAATTTGTTCCTGTACCTGCCAAGTTTCCGCCGGTTCCATGGTGCAGATGTCAACTGGTCCATCAGGTAACCTTCGTGACCATGAAGGTGCACACCGTCAAATCCGGACATTTTCGCATTGGCTGCACTCTGTCCCATCATTTTTACAATTTTTTTGATCTTGCGGTCCGAGAGTGGCAGATGAGGAACCTGGGGAATGTAATAGTTTTTGTTCCATGAAGCAGACTTCAGTATCTTTCCGCTTAGTGCAGGTTCAGGTGAGCCGACTCTTCCAAGGCCTGCGGATAATTGTATGAATATCTTTGCTCCGTAAGGTTTTACACCGGCAGTCAGGTCTCTCCAGCCACTAAGTCGTGTTCGTGAAGAACCATCGATACGCGGAAAATAAGTAGTATTATTCTCTTCAGAAAGAGTTGGGTCAATCCCATATGACACAGGTACGAGACCGGTGATTAGCAGACCGGTCCCTCCTTTTGCCCTTTCAATAAAATATTGGATCATTTTATTGAGGGGGCGGCCGACAGGATCTGCCATATTGATGTTGCCAATGGGAGACATTATTATCCTGTTCTTAAGTTTGCACTTACCAATGTATTCCGGCTCGAACAATTTTTGAAATATAATATATCCCTCACATCATCTCTGATATTAGCTACATAAAAACATTTTTTTATCTTCCTTTGATTTGATAAAAGAGGTATCCGGATAATACATAATTATCAATAACAGGCAAATGATATGTGCCTTGTTGTGTAAAAATATATCTCTACCTGTCTATTATATCTTATGTAAATGCTAAATTCAAGCCTTTGATTTTATCGACATCGTTGTTATTTTGTTGATTAAAGATTTCTTATGACTTTTTGATTTGAAACTATAATTCGTTATATATAGGTATGAAATGAAAATCATGTATAACTGTCAAAAAGGTGAAATAATGTCTGATGAGAAAAAATATATTGATGATCTGAGACGCGATGAACGGTATTCTTTTGAGCTGCAGAGAAAAGGGGTTAACAAGAACTTCTATGATGCCAACAGAATGCTTCTTTGTCCTGAATGTGGCAGATCATTCAATCTGTTCTACTCAAGAGCAAAATTATGTACAGGATGTCCAAGCCTTGTCAGGGGTTGTGAACTTGCCAGATGTACACACTGTCATACAGAATTTCCGTTAAGGAACTTCATGTCCAAAAGATCCACAAGAATGACAGCTAACTACATTGAATCAGTAATAAAACGATATCATCATACTTTTGGAGAAAGACCAGGGCAATAATACGTTCAGCCTGATTAAGTGAAAGTCGGGGGCAAAAATGTCATTATTATACTGTTTAGAAATTGACAGTGTTTCACAATTAAATTACTTCTTTCAGGAAAAGGCGAGTGATAGACCATGAAAACTGAATTGATAAGTACGGTGTTTCTATCGGAAAAAAGAAAAAACACTTTGCTAATGTTAATGGATGGACCAGCTACTATTGATGAGATAAAGAAATCCATAAATGGTACAACCAGTGCGATCATGGCTCAGATCAAAATTCTTCTGGAGCAGGGTCTAATAGAACAGGAGAATGATGAATACAGATTGACACATGTTGGTCACATAATCCTTAAAAAAATAAAACCGCTAATAGAGGCTCTCAATGTTGTTGAAGGGAATAAGGAGTTTTGGGCAAGCAGGGACCTTGGTGCAGTACCGGACCCTTTGCTTGACAGGATTGGTGACCTGGGAGATGTTCTGATACATGAGCCTGATCTTAACCATCTATTCGAACCCCCCCGGGAACTGCTTGTGAGTCTTAAGCAGACAAAGAATGTCTGTACATTCTACTCATATTTCTGTCCCACATGTCCCAATAACTATGCAGAGCTGGCAAAAAAAGAAGTGAATTATAATCTTATTCTTACAAGGCCTGTATATGAAAGACTACGGGATGAATATACAGAACAATATAATGCAATTATTGAATCTCCCACTTCACATCTTTATGTGTGTGAAGAGAACATAATGAAACCAGGTGCAATATCTGTTACTGATAATCTTCTTCTGTTATCATTCTTCAATAAGAAGGGATTCTTCGATCATAAAAAAGTCATAAGCTTTGAGGATAGTGCAAGGGAATGGGGACAGGATTTCTTTTTGCATTACAGAGAAATTGCAGAACGTGTTATATGAAATATAAAACAATATATTATCTTTATTTTAGTTCTTTTCTCAAATAAGCATTCATGCTTTTGATATTGTCAAAGGCTTTAATTGTCCTCATATTCCTGTTATTTTGAATATTCTAATTCTGAATTAACAAGTCGTAAAATTCATTGTTTGAATTGAAAACACGGTATTGATAATATTCTATCAATTGATTAATTACTTCAAGTTATTATATATGCTATTACCGGATAGCATGAATTGTCCGTGAGTGGATAAAGAACATAAATGCACATTTCAAGGGTCTGTAATTCTACTTCCGATCTGCTGAAATACAATTCAAAAATTAAGTTATATTATTTCTTGAAGACTGTGCATATTGTATATCCACTTATTTTGCAGGGTCTCTCCACATCCTAAAATGGCCCTGCAAACAATTATCAATTTCATACTGAAATTTAAAATCGGGTTTAATGTTTCTGCTATTTTAGTAAAAATATGGTTTTGATAAAATCAATCATGTTATTTTTAATTCCGGTATTTTTTTTATCAACAATATTATTCTTACCTTAAGCATCGATAATATCGCAGCCTCTTATTTTTTCCTCGAATTCGTTATTTATAGTTCTCTGATAAACCAATTGCATATACAATTGAATTGCATGCCAGGCTTTCACGCTTAAAATAAAAAGGAGGATTTTGTTTGTATGGAATTGCATTAGATCTTGGAACAAGTGGATTTAGATTACAGCTCATAAACCTGATAAACAAAAATGCTATCAAAACAGTAATGACAATGCGACATCCCTTGCCAGGAGGAAATGTAATTGATCATCTGGGTTTTGCTATTCAGGTTGGAGAAAAAAATGCAAACAAGATAATGGTCCATACTATTCTCAAAATGTTCAATGAATTACACATTCCCTTTGATGCAATAACAAAAATAGCTGTCTGTGGCAATCCTATACAACTCTCACTTTTCCAGAACATCGAAATAAGGGATCTTGCATATGCCGGAAAGAACATGCAAAGAAGACTGGGTATCGAAACTGTGGAGAGAGGTCTGAAAATATACACCGGCAGGGATATCTTTGGTCCCGATTCAGGTCTGGATGAATGTGAGATAATTGTTTTACCTTCAATAGAACATGAGATCGGGGCTGATGCCCTTGCAATGATGGTAAAGACCGATTTTGTTGAACAGGATGAAGTAGCTATTGTTACTGATTATGGTACCAATGCAGAGATGGCACTTAAAGTAGGTGACCGTATAATCACCTGTAGTGCTGCAGCAGGTCCTTCCATAGAAGGACAGGGAATTAAATGTGGAATGCTTGCCAGTCCAGGTGCCATTTCTGATGTGAATGAAGAGAACGGGTTCTGGAGAATAACCGTACTGGATGAAAATATGCAACCAGGAAAAGGTGATCTTATAGATCCTGAGACAGGAGTTATCGTAGAGGATGGTGAACTACAGTCAAAAGGAATCACCGGCACTGGCGTAATTTCTGCAATTTCACTGGCAATTAATTCCGGTATGGTAGCCAAATTACCTGAGTTGCCAAAAGGAAGACTTATTCTTGGTGAAAGAGTTACACTTACAGATGAGGATTTTGCAGAGGCAGGAAAAGCAATAGGGGCTATCAGGGCAGCTCATCTGACATTACTTATTGAATCCGGGGTGAAGTATGAGGATCTTAAGTACATGTATATGTCAGGTGCATCTGGAACTTACGTTGATGCTGAGAAAGGACGTAAGATAGGCTTGGCACCTGCTTTCTGTAATAATATAGTACAATTCGGCAACACCTCACTTGAACTTGCAAAGGATGTCATTCTTGGTAATTATGAACTGGACGAGATAGTAAGTCTTGCTGACAGGATCAAGGCGGACCACATTATGCTGGCTTCTAATGATGTTTTTAAGAACATCTACGCATGTGAACTGGCTTACTGGACAGAAGGAATGCCCTATGAAATGTACAACATGTTCCTTGAATCCTATGGTATGCCTGCTCTTCCGGATATTAACATGATTCCAACGGTAGAAAAGAGAGTTAACAGGGATATTGAAGACTCAGGTTATCAGGGACTCAAGATCATCAGGGATCTTGACATGCTTATTGAAGAGGAATCCAGCGGATGTATGCAGTGCAGGATGTGTGAGCGCGAATGTCCTGAAAAGGCCATACATGTTGTTCCAAAGGATGGACATGTGTATGTGGATTATACTGCACATCTGTGTCTTGGTATGAGTTGTAAAAGGTGTATAGGGGTTTGTCCTGTAAAAGCCATCAATTACAGGGAAATAAAAGCAATATCTCCTGGTGACCTTACTGCAGTATGATCTCTTCAATTTTATTGAATATGGGTTAGTTGTACGAACAATTAAAGAATGTAAAGTATCACCGGTCAAAACATGATTGGACAAGCAGATATGAAAATTAGTATGGAATCAATAATCAATAATAGTCCTATTATTGTGATTTCCAGAAGGATAGAGAAAGATTTTCCTGTAAAGTACATCTCGAATAACATAAGGCAATTCGGATATACTCCAGAGGATTTCTATTCGGGTGAGATCAAATATGCTGATCTTGTTCATCCGGATGACAGAAAAGTCGTTTTAAAAGCTTTAAAGTACCTGAACAGACAACTGCCAGAATTCATTCAGGAGTACAGAATAGTCAGCCGTTTTGGAGAGGTTCGATATGTTGAGGACAGGGTTCGTATAAAGAGGTATGATGATGACGATTTACACCTTGAAGGTACGATCATTGACATTACAGAGCGAAAGCACAATGAAATGATAACTCATCAACAAAAAAAACACAATGGGAAACCTTATACGGAAATATCACTTGATGATGTTCTGGGACTGCTTGTTACCAATGCTGAACGGATACGTGACGGTCTTACATGTGCTGTTATGCTTCTTGATAAAGAGAAAAAACATATTTGTCGTGTTATTTCACCGAATCTTCCTGCCTTTTACAAAGAAGCAATGGAAGGTCTTGATATTGGATACGGTGTTTGTTCAGGTGGTACTGCACTCTATATGGGTGAGCGTGTTATTGTTGAAAATATAGAGGTCCATCCATACTGGGCACTGCACAGGGATATTGCTAAAAAAGCAGGCCTCAAAGCCAGCTGGGCAGAACTGATAAAATCATCTACAGGTGAGATACTTGGTGTTTTCTTAATGTACTTTAATTTTCCAAATGCACCTAAGAAAACATGTTACGAATATCTCAAGGCAAATGCTGATCTGGCAGCAATAGAGATAGAGCACCGTGTAGTCAATGAGACTTTCAGGGAATCCGATCATAAATTCAAGACAATTTTCAATAATATTAATGATCAGATCTATGTCAGTGAATTGAATGGCAATCTGATAGATGTTAATAAGGTTGTTGTTGATGATCTTGGTTATTCAAAAGAATTAATTTTAAAGTCATCTCCTATGGATATTGTTCCTTCATGGTACGTGCAGCGTGCTTCTGAGCTCATCAAAATTATAGAAAGGGATCATAAGGCAATGTATGAAGCTGCAGCCATATGCAGGGATGGAAGTATTATCCCTCTGGAAATAAATGCAAGGATGATAAACTATAATGGAAAGAAGACCATCCTGTCTGTTGCACGTGACATTACAGAACGTAAAAAGGCTGAAAAAGCAAAGGAGCTCAATGAATCGCGTCTTGAAGCATTGATAAAGCTCAATGAGATGACAGGTGCTTCCCTGGATGAAATAGCAGAATTCGTCAAAGAAGAAGCTGTTCGACTTACAGACAGCAAACTTGGCTATCTTGCATTCATGAATGCTGATGAGACAGACCTGATAATGCATTCCTGGTCTAAGACAGCAATGGGTGAATGTGCCATAAAAGATAAAGAGTTTATTTATCCCGTAAAGGATACCGGGTTGTGGGGAGAAGCCATACGACAAAGAAAATCTATCATAACAAATGATTATGAAGCTTCGAGTCCACTGAAAAAAGGTTATCCTGAAGGACATGTTAAATTGACAAGGCATATGAATGTCCCCATATTTGATGGAGAGCATATTGTTGCTGTCGTAGGTGTTGCAAACAAGGAAGAAGACTACGATGAATCCGATGTTCGCCAGCTAACTCTTCTTATGCAGGGTATGTGGAAACTTATTCAGAGAAAGCAGTTAATAGGTGCATTGAGCAAGTACTCCGAGGAATTGCTTAAAGCCAATACTAAGCTTCGATCTGTTAATATGATAAAAGCTGAATTCATCGAAGAATACATGAACAACGGACATGAACTTTTGCATAGCTTCGATATATTGGATGATGAAACACTGAACCTTCTGGATGACTCTCAGAAAGAGGCTATTTCCATAATGCTGAATAACTCTGAGAGGTTAAAGCTGTTGATAGATGCGGTTCTATATAGTGATCTGCAGCAGTCAGGCCGGATTACTTATTCATTTGAACCGGTAAGTATCGAGAATGTTCTCTCTGATGTACTGCTAAACCAGATATTGCTTATAGACGAAAAAGGACTTTTACTTGAAAAAGAGATTCCTAATGGCCTTCCGCCAGTGAAAGCTGATAAGGAAAAACTGAAGGAAATGTTTGTCTACCTTATCCACAATGCAATTAATCTCACACCTAAAGGAAACAGCATAGGAGTTGACGTTTCCGATGAAAGCAGTTATTTGCATGTGACCATAACTGATACAGGTGAAGGTATAGACAAGAGCCTTATCCCGCGTTTGTTCTACAAGATGTATCAGGCAGATGATTCTATAGCAAGGATGTTCCAGGGTTTTGAATCCAGTCTTTATATTTGCAAGGATACTGTGGCAGCTCATAATGGAAATATATGGATAGAGAGTGAGAAAGGACTTGGTAGTTCATTCCACGTGAAAATCCCTAAATGGGTAGAAGGGAACTAAAGCCAAGCCTGTGTAATTCATCTTGAAAAAGCAGGAATCATCCAGGCTGAAGGATATTATATGGGATCAGAGGTGTCAGAGTTCCAGGATACTTACATGAATTCTATTGGTATAGAATTCATTCTAATTCCATCAGGCGAATTCGAAATGGGTTCTGATGCAAAGGAAAGGAACTGGTATAATAACGAAAAACCAGTTCATAAGGTTAGCATAGAAAATCCATTCTATCTTGGTAAATTTTTAGTTACGCAGGAACAATGGCTGGAAATAATGGGCAGCAATCCTTCCAAGTTTGTAAGGGAAAGCAGACCTGTTGACAGAGTTTCATGGAATAATGCACAGGAATTCATTAATAGACTGAATGAGAATGAGGATACTGAAAAGTACCGTCTGCCATCTGAAGCGGAATGGGAATATGCCTGCAGAGCTGGAACGGCTACAAGATATTCATTTGGTGATGATGAGTCGGAACTGAATGAATATTGTTATTACGGTAATTTGGATATTGGCTCCCATCCTGTTGGTCAGAAAAAACCCAATCCTTTCGGATTGTATGACATGCACGGAAATTCGTGGGAATGGGTACAGGATATGTATTTTGATAGTTATGAAGGTGCTCCTGCAGATGGTAGTGCCCGGGAAACTACTGATATTGCTGATATCTCTTCCTGGGTTATGAGAGTACTGCGTGGAGGAAGCTGGCAGACATCTGCTGCAGGATGCCGTTCTACAAGTCGTTATTATTATCCTCAGGTTGTAAAGCGCAATAGCAGTCGCATTGGTTTACGTGTTCTCAGGGAAATATGAATGTTTATCTATACACAACATTCAAAAGCTTCAGAGGGTCCTTACTTTTCTTAAACAAACGATATGCCAGCGGATATGCAAGTGGTCCCAATATCTCAAAGAGCTTCCTGTTTCTCTTTGAGTGTTTGAGCTTCTTGTGCAGATTCTCTTTTATCAATTTATCATAGGACTCTCCGGTCATAATACTCCGTGCAGCGAAATTTGCGCTCTGGAATGCATATCTCATCCCAAATCCCCAGAGATAGTCCTGAAGTCCTCCTGCCTCGCCTATGAGCATTGCACCGTCATCGTTGTAAAGGGTTTTTCTGATCTCAAAATACCCGTACCCTCCAAATTTATTACCGGCTTCAACCTCTTCCGGGTCAAAGTATTCTGAGAAATAGCCTATGGTGTTCTGCAGGTAGTTTTCGGAATCACGGACATTCCTGTTGTCAAAGACCGTTGCAATGGTGGCTTCACCATTTTTGATCAGCAGATATGAGTAGAATCCTTTTGCGATATCATCGCCAAAAGCCATGTGATAGCTATCAGGTCTTTTTGTGTTGAATTTGATTCCTTTGGCAAGGATATTCCCTTTTTCGGGACCTGTTGCAATCACATGAATCTGTTTGTTGTTATCAGGTTTTGTTCCGCAATATATGTTTACTCCAAGTTCTTTTGCCTGTTCTAAAAGGCATGTATCAAGACAATCAATAGCAGTGCCGCGTTTTACCAGATAACAAGCTTTATCACCTCTGAGGGTGCGTATCTTATCAGAATAGTGAAGGTTAAGTTCGCAGACAGGAACGTAATCAAAGGACAGGTCAATTCCAAAGGATCTGAGCTCACTAAGTACATCAGTTTCTTCAGACCAGTTCTCTATTCCCTGCCAGTCGCTGTTAAATCTGGTACCCGTTGCCTTTCTTTTTTCATAGATATTGACATTATAACCATTTTTTAGAAGGATGATGGCACAGGTCAGACCGCTTATTCCTCCACCGAGAATGTTTATTTCCTTATTCATTTTAGCACCTGATCAAAGTGGTCTAAGTACACTTTATGGAAGATTCTGTGCATATAATAACATGGGTATTTAAAAGGATTTTGTACTTTTCTGGATTGTTTTTTAGTCTCTTCTTTCTGTTCCATCAGGACGATAAGTATACATATAATAATTAATAGAACTTCCATTAATAACTGTAAATTGTATAAATGAGGTTTCAATATGGAAACTGTCAGGAAAGAATTTGATGATTTTGCATATCAGGAAATCAGATGCTAATGACCAGAGGAGCTTTCTTTTTGCACTGAAAAGTCTTCCTGTAAAGATTGAAAAATGTAAAAGCAGTAAGTATGAGAATTCCGTAACAACGCTCTGGATCATCGCGCAGTATTCTCAGCAAATATTTGAATTGAATAATATCTTCAAAAATTTTTATTGAATTTACAGAGAAGGTTCAAAGGGAGATGAGCAAATTATGATATTAAATTCCAGGTCAATGTGTTCTTTTTTGTTAACACTGTTAATTATATTTGCAGGAGTTACTGTCGTTCAGGCAGAATCTTCCGGAGATGAATGTTTAAGGGCAGTGGTAGAGGATATTAGTCCCAGTTCGGTCGGTAGGGATGAGGAATTCACACTGGGTATAAGTCTTGAGAACTGTGGTACTCAGGTTCCTGAGGATATCACGTTTGAGATAATCAGTGTTCCACCTGATATCATAATTACAGAAGACCTTGTTGCCTACATTCCACAATTTGTATACAAGGATAGTGAGAGGCAGTTGAGATACCATATGCGAACAACTCCCGATGCCACTCCTGGTCCTCATATTATTAAAATGAAACTAACATATGGGACCGGAAATGTACAAAGGACAACATATTATGAAGTCGAAGTTATAGTTACAGGTGAACACGCCGAGCCACGTATATCTTCTGTCAATACCAATCCGAAGTACATTAATTCAGGTGATACGGTTGACCTTGATCTGGAGATAGAAAATTTCGGGGATTCAATAGCAAAATCCGTAGAGGTTTACCTGGAACATGATTTTAAAGGTATTACAGGTTCTACCATCGGTGCACTTGCTTCAGGTGACACTCAAATAGCATCCTTCAAGTTCAAGGCTAACAGTTCAGGAACATTTGAAATTCCTGTTATCATCGAATATGAAGATGACTATGGCGTCCAGAAGGATGAATATGATATTCAGATAACTATTCTTGATAGTAAAGGCAGCCTGAACCTTGCATCCGTAAAAGTTGATCCGGTCCTTCCTCAAGTGGACGATACAGTTGAACTGACAATGAGGATCGAGAACTCCGGTGACAGGACAATTAATTCTATACGTGTCTACGCAGATCACCCTTTCCAGGGACTTAAAGAATCCTTTATCGGAACCCTTGATCCGGATGAGGATGGTCCTGCAGTTATCACTTTTGTGGCAGATCAGGCAGGGGAGTTCGAGATTCCTGTCACCATTACATACATTGATGATTTCGGAGAGGAGCAGATCGAAACAAAGATCAATGTTATTGTAATGAAACAAAATGGAGGAGCAGGAACAATATTGCTTGTAGCGCTGTTCCTGGCGATTATCGGTGGACTTGTCTACAATAATTACAGGACTAAAAAGTCAAAGGATAAGATCATAAAGCAGTTAATGGAAGGTGGTAGTGCTCCGGTTGAGGAAAAGGAAGAATAGAGGTCTTCGTTATGATAGATGATATCAGGGTTGGAGCTCTCATTGCAGGAAGCAGCATAAAACGAGGGAACAAAAAAACACTTGTGTTCATCGTATTTGTCCTTTCCCTTATTTTCATGAACCTGGTCTTCCTTCCATCAATGATAGGAGGAATGACAGTCCTGTTTACCGGTTTCATGCAGGATTATCCTTATGGGGATATTGTGATCGAACCGACAGGGGATAACACATACATCAACAATGCCGATAATGTGCTGCAGAAGGTACGAGCCGTTGAAGGCGTCAGAGCAGCAACAAAGCGATTGGATGTGGGGGCATCCATCGAGCATAAACAGAATATTGTGGGGGTGACCGTGACGGGTGTTGTTCCTACAGAAGAATATGATATATCGCAATATCCGCACATTATCAAAGAAGGAGATTTTCTGGGAGAACTTTCCAGAGATGAAATCATAATCGGCTCTATTATTTCAGGCACAAGCACTACATTTGGTGAAATATATGATGATCTTGGTGAAACCAGAGTTGGATCACTTGTTGAAGTGACATATAGTAATGGTGTGAAAAGGACCTACAAGGTAAAGGGGATCATGGAGGGGAACTTCGAACTTGTAGACCTGAATGCTCTGGTTCACTATAAGGAAATAGAGGATGTATATGGACTTGATAATGGTAAAGCCACCAGTGTTGTGGTCAGGATCGATGAAGCAGGAACTGAAGAGCAGATGAAGGATAAGATCAGGGAAGCCGGTGTGAACGAGCAGATATTTTCATGGGCTGACAAATCTGAGACTCTTATCAGGCAAGCAATGCAGAGTCTGGGTGCAATAGATGTCATGTCAAAATTTGTAGGTCTCATCGTGGGTGCAGCATTAATACTGATAATAATCTACATCAATATATTAAACAGGAAAAAGGAGATAGGAATATTGAAAGCTGTGGGCATCACTCCAAGGTCAATAGTATTGTCCTATGCATTCCTCAGTATGTTCTATGTATCCCTTGGAATTTTTGCGGGATTGATACTATACCTGTCACTTATGCTCTATTTCCAGGCAAATCCGGTTGTATTCTATGAGACCATGAAAATAAGACCGGTGATTGACCCAATGTTGCTCATTCAAAGTGTATTCACCATGCTTACATTATCAGTTATAGCCGGAACACTTCCTGCATGGAGTGTATCAAAGGAAAGTATACTCAAAGCCATATGGGGACGTTGAAATGATACTGATACAGGATCTAAAAAGGTATTATGGTTCAGGTAGCACAACAGTGAAGGCTCTTGATGGTGTTTCCTTTGAGATAAAAAAAGGGGAGTTTGTAGCTATAATGGGAGCTTCAGGAAGTGGGAAAACAACTCTTTTGAGGATTCTTGCATTACTTGATGACGCCACAGAAGGAAAATACACCATCCGGGGCCTGAAGGTTTCCAGTCTCCCTGAAGCAGAGAGGAGTTACTATCGACTGACCCAGGTGGGTTATGTGTTCCAGGACTATGCCCTTATCAACGAAATGACTGCCGCCGAGAATGTGTACATTCTTTCCATGATGGAAGGTAAGTCTAAGAAGGAATCCTATAAGGTTGCCCTTGAAGCACTGGACAAGGTTGGCCTGAAAGATAAACATGACAGGGTCCCCGATGAGTTATCAGGAGGAGAAAAACAAAGGGTAGCCATTGCAAGGGCCATAGCCAAAAAACCTGACATTATGTTTGCCGATGAGCCCTGTGCAAACCTGGATACCAGAAACTCAGAACAGGTGCTGGATGTGTTCAAAGACCTGAACGACAATTATGGTCAGACTATTGTGATGGTAACACACGAACCATGGCATGTCAGGTATGTGGACCGTGTCATCACATTCCAGGATGGTGTTCTGGTCAGTGATGAGTGGATAGAGGATCGTTAGTTCATGATCCGATCCTCAGTCTCATATTTCCTCGATGGCACTAGAATACTTTATTCTCTTGATTCTGTTCCGATGGGGTGCTCAGTCACCAGTGAAGGTTGTTCGATAACTCCCATTGTATTTACAATTCCAAACACAATTCCAAGAGTTATGCCTCCGATTCCAAGGAAGGCATAGGCATCGTAGAGTGTTCCGGTCTTCAGGATTGGCTGAATTATTATCGGACTGACCAGTTGTCCCAGGAAAAGCACTGTTGTAAACCCTGAAAATATCTTTCCACGGGATTCTTCCGGTGCGATCCTTCCAAGCCAGCTGAGATTTGTAGCATTGATGATACCAAAAGCAATTCCTGTGATTATTAGTCCACCTATGAGTGAGATCATGTCAGGTGCAATTGAAAGGATGAAAACTCCGACTCCTAGCATGATAAAGAAGAAGAGATTCGTCTTCATTTCTGTAAGGTATCCGGATACCTTTACCTGTCCAAGTGCTCCGACAGTACCTAAGAGACCTGGTATTGATATTAGAACACCAATGAGTAATGCTGATGTGATGCCTCTCTCATCCAGTACGAAGGGAAGCTTTGTCGGTACTGAGAAGAACAGAACCATTAGTGTGAATGTAGCAACGTAGATAAGAGCAATACTTTTGAGTGGCAGTTTCTTTTCTTTAAAATGCTTCTCAACATTATTGCTTACATTGTGATGTTTATTTTCACCATTTTGACTATTTTCATTGCTGTTTTTTGATCCGCTGAGTGATATCATAGCTCCAGGAATTACCAGGAGTGCTATGAGATAAATGTAAAATGGAGCGTGCCAGCTTATATCTGCAAGAGCACCGCCTGCAACTTCAAGTACCACGGCTCCAAAACCCATACATGCGGATTGGAGCCCTATTTTTTTCTTAAGCTCAGCGCCGGAATAGTTGTCTGCTAAAAGGGCGGTGGCACAGATGGTCATTCCAGCAATGCCAATCCCGAGCAAGACTCTGAAGGCAAGAATCAGGTAGAGTGAATTTAGAACTGCACCGGTAGAACCTACAAGTGCAAATATTGCAAGACCTATCATGAGCAGATTCTTTCTGCTGTATTTGTCAGCAAGTATTCCTATGAAAGGTGAACTGATAATAATTCCCAGTGCTGGAAGGGTTACTACCATGGAAACCAGAAGACCTGCGTCAGGTACGTTAGCAAAGAATTCCAACATCTCCGGAAGTGCTGGTGCAACAGCGGCTGAACCCATGATTGTGAGCATGGATGCACTGAGGATGACTATGAGCTTTAAAGTCTCATTTTTTTGCTTTGAATTTTGACCTGTTACTGGTCTTTCAGGGGAAATTCCTTCCATTTTCTGTCACCTTTTTCGTAAGCGTTTTCATAACTGTTCTTTGCTATTTTACGAAGCAACGTCTTTGCCTGTATTTTTTCTTCTTCTGTAAATCCTAAGAATGCGGCTTTTTCCCATTCTCTGTCTATTTGTAGGACATCAGGAATTAGTTCTTCACCGGTCTCAGTAAAATAAAGCCGTACAGCCCGGCGATTATTCTCATCAATTGTGCGTTTGACAAAACCTTTTTCTTCAAGCACATTGATCGCCCGGGCTATGCTTCCTTTATCTATCAGCAACTTTCCAGCAAGTGAATCCTGTGTAATTCCCTGTTCGATTGAAAGTGTCATGAGTACGAAGAACTGACCAGCTGATAGGCCAAGTTCTTTCATTCTGTGATTTATCTTCACGAAATGACTTCGATAAGTCATTGAAATGAAAGCTCCGAGGGGTATGTCGTCCACTTTTACACCATATTTTCAGTTGTCTGTACAACTGTTGTTATGACAACAATAATGACTTGTCAGATATTTAAATATATTGTTCAAAGCAAATTAAAGCTAAACAGATAGTTTATAAAAATCCTCACATGAAAAAAGATTCAGGATTTTGATATTATGCATGTTATAGTTGAAAATATATCAAAAAATACTGCAGAAGGGCATATCCCCTTCTGAATTCTGTATTAACTGGATTATAATCTCAGCTTCATCTCTCAGATCATCAGCCTGGGAAGAACTCAGTTTTCCTGCCATTTCCATCTTATTGACAAAACTGATGAAATCTTCCAGTTTCTTGATGGCTTTATCAGTTTAGAGCAAGAAGACCACCATTTTCAAATGGTGGATAAATTGCGTCAAATATAGCAAACAATTAAATATTACTTTAATGTATGGATATTTGTATAAAATGTTTGCTTTTTTACATTGAGTGGTTTAGATGAAACGAGGTTATCAATATCGAATATACCCTAACAAAGAACAAAGAATTTTGTTAGAACAACATTTTGGTAGTATTCGATTCGTTTACAACCGGTCACTTTTCATAAAGAATACTATGTATTCCAAGTTCAAGATCAATGTTACTGAAATTGATTTGAATAACAATCTAACTTCTCTCAAAGAATTTCATCCATGGTTGAAAGATCTAAATTCACAATCCTTACAACAGGCCAACAGGAACTTGTTAACTGGATTTAAGAATTTCTTTGAAGGAAATGGGGATTATCCTACAAGAAAGAGTAAGAGAGACAATAATTTCTCGTTTCAGGTTCCTCAAAATTATCAAATAAATCTAACCACATCAAAGATATATTTGCCAAAAGTAGGGTGGATTAAGATAGTTCTTCATAGAGATTTTCTTGATAAAGAATTCATTGAGAACAAACTTCTTATAAAACAAGTTAATGGTGAACTTATTCTTGATCAGAAACTTAACAAGGAATTTGATATCCTTAAAACTCTGACTGTTTCCAGGACATCAGCTGGAAGATATCATGTAAGCATACTTATTAATGATCATGTTCCTGAACCAATATCAGTTGAATTCCATGAAACAACAACAATAGGAATTGATGTAGGAATAAAGTCATTTGCTATTCTTTCATCTGGAGAGGTCATTGATAATCCTAAATATTTGCTAAAATCTCTTAAGAAATTGAAGAAACTACAAAGAGCAGTTAGCAAAAAACAAAAAGGTTCTAAAAATCGGAAAAAAGCAATATTAAAATTAGCAAAACAACATCAGTTAGTAGCTAATCAAAGAAATGATTTTCAGCATAAGGTTTCCATAAAGATAATCAGTGAAAGCCAAGCAATTTGTCTTGAAGACCTTAATGTATCTGGAATGATCAAGAATCATAAACTTGCTCAAGCCATCAGTGATGTTGGATGGTCTGAATTCATCAGGAAATTAACTTATAAAGCAGAATGGTATGGAAAAACCATTCTAAGAATTGGTAGATTTGCTGCGTCATCAAAGTTGTGTAATGTTTGTGGATATAAAAAAGATGATCTTACTCTTAAGACAAGAGAATGGGAATGTCCTTCATGCAAAACATTTCATGACAGGGATGTTAATGCAGCTATCAACATCAAAAACATTGCTTTGAATAACTTAAACACCGTAGGAACTACGGAAAGAGCTTGTGGACTTACTGACATTAGTCAGAGGTATGAAGCAAGAAGCCACTCAATTTATTGAGTGGTAGTTCACCATTTACTTACCCCCACTTAATAAGTAAGATGCATAAAGAATGCCATCTATGCATCATATAAAATTCTAATTTCAAAGTATTAATAGCTTTTTTTAACCAAATCACTCAAATATCGCTGACCTGAAATCCAGAATTAGATAATTTGATCAACAATTTGGAAAATTTTAACTCAAAAGCGAGAAGTCCCCTTCCTCGGAACGTAGCGACAGGTAGGGGATGAAAGCGTCATAAACCAATCAAAAAACAGTATCAAACACTAACAATTAAATAATCTTAAATCATAATATAAATCAGGTATTTTTTATGCAATTGACATTACCAATTAAAATACAGTCTACTCCAGAACAGGAATCTGTTCTATGGGATCTATCGGAGAAATGTAGGCTTATTTACAATTTTAGTTTGAAAGAACGTCAGGATGCATATCGAAATAAAACTAAAATCAATTATATCATGCAACAAAATAAGTTGCCTGAAATTAAGCAAAGGTTTCCTGATTATAATATAGTATATTCCAAAGTACTACAAGGATGTTTGAAATGTCTTGACAACGATTATAAGTCTTTTTTCAACTTGAGAAAGAACAAAGATATTAACGCAAGACCTCCTGGATTCAAAGGTAAAAAGTATTTCACTACGATGATCTACAATCAATCCGGATTTAGTATCACTGCTTCCAATGATAATGTTCTTGTAAGTAAATCAATGGATACTCGAATTCATAAACCAGAAATTAAGTATTCGCAACAAGACAAAATCTACATTGATCTCTCACACAAACATCCTTCTGGAATACCTTTGAGATTTGAACTTCCAGCTATTCTGCTTGAAAAACAAATATTTAGTAAAGCTACTGATATTGATCAGGTAAATATCTATCAGAAAGACAAAGAATTTTACATCTCAATTACTTATGAAGTTCCTGCAGTAAAACATTATGATAATAATAGTTATCTTGCGATTGATATTGGTAGTTCAAAACAAACAATGGTTGATTCTGATGGCAAATTCAAGGAATTGAAGAATAGAAGACCAGAAAAGTATTGGGAACCTAAGATCCAGTCAATCCAATCTCGAAGAGATCATTGTAAGAATAAAAGCAGGAAATGGAAACAACTGAATAAGAATTTAGTCAGAATGAAAAGGAAATCATCTAATCAGTTGAAAGATAACCAGCATAAAATTACTCGAAATATAGTTGATAGTACGAATGCCAATACCATCATTATTGGTAAACTTGATGTCAAACAAATGGCTTCAAAGAAGCCTAAAGCAAGTAAAAAAGATAGGAGTACCAATCGTGGTACTCATAATTCAGGATATATAGGACGATTTGCTCAATTCTTAACCTACAAAGCTGAAAGTTTAGGTAAGAGAGTAATAAGAATTGATGAATCTTATACCTCGAAGAAATGTTGTATTTGTGGAGCTATCAAGAATATGTCACTTAATGACAGAACTTATGAATGTGATTATTGTGGTAATATTCTTGACAGAGATATGAATAGTAGCGTGAACATTCTCTTAAGGTATTTCAAACATAATGCTTTGTGGACAAGCTATCAATCAATGATTGATAATCTACGACAAACAGGTTTGTTGATCGGAATCATTCCCAACAGAATGATTACGAAATGAGACTTACACTCGTAGGAAGCTCCTTCCTCGACAGCCGAAGGCTGGCAGGGAGGGGTAGTTCACTAGCATTGCTAAGAAGGTTATACAGGATTTGCTGGAACTTAACCTTGTCTGCATGGATATTTCTATTATTGATGCTGTTGATCAACTTAAACAATACTCTTAAATATCACCTAATCCAATCCTAATTTAATGCAAAATCCTACCACAATTCAGACTGTGAGCTTAGTATCCGTGTCTGTAGTAGTGGTAGTGCTAAACGCTTGAGCATGACAATTGAAACTTTTCTGGCTCAAGTGCGCTGTTTTTTGGTTACTTTACTGATTAGTGTATCCTGTGCCGGAATCGTTTCTTTCACGGAGAATTACAATGGAAGAAATGAATGGAGCAGAAATATTAGTTAAAAGTCTGGAAGACCTCGGGGTCAAACAAATATTCGGTTACACAGGAGCTGCAATACTCCCGGTATTCCATGCCCTCGAAAAGAGTGATATCGAGATAGTCATCAACTCCAACGAGCAGTCGGCAGCCTTCAGTGCCGCCGGTTATTCCCGGTCATCAGGCGAGGTCGGTGTTGCCATAGTCACATCTGGACCTGCGATAACCAACACACTCACAAGTGTCGCGGATGCCTATGGTGACAGCATTCCTCTGCTTGTCTTTGCAGGGCAGGTCCCTGAGCATAAGATAGGTACCGACTCATTCCAGCATGTCAATGTACAGGGCATCTTCGGGGAAGCTGCCAAGAAGGTCATGCTGGTTTCAAACGATGATGACCTTGAAGCAATGATCAAGGATGCCTACTACTTTGCAAAATCCGGAAAACCCGGGCCTGTTGTCATAGATATCCCGCTGGATAAACAGCAGAAGATGCATGAATACCAGGGCATGAATGTAATGAGATTCGAGGAAAGTTACCACGACGACAGGCATCTCTGTGAGGAACAATGCGAGGAATTCTTCCGACTGTTCCTTAACTCAAAAAGACCACTTCTTTATCTTGGAGGCGGTCTCAATTCTGAAGCCGGAAGTCATGCTATCAGGGAGTTCAATAACTACTTCAGGATACCCTCGGTCAACACTCTCATGGCAAAAGGTGTTCTGGACAGCCGAGATGACCTCAACCTCGGAATGCTGGGGATGTTCGGTACACCCTATGCCAACATGCTGATACAGGAAAATGATTTTTTCTTTGCTATCGGTGTTCGCTGGGATGACAGGGTTGCGGAGAAGGTCGGGTTTGCCATAGGCACAGATATTGCCTATATTGATATCAATCCCGAGAAAATGCACCAGATAAAGATCGAAAGAGGACCTAAATTCTCCTTTATAGGAGATGCTGCAACGGCTATTATGGACCTGCTGAACTATGCTAAAAAGCACAACATCGAATTGAATATCCATGAATGGCAGGAACGTGCCAGATTCCTGAAGAGGTCCTGGCCACTGGATTATAACCGGCAGTCCAAACATATCCAGTCTGCTGAGGTTATGTCCCTGTTGTCAAACTATGTTGATAGCAATACCAGAATAACCACAGGTGTCGGCAACCATCAGATGCTTGCAGCGCAATATATGCCAATGCAAAAGCCAAAATCCTTCATGACATCAGGTTCCTTTGGCACAATGGGTTTTTCTGTGCCAACATCTATTGGCGTTCACTTTGCAAATCCCGATGCAAGAGTTATAGCCATAGACGGAGACGGTAGTCTGCGGATGAACCTTGGAGAACTGCATACAATCGCATCTTTCAACCTGCCGATCAAGATACTCATGCTGAATAACAGGAGTGATGGAATGGTCATGAACCTGCAGGATGTTGCATATGAAGGTATCAGAACAGGAACTCAGAGGCCAAAGGATGTTCATTTTGCAGAAATTGCAGAGTCCTTCGGTTTTGCTTTTGCAGAAAGAATTATTAAAAGAGCAGATTTGAAAGACGGAATGGAGGCTTTCCTGCACTCAGAAGGACCATGTTTCCTTGAGATTTGCACTGACAGGGAAGAAGTTCTTTATCCAAAGGTTCCGGCAGGTGGGGCTTACAAGGATATGATTCTCGGGCCTTATATAAAAGGAAGTTCAGCATAATATTGAAACCGGAATGTGCAGACAGAAACTTTAAAACCCCGGCTCTGTAGAAATCCTTGGTATTCTAATGGAAGTCGAAATTAACAATAATTCATAAAGTACTATATGCTATTGAATATATTTCCTAATTTCAACCTATTGCTATTGATTTCAATAGGATTTCTACAAAACCATTTAACTCTTAAGACAAGAGAATGGGAATGTCCAACATGCAAGACATTACATGATAGGGATTTAAATGCTGCTATCAACATTAAAATAATTGCTTTGAATAACTTAAACACCGTAGGAACTATGGAAAGAGCTTGTGGACTTACTGGCGTTGGTCAGAGGAATGAAGCAAGAAGCCACTGGTTTTAACCAGTGGTAGTTCACTAGGAGATATATACACGAAAAAAGTGTACGCTTTTGTATGCTCTATGAACAATCGACTTTAATCATTAATGAACTAATTCTAGTCAACTACCAACCTATAAATAGGGTGGTAGTTGACGCGGCCATAAAATGTTACCATACAGTAACTTACTGCATAGTAAGTATACAATAGTTATGTTTTTGGTGCATCACATAGCCTTTATTGCGTTGGAGTAAGAAGACCGCCGTTTTCAAACTCATATTAAATCAAAGATTTAATGGGAGTTCTAGTTCTTCGAACTGGAAAAGGTGTATGAATTCTTTCAGTAAATGTGATAAAATGCCTAGTTTTCTAACTACACTTGCCCGCTTAATTATGTCAAATGGACAAAGTATTATGTTATTTTATTGATTTTTTACAACTTAATATATTTTTTAACAAACTTAGTAAATGATGCAATATCACATTCAAGAGAATTATTTTAGTTTTTCAATGAGAAGCTTCTCATTGAATATAAAATATTTTGTGCATAATATACAATAATATTATATAGTAGTTGGGCGTGGCAAATTCTACTGTAAAATATTGCAGAGAAAAGTACCATCAATGGAATCATTATAAATAAAACACCTAAGTGAAAACATGAAACAAAACGAAATCGCAGAAGAACTTGCCAAAGAACAAAAGGCAATAAGTGTAGCAGAGTTCTTTGAAAAAAACAGACATATATTAGGTTTTGACTCTAAACCAAGATGTTTGAACACAACCATTAAAGAAGGCGTGGATAACTCGCTTGATGCTTGTGAAGATGCAGGGATACTTCCTGAAATAAGTATAATGGTTAAAAAGTCTAGTAAATATAATGTCATCATTACTATTGAGGATAATGGACCAGGTATTACCAAAGAACAAATTCCTAAAGTATTTGCTATATTATTGTATGGTTCAAAGTTCCATCATTTAAAACAGAGTCGTGGACAACAAGGAATTGGGATATCTGCAGCTGTTCTCTATTCGCAGCTTAGCTCTGGTGCCAGTACGAAAATAATATCAAAAACCGGCCCTGGAAAACCTGCACACTATTTTGAATTGATGATAAATACCAACACAAACGAACCAGAAATTCTCAAGCACGAAGAAATTGATTGGTATCGTCCACATGGAACAGGTATCGAAATGGAAATGAAAGCCTCCTACGTAAGTGGTAGAAAACAGTCCGTCTATGAATATCTAAAAGCGTCTGCAATTGTTAATCCCCATGCTCGAATATCACTCACTGAACCAAGTGGTGAAACAGTCGTATTCGAAAGAGCAACTGAAATACTTCCAATTCCTGCAAAAGAGGTATTACCTCATCCCCATGGAATCGAAATTGGTACTCTCATGAAAATGGCTAAAAGTACCTGCAGACAAAAAATATTAACATTTCTGATTGATTCTTTTGCAAAGATTGGACGTCTTGCTGCTGAAGAGATTTGTGAAAAAGCTGATGTCAATCCTGAACTGGATCCCCATATAATTGACAGGGATCAAACAAATAGACTTCTCGATGCCTTTTCAAAAGTAAAACTGATGTCCGCACCGACTTATTGCTTGTCCCCTATTGGTCAAGACCTTATGAAAGAAGGTCTCAAAAAGGAGTTTAATGTTGATCACATAGCTACCACCACCAGGCCCCCTCAAGTACATTCTGGGAATACTTTCCTTATTGAGGTTGGTATTGGATATGGTGGTGATTTGAAAAATGATGACACAATCAGTGTCATGCGCTTTGCGAACAAAGTCCCTCTTTTGTATCAACAGGGTGGATGTTTGATAACAGAAGCAATAAAGTCTGTCAACTGGACATATTATGGTATCAGTCATCGTATTGGATATCTACCAACCGGTCCACTAGTGATACTAGTGCATGTTGCTTCAACGAATATACCCTTCACTTCAGAATCAAAAGATGCTATCGCGGATATTCCTGAAATTAGGGCCGAGATTCAAAGGGCAATAAAAGAGGTTGCGAAGAAAGTGGCTGATCATAAAAAAACTCTAGATAAAATAAAAACAAAAAATGAGAAGAAGATTATAGTCTCTAAAATTCTTCCTCGAATAGCAAAGAATGTGTCACAGATGGTCGATAAAGAAGTTCCCAATATAACTCCTGTAGTTGCAAGAGTCATGGAAAACTTGTTGTTTGAGAGAGTTGTGGAATTGAAGGAAAATGGTTTTGCTAATATTTCTATCAATATCAGTAATTTTTCACATAAAAAGCAACAATTTAGCATACATGATGTAGTTCCTTTTGAGATATTAAATGCTGATCCAGAGCCTCTGGTTAAAGATATTGGACTAGAATATGACTATACATGGGACATAAGTGTTTCAGCAGGCTCGTCGAAAGTCATTAGCTATTTTGTTGAAACTTTAGACGAAGTAGAGATTGAATCATTACCAGAAATAATTGTAGAAGGTCTTGATGAAAGTTTTTTTAATGGAGCAATAGCTATACACGGGTGAAATTCATGAACAATAAATTTAATAATTATAGAAAAGAGGACGATAAAGTTGCAACAGACCGCCTGTTAGATTTTGCAAATAAACTCTATGAACAGATGGAAAATGGATATGAGCCAAGTTTAACACTCCCAAGTCGCTCTAGGAATAATATAATACACAATGAGGACACCGACGTTTGGACTTACGGTGACAGAAAAACTAAAACCAGTGCAAAATCTAAAAAGGGTGCTTTAAAGTTGCTGCAGAGATCTGAGCTTGCGAATTTTCTCCAAAATAATCATTTGAAACAAAACAAAGGTTCGACTTTGAGGGAATTATATTATATCTCAGAGGGATGGGATATAGCAAAATTCAAGGATCAACATGAAAGTGACCGTGCGATAGAGGATTTTGAGATAATATGTGGTTTGCAAAGAGAATATTTCCATGTACGTCCAGAGGAAGATGGTGCTACCATGTTAGGACCGATTCGTTTACGAGAAACAACAAGGCGAGGAGATCATATAGTTCATTGTCAGGAAGATATCGGACAAAGTGGTTATACAATACCTTTTAATGTGGAGAATCTCGAGTTATTAGAGTCCGATGCAAAGTTTATACTAGCTGTTGAAACTGGTGGCATGTATGCCAGACTCATAGAGAATGGTTTTGACCAAAAATATGATGCCGTTCTTGTACATCTCAAAGGTCAACCTTCACGTTCAACACGTGTCCTTATGAAAAAGATGAACGAGAGGTTTGATCTGCCGATTGCCGTTTTTACAGATGCCGATCCATGGTCTTATCGTATTTTTTCCACGATTGCTTATGGAGCGATTAAAACTGCTCATTTGTCAGAAGATCTAGCAATTCCGGGTAGCAAGTTTGTTGGTGTTCAACCATCGGATATTGTAGATTATGATCTTTCTACTGATAAGTTAAAAGAAAAAGACATAGAAGCTTTGAGAAGTGAACTAATAGATCCCCGGTTTCAAAGCAATTACTGGGAAAAACAAATAAGATTGCAGCTTGAGATTAATAAAAAAGCAGAACAACAGGCTTTTGCAGGAAAAGGTTTGGATTATGTGACAGATGTATATTTGCCTGATAGACTGACAGAATTGGGAGTAATATAATTACTCTATTTAGAAATGAAAGTTGAGAATATGTGGGAATATAAACAAGTAATAGTAATACCTGAAGATGTTGAAATGTCTCCAGGAAAGCTTGGAGTTCAGGTTGCTCATGCATCCATAACTCCGATCCTCAAAAATCTGGACCTTCTTGATGATATTAAAGAATGGTTCGATGATGGAAAACAACAAAAGAAAGTTGTTCTGAAGATCAAGAACCGAAACAAATTATTGAACTTCAGAGACAAAGCCATTGATGAAGGATATATCTGTGAACTTATACGCGATGCTGGAAGGACGGAAGTGGAACCCGGGACAATTACAGCATTGGGTTTTTTCCCTATGAAAAGTGAAGATATCGATAAATTAACAAAGAAACTGAGTTTATTCTCATGAAAATTCTACTTGAAAGTAGTCAGTTCTGTTTGCGGTAATTATTATGGATAGTGCCGCCTGCGGCGGGTGGCTGTACTGTTTTAATTAGCAAAGAGCTTTATAGGTTTCCAATAAAAACAAAAAACTACTAAACTTACAATGCTCGACTGGAAATAAAGACACATAATAAAAGAGTAAGATATATTGCTTCGTTATATTTACCTGTGTCAGCTTTAGACATCATTGTGCATTAAAATGAAGACAAACTCTTTCCCAAGTTTTTGTTTTTGAAGGTGACCAATTTCTTCTAAATTAAATAAATCGCTCCGTGCAGTAGCATAAGATACACCTTGTGTGTTCATTACCTCTTTTATTGTCAGAGTTTTTTGTGGGTACTTGATAAATTGTTTCATTATATCGCGTTGCCTGATGTTCAGTTTATCTGACTCTTTTATGCCTTTCAATGCTTGATACTGCTCTTTTTGTTTCTTATCAAGATAGTTTTGAATTTCATGTAATGATTCTATTATAGCAGTTAAGTTGAATTTGATAAAATATGTCAAGTCGCCAATCTCTTTTTCTTTATCCCAAAAAAAATCAGATTCAGAGTATTGATAAGCCAATTTGTATTGTCTTCTCTTTTTGTAAATAAGGCGTGACACTGACATATATTCAAAAAGCCAATAATCGTTCTTTAGTACATACCAATAAAAAAGACTTCTACCTGTCCTTCCATTTCCATCATTAAATGGGTGAATGTAATTCAGTAAATAGTGAAGGAAAATTCCTTTAATTACAGGATGGATAAATGTTTTGCTGTCTTCATTTGCAAAGTTACATAATTCGTTTATTAGTGCAGATATTTCTTCTTTCTTTGGCGGAATATGCAATACTTCGCCATCATTATCGAAAACTCTAATATCATCATTGTCCCTATAAACCCCTTCATCATCAGGATTTTCGAGGGTGTCTTCAGTCATCATCTTTTGAATTTTGAGAAGGAGTTCAGGTGTCATTTCCTCATTTTTTATTTCTAACACGTATCTCATAGTGTTATAATTATTGAGGATCATCTTTTCATCTTTATTTGTTGGCTTTCTTTTTTGCCTTAACATTTCTTTGGCAACTCTACGTGAGGGAGTTGCTCCTTCTATTTGACTGGACGCAATGGCTTCTTCCATAAGGGAATTCAGTATATATTTATCACGAGTGTCGGATATGGCATCTATGGTGCTTGAAAGATTTCCTGCTGCACCTTTGTCAAGGATATGTAATTTCTCTTGAAAATCTTCAAGTATTGTATAAGAAAAAGAATATGGGCCAAAATTAACAATTAAAGGGCTTTCTATAGTTCTAAAAAACTTCATTAAATACCATAAATAAAGTGGTTTTATTGGAATCTTTTTTTTTCTATTTTTAACCTCTTCCCAATGAAGATAACGTCTGTTATAGTCAACAACGAATTTTATTACTTCGGAATCGTGGAAATACTTCATAGCTTCATTTCTTTCTTCAGAACCTAGTATGGGCACATCAGAGATTTTCTTCATATTATCAATATTTATATTTTTTCATATTCTATGACTTAATACTTAATAATGATATCTATTAATTTGATAGTTTTTAACAGATACCAATAGTTCAGTATGTATGTGAAAAAACTATTAATTTGATAGATATTAACAGATACCAATAATTAATATTTGCTTAGTAGATGTCGAAGCTATTACTGTTTTATCTTATTGTTTTTCTTTTGATTATTCTATAGACCTTTTGTTTTCTTCTGTATTCCACATTTTATGTCAGAATAATTTCAAAATACAAATTAGAAATAAGGTTGAAAACAGAGCACTTTCAACCTGAAGACCACTTTCGTTAATCAGGAGAGTTGTACTACCCAGATGATCTGACAGATACCACTCCATGCCTTCATCCGTCTGCTTGGCTATGCGCTCGTCGTCGCGGAAGAAGTAACTGGTGGCAGTGCCCTTCTCAATCTCATAGAAATGATTTACATAGTAGCTAAACTCACCATTAGAGTTCTGTTTCTTGACTCTCTGGCCGTTGGTATCGTATCAGTATTTCTCTACAAGAGAATTATTTCCAGAATAGCGAACCTCAGATAGTTGGTTAGCATCGTTGTAAGTGTAAATGAAATCTTCATCCTCAACCAAATTCCCGTTGGCATCGTAATCCAGAATGTTTCCGTTATACGTGTCAGGGGCATGGAAAGGTGTCAGGTTATAGCTGTATGAAGAGATCGTGACATAGTTCCCGTTAACTTGCCTTATCGAACCATACTGGTCATAGATAAAGTCTCTTTGGTATGTCGGGGTGCTGTTGATCGATACATCCGCGCTGGTCAACCTGTCAAGGTCATCGTATCCGTATGTCTTCACGGAATTGAGCACATTATCTTCGATCTCAAGGATGTTTCCTACATTGTCGAAATCATAGTTAAGGTCCTGCAGGGTTGCAGTGTATATCCTGTTCAGCAAAAGCTTTTCAGAATCATAGCTATAGCTGGTGTTCACTCCATTTGAAAGCTCCTTTGTGGTGATCTGGTTCCTTGCATTGTAGTCAAGGTTGTCCACTACGCCCTCAACACTCTCCAGCAGGGTCTGGGTATTGTAGCTCAGGTTGGCACTGTTGCCATCGGGATAGGTGATACCTGTCGGCCTGTCCTTGCTGTCGTACTCGTAGGACGTTGTGTAGTCGGTTGTACCAAATATCACCGTTTCACTCAGAACCCTATAGCGCTGGTCGTAGTCGTAAGCCGATGAAATGTTCCCTTTAGTGACTTGTGAAAGAGTGCCATTGTACTCAAGATCATCGAGTATAATAGAGGATATTAAGTAGAATTGTCGATTATAATCGGTAATTTTATTTAATTTGAAAGCAAGTATGTAATCATGGAACAGCTGATAGAAGACGTACTGGAAAAGCAGAATCCATGGTGGTTCGGAAAAACTTACAGTACAGGTATACCCCGCCTTCAGTACTATCCACGCTTATCCAAATATTTGAATACGGAAGAGATATTACTCATACTCGGTGCAAGAAGAACCGGCAAATCGACTCTCATATACCAGCTCATACGCAGTCTTGAACTGCCTGAAGATGAAATGGAATCGGTACTGTACATGAACCTTGATGAGCCTGTTTTCCAGAGCCAGGCAGAACGTGCAGATCTGCTTTCAGGCATTATTGAAGACCACATTGCAGCTACGAAAAAAGAAAGATACTTCATCTTCCTTGATGAGGTCCAGAACTTCAAGTACTGGACCCAGACACTTAAAACGTTGTATGATACTGACAAGCGCCTGAAGTTTATATTGACAGGTTCCACATCATCCCTGCTTGAAAAGAAGACCATCACACGCCTCTCAGGAAGATACCTTGCATTAACGGTCTATCCATTAACCTTTAGGGAGCAACTGGATTTCAAGGGGCTCAAAAGGCCGACATCTGCAGAGAAAAGACTTGAGTTTGAGGAATATCTCAGGCATGGCTCTTTCCCCAGGATATCTCTGGAAGAGGATACAGACATAAAAGAAGAGCTTCTGAAGAACTATTATGAGACCATATACCTGAAGGACATCATCTTTCCTCATAAGCTGAGGAACAACAGGGATGTAATTAACCTGCTGTATTTCATCATCTCAAATGTAGGAAAACCTTTTTCCTATAACAGCATGGCAAATGCCCTTGAAATATCGGCAGACACTGTTAAAGAGTACCTGGGTTATGCAGAGGACTCATATCTTTTATATTCCATCAATAAGTTCGATTATTCTCTCAGGAAACAACTTGCAAACCCAAAGAAGATCTACTGCCTTGATACAGGTATGATAAATGCTGTATCATTCAGGTTCTCAGAGAACTATGGCAGGCTGCTTGAGAACCTGGTGTTCATAGAACTTGTGAGAAGACAGAGTGAAGTATATTATCACAAAGGAACGTATGAATGTGATTTCCTGATAAAGACGAAGCAAAGGATAACCGGTGCCATCCAGGTTACAAAAGAGTTGAACCCTGATAACAGAAAACGTGAGCTTGAAGGATTACTTGAAGCAATGAAAGCTCATGACCTGCAGGAAGGACTCATACTCACAAGGGATATTTCAGATATGATTGAGATAGATGGAAGGAAGATTTTGATCAAACCTGTATGGAAATGGTTACTTGAAGAAGAGACTTCCAGTCTTTGAAATGATGATATTAAAGAATGGTTCGATGATGGAAAACAACAAAAGAAAGTTGTTCTGAAGATCAAGAATCGAACCAAATTATTGAATTTCAGAGACAAAGCCATTGATGAAGGATATATCTGTGAACTTATACGCGATGCTGGAAGGACAGAAGTCGAACCAGGGACAATTACAGCATTGGGTTTCTTTCCTATGAAAAGTGAAGACATCGATAAATTAACAAAGAAACTGAGTTTATTCTCATGAGCAGTTAATTCTGTTTGCGGTAATTGTTATGGGATGTGCCGCCTTTGGCAGGATAGTTGTGTTGTTTTAGTTATGCAGAAGAGACTATTGATTCTTATCATACTTTTTTCTCTAAAAGGGTTGGCAATGCCTATGACACACACTTCTTTAGAAAAGAAGAGTCTTATGTTCCCTGAAATACTGAACTGGGCTGATAAACTCGGTGTGGATCCAAACGATTGCAAACCTGAAAGATCATTCTTACAAAACACTATCAGCAAAATAAAAAATAAGTTCTCATCTCCAGAGCTGATCCTGGATGAATGAACGCTTAATGTTTTACTAGGGCCTTTGGAATCTCCTGTTTTTTCATTTCTCCGGAATGATCTCAAAGATCCGTTCTTATTGGAGGCGTTGAAATGTATAATGCAACACTTGTGCAATATGGAAATGATTTTCTAATCTCTAACAATGCTTGTTTTTCTATCTCATTCTTTCACTATGGAATATGGTGAACTCCTCCTCCCTGCCAGCCTTCGGCTGTCGAGGAAGGAGCTTCCTACGAGTGTAAGTCTCATTTCGTTATCATTCTGTTGGGAATGATT
>NZ_JAGGKD010000010.1 GCF_017873415.1 Methanolobus bombayensis | reverse complement strand
AAACATAATGCTTTGTGGACAAGCTATCAATCAATGATTGATAATCTACGACAAACAGGTTTGTTGATAGGAATCATTCCCAACAGAATGATAACGAAATGAGACTTATACTCGTAGGAAGCTCCTTCCTCGACAGCCGAAGGCTGACAGGGAGGGGTAGTTCACTTATTTACATCCTACAATAAGAGCCACAACGTTCTCATTATGATTTCTAATCTCTTCATCAGTTGCCTTGAGTTTCCACTTTTCCCATCCATGGATGGTATGGTCCCCACAGATCAGGAACAATGTACCTTTCTCTGCATGTTCAATTATCTGTCCGATATTTGTGTCTGTATTAATTATAGCCTCTTCCAGTTCTTTACCATGTATCGAACGGTGGGCATATCTGTCAATAGAACGCAGATGCACTGCCAGGAGATCAGGTTCGTTACTGAGGGTATTTATGGCACTTTTTATAATCCTATGGTCGTAGTCAATTATGTCCTCAGAGTTTTTGACTCCATGCAATTCATCTACTCGTTCCCTGAAAGTTTCAGCTCCTTCCGATTCGATGACAACAGCAGATTTGAATCCTGCATCGTATGCCCATTCAAGTATGGTTTTTATCTTTGGGTTCTCAGGGTTCTTTGCACGTTCCCTGTAAATATCCTCAGTACTGTGGATATGGTGATTCTCAGGCAGGTAACCGGAGAATATCGATGCTATGCAGGGTGAGGTGTGTCTTTCAACGGATGAGCAACCCATTAAAAGTCCTTGACTTACAAGGCTGCTCACAGAAGGCATAATACTTTCATACCGATGGTATAATTTAAAGCCAAGACTATCCGCAATGATAAGCACCACTCTCTTACAATCGTGCTTTATGTAATGGTCTGCAACGTCATTAATAACACATCCATCCGGCACTACCATGGGAATTGCAAGTATTCTGGATATTGTAGGTGCAATATCTGCAAGGCTACATCTGGGAGTACACATACAGGTTAATTAGTAGTCACAGTTAAATGGATTTTCCGATATTTTGTTTGACTTCAAGCAATCTGGTATACAGTTTTATATGACATCCTGTTTAGCATAACATATACATGACAAAAAATATGGGCGTCGGTGAACCAATAGACGCCCTGTTCGTACACCAATGCGTTTTTCAAAAATGTTTTAGGAAGGCACTATGTGAGTAACATGTTACTCGAAGCATACTAGTTTCAGTATCGTATTTAGTTCTAGGCAAAAGAATCTATATAGCCTTCTGAATTGGTCAATATCTTTAACTCTAAGCTGGGAAGTCTCCTTCCTCGGAGCGTAGCGACAGGTGGGAGATGAGGGGCGTACTATCCGGGTATGACCTTTCTTAATCTAATTTTACGAAAACTATAAGTATTGTAAAAATATTATAAGATATAATGCTTAAAGCCTATAAATACCGTCTTTATCCAAATAAAGAACAAGAGGAACATTTCATGCAACATATCGGGGCATGTAGGTTCACTTATAATTGGGCTTTAGAGCAAAAAATCAAAGCATACGAAACGGAAAAGAAACATCTTTCCAGATTCGATTTACAAGAAATGGTAGTAAAAGAATTGAAAGTAACATACGAATGGTTAAAGGATGTAAACTCTCAATCATTGCTAAATGCACTTATCAATCTCGAATCTGCATTTACTAAATTTTTCCGTGAGAAAAAAGGATTTCCTAACTTCAAATCAAGAAAAAATCCTTTACAATCGTTCCAGATTCCACAACATTATACTGTAGATTTTGAAACAAATACTATCAAGCTCCCTAAAATAAAGCAACCAATTAAAGCTAAATTACATAGGAAGTTTGAAGGTAAACTTAAAACCGCAACTGTTTCTAAAACTGCTACTGGAAAATTCTATATTAGTATCCTTGTCGATGATGGAAAAGAAAAACCTGATACACAATATTTCAATGATAATTCTACAATCGGAGTAGATGTAGGTATTAAGGATTTTGCCATCACTTCCAATGGTGATAAAATCGACAATCCTAAATATTTGAGAAACAGTATGCAACGCCTTAAAGTTCTTCAAAAACGCCTTTCTAAGAAACAAAGAGGTTCAAAGAACAGAGCAAAGGCACGATTAGCAGTTTCAAAACTTCATGAGAAAATAAGTAACCAAAGAGCAGATTTTTTGCACAAGACTTCTTCTAAAATCATAAGCGAGAACCAAGCCATAGCAGTAGAATCTCTTAATGTGTCCGGTATGCTTAAAAATCACTGTCTAGCTCAATCTATAAGTGATGTTTCATGGAGTATGTTCTTCAATCAACTCGAATATAAAGCCGAATGGTATGGAAAAACAATTCTCCGTATCGGAAGATTCGAGCCAAGTACAAAAGTTTGCAATGTTTGTGGTTTTCATAATAAAGAAATCACATTAAAAATTCGAGAATGGCAATGTTCTACCTGTTACACCCACCACGATAGAGACATAAATGCCGCCATCAACATTAAGAAATTCGCATTACAGAATCAAAATTTGATAATCACATAAGACACCCTCGGAACGAGGGGAAGAGCCTGTGGACTTGCTTCCAATAGGAAGGGGAATGAAGCAGGAAGCTCCTTGCGTAAGCTAGGAGTAGTTCACGAAAAAAATGAGACTCAGTCATTGAGCCCGAGAATATTTCTTTTTTCCTTTTTTTTCTCGTCTTTCTTTTCTTTCTTCTTTCTTTTCTCAAAATCTTCTACTTCTTTTATTCTGTACCTGTCTGTTTCATCTTTTCCCATGTTCTCCTCCTGAATACGATTCTTATTTATTATAGGTTCGATATCCATTTATTTTTTGTGAAACCTCAAAACTATTATCCTCTCTTTCAAAGGGCAAGTATTATATTATAAATTATATTTATATTTTCATTATGTATTTATGGTATCTTCTCAGAGGTGCGGTATCAGATGAAAAAACAAATAAATTATTTTGTAATATCCTTAATGTTCTGCTTGATAATGTTTTTCACCATTATCCCTGTCATTTCTGTCAGCGCAGCAGATATTGATTCTAAATATGAATTGAATTCCAGAGAAAGTCTCAACAGCTGGCAATTATCTACGGCACCTTTAAACCCAGAATTTATTCAATATCAGGATTCTCTGATAAGAACTCAGAATGAGTCCGGCACAGATGATATGATTACTTTATCTGGTTTGATATTACCAGATAGCCAATCATCTTTTTCATTATCAAAAGAAAATGTTGACTCTGATATTTTTACACCTTCAACCGGTTTTGTTCCTTATCCTATAGATTTTTCTTATCTTTCACCGGTGGGTATGGATATGGTGATGACAGAAGTCAATTCTGACTTTTCACCATCTGGTATTACATTATATGGTTCTGAAGCGCTTATTCCTTCCAGTTATGACCTGCGGGAAGAAGGAGGTGTCACAAGTGTAAAGGACCAAGGTTTTGCAGGAAGCTGCTGGACTTTTAGTACTCTTGGTTCACTGGAGTCCTATCTGATACACAACAGGTCTGAAACCCGGGACTTTTCTGAGAATCATATGAAGAACACTCTGCTGATATCAAATGAGAATGGTTTTGACTCCTCTTCTCCTGATGCTGGCGGGAACAATATGATGGCTCTTGCCTATCTTGCAAGGTGGGATGGGCCAATAATGGAATCAGATGACCCTTATGATGATCTTTCACCAGTTTCTCCGTCTGATGCCATAACAGCAAAACATGTTCAGGAAACCTTCATATTTCCTTTTGTGAATTACTCCAGTAATATTTCCAAATTGATGATGATGGAGTATGGTGCCATTGGAATAGCAATACACAGTGATGAATCTCGTTTTTTCAATGAAGCAAATAATACTTATTATTGCTATGATGAAGATGCGGTTATTACTCACGCAGTGACCCTGGTAGGCTGGGATGATAATTTTAACAGGAAGAAGTTCACACCTGCAGCACCTGGAAATGGTGCATATATTGTGAAAAATTCCTGGGGTGAGAACTGGGGAGAAGATGGTTACTTCTATGTCTCTTATTATGATACATCAATAGGAACTTCTTCTGATAGCATATACAAAAATTATAATATCAATTTTTTATTCACTGCGGATAATGTAAGCAACTATGACCGGATATACCAGTACGATCCTCTTGGTTGGTGTAAAAGTGTTGGTGATAATGATACGTCTCTTACAGGTGCCAATGTATTTACTGCTGATTCAAATGAAACACTTGAAGCTGTAAGTTTCTATGCTGTAGATTCAAATACTTCATATAATATTTCTATCTATCTCGACCCTGAGAATGGTCCGGTTAATTCTTCAGGTCCTGTATCCGTAAAGAACGGAAGCATTCCTGTGGCTGGTTATCATACAGTTGAACTTGATAGCAATGTTACACTTTCAGCAGGCCAGAAATTTTCAGTGCTTATTAATTTCACAACACCCGACTTCAATTATCCGATAGCTGTAGAAAAACCTGTATACGGATACAGCAGCAATAATTTCCACTCTGGGTCAGGGGAAAGCTATGCAAGTTCTGATGGCGTTAACTGGATCGATATTTCTGCATCAGATATGAACATATGTATCAAAGCTTTCACCAAAGAGAATAAGATTCCTGAGGCAGCATTTGTAGCTGACAGAAGATATGTTCATGTGAATGAATCGGTCAACTTCAGCGACGTAAGTCTTTTTTCACCGGTTTCCTGGGAATGGGACTTTGGGGATGATTCAACATCAACATTACAGGATCCATCACATTCCTACTCGACTCCGGGAAACTATAATGTGACCCTCAATGCATCGAATAGTTTTGGTAATAACATCTCAACAAGGACTTCTTTCATACAGGTGCTGAATACATCTCTTACTGTGAATAGCAGTGGTACTGCAGAGTTCACACTTATTCAGGATGCCATAGATGCAGCATCAGAAGGAGACACTATTGTAATTGAACCTGGAATCTACAATGAGAGAATAAGGGTCAGAAAAGATAATATTACTATCAGGTCTTCCACAAATGATCCTGATGATGTAACAGTAATATCCTCTGATACGGATAAGGCTGATCCATCCAATTATGCATTCTTCTTGTGGGCAAATAACGCCACAATCCAGAATATCACTGTTTCAGGTGGACATTATGGAATTTACCTGCTGTACGCGAACGAATGCAATGTGATCGGATGCAGAATAACTGATAATTATCTTTCCGGTCTGATCATGCAGGGAACATACAATAGCAGTTTCCTGAATTGTACTATTGATAACAATACACTATCCGGTCTATATGTCGAATATTCAGGTAACAATTATTTTTCAAATAATTCAATATCAGGAAGTCGGTATAATTGTTTGCTTGAATCACATACGAATGTCATCGATACAAGTAATACGATAGATGGTAAACCTATTTACTATCTTAGTGGAGTATCGGATATTGTTATTGATAAGGATTCGAATGCAGGTAAGATCTTCCTTGTTGATTGTTCAAATATCACCATTGAAGGAATAGAGGTCAAAAATACATATTTTGGTATTCGACTTTACAATACTACAATTAGTAAAATTAATAACTGTACCTCCATTGACAATGGATATGGTATATACATGACCGATTCAGAAGGCAACGAAGTTTCAAATTCCACTTTAAATGACAATAATAACTATGGGATCTTTCTTTCCGGATGCAGTGACAATCTGATCTATAATAACTATTTCAACAACAGCAACAATGCCTACGTATCAGGCGGCGTTTCCAACAAATGGAACATAACAAAGACATCAGATACAAATATCATCAACCGGAGCTACCTTGGCGGAAATTTCTGGGCAAAGCCGGATGGTACGGGCTGGAGTCAGACTGAATATTCCATAGGAAATGGTTTCTGTACTGCATATGAGATAATCGATGATGGTAACAATACTGATAATCTTCCATTGACCTTAAATGATGTTCAACCAGCTGTTTTAGACATCAGTTCCAGTCATGAAGACGATAATGATGGAATTCGCTTAAAAATAGCCACAACCACATCATCTCCGGCAAATATCGTTGCAACTGATTCAAGTGTACGTTTTGTTGGAAAGGATGCTGAAGTAGAATATGTCTTCACAGATGGTTCCACTCCGGTAAACGAGATTAGTTTTGAGTCTGACATAAATGAGGGTTATGTAATGGCAACTGTAAGTCTTCTTGATGAATTGCCGGAAACTTCTCCTGCACCTGCATCAGTAACGGTTTATAAGGGAATGGAAATCATCCTTGGCGATGAAGAGTTCTCATCTGGTATTGGTGATGCGAAGATATCTTTCTCGGTTTCAAAGGAATGGCTTGAGTCGAATGGCTTTGGTGAAGGGAATGTCCACATGGAACACTTCTCAGATGGTATCTGGAACAAACTTCCAATTGTTGTAACAGGTGAAGATGATGAGTACTTCTACTTTGAAGCAACAACCACAGGATTTTCGCCATTTATAATCTGTGTGGATATTTCAGGAGAAAATCCGGTAAACGCAGGCTCATCTTCTGGCAATGTTGCAGATGGTCCGGTTTTTGAGAAAACAGTATCGGATGTTCCGCTTGATTCAGAATCTTCCGGAGAGGGTCCATTTAATTCATTGGTGGCTTTTTCTGGTTTGATCATTGTTACAATTCTGGCATTAGTTTGCAGAACGAAGAAATCAAAATAATACTTTGATCTCTTCTTTTTCATTTATTCAAAAATCAGCAGCATTTATGTCGGAATGGATGAAAATAAAGACATAATAAATAATTTATATCAAGTTAATTCATTATACTTGATCTCAGTTTCTTCTCCAAACACATCTCTTGTATTTGACAGAAGGTCTGATTTTTTCTTTTCAATTTCATCTTTAAGGTTGTACAGGTGTTTGCTCTCGGAGTCGATATCATTGTTCACATCTTTCATACTTTTATTGTATTTCTCAATCTCTTTCTCGATATCTTCTTTCTCCTGGTAGATGCTAAGACTATTCAGCTCATCAAGGAGTTCGTCTTTCTCTTCAAGATGTTCTTTTCTGTGTTCAATGAGTGATGATATTGTTTTCTCATCGTTGAGAACCTCTATCTGCTTCAGGGCTTTTTCACACATCTGGTCCTTAAGTCCAAGTTCTCCGCTCTCGATCCGGTTTGTGAGTTCTGAAAGGAATGGATCGATATTCTGTTCTATCGCATCAGCAGGTTTTTCTTTAATTGAGTTCAGTATTGCTCTATTATCAGGTGAAAGCACACATCTTTCACTATTATCCTGTTTTTCCATCCTTGAAATTGCTTTGGAAAGAGGTGTAAACAATCTCTTTGTTTCTACTTCAATGTCAGCTATTTCTAATTCAACTGTTTTGATCTCATCCTTCAGCTGCCTTGCTTTTTCAAATTCTTCACTATTCTCAAGTTCTGTGAGTCTTGAATCCGCCCTGCTGAGTTTCTCCTTTGCGGAATCATACCTGGAATGAAGTTCCTGTATCTTTTTAGCACTGCTGTCCATTTCCTCTTCTATTCTTTTTACTTCCTCAACATCAGATGCGACCATTTTCAGGCCTTCTAATCTTTTGATTCCCTGCATGATTGATGAATAAAGTCCATCCAGAGCATCTTCCAGTTCAGCAAGACCCTGGTTGATCTTCTGGTGTTCCTGCGGGTAAAGGGCTTTAATGTACATCAGACTACGATTGGTGTTATCTAGAACAGTTTTTAGGATCGATTTTGCTTCTTTGTAGAATTCAGAGGCATCTAAAGGTGATTTGTCTTCCGGAACTTTCAGCTTATCATTAATAAGTTTCAGGTTATTGGCAACGTTATCTCTGTTTGAGTCACCGAGTTTCTCTCCCCTTTTGCTCACATTCTCTATGGGTTCTGCCTCAAGAAGTTCCTTCCTCAGAACATCTATTTCTTCCAGTACCTCTTTTATTGAATCGTAATGATCCGCAACGATAGGTTTGAGTTTTTCTTCCTGCTTTTCAGACTCATCTGTTACAATTGAGGTAAGTTCTCTGAACTCAAAAATAGCTGAATGAGACTCTTCTTTTTCCTGCTTTTTTCCAAAAAGCCTTTCAATGAATTTCATCTCTTCATACAGAAAAGGTAATGCAACTTTAAAAGTTTATTGGGCATTCTGATCAGAGTAAGCCTCGAGGTATCCGGAAGCAATCTTATTGCATATCCTGGCAGCAGATGTAAAATCAATATAATAATGCAAAGGACAACTGAATCTTTTTAGAAAAGGACTATCCTGTCCCTTTCGATACGAACAAGACAATCATCTTCAGCTTTCAGGTCCATATTTTCAAAGGACTGATTACCGAGTTCAGCGATCAAATAATTGCTTTTCTCTTTAACTTCAAGGGCAAGGACTTTACTTGATCCTTTGTTTACCATGCTTTTCACACATGCTCGAAATGTATTTTCCTCACAGGCAGAATCATCAGTTGCAGGCAGGATGCGCAGATTCTCCGGACGTATTCCCCAGGATAATTTATCCTTTATCTTAAATTCCGGTCTTTTTGCAGTAACTTCCATATCCTCACAACTCAATTTGATCGTTCCTGCCATTTCATCATCTTTTACCACTACTGAATCCTCAAATATGTTGGTGACACCCACAAGTTCGGCAACATGGCTATTCCTGGGATGATAGAATACATCTTCAGGGGTTCCTATCTGCTGCACACGGCCATCATGGAACACAACGATCTTATCAGCTATTGTGAAAGCTTCAACATGGTTGTGAGTAATAAAAAGTACAGGTATTTTCAGTTCCCTCTGTATATCCTTGATCTTTTCCCTTAGTTTCATACGGACAACCCTGTCAAGAGCAGAAAAAGGTTCATCAAGCAGGAGTATGTCAGGTTTTGGTGCCAGAGCACGTGCCAATGCAACCCTCTGTTTCTGGCCGCCTGAGAGTTGAGAAGGATAGTTCTCTCCCAATCCTTCTATCTCAAGCATCTGGAGCATTTCTTTGATCCTTTCCTCTTTCTCATTTTCATCCCATCCTTTCAGGCCGTAGGCTATGTTCTTTTTCACGTCCATGTGAGGAAAGAGTGCGTAATTCTGAAATACATAACCAAGGCTACGCTGCTGCACAGGAAGATTTATTCTTTTGTGGCAGTCGAAATAAACTGTTCCGTTGACAATTATTTTTCCACCGTTTGGTTCCAGCAAACCGGATATACATTGCAGAGCTGTAGTTTTTCCCGTACCGGAACGTCCGAAAAAGACTGCAAGTTCATCACCGACCTCAAACTGGGCATCAAGTATGAAAAGAGGCTCAATACCTTTTTTCTTATCACTTTTTTTTCTGAAATATCTTCTTCGAAAATCTGCCTTAATTCCCACAATTTAACCTCATATTTTCCAGTTATTGATGATCTTTGCAGTTATCGCCATTGAAAGCAGGGACATCAGGATCAGTATAATGACCAGCATGTTTGCAAGTTCGCTGTTCCCCGCCTGGAATGCGCTGTATATTGAAATCGACATTGTGTTCGTTCTTCCGGGAATATTCCCGGCAAACATAAGTGTTGCACCGAATTCTCCGACAGCCCTTGCAAAACTGAGTACTATTCCTGCAAGTATGCCTTTTTTGGCAAGTGGAAGTGTGATAAAAAGTGCGGTATCGAGTTCTTTCCTTCCAAGGGTGAAAGCTGCATATTCATATTCCCTGTCCACTGCTTCTATGGCTGCGGTGGTGGTTTTTACCATAAGTGGGAGGGACACGACAAAAGCAGCAATAACTGCTGCCTGCCAGGTGAATACTATTGTCCATCCTGTGAGGTTGTACAAAATACTACCGAGCATTCCTTTCTTTCCAAGCAGAACTACCAGAAGGTAACCTGTTACTGTGGGTGGGAGCACAAGGGGTAAGGTTACAAGAATGTCGACCAGCCATTTCCCTACAAAATCACGTCTTGCAAGTATGTAAGATATCACCATGCCTGTTATTGCAACAATCAATGTGGACAGGCCGGCGATCTTCAGGGTGATCAACAGGGGAAATCCAATCTGGTCGAACATTTTCTTTTCCTTTTAAGCTGTGAATCCGTAGGATTTCAGAATCGCCATTCCTTCTTCAGATGTGACAAAGTCAACAAATGTCTGTGCTTCATCCTGGTGTTCGGATGAATCGACTACTGCTATCGGATAGCTGATTGGGGTAACAGTTGGAATGGTTGCTTTTACTTCAATTGTTCCTTCATCTGCTGTTGCTGCATCTGTGCTATAAACAAATCCTGCGTCAACTTCTCCTCTTTCAACGTAGACGAGCACCTGCTTTACGTCATCAGCAAGCAGTGTTTTGGATTGAAGTTCATCCCAGAGGCCTGCTTCTTCAAGTGCTTCCACGGTGTATTTTCCAACTGGTGCTGTTTCAGGATTTCCAATGCTTATTGTTTCAACATCATCTGAAAGAAGATTTTCTGCTCCTGTTATATTCAGTTCACTGTCAACAGGTGTTATCAGTACAACTGAGTTTGATGCAAAGTCCTTTCTTGATTCTTCTACTATTAAGGACTGGTTGCTTAATATATTCATATGACTCTGTGATGCTGATGCGAACACGTCAATTGGTGCTCCACCTTCGATTTGCATCCTGAGTGTTCCGGATCCTGCAAAGTTGTAGTTCACATCGATATCAGGATTCTCATACTCAAAAGCAGTTTCAAGTTCTGTGAATGCTTCTGTAAGACTCGCTGCTGCAGATACTGTAATGGTTGTTCCTTCCTCACCTGCATTTATGTCTGTGCACCCGCTTACAAAAACCACAAGTGCAAGTATGGCTGCAATAGCCAGAATTAGTTTATTGTTGGATGTCATAATTACTACCTTCCTGCATGCAGTCAGCTGAACTTAACGTAAACTATCTATTGACAATGCGTTATGTTCTCTGATACACAACGCTTATCTTCCTCATTCTGATATAAGTAATTTTCTTGATAGTGATACTGTTAAGTTAAGGAGTATTTATATGAATAAAAATATTTGCTTGGAAAATGATGATTGCTACATATCTAAAAAAAATGTCAGATTGTATTTACCTTTGATATGGTTTATAAAATCACAAATAACAGCTATTGTAATTGTAATTTTGTTGATTTATGGAACAATTTTATTCGATGGTGGCGATTTGTACATGTCCATTAAAAACACGACTATGCATAACATATACAGTCTTATGGATTTGTCAGTTCGGATATCGTATTTGATTTTCATGATTATGGTTTTCAAGTATTTTTACTGTGATAAATCTGAAAATGTGAATAAACAAAAACATAAATAGAATATTTTATCAACCTTTATTGTTTTTATTGAGTTGTGAAACCTGAAAAAATATTGCCTATTGTTATTGTTACTCTTATCATAGGCACGTTTTTAGGATATCATCTACATATAAATTATATTTCTCCAGTAGCAACTGAAAAGATTTTTGATAATTACGCAGAATCATATTTGGATACGTATAATTTGATTTTAGAAAATTCTAATTTAAGCGTAGAAAACAAAGAGCATTTTGCATTTTATAACGGGTATCCATATTCTTACATAGTAACCAAATCCACTAAAAAAGGTGCAATGATACAATATGTCCCACAAAAAACAGTTGAAGAATCTCAATTTTTTGAAACACAACTACCAATTGAAGACTATATCTGCACTTATGGCACACATAATCCAGATTTGGCTCAATCAATAAGGGATAGCGAATCAAAAATAATAGTAAGCGGTGCTATTCTTAATCCAAATTCAGCAATGACTACCTTAGGTATTCCGGCAGTAATATTATCTGGCACTCCTATCATTGCGGGAGTCGATTTATCGAATAATTATGTTTTAATTGAAAAAAACTCATTGGTTCATTTTGATTATATTAATTATATAAACATTCAGAAGTTTGCTACTGAGGGTTGTTTTAATCTTACTGGTACTCTTATAGATGAAAATTTAAATTTGATTATTGAAAGTAGTAATCTTAAAGACGATTGGTCTAGAGAACAAGCAGAAAAAGATGCAATTGATTTATTGATACGAGAACAACTTTTTATTTTAGTAGAGCAAAGCCGTATAAGTGGCGAAGGATACAGCGAAATAAGTTCTTTAGTACAGACATATCTCGATAATAAAAGAAAGGGGGTTTATGATGGATACAGTATTGCAGAAAGTGATGATTTGAAGATTATTGATGAAACATGTACTTATTATGGATATAATAACAATCTTACTAGAGAGTTAGAGTCACTGAAACAAAAAGCATATTATGAAGAAAGTAAAGTAGATGAATTTAATAAAGGTGTAAATTATCTCTCAAAAATTGGTCTGTTTTTTACAGCTTTACTCGTCATATCCTTTGTTGTAATGATACCAGTAGCTGTATATAATCACAAATATGGAAAAACACCCCTTAAGGAATCAATCATTAACTATATGCATGATATAATACCAGGATTGGAAACTTTCATAGAAGCTTTTTCAATTTTAAAGACCCGTAAATGATTATATCCTACAAAACCTCTTTAGATTAATCCTATATAGACAAGTTTATTCTTCCAAGTCCTCAAACTAATAATGTAGCAAATCCTTATATCCATTTTAGTTAACCCTTTAACAGCATCTAACTTCTCAAGCAACTTATTTCCTACTCTTCACAATCAAAAACACCCTTTTCTTCCAACAATTCAACAAGGGATGTTATTATTTTGCTAAAATTGCAATTCCACTAATAAAAAGACCATCCCACTAAAAATAGAAACTAGCAGTACAAAAGCTGCCAAAACAAAATAATTATTCTTCTACAACAGTGACCTTGTTCATCTTGTCTTTTGCCTTGATCTTGTTGACAACATCCTGGCCTTCGATTACCTGACCGAAGACGGTGTGTACGCCATCAAGGTGTGGCTGTGGGGAGTGTGTGATGAAGAACTGGCTTCCACCGGTGTTCTTTCCTGCATGTGCCATTGAAAGTGCACCTGTGCCGTGTTTACGTGGGTTGTTCTTGGTCTCACACTTAATAGTGTACCCTGGTCCGCCTGTTCCGTCTCCTTTTGGACATCCACCCTGGATGACGAAGTCAGGGATTACTCTGTGGAAAGTAAGTCCGTCATAGAATCCTTCCTTAATGAGCTTCTCAAAGTTTGCAACAGTCTTTGGTGCATCCTTTTCGAACAATTCAAGGACAATGTTTCCTTTACCAGTCTCGATGATTGCTTTCTTCATGAATTTCACCTTACTGAAATGGTTAATGGATGGGTAGGATTTAAGTGTTTCGTGGTGCGGCTAAGACTTCCAAAAACACCGTCTATGTGTCATAATAAATGACTTATATAAGCAATAATATATATGTAACACATATATATAGTATTCAATTGGTAAAAATCACATTCCGATTAAGGTTGGTACAAAAAGGGTGAACATGAGGTGTTTCTATGGACTATTCTAAAAAACTGGTATGCATATTTTCTATATTTATCATGTTTTCGATATCTGCTTTTGCGCTGGATGTTGAATTTCTAACGACTGACATACAAACAGATGCTGGTGATGCAGTAAACATAAGTGTACTTGTCACGGACAACGGTACTCCTGAGAACAACACGCTTGTAAACTTCACAACAGATCTTGGGGTCCTTAGTTCATCATCGGTTTTTTCAAACGCTTCAGGAATAGCAGAAGTTTCAATTAACTCAACTGAGTCAGGAACTGCAAACATAAATGCCAGTTCGGGCAGTTTCTATAATCAGACAAATGTAAGTTTTTCACCACTTCCCTCTTCATCTATAATAGTCCATGCTGATTCCTATGTGAACACAGCAGGTAACATCACCAACATTACATTTCTGCCAACTGATATTTTCGGAAATATCAATTACAGTACACCGGTTAGTCTTAATATAGTAGTGAAAGATATCTTTGGAACTCCATTGCACGATCTGGAGATGTCAGTAGACTCATCTACTATTTCCTACCTGAACGTGAGTTCCGACGAAAGGAACGTCACTTATGTTTCTGAGCCTTCAGAGGATTTCCTTCTTACTCTTAATTCCACAGTTGCCGATAATATCACCATTTATTCCACAGTAGGCTCTGTAACAAACACTACATATCTTAACATTTTTCCCGGCTCCCCCGGGCTTATGAAGGTCATATACAACAAGGAATATACTGTGAATACCAGTTCTAACATTTCTGCAATTGTCTATGATTCATTCTACAATCCGATAGAAGATGTAAACATCAGTTTTACAGTAACACCACCTGAAAACACTATTTATAACAGTCCCAATTTTTACAATTCAGCCAGTCTTACATACTATAATGGTACAACAGATTCAAGCGGCATAGTTCCAAACGTCTTCACAACAGACAAAAGAGCAGGTGGAAACGTCATTTCCATAAGTGTTCTGAATACCTCACTGCAGCATAATGTTACTATTACAGGTATTGCGGATGTCATTGATAATTTCTTCATGAGCTACACTCCCGGGTATTCGTATTCAAACAACGAGGATTCCTATACGCTTTCGGCCAGACCTGCGGACCAGTTCATGAACCCGATAATTCCTCTTTCAACTCCGATCAAAGAACAGGTCAGATTCAACACTGATGATGGAACTACTGTGTATGTCCCATTGAATAGCCAGGGAAGGGCAAACACTGTGGTGGGTCCTACTCCTTATATTGAATCACTTTCCGTAACAGCAACATATAAGAACGAATCAGGTTTAACTAATTTCACCAACAGCACTACTCTTTATTTCACAGCTGGTCCGCTTGATTCAATGGACTTCTATGCAAACCCCAATGCAGTACTCTCTCAGGGTCTTAACGGGAATCATGAAGCTAACCTAACACTTGTAGCACTTGATGAATGGGGTCATTCACTTCCTAATATCCATGTTCTTTTCAACAACACAAACACAACAGTAGGAACATTTACTGTCAATGGTTACAATGACACTGATCTTATAAATGCTACTACGGATTCCGATGGACGTATATATGGTTTGTTTACTGGAAACGTATCTGGTAACACAAGCATCCTTGCAACCAGTGGGAACATTAGTTTGTCTACAAATATCAGTGTTAAATCCGAACCTTTCCTCAGTGTTAGCCTAAAAGTAAAACCAGTCTCAGTGAGTTCAGGTTCCCTTGTAAACATCACAACTGTAATCTCCATAGAAGGTGAGCTGCCAATTACAAGACCTGCAGCAAGTGCTATGCTTGTTCTTGATCGCTCCGGCAGTATGGACCCGGACTACTATGCAGGACCACCCCTGGATGTTGTTCTTGTTCTTGACCGTTCGGGAAGTATGTCAGGAACACCTATTCAGGATGCAAGAGATGCTGCAAAAGAATTCACTGATAATCTTGTATCCAACTCTGAGGTTGGTATTGTTTCATTTGCAAGTTCAAGCAGTGTCAACAAGGATATGACATTGCTTAATGCCTATGACAACAAAGTTTCAGTCAAAAGTGCAATAGATTCAATATCCGATGGTGGCTCAACAGCTATGGGAGAAGGTATGGCGGATGCAAACGATCTTCTTATAAACCATGGTCGTTCAAGTGCCAGAAAAGTAATGATCGTTCTTACTGACGGAGAAACAAATGCAGGCTCTGACCAGAACGGTGAAAATGCCATAGCATATGCGAATGCAAATGATGTGACTATCTATACTATTGGTCTTGGTAGCAGTCTTGATGAAGCCCTGCTGCGTCATATCGCATCAGAGACAGACGGTACATACTACAACGCACCGGACAGTTCTGACCTCGGTGAGATATACAATACCATTGCTCAGGAACTTAGTGATTATGATGCATCTGAGATAGAATATGGTGTGGAAGGTTTCACTCCTTATGATTATACTTTTGAGGATTCGCTGGAACTCCAGGAATACACACTCAAATTTGATGGATATGACCTGGATACTGTTTTTGAGCTAGATTCAGGTGCTTCCACTGAAGGAGAATGTCTCATAAAGATCAATGGTAATTATTTCACATCACTTCCTTCCCATGATACTTCAAGTTTAAATGGTCAATGGGCCAACTATGAGTATGATCTCACTAACGTTTTAGAAGCTGGGTCTAATACAATTACATTCTACGATTATCACGAGTACGATGGGCAGGGAAGCTGGACAAGTGAGGTCAGCGATGTGGAAGTATATTGGAATGGTACTCGTATTGAATATTATTCAAATACTGTTGATCTGGATGCAGATGGTTATGATTGTACTGTAAACGTGGTGGAACCGGATTATTTCGAGGATACTATATTTATCAATGAAACGATCAACGATCTTAAGGTCCAGCTTGATTGGGATGACAGTTCTGCGGATTTCGATCTTCAGCTTACAAGTCCATCCGGAATGGTATATGGTGTCAATGATAATACAACGGGTTACTATCCAAACAGCACAACCGGGGAATACATATGGATCCATCCACTGTCCTATATTTATCCTGATGATGACGGAGATACAGTAGAAAAAGGTAACTGGACTGTAAATGTAACGGGTAAGGGTTCAGGTCTGGTGGATTTCACAATCACAACTTACATAGACAAAAAGAGTGCAACACAGTTATCCTCACATGCCTTCATGTCAAGTTTTGATGAAACAAGAGGTGACAAAGCAGGACTTGCGCTTTACAGCTACGAGGATGTTGTTTCAAGTGCCAACCAGACCAGTTATGTGCTTGCAAACAGTACATGGACCGGATATTTCACACCGGACACAGATGGTTATTATGTATTCAACTTATCCTGGGATGATTCTACTACGGTGAATGTCACTCTCTATGATGGTGTTGATGTGCTTTCATCAGATACCGGTACAAGTGTATGTGAAGTCTCATCACTGCTTTCTGCTGGAGAAACATACAACATTGATGTTTCCAAAGGTGCTGGTGTCCAGGCAGACACGGAATTCACAGTCAATGTTTCCACAACTGGTATTGATACTGTAATGACAGCATATTATGATAGTGGAGGAGGTGGCGGCACACCAAAGATAAGAACCTGGGATGGTACTGAGTGGTCATCTGAAGATTCTGCCAATTATATAGGTGCCAGTCCTTCTTATGTAGTTCTAGAATCCAGTCCAACGGACTCGGAGATCATAATGGCAACTTCAGATACAAGTTATGATGTTAACGTACAGGTCTGGGATGGTTCTTCCTGGGGGACTGTTAGCCAGTTCTCCAACAATCTGGATTCTTATGGTCAGAGAGGTTTTGACCTGAAGTATGAACAGGTATCCGGTGATGCAATAATAACTTACATGGATAAGGATGAAAATGATGGTGTTCCTATGTATCGTGTCTGGGATGGCTCTTCCTGGAGCTCGGATGCTGAAGTGGACGATACTAATCCCGGAGATGGGGATGTCGGCTGGATCAGACTTGAAGCAAATCCTGATTCCGATGAGATGATCCTTGTAACTTTGGATGATGAAAGGGATATGCGTGCACAGGTCTGGGATGGAGATTCGTGGGGCAACCCTGTTTTCATTACGGATGATGCCAGGGCAACAAGTTATCAGTGTTTTGATGTTGTATATGAGCAGGATTCAGGAAGGGCAATGGTTGTCTGGTCTGATATGGATACTGATACTGTACGGTACCGCATATGGAACGGAAACTCATGGAGTTCTCCTTCAGACATGTATACCCCTGATGAAAGAGTATACTGGATAAAGATGGCAGCAGATCCTTATTCGGATGATATAATACTTGCAGCAGAGGACAGGTCTTATGACATTTATGTTACTGACTGGGATGGTTCTTCCTGGGAAACACCTCTGAGAGTAGAGAGAGATGTCTATGAATACAGTCGCAGATCTGTGGATGTTGCTTTTGAACAGTCCAGTGGTACAGGTATTGTGGTCTGGGGTGAGTCTAATTCAGTTCCTAAGTATCGTACATGGGATGGCAGTTCATGGAGTTCTGAATCTTCTGCATCAAGTCTTGGAAGTGCCTACACACGCTGGGTTCAATTGACTCCTGATCCTTCATCAGATGCTATTTTCCTAATGGCTTCAGATGGTTATAATGATCTTAATATCCAGAGATGGGATGGTTCTTCCTGGGACATTGTTACTGAAGTTGAATCATCATCCTCCAGATATTATGAGTGTTTTGACATTGTTTTCAGTGACACTGATCAAGAACCGGTAACCACTCCTGTTTCCTGGAATGAATGGACAGGCAGTGTAACTTCAACATTTGAGAACGATTCACTGTCTCATCTTGAAAATGCGATTGATACCATAACTGCTGACGGACTCACAGCCATCGATGAAGGTTTGTATCTGGCTAACAATGAACTCTCATCTGCCGATGGTAACTCCACTATAGTCATCATGACAGATGGACTTGACAATGCAGGTTATCATTCACTACTTGAGGAAGCATACAGGGCAAAAGACAATGATACTGTGATCTATACAGTGGGATTTGGTAACAGCGAAGCAGAAGTTGACCCGATCCTTGAAGAGATTGCAACTATAACCGGCGGTGAATATTATTTCGCACCTAATTCCAGTGTCCTGAAAGATATCTTCCAGGGAATTGCAATGCAGATAACTAATTTCTCTGCAGGAGGTCCGGTACTTGATCTCCAGGTGCCTCACAATTATATAACACCTCTTGCGGTTGCAAAGGCAACTTACCAATCAGGTAGTAGTAATGCAACAACAGGTAATCAGACTGTTTTTTATACTCCAACATCACCTCCTGCAGGTAATGCAGAGCCTACAATCACTACATCAGGTTCCACTTCTTCTCTTGAGTGGCAGTTGCCAAATATGGGTCCGGGTGATAAATGGGGAATATGGTATCAGATGAAAGTGGATGGTGCAGGTTATGTGCCGATTATTATGCCAACTTCAACTGTTACATATACGGATCTTAGTGGTGAGAATATCACTGTAGTAGTAGGTGGTGGCGGAGCTGCCAGCGTTGGCGGTGGTGCTGCCAGTGTGACTTCTTATTCACTGGGAAGTCTTGATATGGACGCTGACAAAAGAATAATGCTGATCGAAAATTCAACAACTCTTACTCTCTCACTTGAAGACACACTGGGTAATTCAAGCTATGGATTTGTATATCTTTACAGTAACATCGGATATTTTGGAAACTACGAGAACCCGATCAATGTAACAGTGGTAGGTTCTGATACTGTGGACTTTACAAGTGCTATTGCCGGAAGAGCTTACATAACTGCATATGCCTATAATATCAACAACGTGAGTGATGTGCTGGTTGCAAGAGATGTACTGGCCGTCAGGCCAAAAGGTATGATAAGTATTAGCTGATCTGCAGTTGTGGTAAAAGTATCTGCAGTTTATCCAGAAGTTTCGGTAATAACCGGAGCTTCTTTACTTTTCTATTTTCAGTTAACACATTAATGCTTAATTTATTTATTTATTTATTTATTTATTTTCACGATTATATTCTCATTATAATCAGTTTTGTGCTTTAATCGGTTGCTACGTTCAAGCTATAAAAATGTAAGAATAATCAGAAAGATGTTTCTAAACATTAAATTCAGATTATAAAAGAAGCATCCGGCTGGCAATGCAGACCGGATTTTCTGTTTAAATATATGCTTATGATATGTCTACATCAACATCGTGATTACTCATGATAAGCATTGTATCGTTGATATGAGCAGAAACACTTGAAGATGTTGTTGCGTTATTATCTATTGAAAAACCTGCTTCTTCAAGGTATTCTTTCCATTTGGAAGCATGAGTGCTGTTTATGAGTACAATGACATCGGTAGTTGATGAACTCATATTCATGCTGCTTGAGTTGTGCTTGAGATTTACTGTGGCAATTCCCTTTCCTGATAATTGTGAATGACCGTTAACAGACACGATTCCTATGTTTGTCACAGTTGTGTTTTCAAATGATGTGGCATATATAGAAGGTTCAGATATCATCACAGTTGCCTCACGTGGATATTTCTTGAAAACCGCTCCATTCTCATAACTAATTGTCTTCTCATCTTTAGAGAATACTATCTCACCGGTCGCTCCATTCCACGAAAAACCATCGCTTGTTGTTACTGATATGGCTGACTCATTGCTAACTTCTATAGAAGAACTCTGGAGCTTTAGTTTGAGTACCTTTACAGGTGTCTGGTCAAAGGCCACTCTTTCCATGTTGCTCTGGAGAACAATGAAATTCTGTTCTGCACTTTCAAAAACATTCGCGTCCATATTTGATTGCAGCGCAGGATATCCTATTGCATAGATAACACCCATTGAAAGGGTCACTATTGCAAATAAAAGGATATATCCAAGTGTTTCGGAAACTGCTGCATTACTTCTATCTTCTCGAGTCATAACTGATCATGTGATTTGTTGAACTGCTTGATGCAGTACCATTGATCGGCATTGTCGTAGCAATTCCACCGATCGTAACTCTTACTTTCTTTCCTGAATCTGATGAGACCAATTCAATTATCTGGTCCGTATAGGCAATATCCGCATTGATGATGTATGTCTCTGTACCGACTTTAGGCGGGATATCGTATTTCGTATCAATCTGGCCGTTTGCCGGAAGAATGAGATACATATCCGTTATCATCGTGCTCATCATGTTTCCGATATCGCTCATCTCGTTCTGCATCACAACTTCATTAGGTGTCTGCATGAATATCTCATCAGAGTTGACACTCACTATCATAAAGAAACCGATGCATATCAGGGAGAACAAAATGTATTCGAAAAGGATTGAAACCCCTTCTTCATCAGCAAACAGTCGTTTCATTCCATCACCTCGATAATTTCAGGCTCTGCTGAGTAGTGAGTTCTACCGTCATCGTATGTGATATTTACAAAGACCATGTCAATATCTTCCATGGTATAATTCCCGGTTGTGGAATTTATGGATACAAGAGACACATCTACAACTTCCCCGTGCACAGCATAGAGCTTTTGCATCTGCGTGCTGTAATTGTCAAACAACTGCTCAAAGGCAACAGGAACAGTTTCATTGGTTGTGCTGTTCATGTAAAATGCCATATCCTTTATTGTCTGTGCATTATCTCTGGTGTGCTGGTTAAGCTCTCTTATGTTCTCCTTGGGGAATTCAAGAGCTGCATTGGACGAGTGATATCCTGCCAGTGCTGCCTGATTTGCCAGTACGGCAAGTCCTATGATTATGAGTGATATAACAAGACCTGAAAGTGCTATCCATTGACCACTTGTATCTTTTCTCAGATCTTCCATGTTGTCAACCTCACTTCTACTACTTTCAGTTCATTATCTCCAAGATTCCAGCCGCCTCCCATTTCAGAAACGGTTGAATTTGTGAGTGTTACGAAATGTCTTGTGACCACTGCGTTCTTTCCGGCGGGTCCGTTAATGATGGCCTTATCAACTTTCAGATCATCGTTTTCTATGTATGCCAGGTCAACGTTGTACAATGCATTAGGTAAAAGATATCGAAGTCCTGCATCAAGTTCATCAAGATTTCCCGCAGTATCTGTTGGGTAATCTGCTTCATTCATGTCCCAACATGCAATGCACTCTGTAAGATTATACTGGGCAGAATCTACAGGATTTCTATCCATTACGGTAAGCGCATCAGAACTCATTTGCTCAAGATGGACATCAATGGCAAGCTCGTTCTGTGGTGTGACGATCATTGTACTCTGTGAGATCGTAAGGATTGTCAGTGTCATCAGAACGGCAGCACCCAATCCTTCGAGGGTATGTAATTGTCCTTTATCGTTCATTGCCACACCTCCACAACGAGATATGCAGGTTCGTAATAAGGGGCGCTTTCGTTGTTATATTTTGTAAAAGGAGGCCCGGGAGTTGGCAGGCTTACGTTAATGAATTCAAGGTCAAGTCTGCATTCAGTACCTGTACTGAAAAGTTCTTTGTCAAAATCAAATGATATAATATCTCCTGAAGATAGTGACCCATTAAAAGGCTCTTTGTCCCATCCATCCATTTTCCACATTGTATAATTTGATGCTCGTGTCAATGTAGTTCCTTCCAGACTTGCATTCAGGAACATTGGTGACGAGCCTGTAAGATTCAGATCACTTATCCGGATGGTTATGTTTTCCTCAAAAGGACCGGTTACATTGATGGTTGCTGTATTAGCCAGCTCACTTGTAAGATTATCTCCTGTAAAACTTGCAATAGTGCCTTTTTCCATAAGGACTATGCGTGTTATCTTTGTTGATTCCTGATAGTTAGGGATTATCTGCCCTCTTACAATGCTGGTATTGTTTAGCATCAGGACATTTCCATTCTGTTTGAATGATATGTTGTAACCATAGGAAAATGGAGTATCATCGACATTGTTGTAGAGTCCCATCATCTCTATGAATGTTTTCTCGTCCACATTCATCATTTCAAGTGTCTTGTTCCTTGAAATGAGGTTCGGGGTGTTTGTAAGTTTAGAGCTTGGATCATCGTCAACTGCAAGACCAATTCGCATAATGCTCACGGGATGTTCCTCCCAGTCAGTACCACTACTTGTACTGTTTCCCCACCATCCTGTGTCTTCCACAAGAACTGTGGCTGTGCGGTATGCAGTATAGTCGAGACTACTTTCACCTGCAGATCCTGATATGAACATACCCGGAATGAATTGCACTGTAAAGGTTAAAGCGATAAGGAATAACGATATCCCCAGGAGGAAATCAACTGCAATTTGACCTTTTTCATCAATCATTTCTAGAATATATGCCATATATAATATAAAAATGATTTGTTAAAACAAAAAATATACAGTTTGAAATGTGCATTCCTGCACTTTTGTAAGTATAACCTCTATGTTTTTAATTTAAGTTTACCGAAAGATCATTTCTGCTAACGTGAAGATATGTTATACTGCCCGGCATCCCGTCATAGTACAAAGTAAGAGTCGACTCATCATAATCCACAGGGTCAGAGTGTCCTGGCTGCTGGAGAGTAAACAGCACCGAACCGTCCATTGTAATGAGTTTCATATAATGTTGCGTAAGATTATAAAGTGGCATAATATCGCCTTTTGAGTAATCTACATTTGGTCCAAGGCTGATGGATGAATCGTTATCCCATGAAAAATCATTATTTTCATCATATTCCAATGTATATGTTTTTGAAAGCAGGTCTACTGTGGAAGATTGATCATCCTTTGCACCGTTCACTACAAAAATACCATTATGTTCCCATGTTTCAACACTGCCTACTGAGGTATCCTCATATTCAACATCAAGAAGTAGCTGGTTGGCACCACCTTTCTTTGCAAGGGTATATGTAAGTGTCTTTGTTCCTGATGTAGCAGTTATCTGATAGTTGCTTGGATTAAGTCCCTGTGATGCCCTGGCTTCAAGGTCAAAGGAGAAATTGTATATTGGTTCCGGATTAGAAGGATTCACAGATCCTACTTTAAAAGCAGACTTCAATGAGTCTTTTCCCATTGCAGGTATAACTTCGAGTTCAACTACTGCGGTACTGTTGTAGTCATCGGTTGTGGCAGTTGCATAGGCAAGTGTATTGGCATAGTCGGCCCATGCATTATAGAAATCGCTCTTGATGTAAATAATAACCTTGTCTGATGTAAGAGGATTTGTCCTTCTGTTATCTGAACCCGGGTCAGGATATAGTACTACAGGCATGTTATTAGAACTGACAGTGATGTCGACATCTGATTTTCCACTGTGCAGTGAGTCTCCCTGAACTCTCATTACAGGCAATGTCAGTGTTTCACCATTATAATGGAACTCCGGAGGTGATATCATTACTGATTTTCCGGTAGGATATTTTGACCAGACTCCTCCGCCTTCATAGCCTATGATTCTGTCGTTGTCTCTATAGACTATGCTTCCCATGGAGGCATTGAACTCATTCATTTCCGGGTTTGAAGTGTAACTTTTCCAGCTACCCCATCTGTGCCTGTTATTTTTATAACTGTTGTACCATGTGGCGTTTATATCCACTGAGATTATGACAATCTTGCTGGAATTGTAGGATTCATTGTTACCATTAACTTTTAAGTCTCCTGCCATCATTGACAGGGAAGTTGTCTGGCTCGGTGATTCTCCAAGGGCGACTTTACTTGTTCTGGAGTCCAGTACTGTGAATGCCTGTTCCACTTTCTGAGCGTTTGCTATGTCTTCCATTTCATAGATCGTAGGTACCCCATAAAGGAAGATCACACTGACAGATGTGATCGTAAGTGCCAGTATCATTATCATACCAACTACTGATGATACTGCTTTTTGTGATCTGAAGAAGTTTTTCACGATATGATCCTCCTTGTATTGTTTTTATTCAACGGTCACGCTCATGGGTGAAACTGTTATGAACACATCTATGTTAGGGTTGTAATTCTTCTCTGCATGGATGGTATTTGTTGTGGTATTTACATCTGTGACTGTCATTTCAAGCGAGTCATCAAAGTACTTCTCCCATGCTTCGTAGTATTCACTGGACATGGTAATTTCAACTTTTGATACGTTGGTATAGGTTTCAACTGCAAGTTGTCCACCATCAGCTATCACACGAATAAGTCCTGAACCTGAAGTCCCTTTTGAACCTGTTATCGTTGCCATTGGTATTACCAGGGAATGGTTGTCATATGCAAAGGCTGGTTTTGATATCATCAACGCTTTTCCTTGAGGATATTTTACCCATGCACCGGTATTCTCGTAGGCAACTGATGTGTCCTCATATTGGTTTTCGATCATGCGCAGCTGTCTTTCATATGATGTGGTTTCAAGGAACGAAGAAGATTCATTCCAGTGTTCCATACTTATATTCATATAACTGCTTCCGGTTACGTAGGTCGTTCCACCATACATCTTCAGTTCCACTGACTGGGAAGGTGCTTTACCGAATACTATTTTGTTCACGTTAGGGGTGAGTACTGAAAAGCTCTGCCTTATGTTTTCCATATGTCCCGTCTCTTTCATGTGCTGGACCATAGGGTATCCTGCAAGAGCTATCACTGCTATTGCAAGGAGCATAACTCCCAGAGTTATACTGAAATCCACAACTTCCGAGACAGCATCTTCTGTCTGGAACAGGCTTTTCTCTTTTTTCATCTGTAAATTCCCGGTTTTTCAGTAGATATTTATGATATTTGTTTCAGGTTCGTATGCAATTACAAAATTGCCTTTTATGCTCTGTACTGTGGTTGAGACTACCAGGGTATTTTCTGCAAAATAGGGAACTTTCACCTGAGTTCTCTCTCTTTCATCTGAAATGAAAACTATGTCCCTGGTGCTGTTGACTATCTCTATGGAATAAGGTTTGCCTGCAATTTTTGAAGGCAGAGAAAAATCGTATCTTATCTCTTCAAGATTTGATCCTGAATCTTCCATTGAACCTACCATGGTGTCAATTGTTGCTATCCTGACAGCAATGTCATTTCCGTGTATCTCAAATTCATCATGCATAACTGTCTGTTCGGCATTATCCATCAGGGAATAGAAAGAACTGAGGACAATTACTATCATGATCACACTTATTGAAAATGTCAGTATGAATCCAACTGAAATGGATACAGCATCCTCATTATCAATGAGTTTCCTGATCATCCTATGTTCCTCCCTGGCAGGGATATCGGAGTATTTCGAACAATTCTCATTTCGCCGGATGTCATTTCTACGGAAGGATTGACAATCCAGTATCTAGCAAAAACATAAGGGTCTCCTGATGTCTGGGTTCCTGAAAAGCTGCAATAACCAACTGCATTGCTTCCGTTAAGGATATTGATAGAATAATCGCCACCATCGGTATGGCTGTTGAAATAGAAGTTTTCAGGCGTTGAAAAGTCGATCCTGTCCCCTGTAATATTAATATGACTTGAAGCGGTGTAAGTACCGATTACTGATGACTGGTCAGAGACAGTGATGTTTATGTTCCCGCTGGAATTGTATAAATCAAGTGACCACAGTAGTCCTGATCTGTTAGTTATTGCTATTGTCAGACTGTTCGTGCTGTTTCCCAGGCGTGAAACATCTGGTATTTCCACTGCAAATCCGCTGGTTGTGTTGATATTTTTTATAACTGTCCAGTCGTCTCTCCCGCCAGCCAGACCATTCCGGGTAAAGTATGCCTCATTTAGTGTATTGTTTTCTATATTGTAGGTAAATCCGGACATGGCAAAATTCTTCTCTGCCATTTCAGAATATGATCCAATGTAATTTTCAAAATCTGTGTTGTTGAAACTTCCGTTAAGGGTTGCATATCTGTATGCATCTTCATATGCTTCAGTTGTTATCTGGGCCGCATTTGCAATTTCGTAGCGCGATGTATCAATACTTGCTTCAGAGGCAATATTGCTGGCATAGATCACATTGTTCAGCATGATCGTCAGCACGACTATACCTACGCCTACAGCGAATCCTGCAATCAGGAGCAGTTGTGCTTTATCATCTGAATTAATCTTTTTGGTCTGTATCAATGTGATCACATTCTCCAGAGTGTCATTTTTACATTGACTATATTGTAAAATCCGGTGCTGTTATCGATATCAGGAATAGCTGTGTTTGTCGCAAAGGATGACACATTTGCCACTTCATAGTCAGAAAGGATAACTTTTTTTGAAACTATTACTGCATTGTCCGAGGGGTCTCCATTGTATATGTAAGATCTTGATATTGATACTCCATCTTCATTTATCCATGCGAAATGAACATTATGTGCAATTCCTCTTGGTGTCGTAATGAAATTAAACATATCAACAAGAGAACTGTTTGTAAGAGTGGAATTCACTGAGGATCGCGATTCATATGCTGTCCCGTTCCATACATATTCGAGTCCGTTCCAGTTCAAAACGTCACTTTTCAGGGCAGAGGTGTGTCCGTAAGGTGCATATGAAAGAGCATTCAGCATGTCCTGTCCCATGGTCTGCATCTGGGCTTCGATGTGTGCGTTTGCAGTTGATGATGTAAGTGGTGTCAGGGAAGTTGCTTCAACGGCAAATACGATCACTCCTACCATTATCAGTGCAGCCATAACAGCCTCAAGTGTATGCATCTGCGCATCTCTGTCAGACATCAGGGAGTTTTTCCTGAACATTTTACCACACCCTGAAAGACATTATTGCTGTCTCTGTTTCTCCGTTGTCATCATTTCTGATGAGAACTATGCGTTTTGTCTGGCCTACGTTTACTCCCCGGGGAATCACTTTTCCTCCCGTATTGATCGTAGATGTCTGGTTCTCAAGTGTAACATTGAAATCATATCTAAGATATGAACCGGTCAGTCCCAGATAGTCAATGTATGAATCGTAATTAGTGTCCAGTTCTGTGAAGAAATCATCAGTTTTGTCTTTATTAAGCATGTTTGGGACGGTTTCGTCACCTTCACTAAGTATTTTCTCAACAAGTGCGGTGGATGTCCTGTCAGCTATAAGGGTTATTTCATCAGAATTTGAGTGAAATGGAGTAAATATTCCGGAAGTGTAATTGAATATAAAGATGACAGCGAACAGGAAAATAATAATTCCTATCAGATAATCTATAGTGATCTGTCCGTTGTTATCCATAAATGTTCCCTATCAACCCTGTGCGTTTGTTACACAAAGCATCTAAATTATAGAATCTAATATTATATAATATTAATATATTCCTATTCTAAATAAATCCATCCCAAACAATTAAACTAAATGAAGCATATCATCATTTCTAATGGATGAGATAAGGATAATCCATACAGGGGATACGCATATTGGATACCGGCAATATCATAGTGATGTGCGCCGGAAGGATTTTCTGAATGCTTTTTCTGCTGTGGTGGATGATGCTATTGATATGGGTGTGGATGCTTTAATACATTCAGGAGACCTGTTCGACTCACGCAATCCTACACTGGATGATATTCTTGATGCAATGGAACTCTTTTCAAGGCTTAAAAATGCAGAAATTCCGTTGCTTGCCATAGTAGGGAATCATGAGAGCAAACAGAATACCCAGTGGCTTGATCTGTACGGCAGCCTTGGTCTTGTGACAAGGCTCAGTAATGAGCCTTACAGACTTGGAGATGTTGCCATATATGGAATAGATAGTGTGGCAAAGACAAAGATACCATTATTCGATTATTCAATATTTGACGGCAAAGAAACTGGTGCCAGTTACAACCTGCTTGTGATGCACCAGCTTGTCAAGCCTTTCTCATTTGGTGACTGGGACATTAAGGAAGTCATCGAATCAATTCCATTTGACATACATGCGGTGCTTCTTGGAGATAATCACAAGTATGAAATTACAAAAGTGAATGACACGTGGGTAACCTATGCCGGAAGTACCGAAAGGAACAGTACATCTGAACGTGAGCCCCGGTCATATAATATAGTCACTGTAAAAGAAAGCGGCATAGATATCAGCAAAAGAATAATTCCAACACGTGATTTCCTGTTCATCCCTGCAAATGTGAGTGAGGGTCCCAAGGCCATTGAAGATGTTTTTAACGCTATAATGGAACACGACATTCATGACAAGGTCGTGTTCGTTGAACTTACAGGTGATGTGAAGGCGAGGCTTGATTTCAGTGAGATCGAAAAGTTCCTACTGTCAAGAGGAGCTCTGGTTCCGGGAATAAAGGATCTGCGTTCAGGAGTTGATACTCTCAATGATCCTACTTTGAAAGTGGTATTTTCAGATCCTGATGATGTTGTAAAAGAAGAGATTAAAAAAATGAATCTCACTTCCGGCGGTCTGCTGCTCGATGATATGATACGGGATTCCCGGATTGCCAAGACCAGAATGGGCGATGAAGCGGAACAGAAACTAGGGGAGCTTCTGGAGAAAATGGACTTTACACGCCCTGTTCCAGTTTCTATATCAGTTGAGGGGTCAAGTCCTGATTATTCTCCTGAACCTGAAGTAGAGTCTATTGATGAAACCCCTGTTAATTATTCTGAAAATACTGTCGAGTCAGAAGTTGAGACCCCGGTTGTTGAAAAGGCTGAAACCGTTGAATCCGTAGAAACTGATGAAAAAGAACTTCCAGTAGAAGAAGCAGCCATTGATTCTGGTAAAAAAGTTGAATCTGCAGACTCGACTTCAAAAAAAGTAAAAAAGAAAAAGGAAGATGAACCGAAGCCACGACAGTACAACCTGGGTGATTACCTGTGATGTTAAAACGTCTTAAAGTGGAGAATATCAGGAGCTACAAAAAGCTTGATCTGTCTTTCAAAGACGGCGTGACAGTAGTTTCAGGTGTTAACGGAAGTGGCAAATCCAGTCTTCTGGAAGCATGTTTTACAGGACTTTTTGGAAGTAAGACTCTGGATAAGGAGTTCGTTCTTTCTGATATAATCACAAAAGGTGCTACAAAGGCATCCATACTTCTTGAATTCGAACAGAATGGTCATCAATATTCCGTGGAGCAGACATTCAGGAACGATCCTGAAAAAGGCAGGGCTTCCAATACTAAATCTGTTTTCAAAAGAGACGGGGAGATTATATTCGATCAGGCTACCCGCAGTTATGAGGCGGTTACATCTCTTCTTAATATGGATGAAGAAGCATACCGTAACTGTGTTTACATCCGGCAGGGTGAGATCGATGTCCTGATCAACTCCAAACCTAAAGACCGGCAGAAAATGATAGATGACCTGTTGCAACTTGGAAAACTGGAAGAATACAGGGAAAGGGCTTCCAGTGCAAGGGTTGGCGTAGGCAGGCATCAGAGAGATAATGAAAGGCGGATCAAAGAGCTTGGTTCAGAGATTAAGCTCTTGGAAGATTCGGATCCCAGCGCAAGACTGGCTTCCATGAGAACACGGTCCTTAAAGATAGATGAGGAAATTTCTTCATTGAATGAGAAAAGGGACCGTACTCGCAGTTTGATCGATGATATTAAAAAGAAATTGTCTGAACTGAGTGAACTCTCATCTAAAAAAGAGTCTGTGCAGCAACAGATAAAGGAACTCAAAGACCGTAAGTCCCGTTCATTTACTTCTATTGATTCTTTTTCAAAGGATATTCATTCACGCAGGGAATCCTTGGAACTGAAGAAAGCAAAGTTATCTGAGATCGAGTCAAAACTTACTGTGAATTCAAAGGATGTAGATTCTCTCGTATCTGTAAAAGATGATGAGGAACGCTCTATCCGTGATAGGCTTGCGGAAGTGAAAAGCAAAAGGGCCGTTGCAGAAAAAGATCTTCTTAATATGGCACAATCGGTCAGGGATAATGAAAAACAGGTCAAAGCTCTTGAAGATGGAATGAAGGATGTGGAAGCACTTATTGAGTCTGTTCATTCTGAAACTAAAAAGCACAAACTTCAGATTGCTGAGCTTGAGAACCGGCGTAAGGAAATAGTCTCCAGAGTCTCTTCCCTGAGATTCAGCCTTGAAAAGCTTGAAAATATCGATGATGTCCTTGATCTTGTGAATAACCAGCAGAAAATATTTCATGGTCAGGAAGCTGAGCTGAAGGTCAAAATATCTGAATTAAAGGTCCGTCTTGAGAAATCAAAAAAGCTGCTGGAAGCAGGAAAGTGTCCTACATGCGGTCAGGAGCTTAAAGGTTCATGTGTGGAGCAGTCCACGGTTGAGGATGACGAGGCATTGTCAAAGCTGGAAAGTGAACTTTCACATTTAAAAGGAAAACAGGCTGAAACTGATGCAAGGATTGAGAAAGTAAAATCTGCAAGAAAATTTAAGTTGGAGATTGATGATGTTCTTCGTGATATCGGCTTGGAGAAGGAAGCAATTGAGCGTGATGGGAAGAGAATTGAGGAATATAAGCTTCGTATAAAGGCTGATGAGAACAAGATTGTGGAACTGCGTAGTGCTAAGGAATCTCTGGAAAAAGCACTTGAAGAAACCAGGGCAGGAATTGAAAAGATAAAACAGGAAGAGGGATCTATTCAGAAGGAACATTCTGATGTTCTTGAAAAACTCGGTATACTAAGGGAAATGCAGAAGATAATTGGTGAATCCGAGAAGATTGAGTCTGAGATTAAGCAGATGGAGGAGAAGATAAAGAGCATTCAGGAGATGATATCTTTATTTGAGGCTCAGATAGGTGAAAAGAAAGAGTCGCTGGAAGATATTAATAAGAATATAGGGGAATTCAATAAGAAGGAACTTGAAACTCTGAGCCAGGACTATGGCGATGCCTTTGAGAATATCAATTCAAAGATCGATGAACTGAAGCTTGAAAAAGATGAAGTCATGAAGAAGGCCGGTATGGCTGAAAATGATCGTAAGCGACTTTCAGATATGAAAAAAGGTCTTGATGTGCTGCAAAATAAAGGTGATTACCTGCAGGCTGTATATTCGGATGCTGAAGACCTCGAAAGTATGTACATGCGCATTCGTGCCCAGTTGCGTTCGAGTAATATTCAGACACTTGATACGCTTATAAATGAGATATTCACATTCATGTACTCTAACAATGCGTATTCTCATGTGATGCTGGATGCTGATTACAACCTCACGGTCTTTGAGAAGGACGGCACTGCACTTGAACCTAAACTTCTCAGTGGAGGTGAGAGGGCGCTCTTTAATCTTGTACTTCGTTGTGCTATCTATCGCCTGCTGTCACTTGGAAATTCTACGCATGCAGGGGAAGGACTTCCTCCGCTGATTATGGATGAGCCGACGGTTTTCCTTGACCGTGGACATGTGCATCAGTTGATCAAGCTTGTTGATATGATGAGGGAAATTGGAGTGGCACAGATTCTCATAGTTTCACACGATGAGTCGCTTATTGATTCCGCAGATAATGTTTTTGCAGTTGAGAAAGATCCGGTTACGAATAATTCTGCTATTTTTGCCAGGTAACACTGCCAGATGAAACTGAATGTTGTGATGCAGACCAAATTAAATAATTATTTATTCCTTGAATTAAAATACAGGAGACGACCATAAGGTATATTATACTTTTATTCATATATTAACGTGGTATTTTCGCATAACAGCGATGAGGGACTGAATGGATTTGCGAGGCTTTTCATGAACACTGAAAACAGGGACTTTGTCATTGAACGCCTTGAGCGGCAGCTCAAGGATAAAGAAGCAGAATTAGATGATATCAAAACCAATCTCCGTGAGTCGATACTCCGTGAGATACGAAGCGACCTTAAGAACGATCTTGATTTTAACAACCGTATAGCTCAGCTTGAACGTAAGGTCCAGTCCATAAGCAGTAATCTTAACGGTATCATGGACGAGCTTCTTGACCAGAAATCTATGATAAGGTCGTTGAAAGAGTTGTCCGTTCCTAAAGATATTCCTGTTCCAGATGAAAAGAAAATTGATACAAAGGCTGTATCTGAAGTAGAGAAACCAGCTCCTGCGGAAGCTCCTGTAGAACTTTCAAGTCCCAGGGTTTACAGGCCTGAACCTAAACCTGTTGCTTCTTCTGCCAATGCCCCTCAACCTGTAAAAGATTCACCTTCGGTAAATCCACCTTTAAAACCCACAGTTCCTAAAGAATCCGCACAGCAGCCCTCCAAACCAAAACCCAGAGTTTCCATTCGTTCAGCAGAACCTGAGCATGTTTCCAGAGAAAATCAGAAGCCTTCAGCTTCCAATATGCGTTTCAATGTGAGGGAAGTCCCTTCTGTGAAGCAGCCTGAAGTTCCCGAGCCTGAACCAGATTCTGAATATATCATTGCAGAAACTGATGATGAACGCCAGCTGAGACTCAACAGGACATCACGTCAGGAAGTAGATTCATGCAATTATATCGTTGCTGAAGAAGACACACCGGGATCATGCAATGATGAGAGTTCTGATTATGAGATCGTTGAAGCGCGTGAGGACGAAGATGCTGTAATAATGACCTCCACAAGAAAAAAATAACCTTTTCATAAAAACAGAGGGTTCACGTGCATATCAAGGAACTTGAGTTTATAAACTTCAAATCCTTCGGGAAAAAGGTAAAGATACCTTTTTTTGATGGTTTCACTACCATATCAGGTCCGAATGGTAGTGGTAAATCTAACATAATAGATGGTATTCTCTTTGTACTGGGACTTTCCAGTTCAAGGACTCTGAGGGCTGAAAAACTTACTGATCTTATCTATAACGGCGAAGGTTCCAAAAAACCTGATTTTGCCCAGGTGACTATTCGTTTTGACAATGGTGACCGTGAAATGCCTTTTGATGCAGACGAGGTTTCAATCACAAGAAAGATCAGGGAAACCGATTCCGGATATTACAGTTATTTCTATTTCAACGGCAAGGCCGTAAGTCTTGGTGATGTTCATAATTACCTCGCAAAAGCCCGTGTAACTCCTGAAGGATACAACGTTGTGATGCAGGGAGACGTTACACGCATCATCAATATGACTCCCGGTGAAAGGCGAAAGATCATAGATGAGATTGCCGGAGTTGCAGAGTTTGACAATAAAAGAGACCGTGCGCTCAGCGAACTTGAGATAGTTCGTGAAAGAGTCGAAAGAGTCGACATCATCATTGAAGAAGTAGGTCAGCAGCTTGCTAAATTAAAGACCGAACGCGACCAGGCACTTAAGTACCAGTCTCTGAAAGAAGAGAAAATGAAGTTCGAAGGCTTCGTTTTGCTGGCAAAGCTTAAGGATGCCAAAGTTGAGCTCACAAACGTTGTAGGTGACATTGAGGCAAAAGAAGAAGTTCTTTCTAAGCTGGAAGTAGACCTTGATACTAAAAGACTTGCTGTGGATAAGCTTGAGCAGGAACTTGAGGAAATGACCCTTCACATCCAGAAGATGGGTGAGAATGAACAGATCCGGATCAAGAAGGAGATAGAAGGCATCCGTGGTGAAGTTTCCAGGTGTACGGACACAATAGAGATATCAGAAAAAGAGATGGAAGATGTTGAGTCCAGAAGAAGAAAGGCTTTTGTTGATATTGACGAGATCAAGGGCAAGCTTGAGGAACTGGATTCTAAGATATCTGAAGAAAAAATGCGAAAGGAAAGCATCCTTGCCGAAATGTCAGAGCGCAAGACAGAACGTATGCTCCTGCAAAGCAAGATCGCTGATGTGGATGCTAAATTCGCCCAGACCCGTGATGAGTTAAGTACTCTGAAATCCCGGCTTGAAGAAGTGAAGAATGAGAAAAATGAGCTCATGCGTCAGGAAGACCGTCTGCTTGATTCTCAGAGAAGAAAATCAGTTGAAGCAAGAGATATTGAGAGCGAGATAGCTGATGCAAAATCCAAGGCAGAGTCTTCGGGAAGCGACACAAAATCCGTAGAATATGATATTGATAAACTCAATGAGAAGATCGATGCTCTGACAAAGGACATGGATGACCTTGAGTTCACACGTTCCCAGTTAAAAGTTATTGTTAAGGAATTTGAAGACGAGCTTCGCAAGCATGAGAATGATTATGCAAGGATCGAAGTTCGAGTCAGAGCTGCAGAGGACCACAGCAGATATTCCAAAGCCGTAGACATGGTGATGAATGAGAAAAAACACCACGGTCTGCCGGGAATATATGGTACTATTGCAGAACTCGGTAGCGTTGATCAGAAGTATTCCAATGCTCTGGGAATTGCTGCCGGTGGACGTATGCAGGCAGTTGTTGTTGAAAACGATGAAGATGCATCAAGAGCTATCTCTTTCCTAAAACAAAGACGCGGAGGCAGAGCAACCTTCCTTCCTTTGAACAAAATGGAAGCCCGCAGGCCTTACAAGAATCTTTCTGACAGGGAAGGTGTCATCGGTTATGCGATCGACCTTATAGATTTTGATAGCAAATTCGAGGCTGCATTCTGGTATGTTTTCAGGGATACTCTTATTGTTGATACTCTCACCAATGCTCGTCGCCTGATGGGGGGCTTAAGAATGGTCACGCTTGAAGGTGAAGTTATTGAAAAGAGCGGTGCAATGGTGGGAGGTTCCCAACAGCAGAAATCCGGTCTTTCATTTGCAGCATCTGAAAAGGATAAGCTTGTTAAGATCGCTGAAAAGATTACTGAACTTGATTCCAAACGCAGCAATGCAATCAAGAAACTGGATCAGGTTGAAGGTCATATTGCACAGATCAACCGTGAGATCCACGAACACGACAAGGACATCTCCAAGAAGCAGATGCAGCTTGAAGAGATTGCAGGCAGAGGTGAGCGTCTGGATCAGCTTATTGAAGCAAAGAGTCAAGAACTTGAAGAGATAGAGGAAGGACGCAAGCAGCTAAGAGTTGAGATGGATTCCACTCTTACAAAGAAGCAGGAACAGGAAGAGCTTGTTGTTTCACTTGAAAAGGATATTGAAGTCCTGGAAGAGAAACTGGCAGGCTCAGAAGTACCTGAACTTAACAGACAGGCAGAGCAGCTTGATGAAGAGATCAGGCGTCTGGATGGTCGTGTGAGGGATATTGATTCCACTCTTAATGCTCTTAATCTTGACCGTGATTATGCATCTAATAAGATGGAGGAGAACAGGGTACTCATCAAATCCATGGATGAAAAGAAGAGCACTCACAAACAGCGTGTTTCCGACCTTAAGGATAAGATCACTGAACTTGAGGAATCACTCAAAGAAAAGCAGCAGCGTGAAATGGAGCTTGCCGATGAGCTAAAGGAGTTGCAGCAGGAACGTGCAGAACTTCATGATAAGCATCTTTCCATGAAGAAGGAGTTTGATAAATTCAAGGAAAGATTCGATGAGGGCAACAGGCAGATGCTGGCTCTTAAAGCAACAAAGGAAGCCCTTGATGAACAGGTTGGTGATCTTGCTGAAGAGATCCAGAGGCGTGGAATCGAGGAAACAGAAGAGGTTCCCAATTATGAGACCGTGCGCACAAGAATTGGTTCTATTGAAAAGGCAATGGAAAGGCTTGAGCCTGTGAACATGCGCGCAATTGATGAGTATGACGAGGTTGAATCAAGACTTGATGAACTTGTGAGCAGGCGTGATACTCTCTCCACTGAAAGGGAGCAGATACTTGAGCGTATCGAACAATACGAGCAGCTCAAAAAAGACACTTTCATGGAAACCTATAATGGTATTAACGAACCATTCAAGGAAATATTCCATGAACTTTCCGATGGAATTGGAGAACTTGTTCTTGATAATTATGATGATCCTTTCGCAGGTGGTCTGACACTTAAGGCACAGCCAAAGGAAAAAACACTGCAGCGTCTTGAAGCTATGTCAGGAGGGGAAAAGAGTCTGACTGCGCTTTCATTTGTTTTCGCTATCCAGCAGTACAGGCCGGCACCTTTCTATGCATTTGATGAGATAGACATGTTCCTTGACGGAGCAAATGCCGGAAGGGTCGCCCAGCGTGTGAAAAAGGCAGTTAAGAATGCACAGTTCATTGTTGTGTCCCTGAGAAAACCAATGATCGAAGCTGCAGAACGCACGATTGGTGTTGCAATGCAGGAAAATAATATTACAAGTATTACGGGTGTGAAATTACGTTGAACGAAATAGCAGAGGATATGGAAATGGTTCAGGCAGTCGATATTGCCCCGATAGCTGATGTTTCGTTACCTTGCACCATTGACCAGGAGTTTGTTGATACTCTGAGGGGTCTGGGTGTGGATGAATCCCTTCTGGAATTCCCGGAAGATGTTCTCAGTGAACCTGTTGAGATCCTTATGAACCTTGCAAAGGATGGCGCTATCAATCCCTGGGATATTGATATTGTCAATGTTACTGACATGTTCCTTGAGCGTATCGAGGTCATGCAGATGCTTGACCTGCGTTTATCCGGCAGAACCCTTCTTTATGCAGCAATCCTCTTGCGCATGAAGTCGACAGGGATCGTTCAGGAAGAAGAGGATGATGAAGATTTTGATATGTTTGACGATGAACTGGACTTCTATGAAGTTGATGAATATCCGGTTCCAAAGCTTCCGATAAGGCGCAGGGCCACCCGTCCCGTAACGCTTCAGGAGCTTATCGTTGAGCTGCGGAAAGCTGAGAAAGTGGAAACCCGCAGGAAAGACCGCAGCGTTCACCGTAAGCTTGAGCAAAAGGCAGCAGCTACCACTGATGAAGTTCTTGGGATTGCTCATGAAGAAGATATTCTCGGGCGTGTCAGGGATATGGGTGAAAGGCTGAAAAAGTCCTTTGAGGATAGTGAATGTGTCGTGCTTTCCGATCTGATGACCGATGACAGGTCTGAGAACATTATGACCTATGTTTCATTGTTATTCCTTGCAACCGAAAAGAAAATCTGGCTTGCGCAGAAGGAACTTTTCGGTGAATTATATGTATATCCATGCGACGAGGCGTGCGATATTGTAACTGAGGCTGTTTAAGAGGTGTACTTTTGTCTATGAGTGACAAGGAAGTTATTGAAGCAGCTCTTTTTGCTGCCGGTGGTGCACTTGATGCTACTACTCTGGGTAAGCTTATAGGTAAAAACAAAAAGAAGGCTATTCCTATTGCTCTTGGTCTTGTGGAAGAATATGCTTCAAGGGAAACAGGTCTTGAAGTTCTGGATCTTGGTGAACGTTACGTTATGCAGGTAAAGCCCCAATATACTGATGCAGTAAGGCCTCTGGCTCCAAAGGAACTGAGTGCTCCCATGTTACGCACACTTTCCATGATAGCTTATCACCAGCCACTTATTCAGTCTGATCTTGTTGACATGAGAGGTAACTCTGCTTACGATCATATAAGGGAGTTAAAGGAAAGAGGTTTTGTTGAAGCCCTACCTCATGGCAGAACTAAGATTCTGCAGACCACTGCATTGTTTGCGGATTATTTTGGTCTGGAATCCAATGACCCTGAAATTGTTAAAAAGAAGATCATCGAACTCTCACGAGCCCAGAGTGGACAGAGTGGTCTTAATAAGTGGCTTGGAAGAAGATTCATTGGTGTAACTCCGATGTATGAGTCTCTGATGCAGCTATGTGGCATTAAGGAGTATAAAGTGATCAATGCCTATGATCCGACTGAATCAGAACTGGATGAGCTCGAAGATGTTTACAAGCTGGTTATTTCAAAAGGTTATCTTGAGAAAGTAAGCAAATATTATGACGGAGAGATAATCGAGGTCAGTTCAACTACATTTGATGACATTATTGATTCTGTTAAGCTACTTGAAAATGTCTGGGATGAGGATACTGCCGTTTCAAGTATTGAATCTATAACCGAGCTTAAAGAGCGTTATGTATCCAAAGCTCTTGTGATAAGTAAAAAGGTGCAGCCTGCCACTGAGATGGTTGCGCGCATCATCAGTGACCTGCGTCTTGGTGTCTCATCAACAGGAATTGTCATAGCTCCTGACTACGGGAAATCGAGTGATGGCGTTGATGTTTCAGAGGGTGCTGATATTTTGATCCCCACACACAAAGGCATGGACGGCGATCTTATTGAAAGAGTATGCAGCAAATATGATGCTGTTATTGATGGTCTTAAGAAGTTCGAAGATGACTGAGATGAAAAATTAGTATTAAATTTCATCTAAAATGTCTTAAAACTTTTATCATTTTGTCAGTCCCTTAAAAACCTATATAAATAAGAGGGTATAAGTTTATATACTGAATTGTTGAATATTAGCCCGCTTTAAATATGAGGATTATACTATGTCAGATTACAACATCAAAATTGAAAATGTGGTCGCATCTACCAAGCTTGCTGAGGAGTTCGATCTTACAAAAATAGAAGCTGAATTTGAGGGCGCGGAATATAACAAACAGAAATTCCCTGGTCTTGTCTACCGTGTTTCTGATCCAAAAGCCGCATTTTTGGTCTTCACTTCCGGTAAAGTGGTATGTACCGGCGCAAAGAATGTGGATGATGTTCACACTGTCATAGGCAATATGGCCCAGAAACTTAATGACATTGGCATCAAGACAATCGAAAATCCTGATATAACAGTGCAGAATATTGTTGCATCTGCAGACCTGCAGGCAGTCCTGAACCTGAACGCAATTGCAATCGGTCTTGGTCTTGAGAATATTGAATATGAGCCGGAACAGTTCCCTGGTCTTGTTTACCGTATTGACGATCCTAAGGTCGTAGTGCTTATTTTCAGTTCCGGAAAGCTTGTGGTCACCGGCGGCAAATCACCTGAGAATTGTGAACAGGGTGTTGAGGTCGTAAGACAGCAGCTTGACAGCATGGGTCTGCTTTAAGACCTTTCATTTCTATTTCTATATCGATGTCAAACGAAAATGTTTGTATTCTGCTGCCTACTCTGAACGAAGAGGCTACCATCGGTCAGGTTATCAGGGATTTTCGCTCTGAGGGTTTTGACAATATTCTTGTGATAGATGGTAACAGCAAGGATAAAACCCGTGAGATAGCTGAGGCTGAAGGCGCCAGGGTAGTTGTCCAGACCGGCAAGGGAAAAGGTCAGGCCATCAAGCAGTCTTTTGAGCTAATCGAGGAAGATTATGTTGTCATGGCGGATGGTGACGGAACAAACCTTGCAAAGGATGTTCATGCTGTTCTTGGTCCTGTGCTCGAAGGCAAGGCAGATCATGTTATGGGTAACAGACTTGTGGATTTTGAGGAAGGCGCTTTCACAAAGCTCAATCTTTTCGGGAACAAGGTAATAAACAAGATGTTCGGCATGGCCTATGGTGTGTGGCTTAATGATATTCTTACAGGTTACCGGGCATTCAATAAAAAAGCCATAAGATCTTTTGAGCTCAAGAAAATGGGATTTGAGGTCGAATCTGAAATTACCATAGAAAGCGTGAAGAAAGATCTGCGAATCGAAGAGGTTCCAACTACTTATCTGGCAAGACATTCAGAAGGTGCTACAAAATTGAATCCTCTTAAGGATGGATGGAGAATTGGTTCTACCATCTATAAAATGGCAAAACTTCATAACCCGATGTTCTATTTTGGAATAATCGGTGCTGCGTTTATCTTTGCAGGCATTATTGTTGGTGGTTTTGTGGTTATACAGTGGTTCCAGGGAGTTACTCGCATTCCAATGACAATTCTTACAACATTGCTTGTTGTTGCAGGTTTCCAGATGTTCATTTTCGGAATGCTCAGTGATCTGATGGTTACACTTCACAGGGAAAATATGCGCATGCTCCGTAAGATCAGCGAAAATACTGAAAATGATGATGACTGATCTTTAATGAGGCCCTGATTCTGTAAGTAAGATTGAAATATTGCGTCATTTTTCCTGATAACAAAACAATTTTAGTTGTATCCTGTTTTTCTATTCTGAATGTATCTCCCATGAATTATAGTACTATTGTCTTTTTTGATGTTGTTTTTTGAAATAAATAATCTCTTTGGCTATTTCGCTATGAAATAAAAAATCAATATCTATAAAGTTAACTTGACTTTATCTAAAGTTTATTTTTTGACAAACATTATATACGATTTGGTTATTGTAGGTTACATCAAAACTTGAGGTATAAACAATGACAATAGTTACAGATGCAAAAAATGGTAAGATCACAGAAGAGATGAAGATCGTTGCCAAGATTGAAGGTAAAGATCCTGAATTTATCAGACGTGGTGTTGCTTCAGGAAGAATCGTAATCCCAATGACCCCTTACAGGGACATAAAGATCTGTGGTATGGGTGAAGGTCTTAAAACTAAGGTAAACGCATCCATTGGTGCATCATCCGATATTGTTGATCTGGATGCAGAAGTTGCAAAAGCAAAGGCAGCAGAGGCAGCAGGTGCAGACACACTTATGGAGCTTGGTACCGGTGGAGACTTCCTTGGAATCAGGAAAGCTGTATGTGACGCAATCTCCCTTCCAGTAGGTTCAGTTCCACTCTATCAGGCATTCATAACAGCAGCAAAGAGAGACGGTTCTATTGTTCACATGACCGAGGACGATCTCTGGTACGCAACCGAGGAGCAGGCAAAGCTCGGTACAAACTTCATGGCTATTCACACAGGTATCAACAACATTGTTCTTGACAGGTTGAAGGCACACGGCAGATACGGTGGTCTCTGTTCCCGTGGCGGTGCATTCATGAGCACATGGATGCTTCACAACGAGAAGGAAAATCCACTTTATGCAGACTTCGACTACCTCTGTGAGATACTCAAGGAACACGAAGTTACCCTTTCAACCGGTAACGGAATGCGTGCAGGTGCAGTTCACGATGCAACCGACAGAGCACAGGTACAGGAGCTCATCATCAACTCAGAATGCGCACAGAAAGCACACGACAAATACGACCTTCAGGTAATCGTAGAAGGACCAGGTCACGTACCACTTGATCAGGTGGAGATGAACGTTAAACTCATGAAGGCAATGAGTGATGGAAAGCCATTCTATATGCTCGGTCCACTCGTATCTGATATAGGTGCAGGCCGTGACCACATCGTAACAGCTATCGGTGCATCAGCTTCCGCAGCAGCTGGCTGTGACTTCCTCTGCTATGTAACACCAGCAGAACACCTTGCACTTCCAAACCTTGAAGATGTTGTTGAAGGTGTCAAGACCTCAAAGATCGCTGCTCACGTTGGTGACATGGTCAAGTACCCAGAAACAGCTCGTGATGTTGACTTGGCAATGGGCAGAGCACGTGCAAAACTTGACTGGGAAGAACAGTATAAGCATGCACTCGACCCAGAACTTGCAAGAAGCATCAGAGACAGCAGAGCACCAGGCGACGAAGATGCATGTACAATGTGCGGTGACTTCTGCGCTCTTAAGATAGTAAACCAGAACTACGACCTCTGTAAGTAATGTTAAAGACATTACTTTTTTCTTTTCTTTTTTCAATTAATTGTGCTTTTATCTTTTGCTATTTTAACTCACTTTCAATAGCAGTATCTTTATATTCTTCTGTTATATCTTTAAGGCATAATTATGTTTATTGCAGTGACTTGTATAGCTAAATAAAGCAAAATACATTTTATTCTGGACCTAATTTAAACATGTATTTATATCAAAACTGATAAAAATAATATCATGTCAGTAATTACTCTTACTACTGATTTTGGAACTCTTTATCCTGCATCCATGAAGGGTGTTATACTTAGCATAAATCCTGAAGTTACGATTGTTGATATTAGCCATTCTGTTCCTCCTATTGATATCAGGGCTGGTGCCTTTGCCATCTATTCTGTGGTCAGGCATTTCCCTCCCGGCACAATTCATGTAGGTGTGATCGACCCAGGAGTAGGCACTGCTCGCAAGGCAATAATTATTAAAGCAGGTGACCAGTACTTTGTAGGTCCGGACAATGGTCTTTTGATTCCTGCTGCCCGGCTTCTAGGAGATTTCCAGGTTTATGAAATTGAGGATGGTCTTCTTCCGGATAGTGTTTCTTCAACGTTCCACGGAAGGGATATATTTGCCCCGGCTGCTGCTCATCTGTCTGCGGGACGTGATGTTCAGGAAATTGGCCGCAAAACCGATGATTATGTTGACCTTGATTTCTCAGTTTATTCCATAGAAAAACAGTTCATCGAGGCAATTGTTGTATATGTAGATGATTTTGGTAATATCATCACAAATATTCCGGCTGAAAAGCTACTGGATAAAATAAAACCCGGAACTATCTTATCAGTATCCGGCAGGCAAATGCCATTCATGAAAACCTACAGTGATGTTCCAAAATGGGGAATAGTTGCATTGGTGGGAAGCCACGGTTTTTTTGAAATTTCTGTAAATCAGGGAAGTGCATCACGCTTGCTTCATCTGACTAATGGGAACAGTATTCGGATAGGAATAATGGGCAGCATTTAGCTGCTTTCTTAATCTATTCTTTTTCTGACAATATACAAACAGCATAAGGCAATTAAAGCTATTATTGAACTGTTCTGACCCGTTGTGACACTTTCTTCTTCAGTTTCCGTTTCTGCTCCACTTTCCGGAGTTGTCACTTCCACGTCTCCCACTATAATCTCTGCATTGGTTATTTTTGTTTCCAGACTATCTCCTGCGGAATTGGTAATTATCACATTTTTCATCTCAAGAATGGCAACTCCTGATTTTTCCTTTGAATGCAATGTTATTGTAGCAAAAATATCAGGTTCCAGCATTGTGTCATCACCCATTATCACTGAATATATTTCATTCACAGTTCCAAGTTCATTATCAATGGTTCCCTTTGAGAATATTGTGCTTTCTCCATCCTGCTTGAAAAAGTTTCCTTCAGAGATGGATGTAACTTCTATTAGTTCGGGGTCATATGTCAGTTGCATCTCAGCACCGGAAACATTGACATCGCTTTCGATCATGATGTCAATAGTGAACTCCTCGTTTTCTTCAACGCTGGTTTGGGACGGATAAAAGGCAACTGATATCTCTGCGTTTGCAGTTCCTGCAAGTAAAAGTGTAATAAGAACAAAGATGGAAATGGCTGAGAATGACTTACAGCTTTTAATATATGTAATAGTGATCACCTTCAATTATTTCTTATAATTATTGATGCGTTATTATATTAAAACATTGCAGTTAATATGATGAGAAATTCACATCCATTCATAGTGCCTTGCAACTTCAGTATTGAAATTGTACATCAGGCTGTTCTCAACATAACCAAAGAAAAGGCATTTCTGACAATCACGTGCTTTCTCCTTTCGGAGTTTCCTTGTCCTTTCCCATACGTTTGCAATTCCTTCACTGATATGTCCTATCGGTTCACGATGGATTCTGCAGTTCTCTATACTGCCATCAGCTGTCACATCAAGTATGATGTCATTTGCATGGCATGTAAAATCAGGATTAAGGTCACGGGCCATTTTAAGGTATGTATAAGAGTTAATTATCGGATAACCTTCCTTTTTCATCTCAATTATCCTGTCAACAGTCTGATGATACTTTGAAATGTCACGTATTCCCATCATTTCCCAGGTATCATTCGCAATTCCCTGGAATTCGTACATAGGCTCAAATGATATTTTCACATCCAGATCTTTTGCCATTGTGATAAGTTCTTCAATATCATCCAGATTCTTTCCACTTATCACACAGTTTAGCAGAAGGGGATTGTCAAGCTTATCTTTTGCTTTCAGGATTCCTGGCATTATTCTTTCAAGATCAATGCCTCTTATCTCTTTATAACTGGAAGTTCCATCAACGGAAACAGAAAGATAGTCAAGGTCTACAAGTTCATCTATGCGTTTTTCAAGCAAAAGCCCATTCGTTATGAGTGATGTTACCATTCCAATACTTTTCGCATACGCCAGTATTCCAGGAAGGTCTTTCCTGAGAAGTGGTTCCACTGTCCATGCATTATATACAAGGATCCCAAATTCTCTTGCTTCATCAAGGAGCTTGAAGATGTCCTGAAGCTCCATTTCTTCGCCTTCTGTTTTCCAGTACTCGCAGAATGAACATTTCATGTTACATCTGGAATTGATGGCATGTGATAGAACAAAAGGACGTTTTCTTATGTGCATCTGCCAGACAGCTTTTGCAGCAATGAATGGTGAATATTTTGTCATGAAGATTATCCGCAGTTGTTTGTCCTCTTTTAAACTTACATAGACTAAAAAAGATTTGCTCTATCACCTGAAACCTTTTGTCTTATGATTAATCTTTATCATCGAAGCATTAATTATTATCAAATTGAATAAGATTCTACATAAATAGCACAAACTATATATTTAGTATTACTGTGTGATTATTCAATCTATTATGTTGGTAGGAGATTATAATGAGAAAAATTGTTTTGAGCTTATTATTCATTGGAATGCTGATGTGTTCCGCAGGTATGGGAAGTGCTCACTTCACAATGGTTTTCCCAAGCGATAGCGAAGACACCTTATGGGATGTAACTCCGGAAGATTACATCGCAGAGCTTGGTGACACAAAAGATGTTTATATGATGTGGGGTCACCCTTACGAACACATCCTTTTTGATATGTCTACTGTTCCTGAAGTTTCAGTTACAAAACCAGATGGCACTGTTGAAGAGCTGACTGTTGAAGAAACAACTGTTGATGGAATGGACGAAGAAGGTAACATGGGAACCTTTGTTGCTTACAAAACATCATTCACAGTGGACCAGATGGGCGATTCAGTCATTTCTGTAAAATATGCTGACGTTGACGAGGATATGGTTGACTTCACCAAAGCAGTAATTCACTGTGGAGAAGAAATGTGGGTTGGCTGGGATGCAGAAGTTGGTCAGGATACTGAGATCATACCATACATGAGACCCTACGGTATGGAAGAAGGATTTGTCTTCTCAGGTAAGGCACTTTACAATGGTGAAGCTCTCACTGGTGCTGATGTTGAAATAGAGATATATCATACTCTTGAGAAAGGTATCGAGATCGTCGAAGCTGCAGAAGAGATGTATCCATATGATGCACCAATGGTTTTCACAAGACTCACAAAGTCCAATGATGCAGGTGACTTCGTTTACACACTGGATGAACCTGGTATCTGGTTTGTTGGTGCAACAATGGAACCTGAAGAGGGGCAGCCTGTAAGAGGAGTATTTATTGTTCCTGTAATCGAATCATTCCCTGTAAAAGTTGTATCCGCAACATCTGATTCAACAATGGCTGAGGGAACAGCTGAATCATCACCTGAATCAGCAAGTACTCCCGGATTCATTGCATCTGTTGCCCTTGCAGGCATACTTGGTGCACTCTATACTATTATGAGAAAAGAATAGATTATAGCCAAAATATGATAGGGAGTCACCCTCTCTATCAAACCCTTTTTATACGTTGTTATTCATTCTCAGTCCAAAATCATATGAATTAAAAAACAATTCATACCAAATTATACATATGAGGTTACTATTATGCATATTTCTGACGGTGTACTATCCTTCCAGGTAATTGCTACTGGCTGGATTATTGCACTGATATTGAATGCCATAATCCTTTGGCGATGTAAATCCAGACATGACATGGCTGAGGAAATCCCTAAGATCTCCATTATGACAGGTGCCTTTTTCGTTGCATCCCTGGTTCATGTTTCCATAGGTCCAACAAGTGTACACCTTCTTTTGACCGGACTTCTTGGAGTTGTGCTTGGTATTATGGCATTCCCCGCAATGCTTGTTGGCCTCACATTACAGGCATTTCTTTTCCAGCACGGCGGCATTACAACCATTGGAATAAATAATGTGATGATGGGTATTCCTGCCCTTCTTGCATACTTGATATTCAGGTATGGATATCGTAAAGGTATCAATGCTTCTGTTCTGGGTATTATCTGTGGTGCCCTTGGAGTAATCCTGTCAGGGATTTTCCTTGCTTTAATGCTGATAACTACAGGTGAGGAATTTACTGAAATCGCCTATGCAATTGTAGTTGCTCATATTCCTGTAATGATCATCGAGGGAATAATAACGGGTTCTGTTGTAACCTTCATCCTGAAAGTCAGGCCGGAGCTGTTACCACTGGACAGGGAGGTTTGAGATAATGGATTCTTTAAGAATAATGAAAATTCTGGTTTTGATAGTCATGGTTCTTACAATGGCTATGCCTGCTGCTTCTGCACACAGGGTCTATGTTCAGGAAACTATTACAGAGGTTGAGATCAAAGCCTGGTTTGGTGGCGGAGATTCAATGGCTGATGCAGAAGTTGCTGTGTATGCTATCAAGAACGGCGAGGAAGAACTTTATATTGAGGACAAGACCGATTCGGATGGTCTCTTTTATTTCACTCCGAAGCTTGGAGTTTCAGAATACAGAGTTGAGGTTTCTGAAAGTGGTCACAAGAGCGAAACGACATTTGCTCTGACAGGAGGTGCTACTGAAGATACTGCAGAAGCAGAACTTCCACTGGAAGCAAAGATTGGTGCAGGTTTCGGATATATAATCGGAATAGCAGGTATTGCAATGTACCTGTCTGTCCGGAAATCAAAATCAGAATAAAGCCAATTCCCGGAACTTTGAGTAAAAGGTGACATAAAATGGAATACCCGGAAATAGATGCATATTCTTCGATGGATTCTCCCATTCATCGCTTTGATCCCCGGGCCAAGATCGTGTCATTTACTTTTCTTATATTCTCGCTTGTTTTTGTTAATGACATAAGGGTTGCTTTTTCAGGTTTGGTTTTCTCTTTTTTCATATTACTGGTATCCCGGTTACCTCCTGGATTTGCACTGAAAAGGATCAGGATGGTTTTTTTCTTTCTATTTCCTTTGCTACTGGTAATGCCGTTAACTGTAGAGGGCAGGGAAATTGCAAATATATCGGGAATTTCAGTCACACTTGATGGCCTGATATTTGCTTCACTCATAATCATGAGAGCACTGGCTGCAGTAACTCTTGCTCTTACCATGCTGGCAACTACAAGATTCGATATGACGATGAAAACCCTGTATGCCTTGAAAATTCCAGGGACGCTTGTTCAGATGCTCATGTTCACTTATCGTTACATCTTTGTGATAACCGATGAGTTTAGCAGGATGTGGGAATCCATGGAATGTAAGGGATTCAGCTTAAAAGCCAATTATCACGGACTTTCCATATTCGGAAATATGCTCGGCATGATTATCATAAAAAGTTATGACAGGACAAGAAGGGTCTATGAGTCAATGGTTTCAAAGGGATATAGTGGCAGGCCAAGGACCTTGGTTCATCTGAAAATGAGCGCAAAGGATTATGTACTAAGTACATGTATGGTGGGAATTGCAATCTTTGTGCATGCTTATCAATTTATATGATGTAATTACGGTAAAAATATGGTAGAAGCAATCAAGGTTGAAGATCTGAACTATTCCTATTCTGATGGAACAAAAGCCCTTGAGGATATAGGTCTCACAATTTATGAAGGTGAAAAGGTCGTTGTAGTTGGTCCAAACGGAGCTGGCAAAACTACATTTTTCCTGCACCTCAATGGAACAATCAAAAATCCACAGGGTGATGTCCGGGTATTTGGTAAAAGAATCTCTGACATGAAAATAGAGGATAGGATTCATCAGGTAGGTGTTGTTTTTCAGGATCCTGATGACCAGCTGTTCATGCCAACCGTATTCGATGATGTTGCTTTTGGTCCTATTAATATGGGTCTTGATGAAGAAGAAGTTGAAAAGCGTGTTAATAAAGCCCTTTCAAAGGTCGGTCTTGAGGGTTTTGAAAAAAAAGTTTCTCACAATCTAAGTTACGGACAGAAAAAAAGGGTTGCACTTGCTGCAGTGCTTTCAATGGAACCAAAAGTGCTGGTACTTGATGAGCCCACTGCGAATCTTGATCCAAAAAGCCGTGCGGATTTTATCAGTCTAATCAGTGATCTTAACGAGCGGGATGGAATAACTACAATTATCGCAATGCATGATGTCAATGCTCTTCCGACACTTGCAGATCGTGTTTATGTTCTAAATAAGCGCATAGTTGCGGAAGGTTCTCCAAGGGATATATTTTCTGACTGGTCGCTTCTTAAGGACAATAGTCTTGAGGCTCCGGATGTCTTTAAGTTGTTCAAGGTCCTGAACTGTTTTGGCTATTCTTCAGATGATTTGCCATTGTCCTTTGATGAGGCAGTGGAGGTCCTGACAAGAACAATTGAGGGGACAGAAGGTCATATTCATTTGCATATTCACGAACATACTCATAAAGAGATATCCCATGTGATGGACTCTTATAATCATCATCGCAATGGGAAAAAATAGTCCTACGCGAACATATATCTACTAACAGCACAAATATAGTACCGATGTTCAGGAAGATCCGCAGGTACATTACTATTTTCAGGGTATTCTCAAAATACAACCTTTTTAGCCTTATTTACAGTGAGGTTAACCAATACTATGTTTCCAACAGGAGAAATCCATGTGTACTGGATTACAAGAACAGGGAAAATGCTGTAAAACTTAGAAAAGCTCTTGAGGAACTGGGTCCTACATTCATAAAACTTGGTCAGATACTGAGTAAGAGGCCTGACATTGTTCCGGCTATTTACATCGAGGAACTGGGAAATCTTCAGGATAATGTTAATCCTCTTGGATTTGACAAAATGAAAGTAGCATTTGAAGGTTTTAGTTGTAGCATAGGGGAAGAGGAAATTGAAGAGAGCCTTGAACATTCGGGTTTTGATATTCATGAGATTTTCGAGGATTTCAATACTGAACCAATAGCATGTGCCTCAATTGCCCAGGTGTATGAGGCAAAACTGGATGGAAAAAAAGTTGCAGTAAAAATTACAAGACCCAATCTTATAGATACAATAAATCTTGATCTTGCAATACTCAATGACATCAAACCTATTATTGTAAGGCTTCTGGGTCTTGGAAAGAATTTCGATATCGATGGTTTCCTTTATGAATTCAGTGAGCTCCTCAGCCGTGAGCTCGACCTGAGCAATGAGGCAAGGAATATCAGGCGCTTTGAAGAGAACTTTGCAGATGTGAAAGAGGTACATGTCCCACATATCTATGACGATTTTTCCAATGAGAATGTCCTTGTCATGGATTATATGGAAGGTGTCACCATCAGAAAACTTTCAGACGTGCCTCGTGAAAAGAAAAAATGGTATGCCGATATTATCAGTAAAAGTTACCTGAAACAGGTTTATATTGATGGGTTCTATCATGCCGATCCCCATAGTTCAAACATAATCCTGCAGGAGGATGGTATCGCTTACATTGACTTTGGTGCAGTAGGTACAATAGACGATGAGCTGCGTCGTAATATGCTCAACCTTTTTTATGGTATTTACAAGAAAAGGCTGGATGTTGTATTTGAATCATTCTTGAAGATCACGGGAATAAACAAGGAAGATATCAATGTACGTCGTTTCAAGCTGGATCTTGACGATATAATCTCAAAGCAGAATTATTCATCCGGTGAACGTCAGAGTGATAATTATGCAACCCTTGGCCTGAAGTATGATCTGTCCCTTCCAACTGAGTTCTCAACACTTGAAAGGGCTCTAATTCTCATAGAGGCCAATTGTCTTGAACTTGATCCAAAGTTCAACCTGCTTGAAAATGCAAAACCTGTTATAGTGAAGGTTTTGATGAAGCGTTATTCTCCATTTGAGGCCTTTGAATACCTGCAGCTTGAAGGTGACAGGTATCTGGAAATTATCAAGGAACTACCTCAGGGTGTCAATGATGTGATCGAGACTATAAGGGGTTACAAGATCGAGAGATTCGAAAAGAAAACCGATGAGATCAGAAAATACAGGACAATCGATTCCATTGCAAAATACACATTTCTGCTTGGAATTCTGCTTGCATCTTCTTACTTTGCAACAAGTGGTGAAGGATACCTTCCAGTAATGGGTATTGTAGGATTCATGAGTGCTATATTCCTCTTTGCAGTTATTTTTGTACAAAACTCATGAATATTTGTTTGCTTAAGTCTCCCAACGATTGTAAATTTTATTAATGGTTAGTTTCATACTAATTATTGGGAGTTAAGAGAACTTTATTTTTTTCTCTTGATTAAAGGTTTCAAAGGGTGTGTGTAGATAAATCACGTAAAGGGAAATAATTTTGGCTGGCTCTTTGGTGGGAAGCACTATGATTTTTTTGCAACTATCCTTGGTTTTGGTGATACCTATTATACTCAGGTAGCTAAAGCCCTCCCACTTGAACATGGAATGTCTGTCCTTGATCTGGGATGTGGAACTGAATCTGTAGGTATTGCAGTTTCAAGGCAACTTGGAGGAGATGTTAATATTCATGGACTTGACCTTTCGAGCACACAACTGGATTATGCAGCCACAAAAGGCTCAAAATCAGGTACTTCTCTGAATCTGTATAGGGGTTCAATGGATCTTCTCCCATTTGATGATAGATCTTTTGATCTTGTAGTTACATCAGTGGCATTCTGTGAGACCACATCCGAGGTAAGAATAGGAGCTATTAAGGAAGTTTCACGTGTGTTGAAGGATCAGTCTTGTTTTGGAATTGTTGATTGTGCAAAACCAATAATGGGTTTGGATACTGTTATGATGCTTCCTTTCTTTATGTTCAAGGAAACTCCGGAGAGTTGGAATAATCACTATCCTGATATTTGCAGGGAAAATAATCTGATACTTGAAAACGAGATATATATTAAATCCTATGTAAAATGCCAGCTTTTCAGGAAAGCTGATTAAAAAAGAATGTGTTGTCCGCACAAAGGCGGACAGATAATGTTTGTTTATCCGAAGAGTGCTCCGAGACCAGCCATGCCGCTCTCTTCTGCTGCGTCGTCTTCCTCTTCTTCCTCAGCTGCCTCTTCTTCTGCTGGAGCTTCTTCAGCTGCTGCTGCTGGAGCTGCGCCTGCTGCCGGTGCTGCTGCGACTGCTGCGGTTGCCATTGCTTCCTCGATGTCTACGCCATCAAGAGCTGCGACAAGTGCCTTTGCACGTGCGTCGTCAACGTCTGCGCCTGCTGCCTGAAGTACGGCTACTACTGATTCTTCTGTAATGTCTTTACCTGCTTTGTAGAGTAAAAGTGCTGCATATATGTATTCCATGTGAAATCACCTTTTATTTATATCAATGTAAATTTTGTATTTTGTAAATTCTGATTATCCGAAGAGTGCTCCAAGTCCGGCCATGCCGTCTTCTTCACTTGACTCCTCTTCTTGTTCTTCTTCCTTCTCTTCTTCTTCTTCAACAGTAGTCTCTGCCGGAGCAGCTGCGGCTGCACTTGCTGCAGCACCCAGTGCTTCTTTCAGTTCATCGTCAACTGCTTCTGCATTGTTAGCAGATGCAACGGATGCAACTGAAAGCATTTCAGACTGTGCTTTTCCAAGAAGTATATCGACAATCTCTGGTTCAAATACCTCTGCGTTGACACCAAGGTTGCGCGCATCTGATGTTGCTTTTGCAATAAGTGTGTTGATGTTCTCTGCAGTTGGGTATGCTGCAAACACGGATGTGTTGAATGCCTGCTGTGCTGCCAGTACGATATCTGAGAAGTATTTGTCTTCGTCAATGGCCAATACATCTGGTGTGAAAACCATTCCGCTTTCAAAAGCTGCTCTTAGGTCAAGACCTACTTCCATTGGGTAGATCTCAAGCCTTGTGAGCATTGCAGCGAGTTTCTGTGAAACTGCCTCGCCTTCCTTTGCTACGGCTTTTGTCTCTCTGATTACCACTTTGCCACCGTCGATAGCTGCAGGAATTCCTGCTGCCTGCATATCTCCGAGTATTGGGCCAGGTGGGAATGATGTTTCGCCTGCCTCGACAATAATATCTTTAGGTGCAATTGCACCTGCTTTAATTGGAGATGGGCTCTTGCTCTTTTCCAGTGTTTTGAATAACTTGAAAGGATTCTGTTCTGTGAAAACAAGGGCTGTCTGAGCATCAACATACTCTTCCATTTCCTTTCCTTCACTGGATTCGTCAAGTGCTCGTCTTATAAGGGTGTTCCTAGAGACTTTCAAAACAGCCTTGTCCTTAAGGTCTCTTCTCATCTTCTGAAGTTGTTTTGCAGGAATCCCTCCAATACCGATGACACCAAAGATCGGATATTTCTTGATGAGTTCCTTTATTTCCTCAACTTCATCCTTTTTCCACTGTGGGATATGACTTGTGTGGTGATCTTCTTCCATCATGCCACCTTCACTGATTTGCCCATTGTGGTTGTAACATAAATAGCTTTTATGTTGTGCTTACCCTTTTCAAGGGAGCCTTCCACTCTGCTAAGGACTGTTTCTACGTTCTCTGCAAGTTCCTGGATATCCATTTCTCTGCGGCCAACGGATACATGGAAAGTAAGCTTATCCTTTGATCTTACTCTTATTGAGCTTCTTGCGCTGTTGATAAGATCTGCCACATTCTTTCCAGGTGGCAATGGAGTTGGCATCTTTCCTCTTGGACCCAATATGGCACCAAGTGCTTTACCAATCTGTGCCATGTACTGGACTTCAGCAACAAAAAAGTCGTATTCATTTGCAACTGATCTGGCACGTGATTTGTCTTCGGCCATTTCAGCAAGATCTTCCTCAGAGAATACGATTTCTGCGCCAGCTTCTTTTGCCTGGAGACCAACCTCACCTTTCGCAAATACTGCGATCTTGAGGTCTTTTCCTAATCCGTTTGGAAGTAATATTTCTTCATCAACACGGTTTTTAGGCTGACTCATATCCAGATTTTTTAAGTTAATAGCAAGTTCCACACCTTCTGAGAATTTCCTTTCAGGTGATTCAGCTAATAACTTCTCAATAGCTTCTACTATACTTTCGTCTGCCATTCTTTACCTCCCGTAGTGTTGAACTCAAGGTTCAGGCAGGACCGTTACGGTCTACTACGGATTTGTCTAGAGTTTCAGGTTCTAAAACCATCACTCTGTCTATAGTGGCACTCCAATAATCTGTATTAATATTAAAGTTATTGGTTAGTGCATGGGCTTACCATGCTTCTTGTGCCAGTGCATCGTCAAACTGTCCCTCGTCGATTGCTTTCTGACATTCCTTTGCAGTCATGCCTTCAGCAGTTACGCCCATAGGGACGCAGGAACCGAGTACTTCCTTCACAGCAGCTTTAAGGTCGTATGAAAGGATGTCTTCTCTTTTCATGCGTGCGACCTTTGCAGCCTGTGCAATTGTAATGTTTCCTACGGTTACTGTGTTTGGCTCACCGGATCCCTTCTGGATTCCAGCTTCCTGTAATATAAGTGCAGATGTTGGTGGGGTTCCGACTTCAATCTCGAAACTCTTGTCGTCTGCTACTATTACCTTGACAGGGACTTGCATCCCATTGTAATCGCTTGTCTTTTCGTTGATCTTGTCGATCACGTCTTTTATGTTAATACCAAGAGGACCAAGAGCAGGACCGAGTGGTGGGCCTGGATTTGCTTTTCCTCCTGGGACCAATGCTTCAACAACATTTGCCATTTGAATATCACCGTTAAATTAAATCGTTGATTAATAATAAATATGATTAGTTCAGGAATTTTCCTCTTCTTCTTTCCTGAGGATTCTTACAGTATCACCACGAATAGTTATAGGTATCGGTACAACTGCATCAAACAGTTCTACTGTAATTTCTTCGTGGCCTTCATCAACCCTCTTTACACGTGCCTTTTCACCTTTGAAAGGACCGGATGTTATCTCGATGATAGCTCCTTCTGAAATTCCGGTTACCGTTGGTTTTGGTGTGAGGAAGTGAGATATTTCCTCGATGGATGACTGGCCCTTTACCAATGCACGGGCATGTGGTACCGTCTGTATTGCCTGTTCCACATCTCCGGGCGATGATGCTTCAATAAGCACATACCCTTTCAGCTCATCAGGTGCAAGGATAGCTCTGATGTCCAGATGCTCTTTCCTTGCGGATTGCGTTATCATATTTGCTACTGATCGTTCCTGATTCGCAGTTGTTTTCACTACGAATATCGCTGACTCTGCGGTCATATTTACACCCATTTAGGCATTTCCACCAATAATAGATATATAAGGAAGCCTACAAACCCTATCGCAAGTATTCCCAGACCAGCGACCTTGGCGATGGTAAGGAATTCTTCTCTGGATGGTTTTTTTGTAAGTTTCAGCACCCTTAAATATGTCTTTAAGGATTGGTTTATGCTAGCGCTATTGATTTTGTTTAGATCAAATGAATTTTCTGCCAAAGTACTTCACAACCGGTTAGATCGTTTGTAATGCATGCGTATATTTTGAAGTCTATAATGTCAGAACTTTATGTCTGCTATATATAGCGCCATCAAAACAACGTCTTTAATAAAATACCTTTCGATTGGATTGCCAGAATATGCCATCCAATCAAAAGTTAATCATGTTAAAAAAGGGAGATGTTCTATTTAACAAAATCGATTCCGTATTTCCTGGTTACATTCTTTGCACCGCCGTGACCATATATCTGCGGTGACTTTACCCCTGTAACCACTATCATAGTACGCACAGTCTGTTCGAGTTCATCATTGACCTGTGCTCCCCAGATAAGTCTTGCTTCAGGATCGATTCTGCTGTATACTTCCTGTACAACACTTTCAGCCTCTGCAATTGTCATGTCCGGGCCACCGATAACATTGACAAGTGCGGATGTCGCGCCAGATATGTCCACGTCTAAAAGCGGGCTGCGAAGTGCTTTCTGTACGGACTCGACTGCTTTAATCTCTCCATCTGCTTCTCCAAGTCCTATCATTGCCACACCACCGTTCTGCATGACAGTTCTGACATCTGCAAAGTCAAGGTTAACGAGACCTGGTTTTGTAATAAGTTCTGTTATACCCTTTACTGCTCTCATAAGGACTTCATCGGAAACTTTGAACGCTGCCTGGAGTGGTAATCTTGGAACTACTTCAAGGAGTTTGTCATTTGGAACTACTATCACAGTGTCTGCTACTTCTCTGAGTCTCTCAAGACCTGCCTCAGCATTTGTCCTTCTAACTTGTCCCTCTACACTGAATGGCAATGTTACAACGGCAATGGTAAGCGCTCCCGCGTCCCTTGCAGCTTCAGCAACTATGGGGGCTGATCCTGTTCCGGTTCCTCCTCCTAGTCCACATGTAATGAATACCATGTCAGAGCCATTTACTACAGCAGCAATTTCGTCAACACTCTCAAGTGCTGCATCCTCGCCTATCTGCGGGAGACTACCTGCACCGAGACCTCTTGTCTTTTTCTTTCCAATGAGTATTTTCTGGTCTGCTTTAATATTCAGCAGGTGTTGAGCATCTGTGTTCACTGCAATGAACTCTGCACCTTTTATTCCTTCTTCGACCATTCTTTGTGTACTGTTGGAACCGCCGCCGCCACATCCTATTACTTTGATGTTGGTGTGTAACTGACGTAGCATGTCCTCTAATTCTGCATTTATGTCTTTGTGCTCGGGGCTTGCAACCGGACCACGGATATTTTCCTCCTGCTCAGATCTTGCAAGTGCCTCTTCTACTATGGATCTCATTCTTTTTCTCCCTCAAATGAAAATCGTATATTGGATTACAGGTATGAATATTTATATTTAATTGGATATATGGATGTGCTTGACTCTTCTTTTATGTACCATCCCGGGTGTGATGGTCTTTCCCTCTACAACAACGGAATTTCCTCTTGCAAGTTCACCCAGCATCGGCCCTGCCGGAATTCCTAGTTCTTTTGCTGCCCTGGGATTAAATTTTTCGTTGCTGATACAAAGTATATTCTCATCAGGAATATATTTAATTTCATAATGCTCTTTTAGTATTTTAATGCATTCATTTGTAACGTTCTGCATAGCACTTTTTGTTTCTTCACCCATTCCCATTATGGTATTTGAAAGAGTTCCGTTCTTTCTTTCCATATATATGGGTGCGCAGTGTATGAGCATTTCTTCAGTAAGCTTCTTGCTAGCTTTTACTGTTTCCTGAAATAATTCTTCACAAATTTGGCACTGAGTCAATTCTCCATATTCCCTTTCTTTTTCACCAGGAGATTTTTTTAACCCTGATCTGAATACTTCTGTGATTCTGAATTTTCCTTCAGGGCATAAGTCATTGCATTTCTCCTTAATTTCCATGAACAGTTCCCATTGAACTTCCCCTATCTCTCTTATGTCGCTTTCCCTCAGCAATACAAATCCAAGTTCATCCAGTAATTGTGCAAGTCTTTCCCTTTCTTTTGAACTCATGGACTTCCTGTCAAAATATGCAAAATCAGCCCCGGATTTCTCAAAAGCTTGCAACATTATATTTCTGTCTACAAAAGATAACTGATAATCAGGGAAATTGTGACCGAATGTAACTTCAGCTCCCAATATCAGTTCTGTTTGTCTGGATGCATAGTGGCCACCTCCAAATCCAACGGCAATCGGGATATATTTTCCAGTTTTCTTACTTGCATTAAATTCTCTTATTGCTTCCAATATTGCTTTTGATGCAATGTCTCCTGCTTCAGGATCATTCCATTGCTTTTCCGAACTTCCGATCTCTGCATATACCATTGGCGTTTTAAGGTCGGTAGGTCCGTGATGTGTAGATTCCATATTTACTTCATAATCTATATTTTCTGCAAGTTCCTTCATATTTCTTAATATAAGGCGCAGAACATGGGGTGCAGCCACTGACAGTTCCTTCGGTCTCCCTCCAAAATCTGCTTTATCCGGGTTTCCAGTGAAATGAGCAGTTAGCACTGATCTTCCATCATTACTTTTATGTTTTGATGCCACAACTATCAGGTCAGTTTCAAATCCATATGTTCTCATTTTCTCATCGATTTGATCTTCGTAAATATGATGTCCTTCGATCTCAAGAATTCGTATTTCCTGATTCTCATAAATTGAATTTAATCCTTCCCAGTCATCAGGTATCTGGTCGGGTTTTTCCCATTGTGTATTATGAAGGAGGTGGTTCTTTATGTTCTGACTTGCCGCATCGGCGGCAGAACATAATATGTTTGTCTTTTTCATGTTCTGTAGTCCGTCCATTGGTTTAGTTTCATCGCAGTAATTAATTTCTTTTTCCAATGTTTGTATCATTTTTCTTTCAGTAGTTTTAATGCTTATGATGGTATCATCTGAATTGAGACAATATCCTGTTATTAGGAATAACGGGGTGTAGGGGTAGAGAAAGCCTACGACTTTAGTCGTAGGATGAATCGTACCTCACTGGCTGTTGATAAACTCATCATAACAACATTGGAATCGTATCTCATTGAACAAAAAAAGCAAACATTCCAAAGCAACATTAAAGTAATAAGAAAACAATATACTGTTGTTGATTTTAGAGTGATATCATGGTCAGAAAAGAAGGTCAGAACTGTAGAAATCTCAGGTTTCTGATCCACCCTAATCCTGAACAGGAAGTAAAGATGGAAGAAACTCTGGAAACCTGCAGGAAGTTATGGAATGATCTTCTCTCAACAAGAATTAACCTCTATGATATCTATGGATTATATCCAGATTCACAAATGCTGGAAAAACAACTCAAGTTCTTTGACTATGCTAACAATATCCATTCTCAAGTAAGGCTTAATGTTTTTGAAAGAGTTCAACAAGCATACTTCAAGTTCTTAGATGATATCAAAAATGGTAGACTTAAAGGAAGCAAACCAAGAAAAGGAACTTTCGTCAAAAGAAAGGATGTTCCTGCAGCAAATCCTCCTTATTCTCTTCTTGGAAAAAAAAGTTCGAAACCTATCAAATATGATGGTCTTCTTCGAAAAGGACATCCGAGATTCAAAGGTAAAGAAGACTACTATAGTTTCACATACAAGCAACATGGAAATGGTTGGGAACTAAGAGGAAACAACTTGTTCTTGTCTAAGATAACTGATAAGAACAACCTGATAAAGATAGATGTTAACAACGATATCCTTAATGGTCAATTGAAAACATGTACGATCAAAAAAGAAGGCAAGAAATGGTTTGCTTTCATAACAATTGAACTTCCTGATTATCCTGAACCAATCATACCACAAACTATGGTAGGTATCGATCTAGGATTGAACAATTTGATAGCAACATCTGATGGTGAATTCATCGAACCACCAAAGTTGCTCAGGAATGCAGAAAAAAGATTAGCAGTTGAACAGAGAAAACTCTCCAATATGGAATATGGCTCTCAGAACTACCTTAAACAAAAACGTAAAGTGAACAGGATTCACAGAAATGTTAAAGGTACTCGCAATCATATTTCACATTGTCTGAGCAAGTTGCTTGTAGCAAAATACGACCTAATAGTGTTCGAGGATCTGAAGATAAAGAACATGGTCAAGGTACGAAGCTATGCTAAATCTATTCACGATGCAGCATGGGGAAGACTTGTTCTACATGTAATGTACAAGGCTGCTGAGATAGGAAAAATAACTGAAAAGGTTAATCCTAAAAATACGTCTCAGACTTGTTCAGCATGTGGAAAGAAAAAGAAAGTATTTCTCAAAAAAGGAGAAAGGAGATTTCACTGTGAACATTGTGATCTCAAAATAGACAGGGATGTCAACGCTGCCATCAACATCCTGTTAAGATCAAAAACATACACAAATACCGTGGGGCTCACGGGAATCTACGGCTGTGGAGTTGGAACCTCTACATCCAGCTGTAAAGCTGGGTTGCAAGTTCCGACAATGAATCAGCAATTGCTTAACCTTATGCAAGGCTAAGGCTCCTTAAGGGTTCAATAGAACCCAACGACTTCAGTCGTTGGAGTAGTCAGTATTTCAACTCAGGGATGAATAATGTCTTGAATCTCAATTTGATATCATTCGATCAAGTTAATGGTGTGATACTTTGGCTGACACGACAATCAACGGTGTTTTGATAAAAAAACTGGAAAATGCAGGTTTTATGATAAAGTCTGATGATATGGTAGTTTATATTGATCCAAATGGACTCGGTGATGTGCACATTCCAGAAAAGGAAATGGCAGATATTATTCTCATAACAAACGAGTACTTTGGTCATTGTGACCCCGACTCTATAAAGAAAGTCCGTAAATCAGATTGCACAACTCTCATACCTGAACAAATGAGCTTGCATTTCAGGGGGGATGCCAGGCGTGTGATGGATGGCGACTCTCTGGCAGATGAATTAAGTATTAAAGGTGTAGATATTGAAGTTTTACCTGCATATGATTCATGCGAAACAGCTCTGGCCCCTGGTAAAGGTGTAGGTTACTTCTTCCTATTCGGAGGTCTTGGAATATATCATGCAGGACATACCTGTGATATTGCTGATCTGAAAGGTCTGTCTCCGGATGTCCTTATGCTGCCTGTAGGTGATCATGTAATGGATATTGAAAAGGCGGCAAATGCAGTGTCAATGTTTGGATCTGTTTATGTAATTCCTATGTTCTATGGACTCGATAGTACTGGATGTCCAATGTTTACGAATATTGTCAGGGAAAAGAATCCCTCTGCAGAAGTGATATTACTTTGAATTAAGGTGTTTGATTTATGGCCAGATCTCGAAAAAAGAACAAGGCTGTGGCTCGTAGTATTGCACAGGATAGGATCGAGTACCTTTTTGACCTTGCGAAAAGTGAGTTTTTAATAAATCCGGATAAAAGTAAGAGATATGTTGCACTTGCTCGTAAAATAGGGATGAGGCATCGGGTGGGTATCCCTTCTGAACTTAAAAGACGGTTCTGTAAAAACTGTGGCTCTTTATTGGTTCCTGGAAACAATTCCCGTGTTCGTTTGCAGGATGAAATAATTATAATTACTTGCCTGGATTGCGGCGATATCGAAAGATATCCTTTTGGCAAAGAAAAGAAAAATTAGTTATGGATTTATCCATGAAATTAACTTTGTTGCCAGATATGCCACAATGAATATTATTGCTCCCATTCCTACATAAAGAAATATATTTCTGAATACGACCTCTTTGTCGGAGCCTGCTTTAATTCCCATTCCTCCACAGCATCCGCCGCCACATGAGTTACAAGCGACATTGGAGTCTGTTTCAGTTTCAACCTCACTTTTATTCAATAAAGGGATTATTGTTTTCTCTGACATTAGTTGTCCTTCTCTTTTTTATCATATTAGGTTCTTTGCCATGGGATGAAAATAAAAACAATTGCTCTTTATTTTTGATGTATTAAAAAACAGGACGACGAGAGGGGGATTCGAACCCCCGAGGCGCATAGCACCACAGGATTAGCAATCCTGCGCCATACCGGGCTTGGCTATCTCGTCATATTTGTAATGTTCGTTCCTAAACGTAATTCAGGTATTTAACGTTTTCCGGTTTTAAGTGACAGGCACGCCCGAAGTCGTTGCTTATTCCATTATCAGGTGGTCTGCAATTTCGCCTCCACCCCGCAACCCTCCAAGCGACGATTGTCTACGGTAGGCCTGCTCCCTTCCGGGCCTGGGCTGGTTCCCGCAGTTAAGATATAAGAACAAGCTCTCCAGCAAGCACCTATATCAACGTCATCCAAGCAGGACGGGGTTTCTTAGTTGAAATTACAGGTTTGAAAATGGTCCAAACATCTTCTTCAGGCTTCGTCTCCCGCATATCGGCGATTTCGGGTAACAGGTAACGCCGGCCTACCCAGACTAGCCTGCCACCCTAACATGGGCATTACTGCTTATAAAAGTATCCTTTGCCAGTAATGTATAAAGGAGTTCAGTGTCATAGGTTGATATTAAATTCAACATGTAATAGTAATATATAGAATGTCGGACTATAATATATTAGGAGGTCTGAAATGGAGGAATTGATTGGATTTGTATCTGGAAATAAAAATCGCCAGAAATTACTTGCTCTCTTAGGTTCCAAACACCAGCTTGATGCTGAAAAATTGGCTAAGAATATGCATATTGCCCGTCCTTCCGTTGAAAAGATAGTAGATGAGTTACTTGAAAAAGAGTTGATTTTTCAGGACTCTGATATGTATATGCTCACTGAGCTGGGTGAATTGCTGGAGAAAAAGGTTCAGAACATTTAGTACTTAATCATTTTTTTGTTTTCATATCAATGTGTCTGTCCTTAATTTTATTCCTGATTCGGTTATAGCATATTCTTTGATAGAACGAAGGTGTTTTGTTCCTCTGGATTTTGTGACACACATATATCTGCGATCCTTTGCTTTGGAATTGTGTAATATCAGTACTGAGTCCATAATAGAAGCTACGTCTATTTTTTCATTTCCGGGGCATTCTGAAGGTGCAGTATCTGTTGTGAAAAGGGAAGTAATATTTTTACTTTTAAGATAGCTCGTTATGGAATAAAGGTAACCTCTGAGTTCCAGTTTGTCAGGTATGGCAATTTCCATGTGATTTATCCCATCAAAAAATACTCTTTTAATATTATTCTTTTCAATGACTTCTTTTATATTTGTCGCATGCTCTGCAGGGTACATCTCATTTGGATTGGTACATACAAAATGTAGAAGTCCTCTATCTACATATTCTTCCAGTTCCAATCCTATTTTCTTTGATTCAAGTATCATCTGATGGGGCGAATCCTCAAAAGTGACCACCATGGATGACTTGTTCTTCTCAAGTCCCTGAAGCATGAATTGCAAACCAAATAGCTTTTTTCCTGTCCCTGGGATGCCTGCGACAAGTAAGCTGTTGTAGCAGAACAATCCTCCCTCGAACATACTGTCAAGTCCGGGAATGCCGGTCTCAATTCTTGAATCGTCAAGTTTTATATTAGTCTCTGGTCTGAGGTGGGGGTATACTGTAAAACCGGATGAATTTATATTGTAAAGATATTTATGTGAGGTTATTTCTGAACGCTTACCGGGATCAATTCCTCTCATTTTGATGAATTCCATTCTGTGGTCAGCTCTTGTATTCCTGTCTTCTCTTGTCAGGTATATTATTCCGTCTGAGAGGTGACTGACAACAGAATTGTGAATCTCTGATTTTAGCAATTCTCCTACAAGAAATGTGACCATATTCCTTTCCTGTAACATAGAATCAAGAGTATAGAAAAACCTTCTTTTTTCCTGTTCAATAAACCCAAATCCCAATGGTGTTATAGGATCAATGACAAGTCTGTCTGGTTTTATTGATTCTAATATGTTTCCTATCTCTATCAGGGTTGTAAGGGGGTCTTTTTCTGCCAGCTGCCTGTTTATTGAGTGCACTTCAAAAGAATCTTCATAAAAATCAAGTGTTGAATTATAGAGTTTTAGTTTCTCTGGATTTTCGGTTGTTATGGGAATATAAAGTGCTTTTTCACCACTTTTCGAAGCATTTGATAACATCTGCAGTGACATGATCGTTTTTCCTACTCCTGCAGATCCGGCTACCAGAAATGTGGAGGGTGATATAATTCCTCCAAGGATCGTGTCGAGTCCCTTTATACCACACGAAATATGTTTCAATTGGTCCATTTTATCTTTGGTTTTTTTTTGTATGTTGGATAATTGTTTATTCGTTAATTTAATATACTCTTTTATATAATTACTTGTTGGTGAAAATGATGAATTACAGATGTCCTGTTTGTGAAGGTAAAATGAACCGTTGGAGATATCCTACATTAAAAAGGCATGATCACTTTGGCCGCACGCTGGCAATCTACAAATGTGTTGAATGCGGCCATGAAGAGATGTTTCCTGATCTTTAGAACATTGAATATACTTCTTCGTGTGGATGTATCACAAATCCACCGGGAGTTATATCATATGGATGAATCTTCTTACTGTGATCTGATCCTCTCATCTTGTATATTTCCATACTCCTCATTCTAACATTTTCGTGCCTTTTGTAGTATAATACTATAGTACCGTCAGTGACGAAGTTTTCAACACCGAATCTTGAAGGTTTTGATTCGTCAATAAGCTCACATGTCATCATGGAGGTCAGACCTATGACTTCCAGCGTGGTGCTAAGTTTCAGGAGTTCTATTCTAATTTTGGCAGGGTCCTGAAGGTAGAAACTCACGGATGTTGTAGAGTCAACAAGTGCACGCTTTGCATTGATCTCTTCTTGCGTAGCAATAATCTGGTCCATCATGGATCTGATATCAAAAGGTCTTACATCTACATATTTTTCCTGTGACGGTATTCCAATCTTGGTGGAACATGCATCAATGATAACAAGCTTATTCTCGTCTTCAAGTGCCTGTAGATCCCATCCAAACTTGAGAACGTTTTCTCTTATCTGTTCGGGCCTTTCTTCGGTTGCGACAATTATTCCGTTTTCCCCGTATTTCGTTATCCCGTTGTAAATGAATTGGATGGAAAAATTAGTTTTACCTGCACCAGAAGTACCTGATATCAGGTAAGTCCTGTCACGGATAAGGCCGCCACCGCATAATTCGTCAAAACCCGGAATGCCTGTCTTGACACGATTTGTTTCATCATCCATTGATATCTCTTCAGAAACTGCACCATCGAACATCTTATTTATTCACTCCTAATGATTGGTAATATCCCTCATCGATTATGTCAAAATTTTTGTGTATATTGCCAGACTTTATTTCATGTCTCTTTTATGTTATAACATATATAAATATATTGAACTATTCCGTGTATAATGACTTTGATTTTATCGATATTCAATGAAAAATATAATATGCAATGTAATATAGCATCGACGATTAGTAAATATTAGTTCACGTTTTGTCTGTTTTTTCTTTTAAATTTCAATGTGACTTCGACATTTCCCGTCAATTGCATCGATGTTTGCCAATGCAATGCGATAATTGTTCTGATATAGACCACAAAAGATTTAATACGGCAATTGTTTAATAGAACACTTGTAATCCAATATGACGGGATTAGGAGGGTGATGAAGTCTCCTTCGGCAATGGACGAACTCCACTGTTTGTCTGAAGCTAGAAGATTTAATAGGGCGAAATTCGCTTTATTCTTTGATTCTCACTCTTTTACACGAATTAAATACGGAGGAAAATTTAATGAAAAGATTTACAACAATCGCATTAGTTGCTCTTATTGCGCTTGCAGCATTAGTTATGCCTGTAACTGCAGTGGACAGCGTAGAAGTGCGCAGTTCCATTTTCAATGGCACTGACTTTGAGGATATCTTCGGCCAGCAGGCTGGAGATGGTGACATCGTAATTAACACTACAAACTTCGCAGGCTTCTGGTATGATATCGATGAAGATCTTGCAAGTGAAGAAATAACAATTATAAATGACTCAACTCTTGTAGATTATAATGGATATACAATTGAGGAAGAAGGTCTCTTGTATAATGCAACCATCGTACAGAACGCATACGAAGCTGACTTCGCTGACGAAGATACCACGGATGATAATACCACATTCCCACTCATCGGTCTCTTCGCTGATAAGTATGTTCCAACAGATGACGATGATGCAGGCGAGCTTGTAAAGCTCCTTCTCGACACAGATGATAAGTACACACTCAGGACTGGCTCCGCACTTGAGCTCGCTGGCGGCTATGAACTTACCGCAAAGCAGATCGATGTAGAAGGAGACAAGGTCTGGATGGAGCTCTCCAAGGATGGAGAATTCGTTGAGGATGAAGTTGTCGACCTCACAGGCAAAGATTCAGCAACCTGGGACTACGATGTAGATGTCGGTGACCAGTCTGATGTAATCGTCTTCAGAGTACTCATTACTGACGTCTTCCAGGGTCAGGTAGACAGCCTTGCTGTAGTTGAAGGTCTCTGGCTCGTAGATTACGAGAACATCATGGAAGTAGAGACCTCCGATGAATTTGGAGAACTTGAAGTTGATGCAGTTGGTAAAACCATTTCAATGTTCAACTCTGGTACACTCACACTTTCACAGGATAAGACCATAGACCTTGCAGAAGGTATGAAGATTCAGACTGCAGATGATGCAAATGATCTCCTCAGGTTCTACGTCTTGAAGGAATACACCGAACCAGGAACTTATGAAATTAGAGGTAGCATCGCACTTGACGACGAAACAACAGAGTGGACAACAGATAACTTCGCAGGCTTCTGGTATGATCTTGATGATAACGAAGGTTCAGAAACCCTCTCCATCACTGTAGCTGGTAGATCAGTTGCAGATGAAGAAGGTCTCTGGTACAACACAACCATCGTTCAGACATCATACGAGGCTGACTTTGCTGATGAAGATACCACAGATGACAATACTACATTCCCAATCATTGGACTCTTTGCACAGGAATATGTTTCAACAGATGACGATGATGCAGGCGAGCTTGTAAAGCTCCTTCTCGACACAGATGATAAGTACACACTCAGGACTGGCTCCGCACTTGAGCTCGCTGGCGGCTATGAACTTACCGCAAAGCAGATCGATGTAGAGGGTGACAAGGTTTGGATGGAACTCTCCAAGGATGGAGAATTCGTCGAGGATGAAGTCGTCGATCTTTCAAACAAAGATTCAGCAACCTGGGACTATGACGTAGATGTCGGTGACCAGTCTGATGTAATCGTCTTCAGAGTACTCATTACTGATGTTTTCCAGGGTCAGGTAGACAGCCTTGCTGTTGTTGAAGGTCTCTGGCTCCTTGATTACGAGAACGTAATGGAGATTGAAACCTCTGATGAATTTGGAGAACTTGAAGTTAATGCAGTTGGTAAAACTATTTCAATGTTCAACTCCAACACACTCACACTTTCAAAAGACAAGGAAATCGACCTTGCAGAAGGTATGATGCTTAAGACTGCAGACAACTCCACAACACTCAGATACTACCCACTCGTCGAGAGAACAATCGGTGACGAAATGGCTGTAGAAGAACCTGAGGAAGAGGAAGAAGTAACCGAAGAAGATGAAATGCCTACTGAGGGAGAAGAAGTAACCGAAGAGGAAATGCCTGCTGAGGAAGAAGAAGAAACTCCTGTAGAAGAGGAAGAAGAAGAAACTACTGAAGAACCTGCTGAAGAAGAATCCCCTGGATTTGAAGCAGTCTTCGCAGTAGCTGGACTTCTTGCAGTAGCATACCTCGTCAGAAGAGACTAAACATTTAAAATGAAGAAGGGTTAATCCCTTCTTACTATCTTTTTTTAATTCAATATTATTTTTCAAAGAGGTGTAACCATGAAAAAAATCATTTTGGTTTTGATATTAAGCATCTTAATGTTGTCTATCTCCGGTTGCACGGATGAATTTGTAGAAGAAACGCCTGCAACAGATGTACAGGATTTAGAGAATGCTTCTGGTTCTACTGATATGATGAGTGTAGACACTATTGCTGGCTCATCTTCAATTGTTGATCTCGTACCAACTGAGAATTTGCCTGAAAATTATGAGTTGCTTGGTACACATGAACTTTCTGCAGATGAAATAGGTGCAGATTACGTAGAAATCGAAGGTATTGTAGAAGGATTGGAAGGTCTCTACCTGTACTCGGAGTCTACTGATGTTCAACTTGAAGTTATTGAAACAAACAGTGCTGAAAATGCCGAAGAATTCATCACTACATACAAGTCTGAATTCAGCAATCTCAGAGTTGGTGACAGATTTACAAATGTATCTGTAAATGGGCATAATGCTGTACAAATACTTGATTATGTAACTGTAGGGTCGGAGGACGTTAAAAGATATGCTCTCATATGGAGCAACGGCAAGTTTGTATTTGTCGTAGATGGCGCAACAGAAGATATTGATGTTTTACTCACATTGGCCGAATCAACTGGATATTGATCCTGGCCAATCCTTTTTAAAATCATTTTTATTATTTGGACAGTCTCTCTTTCAATCGATATGCTTTAATAGGACTTTGTCCTTTTAGGTGCTGCACTGCCCGGATAGCCTAGTTGGTTGGGGCGCCAGACTCATAGGGAATAAATTTCCGTGCGTCCAAAATCTCCTGAGATATCTGGAGGTCGCGTGTTCGAGTCACGCTCCGGGCACTCTTCTTTATTTTTGTTTTATATCAACGCAAAGCATATATGCTGCAAGCCTGTAAGGTAAGTCATGAACTTTCAGATACTGGATGCTGATTACATCGGACACGAAAGTGGTCCGGTAGTCCGTCTTTTTGGTAGGGCTGAAGATGGTCAGAGCGTCTGTTGTTTTGTACCGGAATTTGAACCTTATTTTTATATGAATGCAGATGGTGAGCTTGATAAGCTCTCTATTATGTTGAAAGAAAGATTTGACGTAATTAAAAAGGTTGATATTGTTCCAAAATTTGAACCTGTAGGTTATCAGGTGTCAAAGAAACCAATGCTACGTATTACTACCATGGAACCACGTAATGTTCCTGAAATACGTGATGATGTGCTTACTCTTCCTGGTGTAAAGGAGGTATATGAAACCGATATCCTTTTCAGGAATCGTTTTATGATTGACATGGATCTCCATGGTATGGGTTGGGTCACAGCAGAGGCAATTTCTGAAAGTCCATTTTCTGATGATCATATTTATTGTGACTCGGTTTTTACGGCTTCTTCTCTCAAAGAAACCGAAAAGCTCTCTATAGCTCCACTTAAGCATGTTTCATTTGACATCGAATGTCTTCCTATAGATGGTTCTATGCCCGTGCCTGAAACATCTCCTGTGATTATGATCAGTATGTCCTTCAGTCCTGCATTTAAAGGTCATGACACTCTTGTTCTGGTTTCCAAACAGGTAGAAGGGACAGGTGAGGATGTTCTTTGTTTTGACTCTGAAACTCAGATGCTTAACAATTTCTTTGAGATATTTCAGGAATATGATGCAGACATCGTCTCCGGTTATAACATAAATGACTTTGATATTCCTTACATTGCAGACAGGGTTGCCATTCTTTGCGGATCTGGAGACACAATAAGGCCTACTGTTGGTCGTGATGGCAGGGTTCTGAGTTATCGTAAGATAGGCAATCGTACAATGGTTTCCATTCCCGGCAGAGTTGTAGTTGATGCGTTGCCGCTTCTGCGAAGCCAGTACAGCCTTAAGCGATATACTCTCAGGAATGTGGCAAAAGAATTGCTTGATATGGAGAAATTGGATGTTGCTCCATCTGAGATGGAAGAATACTGGAATGATTCCGGTGAAAAGATCTTAAAATTCATAGATTATGCACGTAGGGACTCTGAACTTGCAATAGAACTAATCCTTAAACTGCGTCTTCTTGATAAACATATTGCTGTAGCCCGGGTAAGCGGTTCTCTCCTCCAGGAAGTTGTCGATGGAGGTCAGACCTCAATGGTTGATAACCTGCTTTTGAGGGAATATGGCAGGCAGGATAGAGTTATTCCTCCAAAGCCAAGTGATGAGCTTGTAGCCATGAGAAATCGCAGTAGTGAAGGTCTGAAGGGTGGTGAGGTACTGGAGCCCAAAAAAGGTCTTCTTGAAAATGTTGTAATCCTTGACTACAAATCACTTTATCCTACTATTATGATGGCTCACAACCTGTGTTATACAACAGTTGTGGATCAGGATCGTCCTGAAAACGGGGAAACAATAGTTCCTCCTTCCGGTGGAGAGTTTGTTTCTTCTGAGGTTGCAAAAGGCATAATGCCATCTATTCTTGAAAATTTGCTCCTGCGAAGGACAGAAACAAAAAAGAGAATGAAGAATGCATCAGATGAATCGGAATATCGTGTTCTTGATGCAACCCAGCTTGCCCTGAAAATCCTGCTTAACAGCTTTTATGGTTACTCTGGTTATACCCGTGCAAGGCTTTACAGTCTCACTCTTGCAAATGCAGTAACTAGTTTTGGCAGAGATAATATTCTCAGTACTCGTGCCCTCATTAATGGTGGCATAAGTAAGGTAATCCTTAAAGAAGGTTCAGCTTATTTCACAGAGGAACTGTCTCCTATTGAACCAGATGATCAGGTTGTGTCACTTTCAGTGGTCTATGGGGATACTGACAGTGTATTTGTTCAGTGCAGTTCAAAGCAGGAAATTACCCTTGACAATGCTGGTCTGGTTGGAAAGAAGATTGCAGGAACAGTATCTTCCTCCCTTCCGGATCCCATGGAACTTGAATTCGAATCAATAGCAAAACGCGCACTGTTCATCGCAAAGAAACGTTATGCAATATGGGTATTCGAACGTTCAGGGGATGAATGGAAGGATGGCATTAAAGTAAAAGGTATGGAAACTGTACGCAGGGATTGGTGTGAGCTTACATCCAAGACTCTTAACCGTATACTTGAACTGGTTCTTAAGGAAGGTAATGTAGAAGCTGCTGTGCAGCATGTTCGCAGTGTTGTGGATGGTGTGCGAAACATCGATGTCAGGAAAGATTCCGACATTATTGAGGACCTGACCATGACTCGTATGTTCTCTAAAAAAGCTTCGAGATATAAGAATAAACAACCTCATCTGACAGTAGCTGAAAAGATAGAGGAAAGAACTGGAACTCCTCCTCCTGTAGGAGAACGCATTCCCTTTGTTATCGTTGCTGGAAAGGACTTGTTTGTGAACCGTGCTGAAGATCCGGAATATGTAAAGGAGAACAATCTTACCATTGATGTGGACTATTATGTCAAAAAGCAGCTATTACCCCCGGTAGAAAGGATTCTGGGCGTATTTGGTGTGGATATTGCAAGCCTCGATTATGACTCTAAACAGAAAGGTCTGTTTGATTTTTCAGATAAACCGCCAGAGTCTCCAATAAAAAAGTTCAAGCAAAAAGAAAGTGGAGTTAAAGCCCAACAACAACCTGTAGACAAAAAATCACAGAGTTCGTTGTTCGATTTTTAACCTGTCCTATTTTTAAGATTAATTAAGATCTTTTCTCTGACCTTCTGCAATGTAAACTATGCTTTCGCATATATTACATGCATGATCGCCTATTCTTTCAATGTAACGAAGTACGAATAGAAGATGTGATGCATTGGTTATTATGCTATCATCCTCTATCATCATTTCAATAAGTTCTTTCTCGATTGCATAGAATGATTTGTCAATTTCGTCATCTCTTTTTGCAGTATCTTCGGCCAGTTTAGCATCATTGTTTTCAAAGGCTGTCATTGCATCTTCCAGCATGTTATTTGCCATCTCTGCCATTTTAGGAATGTCCACAAGGGGCTTGACATGTTCTCCCTCTATTTCTTTTGTGATCTCGGCAATGTTCACTGCCAGATCACTCATTCTCTCAATATCAATTGCTATTTTCAAACATGAGGTGACAAATCTCATGTCTCCTGCAGTAGGACTTTGAAGTGCTATTATCTGGGATATTGATCTTTCAATTTTCATTTCATAATCATCGATTGGCTGATCTCCATCAATGACATCTTGTGCGAGTCCTTTGTCAAGTTCTTTCAAAGACTTAATTGAATTGTCAATGGCTTCATGTGCCAGTTTACCCATTTCTTTCACATCATTTTTCAAAATATCAAGAGTTTCGTGGTATCTTGTGCGCGTCATTTTTCCACCCTGTTTCTTGTACTTAATTTTCTTTCAGTATGATTTTAATTATTCGGCTGAAAACTTGTAATGTGTGGATTTTGATGTATATTTTGTTGAACTTTCCTTCAAATTGCAAGTTCTGAATTTAAAAACAGAAATCATCCAGAAAAGTTGAGAACTGTTTTCCTGGATGGTCCAATTCTTTGTGAATTAATTGAGATTGACTCTCTGGCTTTCAGAAATGTAAACAATACTTTCGCATATATTACATGCATGATCACCGAATCTTTCAAGATAGCGGAGCACTAAAAGAAGATGTGAAGCGTTGCTGATGATTGTTTTATCCTTTATCATCATTTCAATAAGTTTATTCTGCGTTCCGTAAAATAACCTGTCAACATCGTCATCTTTAAGGGAAATTGACTTTGCCAGTTCACTATCCATTGTTTCAAAGGCTTTGATCGTCTGTTGCAACATCTCGTCACATATCTCAGCCATTTTCATAATATTGTCTAATGGTTCTGTACTCTCTTTTTCCATACATTTAGCAACATTAGCAATATCTACTGCCAGATCACTCATTCTTTCGAGATCAATTGCTATTTTAAAGCAGGAAATAACTAACCTCATATCTCCTGCAGTTGGATTCTGGCGTGCTATCAGTTGTGTTGCACATTTCTGGATCTTCAGTTCATACTCGTCAATTTTCTGGTCGCCCTCAAATATATTTTCAGCAAGTTCTGTATCCTTTGTTATCAATACTTCCTTTGAGCTAGCAAGAGCATTATGGGACAATTCTCCCATTTCTATAACGAATTCTTTAAGCGTATCCAGACTTTGCTGAAATTGATCTCTTGTCATTTAACTTCACCCGAATCTGCCGGTGATATAATCTTCTGTTTCTTTCTGCTGAGGGTTTTCAAATATCTGGTTTGTCTTTCCAAATTCAATAAGATCACCCAGTAGGAAGAAAGCTGTATAATCTGATATCCTGGCAGCCTGTTGCATGTTATGTGTTACAATGACGATTGTGTAATCCTTTTTTAGTTCCATTATAAGATCTTCGATCTTACCTGTGGATATTGGGTCAAGTGCACTGCATGGTTCATCGAACAATATGACTTCAGGTTTGACTGCAAGCGTTCTTGCAATACACAGTCTTTGCTGCTGACCGCCGCTGAGGTCCAGGGCAGAGGTGTCAAGTCTGTCTGATGTTTCTTCCCAGAGTGCTCCTGACTTGAGAGCATGTTCGACTATTCTAGGCATCTCTTTTTTACCCATTCCATGTATTTTTGGTCCATAAGCAATATTGTCAAATATGGACATCGGGAAAGGATTTGGTTTCTGGAAGACCATTCCAACTCTTTTTCTGAGGTCTACAACATCCGTTTCTTTTGCGTAAATATCTTCTTGATCGATGCTGACATGACCCTCTATCCTGCAGTTTGGGATAAGGTCATTCATCCTGTTAAAACACCTGAGGAATGTAGACTTTCCACATCCTGACGGGCCTATGAATGCTGTAACGCTGTTCTTTGGGATATCTATCGATATGTCATGGAGTGCGTGATTATCTCCATACCAGAGATTGAGGTTTTTTACTTCAATTTCGGTTCCGTTATCGTAAATTTCTGGCATATATTATCCTCTTGATTTTATGTCAAAATGGACGTGATTTCATCATCTTTTGAGCTTATTTCTGTAATGTGTTCTCAAAGTTACTGCCACAAGGTTCACACACAGTACAATTATTAGCAATATCAATGCAGTGCCATATTGTATCGGCCTTGTCTGGGCAATACTGGTGCCTGATGTTGCAAGCACATAAAGGTGGTATGGCAGTGCCATAAATTCTGAATATATTGAATCTGGTAGTCTTGGAAGGAAATAGGCAGCCCCGGTGAGCAGAATTGGTGCTGTTTCTCCTGCAACTCTTCCAATACTAAGTATTGCTCCGGTTATCATCCCGGGAATTGCAGCTGGGAGTACTACTCTTCTAATTGTTTCCCATTTGGTAACACCCAGTGCAAGTGAAGCTTCCCTGTATTCTTTAGGTACAGTAAGAAGTGCCTCCTGGCTTGCTCTTATTATTACTGGAAGTATGAGCAGTGCAAGTGTTAAAGAGGCTGAAAGAATTGAGGGTCCAAAACCAAGATATTTCACAAACATTGCGAGTCCGAACAATCCGAATACTACGGATGGTGTTCCTGCAAGGTTACTTATGGCCATCTCTATTGCCCAGGTTGTTTTGCTTGGCTTTGCATATTCTGTAAGGTAGATAGCAGAAAGCATTCCCAGTGGAAGGGCAACAGCCATTGATCCTATAATGAGGTATGTTGTGCCCATAATTGCAGGATATATTCCGCCTTCCGTCATTCTGTTTCTGGGCATCTCTGTAATGAAGTCGAGACTTATGGCGCTATATCCGTTGGATATTATGTAATAAAGGATTACCAGTACGAAGGCAACAACCATTCCCGTTGCTATTTTTAATAACCCAAAGGCTATTTTTTCATTGATTTTTGCATTGGAATACATGGTTATCACAGGTTGAACCTATATCTCCTTTTTATGTAATTGGCTATGATGTTGATTATGAATGTAGTAATAAAAAGCACAGAACCTATTGCAAAGAGCGCGTGAAAGTGATCGCTTCCCTGTGGGACTTCTCCCATCTCAAGGGCAATTGTTGCTGTCATGGTTCTCACAGGTGCAAAGAGGCCAGAGGGAAATCCCGGGATTACTGCTGAGTTTCCTGTGACCATCATTACTGTCATGGTCTCACCAATTGCTCTTCCTATTCCGAGCATAACAGCGGCTGATATTCCTGAAAGTGCTGCAGGAACTGTTACTTTGTATATGGTTTGCCATCTGGTTGAGCCCAGTGCAAGTGATCCTTCTTTTATAGATCTTGGTACTGAACTGATGGCATCTTCTGATATTGATATTATAGTAGGCAATGCCATTATGCCTAACATGATAGAACCTGTAAGTGCAGTCTGTCCTGTGGGGATACCTAGGGTTTTCTGGACCACTGGAACAAGTATGACAAGGCCAAAGAAACCGTAGACTACAGAAGGTATTCCTGCAAGGATCTCTGTTACAGGCTTAAGGAAATTGGCAATCTTCGGGTTTGCCAGTTCTGATATGTATATTGCTGATGCAATTCCTAACGGAACTGAGAACAGTATTGCTCCAACAGTCACTATTAATGATCCAAGGAACAATGGCAGAAGTCCGAAATGTTCCGGATCTGCTGTTGGGAACCATTTAGTATCAGTTAAAAACTCACCAAACGGATAATTCTCAAATAGCAGTATCCCGTCCCGGAATAAAAAAATACAAAGGAGAAAAAGGACAACAATTGCCACTGCTCCTGCTGCGAAGAGAATTGACTCAATGCCCTTTTCCTTCAGGTATCTGTTTAACATCTATTCCTCTGATACCTGGTGTTTTTAATTTACTGGGAAGTATCCGACTTCTGAGACTATGTCCTGTCCAGTGGAGCTCATTACATAGTCGATATATTCCTCTGCAAGTCCAGTTGGTTCACCATCTGTGTAGTAGTGGAGAGGTCTTGCAAGCGGATAGTCTCCTGCCATGATGTTCTCAGGGGTAGGCTCTACAAATCCGTCTCCGCCATCAAGTGCAAGTGCAGTGGTTGTTTCATCAAGGTATGCGTACCCGATGTATCCGATTGCTCCTGTGTTCTGTCCTACTTCCTGCACAATTGCACCGGTTGCTGGCTGTACAAGTGCATCCTGGCGGTATTCTTCGTCAAGAAGTACTTCTTCCTGGAAGTATCCGTATGTTCCTGAACTGCTGTCACGGGTTATTACTGTGATCGCAAGGTCTTCTCCACCTACATCTGCCCAGTTGCTTACGCTTCCGTCATAGATACTCTTGAGCTGTTCGAAAGTAAGTTCTGTTACAGGGTTCTCAGGATTCACGACTACTGCAATTCCGTCCCATGCAATAATATGTTCAACAGGGTTGATACCGTTTGCCTGTGCATTTTCAATCTCTGAGTCCTTTATCTTCCTTGAAGCCATTGCGATCTCGACTTCACCGTCTATAAGTGCTGCAATTCCTACACCAGATCCTCCACCAATTACGGTAATGGACTTTTCTGGATTTGCGATCATGAATTCTTCAGCTTCTGCCTGTGTAAGTGGAAGCACTGTGTCTGATCCTTTGATCATGATACTTTCAGCTTCTACTTCTTCTGTTGTGGCGTCTTCTGAAGTTGTTTCTTCTGTTGTCTCTTGATTGTCTACACAACCGATCCCGACGAATGCGGTTGCAATAATCAACATTACTATGGAAAAAATTGTAATGTTCTTGAATAATTTTCCTGATATCATATTCTGGTTCACCATTTATTTATGGGTTCTACGTAATTTGTCAGTGAACCATAACAAAGTCGATACATAAGGGTTATGTAAGTACAATATATATTCCTATGTTAGCCTCAATTTTATATTGCAACTATATATCTGCTATATATTAGTATATAGTATGTGCTGTTTTTTCTGCAATTAATTATCATAAAAAGCATATACTTTTATTGAGATATAGGGCACTATGCCAGATATTCTTATTAAGAACACCAAAGTTTTTGTCAATAATTATCTTCAACCTGCAGAGGTTCTTATTGATGATGGAAAAATATCCCGTATAGCAAAAGAAATAGATGTTCAAAGGTTAAATCAGGTTATTGATGCAAAAGGTTCACTTACACTTCCTGCAGGCATAGATGTCCATGTCCATTTCCGTGATCCGGGTTTAATTGAGAAAGAAGACTGGTACACAGGCTCCTGTTCTGCTGCTGCTGGTGGGATTACCACTGTCATTGATCATCCAAATACAATTCCCCCAACTATTGATAAGAAGTCCTTCAAAGATAAGATGAAGATTGCAAACCGCAATTCTATAGTTGATTTCGGACTTTATGGCGGAGTAACAGGTAATATCGAAAAACTCCCTGAATTGTGGGAAAGTGGAGCAACTGCCTTTGGTGAGATATTCATGGCAGAGTCAACTGGTGCTCTCAATATAGATGAAAAATGTCTTGATGAAGCACTGGCTGTGTTGAAACAACTTGGTGCACTTCCATGTATTCATGCAGAGGATGACAAGATCAGGCTGGAATGTGAGGCTTTTCTTAAGAATGATTATGCTCCGGATTCTCACTCCCGTGCACGACCGAACCATTGTGAGGCATTTGCTGTTGAGAAAGCTATCAAACTTATAAGGAAGAATGAAACAAAGGCACATTTCTGCCATATAAGTGCCATGGAATCGGTGGGTCTTTTGCGTAAAGAACGCTATATTGATTCAAGGGAAGGCCGTGCTCCTACGATCACAAGTGAAGCTGCACCTCATCATCTTTTCCTTTCAACCAAAGACTGGGATCATCTTGGTTCATTTGGGCGAATGAATCCTCCTCTCCGGGACCGCCGAAGTGTTAAAATGTTGCTAAATTCACTCAATGATGGTACTATTGATTTGGTAGCCTCGGATCATGCACCTCATACTGAAGCTGAAAAAGATGTAGATATAAAGAGTGCTCCTTCGGGAGTTCCCGGTGTTGAAACACTTATGCCTTTAATGCTTGTTGCTGTAAAAAGGAATCTCCTCCCTCTGGGACGCATGATAGATGTGACAAGCAAGAATCCTGCAAGGATATTTGGTCTTGACAGGTTTTCAAAAGGTCGTTTTGCAGAAGGTTATGATGCGGATATAATTGTAGTTAATCATTCTAACGTTACTGAGATCAAAGGGGATAATCTTCACAGCAAGGCAGGTTGGACACCTTATGAGGGTATGGATGGTATTTTCCCTGAGTATACTATTGCCCGGGGAGAACTTGTCTGGGATGGTGACCTGGTAGCATCAAGAGGGCGTGGCAACTTCCTTCCAGGTAAAGGATTGATTTCAGAATCCTCTGAATAGTTATGTTCATAATTTAGAATGTGTGTCCATAATACCATAACATTTTAAATATATAATCACATATTATGTACATATGGTGGTGTGATGAAAACCAAATTCCCTATTCATACTACATTAAGCGCAGATGCTATTAAGGTTCTCGAAAGGTACGAGAAAGAACTTGGTGCAAAGAATGTCGTGCTTGAAAAGGCACTTCTTAATCTTGATTCTACACGTTTCAAGGCCAAACTTGACACACAGAATATTGATCGTATCATCAAAAGAGTTACAACTGGAATTCCAGGAATGGATGATTTTCTGGAAGGTGGATTCCCAAAAGGTTTTGCCATTGTTGTGACTGGTCCCCCTGGCACTGGAAAGACTACATTTTCGATGCAGTATCTCATGGAAGGTGTGAAGAACGGTGAGCGGTGCATTTTCTTTTCTTTTGAGGAAAGAGCACAACAACTCGTCCAGCATTTTGCAAGGTTCGGATGGGATGTCGGTAAGTATATTGACGATGGTTATCTGGAAATATTCGGAATCTCTATGCTTACTTCAGAGGAAATGATGGAGATTATCGATTCTCATAAGCCTGAAAGAGTTGTTTTTGATTCTATGAATGTACTTACGGCACCAAGTGATTTCCGTACTTCGACTTCATGGCGCGGACTTCATCGTTTACTCAAGAAAAACCAGACTACTGCTATTCTTGTTACTGAAAAGTCCCATGGGATAGAAATAAAGGAATATGATGATTTTGATTTCCTCGGTGATGGTGTTGTTTTCCTGGATTTTATTCAGACAAATGATATTGACACAACTCCGATGCCTGTGATGGCTGTTCACAAAATGAGGGCAACACGTGTTGACCATACGCCACAACCATTCAGGTTCACTAACAATGGTATTGCCAAGTACAGGGCTCTTAATATTCCTTCAAAGGTTCTTCAGGACAGGATTGAAAAAAGAAGAGCTGAAAGACTTGGTGGTGGGATGTCAATGGATGAAGTATGATAGAAGACTGGCAACAATTGTTGTCAGGTATATTGCTTTAAAGCTTCCTGCTCCGCCAATACTTATGAATGCACTACCTGTTTTTTCTTTATTGAATGTAAGTGCTGAAATTATATTTCCTGCTAATATTCCACCGACACCTGCTATGAATGTAATTGCTGCCACATTTTCCGGTGAAACAATGAGTGAGAACGGCAGGGCTATGAGTCCGATGTAGTCAGGTACTATCAGTCCTATTCCTCCTACCATTTCAGCAAGGAGACTCACTGCGACAACTACTATCAGCATTATTTCCAGTGCAGTGTTGTTTGGCTGGGTTAGTAGCAGATATATTGTTGCAAGTGCAGGTATTAACGCACCGCCAAGGTTTGCTGTTATTTTTGTTTTAAAAACTCTGTCTTTTCCAATGTTCAGTTCCTTTACGACGGGGACTGAATATATATCTTCAAGTATGGGTGCGTATCTGAATAATTGCTCGGGTTTTTTGGATCGTGTGCTCAGTAAAGGTATTTCGACAACAGATCCTAGCAGCATGGTAAAAAGAATGGCCATCAGTGCGAGGGGATTTATTGTCCCCAATGAAAGTTGTCCTTTATAACAAAGGGCTGCTGTGGGGAGCAGAATCAATACAAAAGCTGCGTATGTCCTGAGTTCAGAACTGTTGGTATATCCTCGCATCTGGCCACCGGTAAATAATTAGGACTCCAGAGTTTTAATATTTTTGGTGAGATATACTAGTGTATTATCTATGTTTTTGATTTAGTAGTAATCAAGCTGTGACTGAAGCATTTCCTGCCTTTTCTTTTCCAGATAACTGTAAACACTTCCATGGTTTGCGCCGTCAATTAGCATTTCAATGGATGTTCTTGCTATCTGGTTCTGCTCAGGAGTTCCTATTATGCTTACTGTTTTTCCATATACTGATATTTTAACACCTATCAGCCTTTCAGTTATTTCTCTTGTCTTGCCACCTTTTCCTATGATTCTTCCTTTTAAACGCAGCAGTTCTTTTGATGTTCCTATGTGTTTTGAAAGATCAATGATCTCAAGCATCAGCATATCGTCATCAAACATTGAAAATGTTTTATCCGGATTGAATCCTCTTGCAATTGCGTTTATTACGTCTTCAGCCTTCATTGCACCTACAGGGTCCTCTCCGGGAATTATCTCCACAGTTCCTTCCTCGCTGTCAATGTCCAGACTTGCTGTTGATCTCTCTTCTATTATCTGCTTGACGCGACCTTTTGGACCGATAATTGCGCCAACTCTGTCTTTAGGAACTTTGATGTGTGTCATACTGGTCTACCTTTTGCTTTATAGATCATTTTCTTCGTTTTTCTTTTCCTTGTTCCTGATTGATGTATATATTTCCTGGGGATCTGCGATAATTTTGTATTTTTTGAAATAGCGAACTATGTTCTCTATATCTCTTCTCAGGAAATCGATTGAACGGGGATGTTCCCGGGTGACTGACTGGCCCATATCAATGAATACAGGTTCGTCTTTTTCAGGGATCATGAGTATGTTGTATTCGCTCAAGTCTCCATGTACAAGGTTTGCTTTGTTGTAAAGGAGGTCAACATAATTGATTATTATATTAAATACCTTTTCTGCATTTTCTTTTCCAAGTCTGTATCCTTTGAGTTGGGGGTATGGTGTTCCATTCTCTCCCATAAATTCCATCACAAGGATATTGCGTTCAGCGACTATTGGTTCAGGTACGTGGATTCCTGCGTCTTTTGCACGTACAAGGTTCCTTTGTTCTTTTTTTGTCCATGCAAATATTATATCGCGTTTTGAGTGTCTTACATTCCTAAAACGGGGGTCTCCAAGAATATATTCTTCCATTGAATTGAAGTTACTCGAAGATATTCTGTATATCTTTACTGCTATGTCTTTCTCTTCATCTTCCGCAAGGAATATGTTTGCTTCTTTTCCTGTACTTATTGAACCGCCAATTGCTTCTATTATTTTTTTATTTGATAATGTATAAAGTGTTTTCAGTGTAGGCTCGTCAAAGACATTTTCTTTTACTTTGAGCGTGTCTGTATCTTTGCGCTTTATTCTTAGTTTGTCCACTTCAGTGTCAATACGCTTTATTTTGCTTGTAACTTCCTTTTTCATGATCTGTTTATCCTTTAAGGAAACCTTTGCGTTCAAGCCAGTTTGCCTGTGGCCGCGTATATTTCCAGATTACATCCGCTTTTTCGTTCTGGAAATCCCAGGGGACTGCTATTACGATATCTCCTTCTCGAATCCATGTTTTCTTTTTCATTGATCCGGGAATTCTTCCCATTCTTACAATACCATCCATGCATCTGAGTTTAACATGATTTGCTCCAAGCATGTTTTCCACGGTGGCCAGGATTTCATTATTTTCTTTGCGTGGGGTGCGAACTCTTGTGACTTCGCCTGTATCAGAAACATTATTCTTTCTTTTAGACTGCAAGCTGATCCCTCTTGCAATTTTATGGGTTTGAGTACTGCTATGTATCTTATGTTGTTAAAGCTTACGTATTGCTGCGCCCGGTTTATGTCCTCTTTGTTATGGTATTGTGGCCTTGATGGTGGCAGCGATATTAATAAAATATAAATTAATTAAATACGTAACATTTATATTGGATGATTTGTATCTATGAATTCCCTCCAAAGCGTTTTGGAGGTGTCATACTGTTTACTGTTTTATCATACAGTTGTAGTTAATGACGACACCACAAAATCCATATAGGATTAAGATATAACTTAATAATCCTAGTGGGAATGTGGGTAGTTTGATGATTCCTCTATGATGTCTCATCCTTTGCCTTCGGATCTCTTGATTCGGAAGGTATATATACGATGATGACCTTTGAAGGAGTCCGCGCAAATCGCGCGAAAACACTTACAA
>NZ_JAGGKD010000009.1 GCF_017873415.1 Methanolobus bombayensis | reverse complement strand
AATAAGCCTACATTTCTCCGATAGATCCCATAGAACAGATTCCTGTTCTGGAGTAGACTGTATTTTAATTGGTAATGTCAATTGCATAAAAAATATCTGATTTATATTATGATTTAAGATTATTTAATTGTTAGTATTTGATACTGTTTTTTGATTTGTTTATGACGCTTTCATCCCCTACCTGTCGCTACGTTCCGAGGAAGGGGACTTCTCGCTTTTGAGTTAAAAAAGCTCAACTTTATAAATATAGTACTAGTTTTATTTAAAATGTATTAAATAACAGTAACACAAATATGAAGGAGAGTGGGAATTGAGCCATCTGGCTCAAATTTGAAATAAGGCAAGCAATTGGGAATGATTTTGCCTGTGAGAGAAGTTAATGATACATTAGCTAACTAGCGATGTGTCTCTACCTACAAAACACATAACAATGAAAGATAAGGGAGTTATAAAATTGGGATCTTTAAAAAAGTGTCCGGAATGCCATGGAGAGTTTCACAAACTTTCAAGTGGGGTACAGGTTTGTAAAACATGTGGTTACTGGACAAGGGAAAACACTGCAAGAATGGACTCTTTGATGTTGTACGAAGAAGCTATGCTTTGTGAAGGAGGACTCTGAATGGAAAACCAACCGGAAAAATCCTGTAAGAACTGTAAAAAAATGCTTAAAAAGCAGAAGCTTGGGATGAATATCGTTTATTATTGTTCCAACTGCGGATGTATGACCAGTGCAGATATGATTTGCGATTAACTTTACGTTTTATTATTTGTGCTACATTTTTTTATTTTTGAACAATGAATGTTCACCAGACAATTCTATACAAAAACTACTCAGATTTCAGGTATTGTAGTATAACATACAACATAACCCAACAGAATCAAAACGCTAACCTTATATCTAAATATGTAGTAACAGTTGTTGATTTTAAACTAAATCAACAAAGAATGTAAGTGAACTACCACTCAATAAATTGAGTGGCTTCTTGCTTCATACCTCTGACTAATGCCAGTAAGTCCACAAGCTCTTTCCGTAGTTCCTACGGTGTTTAAGTTATTCAATGCAATATTTTTGATATTGATAGCAGCATTAACATCCCTGTCATGTAATGTCTTACATGTTGGACATTCCCACTCTCTATCATTAAGAGTAAGATTCTCTTTCTTGTATCCACAAACATTACACAATTTTGATGATGCATCAAATCTACCAATTCTTAGAATGGTTTTTCCATACCATTCTGCTTTATAAGTTAATTTTCTGATGAACTCAGACCATCCAACATCACTGATGGCTTGAGCAAGTTTATGATTTCTGATCATTCCAGATACATTAAGGTCTTCCAAACAAACGGCTTGGCTTTCACTGATTATCTTTATGGAAACCTTATGCTGAAAATCATTTCTTTGATTTGCTATTAACTGATGATGTTTTGCCAATTTTAATACGGCTTTTTTCCTATTCTTAGAACTAATCTTTTTCCTGCTAACTGCTCGTTGTAATTTTTTCAATTTCTTTAGAGACTTTTTCAGGAATTTAGGATTATCAATGACTTCTCCGGATGAAAGGATAGCAAATGACTTAATTCCTATATCAATTCCTATTGTTGTAGTTTCATGGAATTCAACTGGTATTGGTTCAGGAACATGATCATCAATCAGAATGCTCACATGATATCTTCCAGCTGATGTTCTGGAAACAGTTAAAGTCTTAAGGATATTAAACTTCTTGTTAAGTTTCTGGTCAAGAATAAGTTCACCATTAACTTCTTTTGTTACAAGTTCATTTTTGATGAATTCTTTATCTAAGAAATCCCTATGAAGAACAATCTTTATCCACCCTATTTTTGGTAAATATATCTTTGATGTAGTTAGATTGATCTGGTAGTTTTGAGGAACTTGAAATGAAAGATTGTTATTCCTCTTACTCTTTTTTGTAGGATATCTTCCATTTCCTTCAAAGAAGTTCTTGAATCCAGTCAACAAGTTCCTGTTGGCCTGTTGTAAGGATTGTGAATTTAAGTCTTTCAACCACAAATATTGTTCCTTTAAAGAAGTTAGATTGTTGTTCAGATCAACTTCAGTAACATTGATCTTGAACTTAGAATACATAGTATTCTTTATGAAAAGTGACCGGTTGTAAATGAATCGAACACTACCGAAATGTTGTTCTAACAAATTTATTTGTTCTTTGTTAGGGTATATTCGATATCTATAACCACGTTTCATCTAAAACACTTCACTGTAAAAAAGCAAACTCTTTATACAAATTTTTATATGTTTCGATAATATTTAAATGTTTACTACGTTTGACGCAATTCATCCACCATTTGAAAATGGTGGTCTTCTTGCTCTATGGTGATAAAATTAAGGAATTCATTGATGACAACTTAAGTGCTTCAGGGCTCGATCCACACCTCAAGCACTCTATCCTTGATCTCGTAATCCTTTACAGTAGTAATCTTCATATCCCCGGGATGCTCTATCCACCCAAGGTCATAATCCTTCTTCTCTCTGCCACCACAGCAGACTTTCCTTGTAATACCAAGATTTAGCTTAACCCGGTCAACATCTGTCTCACTGATCTCCTCAGCAACATCCTGATATCTTCTTTGAATAAGGATCATAGAAACTACCCAATTAGAATATTACATTGCTCAGAAGATAATCATTTCTATCTACTGCAAATATAACGAAAAATATAACAGTAATTATAGCAGCAATCACAACAGTAGTTTTGCCAGCAAAGGAGCAAGGAACACAGTTACCAGTCCAGCAATTCCAATTGCAAGACCACTCATAGCACCCTCGGTCTCACCAATCTCAACAGCTTTTGTTGTTCCAAGAGCATGTGATGAAGTGCCAATAGCAACACCAAGAGCCACTTTATCTTCTATCCTGAACAACTTACATATCATTGGTCCGAGTAAAACACCTGCAATACCAGTGAAAACTATAGAAGCCATGGTAACAGAAGGCAGACCACCGAGCTGGTTTGAAATCTCAATACCAATGGGAGTTGTTACGGATTTAGGTATCATGGAAACACTCAACAGCTCATCAAGTCCGAACATCTTGCACATAACTATGATACTTGCAATCCCCGCAGCAGAACCAATGCTTATCCCGGCAATTATCGGAACAACATTCTCTTTCAGCAGGGTTATCTTACGATACAGGGGGACTGCAAGAATAACAGTGGCAGGTCCAAGGAAGAATGATATGAATTGACCTCCATTGTTGTAGTCATCAAAACTGATGTGAAAACTCAGAAGCAGAGCTATTATCATAAGCATGCTGAGAACCAACGGGTTCATCAAAGGTGAGCCTGTCCTTTTGTAGATCTGAACGCCCGCAGAGAAAGTTAGCAAGGAAATACCGATACCAAATGCAGGAGACTGTACAAACTGTGATACAAACTCACTCAACGGACTGCCTCCTTTTAATCAGTAGCTGAACCGTTGCACCGGTAACAACAGCAATGATGAATGTAGATACCACGGAAATAATAAAAAGTGCAGTCCATTTTCCTTCAAGAACCGTAAAACATGTTATCAGACCTACTCCTGCTGGTATGAAGAAAAATGACAGGTGCTTCAACATAAAATTGCTCACATCCTCTATCATGGAAAGCCTGACAACTCCTGTAAGCAGCAGGATAAGAAGCAAAACCATTCCAAGAACGTTACCTGGAATAGGTATATGGAGGAAATTGTGAATCAGTTCACCGAGATAACAAATAATAAGAATTATGGCGAACTGAGCAATGTACTTCATTTAAGGTCACTTACGTTTTTTAGTATTCATTACAGAGCTGCATTAAAATACAGCCTGATGAAACGATATAAGGTCAGTAGCAGATATTAGTGTTGTCGGTTCACAACAAAGTCAGATAATGCTTTTTGTAAAAAACAAAAAAGAACAGAAGTCTGATCTGTTCCGGATTATCTTCTATTTCCGAATTTAGAAGGGGAACCGCTCCTGCTCTTACCTTTGACGGAACTATTTTTTTTTGACCTGCCGCCACTTGAATTATTAACGCTGCTTCGGCTACCTTGATTATTACCAGGTTTTTTGCTGCCGCTCTTCTTATTTTTATCTTTACCTTCGCCTTTTTTGCCTCTACCCTGTCCTCTTTTGTAACCGGGCTTTCCTCTTGGCCTTCCATATTGTCTTGGTGCAGGTTTCGCAGCATCGCCGGTGGCGTTCTTTGCTTTTTCAGAATGGAATTCATGTTCTGCAACTTCGATTTCCATTCTAATGAGCTTCTCTATATCACGGAGGAAATCACGTTCATCTGCAGCACAGAATGAGAATGCTGTTCCATCGGCTCCTGCTCTTGCTGTACGGCCTATGCGGTGTACATAACTTTCGGAAATGTTTGGAAGATCGTAGTTGATCACGTGGGAAATGTCATCAACATCTATACCACGGGCTGCGATGTCAGTTGCAACCAGCACACGAAGCTGTCCTGATTTAAAGTCCTGAAGGGCTTTTGTCCTGTGTGTCTGGGACTTGTTTCCATGAATGGCATCAGCAGGGATCTTGTTCTTATTAAGCATCTGAGCTACTTTGTTAGCCCTGTGTTTTGTTCTGGTAAAGATAAGTACACATTCAAGATGCCTGCTTCTGAGTAATTGAAGTATCAACTCGTTCTTGTTCTCAGAATCAACGAAGAAGACGAACTGGTCTATGCGCTCTACAGTTGTTGCCTGTGGTGTTATTTCCACAGTAACAGGATTTGTCAGCATTTTCCTGGCAAGTTTTGAAACATCAGGAGACATGGTTGCTGAGAAGAAGAGTGACTGTCTCTTTTGTGGAAGCATTTCAACGACTTTATAGACGTCATTGACAAATCCCATGTCTAGCATTCTGTCTGCTTCATCAAGTACGAAATACTCTACTTCAGAGAGTTTTACATGTCCCTGGTCTACCAAATCAAGTAATCTTCCAGGAGTGGCTACAAGTGAATCTATACCCTTGGAAATGGTTTTCACTTGGGGACCCTGTCCTACACCACCAAAGACAACTGTGTGCTTATATCGTGTATAGCGCCCATAGGAACTAAAACTGTCACCTATCTGGGCTGCAAGTTCTCTTGTTGGTGCAAGCACAAGAACACGAGGGTACTTTTTACGTGATTTCTTATGAGCTGCCGTCATGTTGTGTAAAATAGGCAAAATGAAAGAAGCAGTCTTGCCTGTACCTGTCTGGGCGATACCGATCATGTCCCTGCCACTAAGGAGATGCGGTATGGATTGTTTTTGTATAGGAGTAGGGGTTGTATACCCTTCCTCTTTCAATGCGCGCTGAAGTGGATAAATCAGATTAAGATCATCGAATGACATGTGAACCTCGAGTTATACTGAATAAAGTTCACTAAAAACAAAACAATTTCTTTAAAGAAGAGAATCTACTGTAAAGTCGAATAAACTTAAACTAACTTTAAGAAAAATTGTGTGGTGCTCCGATCGGGATTCGAACCCGAGTCTTCGGCTCGAAAGGCCGGAATGATTGGCCGGACTACACTATCGGAGCACGTTGATTTCGCTTTAGTGAAGCGACTCCAACATAGCAGATATAGTATTTAAACCTATCGCCAATATCAGCGCATTTCAGCTGTTTCCTTAGTGTCATTAAGGTTTGCAACCCAGATAGTGAGCTTCTCACAGATCTCAGGCTGGCATGCATCTCTGCATCCCGCACAGGGTGAGAACATATCCCCTGACAACAGGAGATCGAAGCAGGGCTTCTCCTCTTCCTTTACTTTCAGAAGGTAGGTTCTGGCCCCATTTGAAACAGCCTGCTCACGTACAATAAGATCTTCCTTCAGAAGCTTTGATACCACTCTGGAACACTTGCGGCTATCAATCTCCAGCATCTTCCAGAGTTCGTTCTGGAAGACCCCTTCTTTGCTTTCCCGAATAAGATTAAATGCGGTCTCTTCGATACTCATGTTAGTTTCCACTAAGAGTTTATTCTTCCATAGGAACAACAAGAATGATATTGTTTCCACGCAATACGACAGAACCAAGGGAACGCAGACGCTCACCGTTTGCAATCTCTACAGTATCAACCATATGAAGATTCATATAATCATCTGCACTTTTCAAAGTTCCTTCGAGAAGGTGAAGGTCACCTTTCATCTCTACCTGGACCTTGGATCCGACTAACTTCTGAACTTTCTTATTTGGGAACAAAATTAATCCTCTCTTTCATTTAAAAGAATAATATTACTGATAACTATTCAGTTTTCAGGCTAATATAGATAACTAATATTGTATTTATTCTTGGCGATATACTCATGAATCAGACAGGAATATTCACCATATCAACATTTATAGATTTCCGGTATAAAAAATTGGCAGCCAATTGGCAGCTCACATATAACCCTGTATCTCAGTACTGTCCTGAACAGATTCGGGCTTCTTCTTAACGCCAACCTGGGGCCTTGCAATCGGGCCGAACGCAGCCTCATAATTCTGAATATGCTGATTTAGCCAGCGCACAAGCTCAACGGCTGCCAGAGGTGACATTATTACCTCGGTCTCAAGTCTTCTCTGAATTACCTGTTCTCCTGCCTTGTCTGTTGCCATCGGCATATCATTATAGAAACCGATCCTGAAGTCATAAGGACTATGACCGCCCACAGCACCAATTGAATAGACCTGTTTGAAATCCTCAGGCTTATGAAGCTCAATTCTTACACTCTTCTTTTTCTTAGCATCTTCCGGTTTATCGCTCATTACAACACCTTCGTTTTTTTCTTTGTCCACTATATGTAATATTCACAGCAGTCTTATCTGCCTGCATAACTATTATAATTTTTCATATCCGGCACGGGAAAATAAAACAAATCCTGCCTATCCTTCTACAAGTTTTCTAAGATTTTTAGCCTTAGCTGCGATATCACGTTTGGAATAAGCCCTCGCTATCATCTCCACAGCCTCCAGATTACGCACCACATTGTCAAGATAACCTAAAACATCACCCGGATATGCAGTAACTCCATAAAGATGCTCCAGCTTTTTAACGATGCCTTCTGGCTCATATCCTTCAGCCCTGATAGAAATGATTTTCTCTGAGAACTTACGTTCAGCACAACCGCAATAAGGAGAATCACGGCAACTGCATGTCAGAAAATCAGCAGCGAAATCAAATAACTGGTCACGCAACGTTACATCCAGTTTACCCATGTTCTCTCCCTCAAAAAGAATATCAAGAGAAGCGCCCTGGAATACTCTGGAAGGAAGGTTCACATTAAGAGCGGCACCAATCCTGTTAGCGTACTTGTAATAGATCGAATCAAAGAATTCAAGATTTGAAACCGTAACAATTGGTTCCTGGTCCACAAGGACCGAGTCGCGTATGAGGAAAGCTTTGGAAACTGAAAGGAAATGACCTGCAGCTATCTTACCGAATTTGGTGAGGGATAAAAGATCACCTTTTTTATGCAGGAATTTATTTTTTGCAAGCTTGTTAAGCAGATAGTTCACATTGAAATCTGCCAGCATGTAAGAGTGAATCTTTTCAAGATCTTTCTTTGAAGAAGTTACAGCAACAGAAGCAAGGATCTCCTCAAGCTGTTCATCTTCTCCATACTCAACCTTGCTATGCTCCATCTCACCCTTAAGCAGTTTCAAAGCTACAGCATCCTCAGTATCTCCTTTATCACCTGAATATTTCTTATTCGGAACAGCAAGCACCACAACTTCACCACGGTCATGATAATCCGGCCTTCCTGCACGCCCCAGCATCTGGAGGAAATCCTGCATTGTTAGCCATTCAATACCCATTGCAAGTGATTCGAATATCACCTGTGATGCAGGGAAATCCACACCTGCAGCAAGTGCAGCAGTTGTAACCACAACCGGCAACTTTCCCTTAAGGAACGCGATCTCGGTCTTTTTTCTTTCCTGACTTGTAAGGCCTGCATGATAAGGTGCAGCAGACAGTGGAAGTGCTTCAGCTATGCGATGGCAATTCCTTCTTGAATTTGTAAAAATGATAGTTTGTCCTTTGTGTCCTTTTGAAGAGGTCGTGGAAAACTCTTCCCGCACCAATTTTGCCATAATTTTAGTTTTGGAATGCTCAGGACACAGGATCAGATGCCTTTCAATTGGTACCGGACGATATTCATACTCAATAAGTTTTGCACCAAGCTGTTTTGCACGCATCTGAGGCTTTGCCACAGTGGCTGAGAGATAAATGAACTGAGCGCCGGGTGCAACATACTTCAACCTGCCGATAACACCATCAAGACGGTGTCCTCTTTCTGAATCCTCAATGGTGTGTACCTCATCAACAACTACAGTTCCTATCTGACCAAGAAGATCAGCACCGCCTGTCCTGAGAAGATAATCTATACCTTCATAGGTTCCGACAATAATATCAGAATCCAACGTTCTTTTCATAGAAGCATTCTTTGCAGTCTTGATACGGGCACTGCCAACCCTGATAGATGTCTTCAGACCAATTGGAGAGTACCGTTTTGTGAACTGGTCATATTTCTGGTTTGCAAGCGCCACCAGAGGTACAAGGTAAAGCATGCGTCCCTTTTTCCGCAGTATGTTTTCAATTCCTGCCAGTTCTGCTATCAGAGTCTTTCCAGTTGCTGTGACAGAAGTAACAAGCTGGTTCTGTCCTTTAAGCAGACCGTTTTCCACAGATAACGACTGCACCGGCAACAGTGTTTTGGATTTTGCAAGCAGTATTTTTTTAAATCCTTTGCGTAAAGGCAGGTCTTTTATCATCTTTCCGGAAACAGATGTATTAGCTTCAATGCAATCAAATCTTGTTAGTTCCCGGTCAATCTCATCAGGACTTACCATGGCCATTGTCCGGTCAAGATCCTTTGTCTTGATCATTGCTTCTTCGAATCTCTGGCAGGCTTCGTCACCATAGTTCATATGGTGACTTCTGAGCATCCTGTTAAGTTCCTCTCTGGCACAATCCTCGCATATCTTGTCCCGATGATATCGTATGGATCGCCGGTTCAGGAAATTGAACCTGTTCTTAAGGAGACAAAAGCGGCACGCATTAACAACATCTGCACTGAGCTGGAATCCCTGGAGCATTGCAACAAAATCCGATGTCTGTTTAGCATCACCATTTTTTGCTATCATGATGCGGTCTGCTATTCTCAAAAGATCTATGAATTCCGAAGGTGGCCTGAATTCACTCTTGCCAGCAGTCTTTACTTTAAATTTGTGAGGACGGGGACCTACCTCCTTATTCATAAGGACAAGTTCACCTACAAACAGAGGAACTTTTTTCTTATCTCTTATAGGTAGAATAATGATTTTTGAGATTTCAGGGCTTGCAAGTATCCAGAGCGTCATTGCTGCTCTTTGATGAGCTACAGTTTATAAAAACTATTGGTACTCGGAATTTTAGATGCATACTGTATGAAAGTGAACTACCACTGGTTAAAACCAGTGGCTTCTTGCTTCATACCTCTGACTAATGTCAGTAAGTCCACAAGCTCTTTCCGTAGTTCCTACGGTGTTTAAGTTATTCAAAGCAATGTTTTTGATGTTGATAGCTGCATTAACATCCCTGTCATGAAATGTTTTGCATGAAGGACATTCCCATTCTCTTGTCTTAAGAGTAAGATCATCTTTTTTATATCCACAAACATTACACAACTTTGATGACACATCAAATCTACCAATTCTTAGAATGGTTTTTCCATACCATTCTGCTTTATAAGTTAATTTCCTGATGAATTCAGACCATCCAACATCACTGATGGCTTGAGCAAGTTTATGATTCTTGATCATTCCAGATACATTAAGGTCTTCAAGACAAATTGCTTGGCTTTCACTGATTATCTTTATGGAAACCTTATGCTGAAAATCATTTCTTTGATTAGCTACTAACTGATGTTGTTTTGCTAATTTTAATATTGCTTTTTTCCGATTTTTAGAACCTTTTTGTTTTTTGCTAACTGCTCTTTGTAGTTTCTTCAATTTCTTAAGAGATTTCAGCAAATATCTAGGATTATCAATGACCTCTCCAGATGAAAGAATAGCAAATGACTTTATTCCTACATCAATTCCTATTGTTGTTGTTTCATGGAATTCAACTGATATTGGTTCAGGAACATGATCATTAATAAGTATGCTTACATGATATCTTCCAGCTGATGTCCTGGAAACAGTCAGAGTTTTAAGGATATCAAACTCCTTGTTAAGTTTTTGGTCAAGAATAAGTTCACCATTAACTTGTTTTGTAACAAGTTCATTTTTGATGAATTCTTTGTCAAGAAAATCTCTATGAAGAACTATCTTTATCCAACCTATTTTTGGCAAATATATCTTTGATGTGGTTAGATTAATCTGATAATTTTGAGGAACCTGAAACGAGAAATTATTGTCTCTTTTACTCTTTCTTGTAGGATAATCCCCATTTCCTTCAAAGAAATTCTTAAATCCAGTTAACAAGTTCCTGTTGGCCTGTTGTAAGGATTGTGAATTTAGATCTTTCAACCATGGATGAAATTCTTTGAGAGAAGTTAGATTGTTATTCAAATCAATTTCAGTAACATTGATCTTGAACTTAGAATACATAGTATTCTTTATGAAAAGTGACCGATTGTAAACGAATCGAATACTACCAAAATGTTGTTCTAACAAAATTCTTTGTTCTTTGTTAGGGTATATTCGATATTGATAACCTCGTTTCATCTAAACCACTCAATGTAAAAAAGCAAACATTTTATACAAATATTCATACATTAAAATAATATTTAATTGTTTGCTATATTTGACGCAATTCATCCACCATTTGAAAATGGTGGTCTTCTTGCTCTAAAATGATAAATAGCATATTACTTTCTAAAACAAGGGTTTTATAATATTAAGACTAATATAATTACAATTAATCAGAGGATATACTATGCTGGATCCTAAAAACATGACAGAAAACGAAAACACAGTTATAGAGGATGAATCCAGAGAGGGAACAGAAAACTCCCTGTATGACAGTATCCGAAACCCGGATAATGACCAGGTAATTCATAAAGGAGTTCAGCTGGAATCTACCGGTATATCTGTTCTTGACCGGACACTCGGAGGAGGATTGCCAGCCGGTTCACTTACTTTTCTTTCGGTTGATCCGCGTTCTATGTCAGAGGTTTTCCTTTACCAGTTCACACAATCCAGGAAAACATACTATTTCACAACCAACAGAAGACCAAGATTTGTACTTAATGACGTCATAAACCTTGGTTTTGACCCATCAAATATAATATTCGTGGACATTTACAGTGAATATTACTGCACGTCATGCGGAGAAATTTCCGACAACTTAAGCAACGAGTTCATAGATGCAAAAATACTGGAATTTACCGAGTACAACCTGCGTAATATCGCTAATGACTCCAGCGGTGAAGATGTTAACATAATCTTTGATTCTTTTTGTTTCTTCACTGAGCTCACAGCTAATAAGGGACTCATAAAACAGCTTATCAACGTCATATACGAGACAACAAAAGAACTTAATTGTCTCACTTATCTTTACGGATCAACCTGTACCAACAATACAAGCTTACAGGCTTTTACTTACAGCCTCTGTGATGTCATATTCGAATCAATGCTTGATCAGGGAGCCGACAAAGTAGTAAGTAAACTGTCAATACCGAAAATAAGGGGAATGATCCCTAATACAGAGATTATTAAGTTCAAGATAGGTGATGGAGTCCAGATCGATACTTCAAGAGATATTGCCTGAGATATTTTAAAAATTATTGTTTAAAATATTTGCAGATCTAAAGTTCCGCATCTGAACATGCATACCTGCAATTACATGAAGAATTTTTGGGTAATGAGCATATAACGCTTGCCAGAATATCCTGCAAACTTTCTTTTATGCTGTCAAGGGTATCAAGCACATCACTTACTGTCATTTTACCATTACCAAGACCGCATGCATTATTGGTAACAGTGCAGATCGATGCATAACACATATTCAGTTCCTTTGCAAGAACAAGCTCCGGAAGACCGGTCATGCCTACCACATCCCCGAACTGCCTCATCATGCGGATCTCAGCCCGGGTCTCAAAACGCGGACCTTCGGTACATACATAAACACCTTCAGAGTATCCGATATTATTATTTTCAAGATAATCAGCCATAAGTTCCCTTATCTCAGGACAGTATGGTTCGCTTACATCAGCATGGACTGTCCTGTCATTGAAAAAAGTAGAAGGTCTTGTACGGGTCAGATCAAGAAAATCTTCCGGTAAAAAGAAACTTCCAATAGGGTGATTCTTCATTGTCCCCACTGAATTTGTAGAGATTATTCTGGAAATCCCCAGTGAATGTATAGCATAAATATTAGCCCTGTAATTTATCATATGAGGAGGTAAATGTCCGTCACTGCCTGAATGTCTCGGAAGTAATGCAACATTCCTGTTACCTATTGTAGATAGATAAACAGTAACATCACCATAAGGAGTGTTAACAGAGATCTCCTTTGACAGACCGTCAGATGGAAATGCAACACCACCTATCAAAGCGGCGTGAAAATCCAGACCACTGTAGTCCTGAGTATGATCCTGATAATTGTTCAGGGAACTATCGGAAGACGCTAAACAATTGTTTACTTTTTCCTGCATAATCCTACCTTTTTGATTTCTGTTCATTTGATCGGGGTTTGTTTGAAATCCTTATCCCTGCAAGTGCCAGTATTATGGAAATAACAATCGAATATATAAATAGATTCATGCCTGAGACAGGATTTGTTTCAGCTCCGCCCATTACCGGATCCATTGATATGAGGTAGCTTGTGGCACCCCACAAAAGAAAACCCAGTGAGACTACAAAGAAAGCCGGACTTAAATATTTCCCTGTAGGTTCAGAGTGCTGTCTGCAATCAATAATCTTACCTGCATCTGCAAACAGGATTGCCAGGACATATGTCCATACAGTACTGTTAATGAAGGATGTAAGCAGAGGAATAACTCCGTAATACCATATACCCTGTGACGTATAAAGAGACCATACATCCATAAGTCCTACCAATGTGCCAATCAGTACAAGAACGGCTGCCGCTACATATGTGAAAAATGTCAGCCTGCCTGAATAGAAAGAATCTTTAAGCTTTTCCCAGTAAAGATCAACTGTATCGTTGAAACCCCTGTAAAGCATGTAAATACCCACAGCCGCCAGAATTCCTATAATGGCACCCTGGGAATAGTCAATCAGAAGGAAAAATGCATAGATGAGAGCCGCAAGACCCAAAGGTACAAAGAATGTCTGGGATATCTTCGGATCGTTGAACGCGTGTTTGATAATATAATAGGTACTTTCAAGATTAGCACTTTGCATTACAACGATACGTTTTACGGAATCGATTTTGATCCTTGACTGGACAATAGGAAGGAGTGTCTCATCTTCGGCACCATCGGAAACAAAAATAGCAGATTCCGCAGGGAATTTTTTCAATAATATATCGAGTTGATTTGCTATTTTCTGGTCGGACAGGATACCGATGTTTCGGTCACCTGCCAGAGTGATTATCTCTGCATCAACTCCTTTTTCCAGTAGTTCATCAAGTATCTTGATACCGCCAAAGATAGTATTGGTATCTGAATCTTCAGGGTCTGCTGTTGCAAGTTTCACTGCAGCTTCTATGTTTGCTTCCCTGCCTATAAGAGGAGCAAGAACATTTGCTTTGTCCCCAAGGTCGTTATCCCTATCAATACAGATTACCAGTGTTTGCATGCAACTCCAGTAGATATTTAGAACGAAAATATAAATAGATTCTGATAAAACGATACCTGTAAGTAACTTGGAAAAAAGATAAATTGAGTTTTAAAAGACTCACTTGTTTAGATTTTCAATGAGCAGACGAGCCCATTTCAACTTTTTCTTCTTAATAGGATCAACATTTTCATCATCAAAATCAAAACCTACAAGTGTTATACTGGCCGCACCGAATTCCTTAGCCAGATAGGCACACCTGTCTCCGTCACTGAAACCACCAAAATTGAATACGTTTTCAAGAGGTTCAGCCTGGGTGCTGCCTATTATTCTGCTCAGTCGTGGAACATAGGTATTAAGTTTGTCAATGTTATCTCCATGACCGTGTACGACCATAATTGAACCTTCTTTGTTGGCAATTATCTCTTTTTCAACATCACCGTCGAGATCAGTCACTATAACATCAGGTATTGTCCCTTTGTCAACAAGTACAGCAGTAGCTCCATCAGCTGCTATTATAACAAAATCATCTGAATCTATCAGATCAAGTTCCTGTGCAAGAACTGGAGCATTTCCACAAACAAGAACATCTTTTTCTTCAATAAGAACTTTTAATTCTGAAACATCTGTGGAATTTGATGTATTAAGCATGGCAGAGAGGATAAGAGCTGCCTGCTCATCACCTTCCCTGCTAAAGCCCATGTCTTTTAGTATGGACTCGTAAATGGGTTTCCATTCATTGAAGTCCATTATATCCTCAGTTTGCTTTTGAAATGCCGATGGTCATGGAAATGCCTTCGACATCCCAGTCCTTTTCAAGTGAACCGGCCGTGTCAACATCAAGGCCGATCACCTGAACGTTTGCACGGGTTTCCTTTGCAATGAACTGCTCACGGTCAAGTACAAGATCAAGTACCCTCTGGTCGTTGATCTGTATGTGTGACCTGATATTGTCATCAACTGCAAGATTGAGCTCTTTTCTCATGTCCTGCACCCTGCGAATAACTTCCCTTGCGTAACCTTCGGATTCAATTTCACGTGTCAGGTTTGCATCCACATAGATTATACCGGCACTTGATTCAGCACTTGCAACCATTTCTGGCAGTGTTTCTGTGAAATTGACCATTTCAGGTTTGATCATTGCAGTTCCGCCTGGAATCTCCAGTTCGAAATGGTCTTCAAAAGCAAGTGCTTTTTTAAGCTGAATTACATCTGCCTGTTTTATTGCGCCAATGACCTTGCCCGCATCTCCCTTGAATACCGGACCAATCTTTCCGGGATCAGGATTTGCCTCAAATCCAAGCTCATCCCAGGATTCTCCTACTCCGGTAAGAAGGATGTCTTTTGAATTTGTCTGGTCCATAAGAACTGACTTGAGGTTTGTAACCGCATCTGCTGCCTGCTGGTTTACAGGACTAAGAACTATACGTGATACAGGCCACCTGAGTTTTCTTCCGACCTTCTGACGGGCATTGGATGCTGATTCTACAATTGAGCGAACCATATCCATGTGAGCTTCAAGTTCCTTGTCAACAAGGTTCTCGTCAACCTTTGGCCAGTCGTTCATATGAATTGTGACAGGCGCACCCGGATTGACATTTCTTACAAGGTTCTGGTACATTTCTTCTGCCAGATGTGGCATGAATGGCGCAATGACCTTTGCTGTCAGGACGAATACATCATAAAGTACACGATACACAGCAAGTTTATCAGGATCATCAGCTTCTACCCATGTTCTTGGTCTGATAAGCTGGATATACCATCTTGATAGATCTTCAAGTACGAACTCATTGATAGACCTGAGTGCTCTATGCAATGTACACTTCGACATTGCATCGTCAACCTCAGAAACAAGTGTCTGTGCCCTTGATAGAATCCATCTGTCTTCCTTGCGAAGATGTGACTTTACAGATTCCAGTGAAACCTCTGACGGATCAAATTTGTCAAGCACCATGTATGGTAATGGGAAACGATAAACATTCCAGAGAATGTTGATAGTCCTGTTGATATTGCCTAGTTCACTGCTTACGAATTTGAGATCATCCCACGGAGCACTTGAAGATAGTACAAAACTACGCAGGGTATCAGCACCGAACTGCTCTATAACATCACCCGGAGCTACTACATTACCAAGGCTCTTTGACATTTTCCTGCCTTCACTGTCAAGAGTGAAACCATGCATAAGAACGCTCTTGTAAGGTGCTTTGCCGAAAGCGACCATACTTGCACCAAGCTGGGAATAGAACCAACCGCGCGTCTGGTCCTGTCCTTCTGTGATGAAGTCTGCAGGCCACCATTTATCGAAATCTTCGGTCTGCTGCGGGAAGCGCAGTGTTGCCCATGAAGCTACGGCTGAATCGAACCAGACATCGAAAACGTCTTCAACACGCTTCATCTTGCCGCCGCATTCACATTCAAGAAGAATCTCGTCAACATATGGTCTGTGAAGTTCTATGTCATTGTCGATACCGGACAGTTCCTGAAGCTCGTCCTTGGTACCTACTACGTGCATCTTGCCACAGCTATTACATTTCCAGACAGGTATCGGGATACCCCAGTATCTCTGACGGGAAACACACCAGTCTCGTGCTCCCTCGACCCAGTCCTTAAACCTTGCTGAACCTGCCCATTCCGGATACCATTTTACCTGTGCTATCTCGGAGAGCATCTGTTCCTTGAGTTCTCCTATCTTGATGAACCATTGTTCAGTGGCAAGATAGATGATAGGAGTCTTACAACGCCAGCAGTGCCCGTACCTGTGTTCTATGGCACCTTCTGAGAGTAAGTTTCCACGCTGGTTAAGATCCTCGATAACTACTTTGTTAGCTTCACGGATGTGCATTCCTGCATATTCCCCGGCTTCTTCTGTATAGCGACCATCCGGGCCCACCGGGCAGAATATAGGTAGATCGTTCTTCTTACCTACTTCAAAGTCGTCCATACCATGTCCGGGAGCAATATGTACACAACCGGTATTCTCTGCGGTTACAAAATCCGCAAGATATATGTTGTGTTTCATTTCAGCCTGTTTTGGCACCATGTCAGCAATCGGACTTTCGTATGAAAGTGATGTGATATCCTCACCAAGCATTGTTCCCAGAACCTCATAATCAACGTACCTTCCCTTTCTGAGAACGTTCTCAACAAGGTCAGAAGCAACTATGAGTGTTTCCTCTTTGCCTTCAGCACTTACTGCTTTTACTTTTGAGTACTCAAAAGAAGGATGTACTGCAACTGCTACGTTTGAAGGTATGGTCCATGGTGTTGTGGTCCAGATGACCACAAAGGTGTTCTCTTCACCTATTATCGGGAATTTAACGAATATGGAAGGGTCTTTCCTTTCCTCGTATTCAACTTCGGAGTCTGCAATTGCTGTTTCGCAACGTGGACACCAGTTGACAACACGTTTACCCTGCTCAAGGAGATTCTTTTCCTGAGCCTGTTTCATCGTCCACCAGGCAGCTTCGATGTACTCGTCCCTGAGTGTCATGTAAGGGTCGTTCCAGTCAAGCCAGGCTCCAAGGTCCTGGAACTGGTCTGTCATATCGTCTTTCTGGTTGAGTGCGAATTCCTTACATTTCTCTATAAAATTGCCTACACCGTAGCTCTCAATGTCCTTCTTGGATGTGAAACCAAGTTCACCTTCCACTTTTACTTCGATAGGAAGACCATGCATATCCCAGCCTGCACGATCAACTATGTCAAAACCATTCATGGAACGGTATCTTAAAATGGAGTCCTTGATAATCTTGTTCCAGGCTGTTCCCAGGTGAATATGTCCGGTTGTATATGGTGGACCGTCTACGAAAAAGAACTTTTTACCACCTTTTCTGTGCTCACGTACCTTGGAATAGGCATCATTCTCGTTCCAGAGAGCGTGTACCTTCTCCTCTATTTTCTTTGGGTCATACTGGTTGGTGATCTCCTCTATCATTCAGGATTCTCCATATGAATGTGAATTATGATTGTTATCTGAATTTATATGTAAACACTTCGTGTAAACCTATTGTGCTTATCCTACTGCAATATGGAATTTAAATATATTGCATCATGAATCTGAATCATGCTGAGCTTATTGCCCCAGTCGCTTGAATTTGTTCAAGTAAGGGCAGCAAGAATCATACTTAAAAGTTTCGAATTAGATACTAGAAGGAATCAGAAAAATCGCTAATCATTAAAAAATAGAAAAAAAGAATGATACCCATTACGGATATCAGACCTCCTTCACAAGACGGAAACCAATGTAATTCATGCGGCTTCCTTCACCAATACTATCCCTGGCAGCAGAACGACAGTTCACTTCTGCATTATCCCAGCTTCCACCGCGGATAACTCTTCTGCTGACACCGCCGGTCCATTCGCTGCCGTCAGTTGGTGCTTTATTGTAATTGCTGTGGTATTCATCCTGTACCCATTCTGCAACATTTCCATGCACATCATAAAGACCCCATGGGTTTGCTTCTTTCATACCAACTGGTCTGGTCTTATCCTCAGAATTGTCATCGTACCAGCCATAATCAGCCATCATTGAAGCATCATCGCCAAACCAGAATGCAGTTTCAGTACCCGCTCTTGCAGCATACTCCCATTCTGCCTCGGTAGGCAGGCGGTAGCTTTCGGTTCCTTCCATCCCATTAAGAGCCTCTATGAACTCGTTAACTTCTGCCCAGGAAATTTTCTCTACAGGAAGATCGCCATCACCTGTGAAATAGGAAGGATTCTCACCCATAACTTCTTCCCACTGATCCTGTGTTACTTCATAGGCTCCAATATAGAAATCATTTCCAATAGTCACCTGATGAACAGGTCGTTCTTCCTTATCACTGTACTCTTCCTCTTCAGGAGCACCCATAAGAAAATCGCCGGAGGGAATCTTCACAAATTCCATATCAATTGAATTGCTGAATGTACTGTCATCAGCCTCTGTTTCTTCAGGAGCAGAAGGTTCCTCTACAGCTTCCTGCTGCTCTTCTTCATTTGCAGTGTCATCAGATCCTGTACAGCCACTTACCAGGACTGCAGCCAGAACTACCAGACACATTATAAAAGTCACGTAAGATCTTTTGATCATAAACCTATCCTCATATGTATTTTACTGTAATAACAACCTAAATAATATTGGTTTTAGTCTCAAACCAGATTTAAATGCTTTGGTTTGTTCAAAAAACAATGATGGAAATCGCATATAATAATAGAATTGAAAAAGTAGAAATCAGCAGAATAGGAATGGCACCTTTTATCTCCTTAAAAGGTGCCTGTGAGTTCTCCAATCACCCGCATAATGTAGATTTTTCCAATCTAACCATAAAAGTATTAGCAGTTATTCAATATAAAATATACGGACAATATCAGGAACCATCATGCACAATAATTCAATGAACCAGCCATCGCAAAACAAAAAATCAATTCTTTATTGAACCTGCATTTCTTTCAAGGAGCATTTTCTTGCATCTTTTCAGATCATCAACCGTGTTGATATTAAGGGCAAATTCAATATCATCAAGAATGAGGCTGACATATTCCTGTTCATTGTCGACATCCTTACCATCCAGTATATTGACACCTGAAGGAACTATCAGGTTTCCTCCCCCTTCCCAATTAAAAACCGTATCAGGTCTTATACCAAGACTTTTACAAACAGATAGCGGAGTGAATATGGACATTGCAGGTTTACCACAGACCTCATACTCAGAAACTACCTTTTCAAGAAGATCAGGAGTCAGTAATGGCAGGTCGGACATAAGAATCATTAATGGATCGCCTATGCAGGCAGCTTTTACTGCATAGACCATGTCACCAACATAATTTCCGCCTCCTGTTGGAATCACATGAACCTTGCCTTCATACTCTTCCTCAACATATGATGCGGTCTTCGGTGTTGCCGGAGATACAGCAACATAGATGTCACCAATACTCTCTGTCTTCATCAAAGTATCGATAACATATGATATCAGAGGTTTTCCCAATAGCTCGACACAGGGTTTTTCACCCATGCCCAGTCTGCTTCCAAAACCCCCTGCCATGATTATAGCGTCCAAACAATACCTCCATACATCAATATCAGTGTCATAGTGATAAGTGCAATTATCCTGCCTACCTCATTGGATGCACCGATGACATCACCATTGACACCACCAAAATGCCTGTTGCTGATATTAAGCAATATAAATGTTGCCAGAATAGCTGCAATGAATGGAATGATACCGACAATACCAAAACCAAGGTAAAATGACATTGCAACACAGGCGACAATACCAATTACAAATCCTATAAGGTATTTAGGTACTGTGGTATTGTTCACAAGTATTGAACCCAGGCCTTCATGTATTGACTTACCGAATGCAGCAATTGTGAGCATGGATTGCATAGCACTTATTTCTGAAACAAACATTGCAAAGAAGAATATACGTGCAATATCAGCAGAAGATGAAGACAAAATTGAAGACTGCTCATGTAATGCTACAAGTGTCGCGTAGAATGCAACAATAACAAGGGATGCATAAGCAACACCACCTATTCCAAGAGACATGTCCTTCAATGCTTTAAGCTTCTTTTCAACAGAGCCATGAGCTGTCAAACCATCACCCAGATCCGCCATACCATCCAGATGGTTCAGTCCTGTAATATAATAAACAAAAGCGATTACCAGCACAGCGGCAATAGAGATAGGAAGATAATTTACAAGAAGGTACGCAACCGCACCCATTATCAAACCAAGGACTATACCGACCACCAAGTGAAGATATGTCCTTTTGAAGAACTCATCGAGTCCTTCCATGGTAATGCCGACTGGAATTGTTGAAAGAAATCCGAAGCTGGATCTTAAAGCTAACAAAAATCCGTTCATCCTGCTATCACATCACTCTTATGTTCCGGGTCTTTTTCCTTTTGCTCTTCCTTATCAGCAGATTTTTCAGCAGCTTCCGCCATTGCCCTTGTGTACATATTGGCAGATACACCACCTATAAGACCACCAATTATGTCATCCATGAATGGTCCAAGTTCTGCAAGTATTCCCGGTTTTTGCTTATCAAAGCGCACAAATTCGAACATTCCCTTGTCACCACTAATATACTTGGAAATACTCATACCAAGAACCTCATCTGCAATTATGAATGTAAGATCTTTTTCATACGAACTTCTGCTAATATTAGGTAAACGTCCTACTCTGCCTTCTTTTTCAAGCAGCACTCCGGAATAGATAAGCAGACAGAGATTCGGATCGGATATGGCAATATTAAGCTCTTTGAGGAATTTTTCCTCGGCAAGTTCCCTGGTTTCCAGACCCGGATGCGGTGCATAAAGTTCAAGTGCAGCATCAACAAGCATCTGAACAGTTATTCCTTCCTCTTCAAGGATTTCGATTATATCCCTGGTGATCTCACCTTCCAGTTCTTTAGACTGGCCTTCTTTAAGGTCTTTTGATTCTATATCCGATAATTTCATTGCCATCACTTCGGGGAGATTTCTTAATAAGATTATTGTTTTGAGATGTATAGTTATATTTTGAATTAATAATTGAATTTCATTTTTAGTTTTACATATTATGCCACTATTATGACCGAAGATACTATAATTGCAAAGAACGATGCCACAAGAATTATCCAGGATGTGAGTTTGATATCTTCTGACATCGGGTAAACAAAACCATCACCAAGCACATAGGTACTTGGTTTTTCTAATTTTATATTAAGGGCACCTGCAATGGAAGCCATTGGAAAGCCGGAATTTGGAGATGGGGTTTTTAATCCGTCCCTAATACTTGTTTTAAAAGCTGTTCTGTAATCAGGGATCTTGACCTTTCTATAGAACAGGCCTATAACAAGAGTTGCAGTTGCCAAGAAAATTACAGACAAACGTGCAGGTATCCAGTTAAACACATCATCCAGTTTAGCAGAGAACCAGCCAATCTCACGATGACGTTCATCCATATATCCAACCATGGAATCAAGAGTACTTGTAGCTTTGAAGATGTATGCTGCCATTAATCCATATGGTCCGAAACAGGCATAGAACAATAGCGGGGAAAGTATGCCGTCAACATAGTTCTCTGAAGTTGTCTCGATTATTGCTGAAGAAACTTTTCCCTCCTCAAGTTTTGATGTGTCCCGACTTACATACATTGAAAGTTTCTGTCTGGCACTGTCAAGTTTACCGGCATCAAGTTCAACTCTTACTTCATCAGCGGCACCATAGAGACAGCGAATCGCAAATGTTGCCTTAAGGAAATAAGCAGCAACAAGGTAACGAACCGGTGAAGGAATGGACTCTACACCCATGAATAACATTACAATATAGGCGATCAAACATCCGAATAGTATAGTGACCAGTCCCATGAATATGCCGTAAAGCCTGCGATTGTTTTCCGGGACATGTTTCTTGAAAAAGCCTATCAATCTGCCCATCCACACTACCGGATGAATGGCAAACGGAGGCTCACAGAATACAAGGTCAAGAGCATAGGCTAAAATAAGTACAATTACAAGTTCACTGGCATTTGCCTCTACCGGCACTGGCAGCATCATAAGTTGCTCTCCATTACATCCTTCCATGCCTTTTTAATGCTTTCATCATTAAGACCTTCTGAAACAAATACAGACAGAAGATCATCAACTATCTTTTCTTCATGGACAATATTACAGTTCAGACAGCTCCAGACATGTCCACCACTTGAACTTTCTATCCAGTTACCACCTGTGCGTTTATCCTCGCAAGGATAGAAGGGACAGAAACAAAAAGTACAGTCCTGTCCGTCAAAATGACATGGATAATACTCACAATCAAGATTGCTTCCCTTACGACCACATTCAGCAGCTACTTTGATATTTTCACGCAGCTGCACCTCAGCCTGCTCCCTGCCCCATTCATAGATCACCTGACGAATTGTATTTGCTATCCTTTCGTTCTCTTCCCTTGTACGTATTGCCACCCTTATGTGGTTTTTGCCATTATTCTGGAAAGAACTGCAATCACGTATCAGCACTCCATGAGAGGCCATTCTCTCTGCAAGTTCCGAGGAATTAAGTGAGAGGTCAGAAATATCCACATATATATAATTGACACAACTTTTCGCAGGTTTAAATCCCCTGCGTGAGAGTTTTTTCATAAGGAATTCACGTTCCTGCTCAATAAAAGCCCTGGAATCCCTGAGATACTTGCTGTTTACTCCACCTTCCATACTGAGAAGTGCAGTTGCAATTGTGTCTGAAATACAACCCATATTCCAGGAAAGTCTTGCATTGTTAAGTACACATGCAAATTTAGATGAAGCAACTCCAAAACCCATTCTGATTCCGGGAATAGCAAATGATTTTGTAAGAGAGCGCTGGATGAAAAGATAATCATTGTTCTCTACTAAGGAAGCAACACTCTGCTCAGGGTCTGCAAGTTCAATATAGGCTTCATCCACAAAGAGGATGGTCTTATGAGCTGCACATTGCTCTGCAAGTTTCTCAAGTTCTTCTTTCATGAACAACTGGCCAGTGGGGTTATTGGGGTTGCAAACAAAAAGTATTTTAGCTTCATCCAGAACATCATGGTCAAGATCGAATATCTCTTCCTGCCTGATGTACCTGATCCGGGCACCCATGACACTGCACTGCAATTCATATTCACTGAATGTAGGTCTTGGAATCAGTACAACATCATCTTCAGCTACTACGCATTCAGCCACAAGTCTTATTATCTCAGTTGAACCATTGCCGGGAATTATGTTCTCATATGTCATTCCCATGCCCACAAATTCTGCTGCAGCAATTCGATATTCAAGATAACGGTTATCAGGATACTGTTCCAGTTTTTCAAGTCCTTTAATTAGAAGATCCTGCATATCAAGCTCAGGATCAGGCTGATCAAATGGAGTACCCAAGGGATTAAGACTTGCACTTGCATCCAGAATTTCAGATTCGGGAATACCGTATTTCTGGGAACTTTTTCTTATCAGTCCACCATGAACACATGGTTCAAGGTTAAGAAGATATTTCTTTACCGGAAGAGCTAATCTTTGGTCTGTCACAATAATCAAAGCATGTAAATACAGGAATATAAACCTGCCAAAACGATCAGTAATGATCAAAGCAGGGGTATAATGATCTCCTTCCATGCCCTCCTTATATTATCATCAGTGTCTCCGTCTGCCATTAGTGCTTCAAGCACCTTTTTGGCGACTTTTGGTCTATGCAATAAAGTACAATGTTCACAACTCCATACCTGTCCTCCGGTGGAGCTTTCAATCCATTTACCTCCTGTTCTCTCATCCTCACACGCATAGAAAGGACAGAAACAGAAAGTGCAGTCCTGCCCGGTGAAATGGCAGGGATAATATTCACAGGTACCACGTCCAGCGCAGGAACTACCACCATGTTCTATGGTTTCTTCAAGCTTTTCTCTTGCATCTTCCCTGCTAGTTTCAGCAAAAACAGTATCAAGGGTGTGTATAAGCTTTTCAAAGTCTTCTCTTGTACGAATGGAAATTCTCACATATCTTTTATTTCCATTAAAGAAATCACTGCATTCCCGAATAAGGATCCCATGTGAAGCCAGTCCCTCTGTTAGCCTGACAGAATCCAGGAAAAGATCCTTTACATCAATAAGTATATAGTTAGTACTGCTCTCAAGTGGTTCAAAACCATAAATTCCCGAAAAACGCTTGGTGATATAGGTCCTTTCCCTTTTAATGTATTCACGGGACGTTCTGAGATATTCACTATCATGACCACCTTCCATTGTAAGGAAAGCTATTCCTATAGCCTCATCTGTCACACCTATGTTCCACGATAAACGTGCAGAATTAAGTATGCTTGCAAGGGAAACGGAAGCAACAGCATATGCCAGTCTTATACCCGGCATGGCTGTTATATTGGATACAGATCTTATTACAAAGAGATAATCGTTATCAACTGCAATATTGAACACACTCTCATCCGGATCTGCCAGTTCTATTGCAGACTCGTCAACAATGAGCAGTGTTCCATGTTCAGAACATTTTTCAGCAAATCCAGAAAGTTTCTCCCTAGGGATAAGTTCTCCGGTGGGATTACCAGGATTTCCAATTACAATGACTTTTGCCCTGTCCAACGTCATTTTTGGAAGATTGAGTATTTCTTTAGTAGTAAATGAGCTTATGCGAGCTCCGAAAACCTCGGCAATATGACGATATTCTCCGGAGGAAGGTGCCGTAATAATTAGAATATCTTCTTCACTGACTACAGTTTCCATGATCAAACGCAAAAGTTCACATGTACCGTTACCTGGAATAATATTATCCGCAGATATATCATTGCCTAAATAAGCAGCAACTGCTTGCCTGAGTTCGAGATATCTGTTATCAGGATACTGGTTTATCCTCTCTGTGGATTGCAGAACAACTTTTTCCAGGTCGAGGTTACTTGCCTGAAAATTGAACGGTGTGCCAAGAGGATTCGTGTTAGAGCTGAAATCAAGAATACCTGATTCAGAATTATTATATTTTTCAGCCATCTCATAAGCCCTACCGCCGTGTTTCCTTGCCTGCAATGCAAGCAAATAATGCTTCAAATGAAGTGGGAAATTTTTTCGGTACACACTTATCAACAGGTGGTTACGCACAGGAGCTATATTAATCTATTCAAGTTGAGTTGTTCAAATAACATGATTTATAGACGTGAGAGGGTGAACTACTACCCTATTCATAGGGTGGCTTCCTGCTTCATTATCGAATCCAACGACTCAATTCCACAGGCTTTAACTGTAGTTCCTACAGCACGATTGAGAATATTAATAGCGGCATTATGGTCACGGTCAAGAACTAATCCACAGTGAGGACAGTTGTGTGTCCTTACCGCTAATGATTTTTCTACCTTTTGACCACAATTGCTACACAGTTGTGACGTATTACATGGATTAACTAATTCTACAAACTTACCAGCTTCTTCCGCTTTGTATTTTGTGATTTGAATTAGATCACTCCATGATGCATCATGTATTGACTTTGATAGTCTTGAATTTTTAACCATGTTCTTTACATTCAGGTCTTCAAAAGCTATGTAATCGTAAGCATTAATGAGTTCCCTGCTTAGTTTATGGTTAAAATCGTTCCTCTGACTGCGAATTTTACGATGTAAGGTGTTTACCTTATCACATTGTTTCTTCCAATTGTTAGAGAATTTCTTTTTACGACTAAGGTTACGTTGTTGTCTTTTTAATTCGCCTTCCGTATTGCGATAATATTTCGGAGGATTTATCTGAGTACCATCACTCAAAGTAACCAGAGAATTGAGTCCTACGTCAATACCTACAAAGGTAACAGGTTCAACAGGTGTAACATTGTTCTCAATGACTACAGAGAATGTAACATACCATTGTTTCCCATCTTTGCGAATAGTACAGGTCTTGATCTTGCCTTCAATCTCTCGATGCTGAACTATCTTGATCTCTCCAATCTTCGATAGCTTCAACTTCTTTCCAGAGATACTAAAACCAGATTGGGGATAGGTAAAACTGTTATATCGTCTCTTGCCTTTGAACCGAGGATAACCTACTTTTGCTTCTCCGTTCTTACATCGTCTGAAAAAAGTCTCAAATGATTTACCTAATCTCCTGATTACATCTTGTTTTACCTGAGAATGTACGTCTGTATCAAATTCAAGGTACTGAACATGATACAGTTGTTCTATAGTGGATAATCCTTGATTGCATCTTTCGTATGCATTTCTACGATCTGCAAGAAATTCGTTATAGATATGCCTACAAACATCAAGTGTTCTGTTCAAATTCATTTCCTGTTGTTTTGTAGGATATAACCTAAACTTATATGATTTCTGCATTGAAAACCTATAGGTCAACAATGTTTAAATATCTTTTGTAACTATATGAGTATATGTCATATTCGAGTTCTGCTGTATATGAAATTAATTATCATATTGTATGGTGCACTAAATACCGGAAACAGGTTATGAATGATGAGTTAAAGGAGTTTCTTGATGATCAGATAAGAACAATAGCAGATTCTAAGGAATGGGAAATACTTGAACTTGAGGTCATGCCTGAACATATCCATCTTTTCATATCAGCACCACCATTCATAGCACCTACTGATATTGTTAAAATTATGAAAGGTGTTACTACAAAGAGAGTATTCCAGAAATTCCCAGAATTACGAAAAAAAGAATTTTGGGGTAATCATCTTTGGTCGCCAAGCTATTATGTTGGTACTCATGGTCAGGTATCAGCTGAAACGATTAAGAGATACATTGACGGTAGTTCCAATAAGAGACGTAATTTATCCACCGGATGAATTCGGTGGTCTTCTTACTCCAACGGTGATAAATACTGGTAACACAAATCTCTATCAGAAGTTCTTCAGGAACATTAAACAGACTTATTAGAGGAATATTTGTGGCAGATGAAATAGACTACAAGATTATTGGCGACGACATGCAGCTTGTGGAGATCGAGCTTGATACGGCAGAGTCGGTCAGGGCAGAAGCGGGAGCCATGATGTATATGGGTCCGGGTATCAGAATGGAAACCTCAACCGGCGGCGGCTTACTCAAAGGATTAAAACGTGCAGTCACAGGTGAAAGTTTCTTTATCACAAGTTTTGTACACGAAGCAGACGGAAAAGGATATGTTGCATTCGGAGCCCCATATCCCGGAAAGATAATATCACTTGATCTAAGTAAATTCGGTGGCAGTTTCCTTTGCCAGAAAGATTCGTTCCTTTGTGCCGCAAATGGCATAGATATTGAAATGGCTTTCACAAAAAAGATAGGAGCAGGACTTTTTGGTGGTGAAGGTTTCATACTTCAGCGACTAAAAGGTAATGGTATGGCTTTTGTACATGCAGGTGGTGCCATAGTAGAAAGGGACCTTGCAGCAGGAGAAACAATCAGGGTTGATACCGGATGTCTTACTGCATTCGAAGAAACCGTGGGATATGATATTACATGGGCAGGGGGATTCAAGAATGCGCTCTTCGGTGGTGAAGGACTCGTGCTTGCAACTCTCAAAGGTCCAGGAAAGATATATCTTCAGAGTCTGCCATTCTCACGCCTTGCTGACAGGATCGTTGCTGCATCAAGATATATGACCGGAAGCCAGAGAGAAGAATCTTCAGGGGTGGCTGGTCTGGGAAGCAGCGCACTTGGAAGTATTCTTGGTGGAGATCGCTCATTCTGAGTGATATAAAGTAGTAAAATGCTCTGGAGATATTGAAAGAATGAGGTTGTTCGCTATTGCGGATCCACATGGAAATTACTCTAAGATAGAGGAACTGCTAAGGATTGCAGGAGATGTTGATGTTGTACTAATAGCAGGTGACATTACAAATTTCGGACCTGATGAGAAAGCTCTGGAACTATTTGAAAAGTTCAGCCAGAAAATACTAGCTGTTCCCGGCAACTGCGATCATGAATCCATAATCAAAGTTGTAGAGAACTCAAATGCAATCAACCTGCATAAAGGATCAATCTTTATTGATGGTGTAAGGTTCATAGGTATGGGTGGATCGAACCCCACACCCTTTTGTACTCCTTTTGAGATACAGGAATGTGATTTTGAAGAGAATGTAAGCCACATGCTTGAAAATGTCGAAGCAAACGAAGTTCTTGTAACCCTTACGCATACACCTCCTTTTGGTGTTCTTGACATGGTGGGATATACACATGTAGGATGCAAAGCACTTAAAGTGTTCCTGGACAGAGCTGACCTGATGATCTGTGGTCATATCCATGAAGCAAGAGGTATAGAGAGATCCGGTAAAACGATAATAGTTAATCCGGGAATGGCTGCTCTGGGATTTGCTGCTATTATTGACATTGATATTGAAAATAATAAAACGAATATAGATGTCAAACTTATAGAAAGTGATAGAGAAGTTAATTAACCATCAGAAATATATTATAATGCAGGTGATCCAATGAAGGGAAAATTATTGATTATACTCCTGATATTGCTTTCTCTTACAGTGGCAGGGTGTGTCGATGACACCGATACCACAACAGAAGAGAATGCATCCATGAACGACTCAATGAATGAAACTGTTTCAGATACCACAGAAAATGTTTCAGAAGAAGAAGAAGCTACCTCTGAAGAAACAATTACTGAAGAAGAAGATGAGAAACTGGAAGTCATCGAATCAGAAGGTCCAAAAACATATACAATATACATGAGGAACTTCAATGTACAACCACATAACCTTACTATAAATGAAGGAGACACTGTTATCTGGTTCAATGATAATGACCCGGTAAGAACTTTTACACTTGTAAGCAATGAAGGTCTATGGGAAAATACAAGCATAGTGAACAGAAGGAATTTCATTTACACTTTCAATGAGAGTGGAACCTATACCTACAAGGTAAAAACATGGGATGCCATGAAGGGAACCATTATTGTTAAATAAGAATGTATCTTCAGGGAACCGGATGAAAGTAAGATCCGTTAAAGAAGGAGACACAGAGGTCCTGGTTCCCGTTCCTGAAGAAGGGGCTAATTTTGCTCCTTCTGCAGCACCTGTTTTTTTTAATCCTGTTATGGAGATGAACCGTGATATCTCCATAGCTGCAACGTCTGCTTTTCTGAAAAGAATGGAACCTGACCCTGAGAAAAAAATCACTTATGTTGATGCACTGTCAGCTTCAGGTGTGAGGGGATTAAGAGTATCCAATGAAATAGGTATTCATACCACCCTGAACGACTGGAGCGAAGACGCCTTTGAGCTTATAAAACAAAACATTGAGGAACTAGATATTGGTGACCATACATTTTCAAGCCATAAAAATGCCAATGTACTACTCCATGAAAAGCATTTTAATATTGTTGACCTTGACCCTTTTGGTACACCTGCTCCGTTCCTTGCGGCTGCAGCCCGTTCAGTGATAAATCTGCTGGAGGTTACAGCAACCGATACAGCACCTCTTTGTGGCGCACATCTTAACTCGGGAATACGCAAATATGCAGCAGTTCCTTTTAATAACGAATATCATAGCGAAATGGGAGTTCGTATCCTTCTTGGCAAAATTGCAAGAGAACTATCAATGTATGATAAGGCCATGGTTCCCCTTTTATCCCACGCTACACGGCATTATGTGCGGTCTTATCTTAATATCAGAAGAGGGGCAAAACAGGCAGACAGGATGCTTAAAAAACTTGGATTCATTTCCCACTGTGAATGCGGACATCGGGAAGCTGTATACGGACTTGCCGTTCACATTGATGACACATGCAGCCTATGTGGAAAGAAAAATACTATTGCAGGGCCTTTGTGGCTTGGAGAATTACATGATCCACAATTCTGTAACGAGACCATAGAAGAACTGGAAATGAGAAACTGCGGAACTAAAGAAATGTCTATCAAAATGCTTGAGTTCTGTCGGGACGAACTTGATATTCCAATGTTCTATGATCAACACTTGATATGTAAAAAACTTGGAGTTTCTGCCTCAGCTATCGACACACTAATAACTGAGCTCAGGAAAAATGGGTTCAATGCTTCCAGGACACATTTCAGTGGTACTTCATTTAAAACGGACGCAAAACTACCGGATGTAGAGAGACTCATCATTGATATCCGATAGAAATATATAGTATTTTTATTTTAATGATATATATTATAATATATAATTCAAGGTATTATGATGTTTTTTAAAACAAGGGTACTCAACGCTATATTAGAGGGGAAATCGTATGACTAAAGAATATGCTGAACAACTTTTTTTGCAGGAAAAACCAACCCTTGCCCTTCTGGCTATTTGGTCCTTTCAAAAAACCTATGCATCGGTGATCACTAAAGAGATAAATTCCACGTTTGCTCACACAACCAAAATACTGTCAAAAATGGAAGAATACGGACTTGTTCAATTCTCTGTTGAGGGACGTGTTAAATATGTGGAACTTACAGATCACGGTTACAGGGTTGTGGAAGCTCTTAAAAATCTGATAATGGCAATAGAAGGTGAATCACCTGAAGATTCACATGACCAGGATATTGATGGAGTCAGTGACCAGGAATCAATGGAGTCAGAAGAAGACAAAAAAGTGACCCTTGATCATATAGACAGGCTGCATCAGCAAATAATGACCACATATGCCGATCTTTCGGAAAGTAACGCAGAATTGCAGGTCATGAAAATGAAAATAGGTCCTTTCAGCAGAGATATCCAGTTACTCTTAAATTCAATAGAAGAGAATGAAGAGCTCATTGATGACGAGGGGCTGGACAAGCTTACAGAGATACAGAATATCTTTGACCTTGTGATGAAACAATAACTGAAAGGATAATAAAATGGTCACTTCAAAACTATTGATCAAGATCTACGGCAACAGGGAAAGAGCAACTCATTCTGCTGAAGTATTGATAAATAATGAAATTAAGGAGCTTGATGCTTCTGCTGAATTCTCGGTAAGTGATGATAACTGGCTTACTGTTGATATTACCGGAGAGGATAATGAGTTTGCTTCCAATTTCCTTGTACAGAAATATGGAACACCTGTTAAAGAACTTTTAAATAATGAGAGTTATCACGGATTAATACGACAGATACATGATGAGGAGATTGTTGTTGATGTCGGAGTTCTTGTGACTCTTCCCCGAAAAAATCTTACTGTTCTTGGAAACGGAACAGCAAAACAGATAGCTACCCGTTTTGGAATAATAGGCCATATGCCTGTAAAGATCAAAATCACTGATGAAAATAAAAATGAAGGGGTTTTTACCAAAGAACAGGCAGACCAGTGGTGGAGCTGGAAGAAATCCGATCAGGATAGAGTAATTGCAAATTCGGTTACAAGGTCCGAACTTAAAGCAGCAATCAAAAAAACAGGCCATTCCAGGGACATTTATGGAATTGAAAGACTTGGGCTTATGGAACACATGATAACATGCAGGGAAAATACTGATGGGCCGGGTATTGTTGCTGCAATAGGAAAACTGGTAAAAGGTGAGCTTGGAGTTATTAGGACTTCGAATTAGTATTCGTAAGTAATAGTGTTAAAACTATAATTTTATCATCTTGAAAAGGCAGGAATCGCAATTATCGTCGCATTGACCGATCATTTGCATTACACATTCCCCGCCCATTTTTGCCCTGAATACACCTTCAAAGACACCCTGGGCAAATGAGCATAATGTCTTTTCCTTAATGGGAATGGAACGGCAATCAAAAAAGTTATGAACAGCAAGCTTTATGGGATCAGTTTCAAGGATTGTAAAACTCCCAATATCATTTTCTTCCCAGAAATCCAGCATTTCCTGCAGAATTCTTTCAGGTTCATGTGAAGCAATATTTCTCGACAGACTGTTACCAACATCATTACCTATCTTACGCATGATGGGGTCACAATTGACACCATGTGCCCTGAAACCATATTGTACCGCATGAAAAAGACATTTAAGACAACCAAATGAATGCACTTCAGGAGAAGCTATAAGATCCAGCATTTCAGTATAGTGTTTCATTCCCGGTTCCTGGGAACATGCCACATACTGACACCTCAGAAAATAGACTTTTTTTCTTTTATCACTTGGATCAATTGTTTCTTCAAGGAGATTCTGGCTTTTCAGATCATTCAGATGAACAGAAATGGTAGATTTGGCCTTTCCAGTGTGGTGCACTATCTCATCAAAAGATTTACAACCGGATTTGAGAAAGTCAAGTATTTTAATCTTTACAGAACCATTAAGAGCAATAACTCCAATATCAGTGGAAAAAATAGCTGTGTTGTCTCCGTTGTTCATGCAATTATGAATAAAACGACAATGTATTTAAATGTTCGCTATGAAACGAATGAGTTATAAACAGTATTTAAAGCCTTGATTTGTGTTATGGATTATAATTCACCAGATGACAGAAAAAGTGCTTACAACCTGATAAAAATGAGAAAATGTATCCGCGTACCAATAAAAAATGCAGAAAAAGTGAGAATTGAACTGGCAGACTCAGGGAGACTTGATCAAGAGCGCAAGATAAAAGTCATTGACAAAGGCCAGCTTTTGCTTGAGATACCAGTAACAGAGAACATTGAAGGTTTTAAAACATATATTCAGGAATCTCCTGAATTTTACAAAAAATGGCAATCTCTGGAAGATACACTAAGAGATGATATTTCCGCAGATGAACTTGAGAAACTCCCGTCCGGATGGCATATTATCGGAAAAGTCATAATTGTCACAATAGACCCCTCCATAGATCATCTTAAATTAATGATTGCTGAAACTTTGCTCAGAATGTACCCTTCATGCAATACAGTTGTGCGTGACCTGGGGATCAGCGGTCAGTTCAGACTACCGAAAAGAGAGATCCTTATTGGAAATAACACGGAAACCATTAACAAAGAACATGGTTGCCTATTTAAGCTGGATGTTACGAAAGTGATGTTCTCCAAAGGTAATCTTCACGAGAAAAAGCTTATGAGCAAGATCGGTATGCATGAGACAATAGTCGACATGTTTGCAGGAATCGGTTATTTTACGATTCCCATGGCAGTTCACGCAAAACCTGAGAAGATCATTGCAATTGAGATCAATCCTGAATCCTGCGGATACCTGAAAAAGAACATAGCCCTGAACAAAGTGGAACACATTGTTGAAGCACGAAATGGAGATTGTGCGGAACTGGCACCAAAGGGAGTCGCTGACAGGGTTCTGATGGGATATGTGAACACCACACATCATTATCTTGACTCAGGAATTGCTGCACTGAAACCAGAAGGTGGAGTTATCCATTATCATGAAACCACACCTGAAAGTCAGGTATTCTCAAGACCAATCAAGAGAATAGAAAATGCAGCTCTGAAAGCCGGAAGAACTTTTGAAATACTGGATTGTCGTAAAATCAAAAAATATTCTCCGGGCGTCTGGCATGTGGTTGTTGACGCCAGGATCTCTTAAAGCTAAAGAAGTGAACTACCTCGAAGCTAAAGACTTCGTGGCTTCCTGCTTCTTCGCTTTCTCTCATGAGAACAACTCCACAGGCCCTTCCCGTTGTCCCAACGGTGTTTGAATTAGTTGAAGTTATAGTCACTTGGTTTTCGTAACTATATATACTTAAAAGAACACAATATTATTTAAATGTTGTTTCGTTATTGGACGCTTACATCCCCTTGGCTAAAGACCAAGGGGTTTTACGCTCCATTTATAAAATTAGTTTATAGTTTTTTGATCTCGTTTGTCATATCTGCATCAATGATGTAATCGAAATCTATCAAGTCAGGCCAATTGCAGCCTATGAGCATTGACTGGAAGCAGACACCTATTATCAGCTTTTGTTCAGCATCTTTCAGCAGTTCATCAACAAGCTCTTTCATCTTTGCAGGATCAACGCCTATCTTTGGCATTGCGAGCCCTCCGAGAAGAACAACAGTATCTGCAGCAGGGTCTGTTGTAGCACCAAGTTGCATACCATGCGATGATGAGACTATCTTACGTGCTTCATCTGAACGCAGATTAGGGAGGAAAACCATCTCCTTGTCTGTTCCTCTCATGACAAATGCCATAAGCTCGGCAAATGGTGTGCAAAAACCAACAGTACCGATAAAAGTGATCCTTTTTGAATCTTTTACAAGTTTCCTGAATTCTGTAAGCTGTCCACCGATACCTTTTGAAGTACTTATGATATCCATTACTATCTCCAAAAGGAAAAAAGTAATACAACCTTTAAGGTTGTATCGGTATTATTTGAGTATGTCAGAGATATAAGTCTGAGTCTTAAGTTCAGACCTCTTTTATGCCGAAGGATTCCAGGAGAATACCAGGGTTAATCCTTCCGCTTGTGAATGACTTCTTACTCTTGACATCATTCACTGTTATCTTGGCTGGTGCGAACATTCCTGCGTCAACCTTGAAGAAGTCAAACTCTGCTTCCTTGAAGGTTGTGTAGAATGGTTTACCGAAGTCCCTTGAGGTTGTGGACGGAGCCTTCTTGACAAGCTCTTCAAGCTTCTCGACATCTCCGTACTCAACGGTGTAGTAAGTCTCACCACAGTAGATGATACAGTCATTGGTTGAACCCATGCACTTTGTGTCATCACCGACTACTGGTGCGATAGGAGCAACACCGAAACCACTCTTGATTGTGTTGATATCGTAGCCAATTGACTCAAGCTTGTGGATACCGGTCTCGACTATACGTGCTGAGATCTGTACACTTCCTGCAATTGATGCTGTTGGTGCTACAGCAATGTAAACGTTCTCAGGGTCGACACTGCAGTGCTTTGCAATGTATTCGACAACCTCTTCATTTGGTAATGCACTTGATTCCATTACAAGAACAGCGAATTCTGAGTCATCCTTGTAGCCTATTTCTTCATACAATTCTTTTGGCTTAAGACCCAGTGCCCTTGCAGGACCTGAACCCATACCGAAATATTTACCGACTGCAATTCTCCAGCCTGCGTATTGGGATGCCATACATGCGACAGTTGGATGGTCTGTTGCTACCTGAATAGCTGGTACCGGAAGACCATCCAGATCGAACTTGGTGTAGCTGATGTCTGCAAGATCTGCAAGACAGAGACGGGACAGATACATACCTGCATCATAACCACCTTCTATATTCACACCACAGTCAATGACGGTAGCGCCGTTCTCAAGTTCCATGGACTCGACTTTCAGTTCTTCTTCCCAGTCAAGCATTTCATCGATTATAGCTAATCCCTTTTCGTTGACACTTATCACGTTTATCACTCTTAACCTGTTAATCGGGTGACATTAGGCACTGGAACATATATATTTACCGTCTTTTCAGGCAATAAATACGCTCAATTAGCTACCTATGGTATCACTCACTGCTGGCTAATATGAAAATATATGATATGAAAGTTGTGATTGATATTTTCCATAATAGCAAGTCAAAAATAAAAGACTATAATCATAAATGTTTTTTCAGCGTCATCCAGAATACACTACCCTGTCCTTCAGGGTTGTCATCAACATCAATGACCTCCATGTGAAGATCCATAATTCTTTTGACAATAGCAAGACCAATGCCTGTGCCCCGTATATTTTCCTTATGGAGCCTCTTGAAGCGTTCAAAAACAGAAGCCTTACTTTCATTTGGTATACCATCGCCCTGGTCAGTAAAACTTATTCGCCACTTGTCTTCGATATCCATAACATTTATTGTAATGGTACTTCCATCTGGACTGTACTTTATTGAGTTGGATAGCAGGTTTACAAAAACTCTTTCTATCATGGGATTTGCAACGGCATAACAATCCTCATCCATCTTCAAATTGATATTGATACTTTTTTCCCTTGCACTATGAGTAAACTCACTAACTACATCTTCAATCATTGAATTCAGATTGACCTTAACAAAACTGATATCATCAACAGATTCCAGTTTGGCAAGCTGGGCAGCATCTTCTATCATGGACACAAGCTTTTCAGTTGCTTCATTTACGTTGTTCAGAAGATCTTTTTTTCTGTCATCCGTTTCAATTTCGATAAGCAGATCGACAAATGATTTAATAAGACCTGCAGGATTAAGCAGATCATGCCTCATGACATCTGTAAACAGATCTTTGAGATCGTTTGAGCGCTCCAGCTGGTCAGCATACTCCTTTAGCTGTTTTTCAGCCTCTCTGATCTCAGTTATGTCTTCTCCGGAGATCAGAACACCAACATTATTGCCAAAATCATCTTTCAATGGTGAATCATACCATCTGAACAGGCGTTCCTCACCCGTACTTATGATAACAGGGAACTCACTGTATTCATAGGGCTTAACATCACCAGAAACAATACCATCATAATGAGATCTGATCTCACTTACATAATCACGCGGAATAAATTCCTCTATCCATTCCTTGCCAACTATTTTATCAGGAGTGTATCCAAGAAAATCAGAACCTTTCTTATTTATCGTTGTTACTTTAAAATCAAGGTCAAGAACAGCTACTAAAATTCCTACATAGTCCAGATAATAATATGCCTTGTTCTTCTCGGTTAACAGATTGTCATGATGCTGTTTTATCCTTAGAAGAGAATCAATCTTCTTTTCAAGTTCGAACTTTCCTACGGGTTTTTTGAGAAAATCATCTGCACCAGCTTCGATTCCACGCTGATGGTCTGCTTTGTCGGTCAGAGCAGTTACCATGATAATTGGCATGAAATCCATATTGAACTCGTTGCGTATCACACGACATACATCATACCCATCCATTTCAGGCATCATTACATCCAGAAGCATCAGATCGGGGCACTCATCTTTGACTTTTTCAAGAGCATCTTTTCCGTTATAGGAAGTCACAATATCATAATCGTCCCCAAGATAAACAGATAATAATTCCACATTCAGCGGTTCATCATCAACAATGAGAATCTTATACTTCGAAGTTGTCATCTAACTCACAATATAATTGTGCATTTATATAAAGATGACTAATTATTTCTATGTTATTCCAGCACCCTGAGAAAAATAAAAAAAATTTAGATTTTTGTAAATAATTGTTCACCACAGAAAAGGCAGAATTTAGAATCACAATTGAATACTAATAAACAAAAAAACTTTAAACAGGAAAAATTAATGGCTTTATATGGAATATCCTGAATGGTTAAACAGAGAGGAATATCCTTTTAAATCTCACTTTTTCAGAACAGATGCAGGCAACATGCATTATGTTGATGAGGGAAAGGGCAATCCTGTGGTGTTCATACATGGTAATCCATCATGGTCTTTTGAATTTAGAAACCTCATAAAAAACCTTTCTGAAACACATAGATGTATTGCAGCAGATCACATAGGATTTGGATTATCTGACAAAACAAAGGATTTTTCATATTTACCCAGGGATCACGCAAAAAATCTGGATAGCGTCCTTGAGTCTTTAGATCTGCATGAAATTACGCTTGTATTTGGAGATTGGGGCGGACCGATCGGACTTTCCTATGCAATGGATCATCCTGATCGTATCAGGAACATAGTAATTACCAATACATGGCTCTGGTCTGTAAGCTCTGACTGGTATTATCAGGCTTTCAGTAAATTCGTTGGTGGACCCATAGGCAAATGGCTCATCAAAAACTACAATTTCTTTGCAAACAATATCGTTAGATCAACTTTTGGAGACAAAAAAAGACTTACACCTGAAATTCATAAACATTATCTAATGCCCTGGAACAGTCCGGAAGAAAGAAAAGGATGCTGGGTATTTCCAAAAGAAATAACCGGTTCATCGGAATGGCTCAGGACTTTATGGGACAGACATGAAACATTAAGAGACAAAAACATTCTCATTGCGTGGGGAATGAAAGATATTGCTTTCAGGGAGAAAGAACTGAACAGATGGATACAGACATTCCCTGATGCAAAAATTATACGTTTTTCCGATGCCGGGCATTTTGTTTCGGAAGAGAAGCCTGATGAGATTGTTAAGGCTATTAAAATGCTTGCCCAAAAAAATAAACATTCAAGTTCTCAATCTTAAAACTCATCGTCCTGAGCATAACTTCTTCCAAGCTTCAGGGCAAGTTCCGCTTTTTTGAGTTCCTGTCCAAGATAAGCCGCATGCTCCATCCTTGAAACCAATTCCATATTAAGAATAGTATCCATAACTTCCCTGGCATTTTTTCCGACAATCGATACACTATCATGTTCAGCAAGGATACTTCCGTCTTTCAGTCCAAAACGGTCAGGAATTATGCTAATCCTGATGCTGCCTTTGGGGTCAACAGTCCACATCTTATTTTTCTCAGCATTGACAAAAAGATCCGGTAGTACAGAATCTGTACGTCTTCTTTTTTCCTTGATTTCTATCAGGTCGATTCCCAGATCCTTTGGCGAACTTTCACGCTCTTTTGCCAATATCATCATCTGGGATGCCCTTTTAAGTTCATTAATGGAACCCTGAGTTTTATTACTATATTCCGGAGTGAAAAGAATGCTTGCACCTACCTCTGCACCGATTCCACAAAGAGTTGCATTAACGCCTGTTGAATCCACATCTATGAGTTCTGTAACGTTACCTATTCCATAGAAAACCGGGATATCAGGGTTCTTTTCATGGAATTCCATGTACCCGACAATAGAACTGGCAATTCCATGACCTATCGGATCAAGAACAGGGTCTGCAATTAATTTTTCAACACCTGCTTTGCGGGCAAGTTCAATATTTTTCATCAGACTGTCGTAGCCTCCGCCCTGATCAGGTATCACAACAGCAGGAATCCCATGGGCTGCTATTTCAGAAGCAATCTCTGAAATATTGCTACCATCAAGACTGAGCACCATATCAATGCCACAATTGAGGGCTTCTCTGATGAGTACAGGATCAAGAGTATCGATACTTAACGGAAGATCAGTAGTCCTGCGTGCAATATTAATAGCTCGCTTCACATCATAGGGACCTGCATGCAGGGATGCACCGAGGTCGATCATATCGGCACCTTTCATTTCAAAGCTACGGATACGAAGTTCCAGTGCTTCAGGGTCAAGACCTGTGGCATCAACAACCTCTGCAAGTACCTTCATACGGGAACTGCCACCAATCTTCATTCCTCGCAATTCCAGTGGACAATCGGCAGCATTCTCAAGTTCTTCAATTTTTTCAATAGCCATAGTACGCCTTACGTCTGCCAGAAGCTCACAGGCCGGGATCTCTGTTGAGAAATCCATTGTTTCTGTGAATGGAAGTATAAAATCAAGATCATAGGCATGTTTAGGACCAAGTCGTATCTTGCAGTCTAATTCCTTTTCTGCCTTTTCAAAATTACCGGAAACAAGACCTGATATAAATATCAGATCATAATCGAAATTTGAACTATCGTCTTTGATGGCTTTAAGCAGTTTGCGAGGGGTGATGAATGCGGCTATCTGAGTGTCAGCCACAAGTATATCGGCACGGTCACCAACCGCATCCCTTACAGTCTGTTCAGCAAGTCTGCCCGTAGCTATCAGTATTTTCATGAATGGAAATAGCAGTGAAAGTAAAAAAGAATATCTGCTGATTTTAATAATCATTAAAATTAGCAGACCCGGCATATTGCCGGACTGATATTAGTTAAAACTGATCAGTGAATAATGTCAATGATTGATCCGCCGTTGCTCTTTGACTGAATTGGCTCAACAACGGAGCGACTGACCTTGTTCACAGATGTGCTTGCGCGTCTGTATGCACGTGGTGTTTCTTCCCTTGCCGGAACGGCTTCACTTTCATAAGACATGCTGCTCTGTGGCTGTCCGAGTATCTGTGCTGACTGTACACCAGTCATGATAGCCATTACACGCACCTTACCTTCGTATTCATTGCTGATGCGTGCGCCCCAGATGACATTGGCACTGGATGAAAGTTCATATGTGAGTGAAGCAGCGATCTCCTCGGCTTCCTTAAGACTGAGGTCAGGTCCGCCTGTGATATGTACAAGACTGCCTGTTGCACCTCTGTAATCCACATCAAGAAGTGGGTGGTTGAGTGCTGCACGAACCACATCATCACTCTTGTCCTGGTTCTTGCTCTCACCAACAAGCATTACTGCAACGCCACCACAGCTCATGATAGCTTTGATGTCAGCATAGTCGATGTTGATAAGTGAAGGCTGTGTGATCGTCTCAGTGATTCCCTTCACGGTCTCGGATATTATCTGGTCCATTACTGAGAATGCCTGATCGATAGGAAGATTTGGTACATATTCAAGTAGTCTGTTGTTGTCAAGTACGATAACAGTGTCTGCGGCACGGCGGAACTCTTCAAGTCCTTCCTCTGCCTTGACTGCCCTTGCCCTCTCAACCCTGAAAGGACTTGAGACCATACCAACTACAATTGCGCCCTGTTCGTTTGCGATCTCAGCTACTACAGGAGCGACACCCGTACCGGTTCCTCCTCCCATACCTGCTGTAACGAAAACAAGATCAGCGTCCTTGAAGATCTCTTCAAGGGTGCCGCGGGCAAGCTCTGCTGCTTTTGCACCGATTTCCGGGTATCCTCCTGCACCAAGACCGCGGGTAAGTGTCTTGCCCACGAGAATCTTCTTGTCTGCACGGATGAGGTCAAGATGTTGCTTATCAGTGTTGATAGCTACTGTCTCAGCACCCTCAATACCCATATTGTAAAGTCTGTTGATAGTGTTATTACCTGCACCGCCACAACCAACGATCATAATCCTTGGCTGACCAAGAATATCGAATTGATCATCGTTAACTGCGATTGACTGGCGGTACGCTTTCTCTTTCTCTGTGTGTTTTAAGGCTTCCTGAACTATTGACTGCACTTTCATCCCCTCACGGATTTAGTAACATTACGGTATAGTGTTCTGGTTTTTGGTTGTTGCTCGTATTTGTACTGTAACCATTCATCAACGTTTATCAACGTTTTGTAATTCTGTAATTGCTATATTTCCTTTATGGTTTTTATACTTATCCTTTTATGCAAGTTTGAAACATCTTACAAAATAGGACCCGGAAAGCTGGCAAACATTAAATAGTACATTTGAATATAGGACTATATAAATTTAACCTGCTTGATTTTTATATTTATTATCTTCATATAAATAATAGTAACAGTATTCACCATAAAATCATGCCCAATCTGTTATATACCATTTTTATCATTTATATGACAAAGATATATACCGCTTAGAGAGAATAAAAGAAACAAATCAAGCGTATCTTGAAAACAGCTAATTATTTACTTCAACTGAAATCACTAAATGCCGGAGAGTTTTTTTGGACGGAATATACATTGGACTGGCAATTCTTTTGCTTTACTGGATGGCAGTCATAATACTCGACAGAAAAGGAATACTTGAAAAATACAACATCAGTGCCTATGGCCCTATACTCATGATAAGGACAACCAAAGGACTGAAATTGCTGGATAAGCTGGCAATCCCGAAAAAAGCATGGCGGATCTATGCTGATATAGGTATCAGATTGATGTTTGTAGGGATGATAGCAATGTTAATTGTTGTTATCCTTTCGGATATTGCAATGATAGCATCATACGGAACGAATACAATGCCGGAACCAAGTAAGTTCAACGAGGCAAGGAACATATTCCTTATACCCGGTGTCAATGAGTTCATTCCACTGACATGGGGTGCCATTGCATTGCTTGTAACTCTTGTAGTTCACGAATTCTCTCATGCAATACTTTGCCGGGTGGAAGATATCAGGGTAAAATCCATGGGAATACTGCTGGCTGTTGTACCTATTGGTGGCTTTGCAGAACCAGATGATGAAGAGCTCTTTGGAAAACAGGAAGAAGAAGAACTTGATAATGAAAATGACCCTTACGGCGACAAACGGCTTGGAATAGTAGTAGACAGTTCAGAAAAAGAAAAACCTACCGTAAAGAATGATAAGATAGCAACCCGAACCCAGAGGGCAAGAATACTTGCAGCAGGCGTAATGGCAAACTTCGTAGTTGCTTTTCTTGCCTTTGCATTGCTCTTTGGTCCTGTACTGGGTTCATTGTCACCTCTTGGAGATACAATGATAGTTGGAGTTTCTGAAGACAGTGTTGCGTATCAATCGGGTATACGGGAAGATATGATTATAACACAAATGGATGATACAAAGATCTCCAATGTAAATGAGATGCTTGACTATCTTGAAGGTCGTGACCCGGGCACATCTGTGATAGTTCATGCAGCCACTGATCGCGTGGTTTCGAGCTATGAACTTGAGATCAGCGATACGAACATTGACCCCGAGGGCGTTCTGATTCAGAATATTGTTGAAGATCAACCTGCAGAAGCAGCAGGAATGGAAGAGAATACACGCATTCTCTACCTTGATGAAACTCCCATTTACACATATACAGACTTCAGTGAGTTTCTCAGTGAAACCGTACCAGAACAGGAAATCTTAGTAACGGTTGGAAATGAGAATGGTGATATTACCGAACACACTGTCACACTTGCAAAACATCCTGATTATGAAGGAAGAGGTTTCCTTGGAGTTATAACCTCCTCTACAGGAGGAGAAGTAGCTACATCACTTGGCTTTTCAGTCGGTGAATACCCGGCAGCCGAATATCTGGAATTACTTAAGAACATACCGGGCATGCTCGGAGGACTTGCAGGATGGTACATTATCCTTGTACTGCCTATAAGCGGATTTGCCGGAGAGGGATTCCCGGGATTTAGTGAAACACTTTCCCAATTCTATGTACCTATAGGATGGGCAGAGCCTTTTGGAATCGGAATTTTCTGGCTTGCAAACACTCTACTATGGGTTGGCTGGCTTAACTTCTATGTAGGATTGTTCAACTGCCTGCCTGCAGTACCTCTTGACGGAGGACACGTTTTCAGGGATTACATGAATGCATTCATTTACAAAATAACAGGAAATGAAGAAAAAGCAGAACATGTTTCAGCATTGGTATCAGCCACATTTGCAATGATGATACTGTTCTCTTTCATCTTCATGGTGATAGGGCCATATCTGGTTCATGGATTCTGAAACTGATGTGAAATTAGATCAGATAATACACATAGAGGAAGGAAGATGAAAAGAAGACACCTATGGCATAAAACGCTTCTCAAATCAGTCCTTGGAGCAGTTGCCATAATAGTTGTGTACATGCTTCTTTTCCTGGAAATAATGATCTATGAAGGTCAGACTGAATATGTCACTATCCATGATGCCTTTTACTGGGTGATAACTACCCTGACAACAGTAGGATACGGTGACATAATAATGACCTCGCCTATCGGAAAAATGTATTCAGTTTTTGTTCAATTGACAGGCATCCCCCTTGTATTCGGAATTCTGTTCACCCTTATCATAATTCCCTGGATGGAAAAAAAGATCCAGTCCAACATTCCTTCCAGAGCTCCAAAAAAGCTCAATGATCACATAATCATCTGTGGGTATAACAGGCTCATTGAAACACTTATTGAGGAGCTGAAGGAAAACGATATTCCATATATCCTTGTTGAAGAAGAAGCAGAACTTGTAATGGAACTGCTCAAAAAGAATATCCATGCAATACATGGACTGGTAAGTGAGGAAGACACACTTAAAAATGCCCACATAAAAGAAGCCCGTTTCCTTATAGCAAACAGAAGCGACGAAATGAATGCTAATATTGTGCTCACAGCACGAAATATCAGTGATGTTAATATCATTGCAATAGTTGAGGACAGGGCCAACAAAAAGTACCTCAAATACGCCGGAGCCACAAGTGTTGTTTCGCCAAAAGAGCTTTTTGGAAGATTCATCGGAAGAAAAGCAGCAGATCCGTTTGTTAACAGGCTGACAGGAGCAACTGAGTTCTTTGAAGGAGTGAGCATAGTTGAGTTACCTATCTATCCTAGAAGTCCTTTGATAGGTAAATCAATGAAAAATGCAGCCATCAGAGAGAAAACCGGTGCAAATGTTGTTGGCATGTGGAAAGGCGGAACCCTGACATTTATAATAGGACCTGATGAAACTATAAAAGACAATTCAGTACTTCTTGCAATCGGCTCCAATGAACAGCTTTCAAGACTCAAGAAACTTACACAATCATCGGAGTGAGTGATGTGAAAAATACAGGACATCAGGATCATCTTGTAATTCTGGGGTGTGGAGATGTTGGAAAACGGGTTGTGGAAACCCTGAATTATGCGAACATAAAATTCGTTGTTGTTGATTCCCAGATACAATCGTTTGAAAATGTGGAGCATGAGCACGTTGTTGGAAATGCGACCGAAGAAGAAGTATTGATCCAGGCAGGCGTACCTCAGGCATCCACAATAATAGTTACCCTTAACGATGATACCGATGTAATGTTTGCAACACTAATTTCGCGTGGACTGAACCCAACATCAACTATTATCGCCAGGTCAAATTCCTACAAATCCATAGACAAGATATATAAAGCAGGCGCCGATTACGTTGCAGCATTACCTATAGTTGCCGGTCAGATGCTTGCAAAAATGACATCCAGATGTATTGATGTCTCATGCAAGAAGATGGACGAGGATATCATGCTCTATGAAGGTGTGGATATTGAAAAACATACTGTTACCAAAGATGATGATCTTGCAAACAGAACAGTGGCTGATATAGGCTTAAGACACAAGGTTGCCTGCACAATCCTGGGAATAGAAAGAGAAGGAAAAGTAATCACTGACATACTGCCATCAACAAAAATACTTAAAGGAGACATTGTTGCGATCGTTGGCGGAAAGGAAGAGATATCCCGATTCAAGGAGAAGTATGTAAAGTGAAATTATGGATTTCTACATGGATCGTTTATAAATGGAAATTATAGCCTTTGCCCTAATAGTTTTCTTTGCCTCTTCACTGTTCTCAATGATAGGATTGGGAGGAGCTATATTTTATGTTCCTTTCTTTTACTGGGTAACAGACGACTTCATTTTCTCAATAACCATTGCACTGCTTCTGAATACAGTCACCTCAGCATCAGCAGCCATTACCTATATCAGAAAAAAAATGGTGGATTTCAAAATAGCAGTTCCTTTCATTATTGCTTCAATGAGCGGAGCACAGGCGGGAGCTTATCTTACAAAAATAGCACCTGTTGATCTGTTGCTTGCAATGTTTGCAATCCTGATGTTTATTGTCGGTGAGGAAATGATCTTTTCCAGAATACAGGTACTGTACCATAAAAAGCAGATAGAAGGACAGAAAAAATACTTCTTTATAGTATTGTTTGGCCTGCTGGTGGGAGCTGTTTCAGGCATGCTTGGTATTGGTGGAGGAACATTTATAGTACCGTTACTGATGGTATTCGGATTTGGAATCAAAAGGGCAGCAGCGAGTTCCGGTTTTATTGTACTTTTCACATCCCTTTCAGCTTTTGTGGCACATGCTGCTTCCTGGAGTCCGGACATGCACATGGTTGTTGCAGTGATCCTGGCATCTTTCCTTGGTGCTCAAATGGGATCACATCTTATGCATAGCAAGGTCAACGCAGACACACTGCAAAAGATGTTCGGAGTCATACTCTGGATAATGGCTCTTAGAATGCTTTACGGACTTTTATAACATAAACTTAATTTTAACGAGCGTATATTCTTCCTGTAATAGAAACCTTTAATACAGCCTGCAGCAATCAGTAGTTGCTTTGCGGGCCTGTAGGGTAGCCAGGATATCCTGATGGGCTTCGATGTGACCTTAATGGTCCGAAGATACCCATCGACTCGTGTTCGAATCGCGGCAGGCCCGTTCCTTTATTTTAACCCTTTTAGAATATGATAGTAAAACTAATTAGTCTGTTTTAGGAATGAATTTAAAAAAGAAAATTGAGTTTGAAATCAATCAAGAAGATCGATCTCAAATCCGACAACCGGCTGACCAAGGCCGAAGTTAAGTATGACCTGTGGGAACAGTTCCCCCATGACACCTATTTTTTTACCATTGACGAGAATGTCAGCCCTTCTGCCTTCCATGAAAGCGGGGTCATCTGATTCTACAACCCCATACTCCACAAGTCTTTCACGCATAAGAGCATCCACAAGTTCTCTTACTTCAGTGAAATTTGCCTGTGGGCTTATGGAAACTGCTGCAAGGTGCAGGCCGTTCTTGCCGTTGATCACAACATCTCCAGCCTCGAAGATCTTCTGAGGAAGCTCCCTGTGCTGATTCATGGAAAGGATCTCGATAAGGTTTGGGAGTATAGTTGTCCTGACCATTGTCTGGTCTTCACTTATCGGATGCATTACATAGGTTACATCATCGGTCTTTTCCCTGCACATCCAGTCAAAGTGAATCCTTTCGCTTGTAAGTGTGAACGGCATGACCTGAAGATATCCAAGGCCTGTCATGATCTCACGCATATCAGTACTGATGTCTGAAAGCATGTGAGACTTACCTACTGTCGCATTCATCGGAAATACTGCAGGAATCTTGTCAAAACCATATCCAACTGCGATATCCTCAATGATGTCTGAGTTATCAAGAATATCCGCACGGTAACGCGGGATCTGAACTTCAATAAGTCCGTCATCAAGTTCCTTTGCACCGAATCCCATTCTTCCAAGCTGGTTAATTATCTCATCAGCCGGAAGTTCCATACCAATTAGACCATCGATCTCTGACCTTTCAAGCACTTTTATTCTCGGACTCAGGTCAAGAGGAATATCCTCGGTTCCATCAGCATTGACAACTTTAACATACTCTATCTCTCCACCACGTTCTGCCAGAGCTGTTGCAACTATGTTAAGTGCAGTGTACACTTCGTTGCTGAGTCCTGTGACATCCACCAGAAGATCGGTTGTCTCCTCGGTGACCATTGTAAGTGTACCGTTGATGATCGGCGGGAATGATAGTACGTTGTCCTTTGCATCAAGGATGAGTGGATACATGTCAAAACCATCAAGGATATGTGCGAAGCGTGTTCCCTTCGGATGCTTCTCAAGTATTTCCTTCATGGTCATTGGTTCAGTGAAATCAAGAGGAACAAAGCTGAAATCCGGGCTTGCTGCAATATACCTGAAAGGAGGATGTACTTTTGAGAGATCATGCACACCTATTGATACTTTCTTACGGTCACGTCCAAGTCCCCAGTGAAGTGACTCCTGAAGGTCCATCAGGGTCTTGATGGCACTTGAACTGAATTTAACACCACGAACTATTGCACAGCCGAAAACAGGACGAACTGAATCTATATTCTCATCTTTTGTGATCTCAACTGCATAAGGTTTGACCTCATAGTCGCAAAAACCAGGATCTATATCCAGAAAACCACGCAGCGCACGTGCAACACCCTCTACACTGTAAAGGTCCGGACGGTCAGGAAAGAATTCGATATCTATTGATTCATCTTCAATACGCTCGATATCTGCGCCTATCATTGGCACGCGCTCTATAATTGTATCCTTGTCGGTTCCGGTTAATTGTTCAAGGTCATCATATGGTAAGGTTATAATAGGCATAGGGTTTTCCTCGTTCCTTCCCTGTTTTGTTTTAAGCTTAAGTTAGCAGAACATATCCAGCTTTACATTTAATATTTGTGTTTAAATGCAGCTTTTAGAGTACATGCAGTTTTAGTTTTAGCGGGAAGTTCCTTTCGAAATGCACGAACTTTTGCCCTGAGACTGAATATTGATTAAACGATCAGAAAACACTGAGAATTGTAACGTACTTCCCTGCCAATATGAATACTGACCACATGATAGGTTCAAATGCTGCAAATATGTAGGAAGATGTTTCCTTTCTTGATTTTACAACTTTGTTGATGTAAGTGACAGCATAATAGAACACTGGGATGACGGCTAGTGTGAAAACCGGCAATAAACCCAGTACAACACATCCCAGCATCAGGATAACTGATACAAGGTTAATAAACCTGAGAATGAATGGATATTTCTTGTCTCCCATAATTGCGGGAACTGTCAAAAGACCATCTTCACGGTCACCTTCCATATCTCTGACATCAAAAAGAATCTGTATATTCATCATACGTATGAAGACAAACAATGCAAGCATAACTGCACCATATGTGATTGGTACTGAATAATAGATGAATGCAAAAATCGCCATGAATGCCCAGACGATAGAAACAAAGAAATTCTTAAATGCTGGTATCTTTTTCGTGAGCTTCTTAAAATGACTGCCATAAAGAAGACCAAGTGCCAGAATTGTCATTCCAATAACAGTGATTGTAATTGAGGTGAAAAACACCATCAGGGCAAAAAGAACCAGTGATGTAACAATGACTGTACACTTACTCTTGTCCTTACATAGAAAATAGTCTGCACGACTTCCATTTGTGAGTTTATCAGAGGATGCACCCTGAATATAATCATATAGATAAATGGCATAGAATAAAAGATAGGTCACAAAGATTATATCCCAGCTCACAGGGATCATAAAAATAAAAGAGCAAGCCATTACAACAGAAACTGACCCTAAGGCGAATAAATGGCCACCAAATACTATCTCTTTCCATAGCATATGCAGAAACATTAAGATATCTTTTTTAAATCCTAAACCGGAACTAACTGCATGTGCATCTAAACTCATGAAAAATGATATATATGGACATGCATGTCAATATAATGAATATATTTGTAGTTTTATACAAATTTTTATGTACATTTATTATATACCAATGAACATACTCAACTTACATAAATATCTACAAAAAGACAGATAATGAACATAAATATTTCCAAAATTCTGCAAGTGTTGGAAGGATCTGCAAAGTATTGAAAAGTGGAAAGCTTGCATTCTTACAATACCTTTAATTACCAGTATAGTATAATTATAATAAGTATATAATAAAATCAATCATGCTTTTGCAATTTATATATTAATATAATTCGCAAGACCCAGCCCCATATAATGAAAATCATGCATCCAACGGTGAAAAAATGGCCGATGCTCAATCAAACACTTCTGAGAAAGAATCTTCCACAAACGACAAAAATAACCATCCGGAAGAAGTTTCCGATCATCAGGAAGCTGATGATGAAATACTGAACACGGACATACGGAAGGAAATATCAGAAATAGAAGAAGACAGAGAGAAATTCGAGAAAGATTTTGCTCAGCTACTTAGTGCTACTGAGAATATTGCCGATGAAGATAACGAAGATTCGGATGACAAAGAGGAAGAAGAAATTGGCATATTACTTCCGAAATCCCATACTTTTGGCCCTCCTAAACCATTGGCCACTGATATGGAAAAAGAACCTTCAGATCTTATTTCTGAGAACGACATCATAGAAAATGAAAAACCAGAAAATGAGGAAGAAGAAGCATCTGAAGATAGAGATATTGAAAAAGATATTGACACCGACATAGAAGTACCTGAGAAGATAGAACCTGAAGAAGAATTAATTCCTTCAGAGGATCATGATATAGAGAAAGAGACTTCCCAAAAACAGGAAGAAACAGAAAAAGAGCACGAAGAAAAGCTGGGATTTGTTGGAAAGATAAAGAACCTGTTCAAACAAACGGAAGTTGAAATTGAACCATATGATCCAGAGGTTCACGGCCCTATCTCAGAGTTTAAAGGCGTGGAAGGATACGAAGAAGTTGAACGCTACTGGGTAAATGAGCCTTACGCATTTATTGTAATCTTATATAATGAAGAACGCAACACCCACCTTTACTATATAGTAGAGCCTGAGCTCACTGATTTTGAATATACATTCCTGCTTGAGATAAAAGACAGGCTAAGAGATGTCCTGCTTGTAGAGGAGATCGACGAAGAAGCCGATGACAAAGAAGCTGTGCTTGAGTCCAAGATCAGGTCCATCATTAAAGATTATACCATCGAGATAACTCCTCCAATGCTGGAGAGAATCTCTTATTACATCAAAAGGGACTTTGTCAGATTCGGAAAGATCGACGCCCTTATGATGGACGACTCCATTGAAGATGTGTCCGGAAATGGACATGACGTACCTATTTTCCTTTACCACAGGGCACACCAGAATATCGCCACCAATGTAGTCTATGAAGAAGATGAGCTGAACTCTTTCATTATCCAGATGGCTCAGAGAAGTGGCAAACACATCTCAGTTGCAGAACCAATGGTTGATGCAACCATGCCGGATGGTTCAAGAATTCAGATGACACTTGGTACCAGTGTAACCGCACATGGTAGTACATTCACCATCCGTAAATTCAGTGACACACCGATCACACCAGTTGATCTTATAAAATGGGGAACTTTCTCCTCAGAATCTATGGCATACCTCTGGCTTTGTATCGAGAACAACAAGAGTTTGATCTATGCAGGAGGTACGGCATCAGGTAAAACGTCTTCACTTAACGCTGTTTCACTTTTCATTCCTGAGAAAGCCAAGGTAATCTCACTTGAAGATACCAGGGAACTGAAACTCCCTCATCCAAACTGGATCCCAAGTATCACAAGAGATTCGTTCACAGCAGATGAAAGGGGAGCTGTTGACATGTATGACCTGCTAAAGGCTGCACTGAGACAGAGACCTGAATTCCTGCTTGTTGGTGAGGTAAGAGGTAAGGAAGCACTCACACTTTTCCAGGCAATGTCAACAGGACACACAACATTCTCAACAATGCATGCAGACTCTGTGGCATCTGCTATTCACAGACTGGAAAACCCACCTATCAGTGTTCCACGTACAATGATCCAGGCACTGGACATCATGAGCATCCAGTCCCAGACGTATACCAAAGGTAAGCGTGTAAGAAGGAACATCAAACTTGTTGAGATAGTGGACATCGATCCGAATACAAGGAACATCAGAACAAATGACATCTTTGTCTGGGATTCCGAATCTGATATGTTCATACGTACAGGAGAATCAAAAGCTCTTTTCGATATAAAAATGAGGCGTGGTTGGGCACAGGGCAAGGTAGACCAGGAATTGTACTATCGACAGAAGATCCTTGAACATATGGTGGAAAACGGAATCAATGATTTCCAGGAAATATCTGACATAATCAATGCTTACCAGTCCACACCGGAAAAGGTCCTGAGGAAATTACAACTGGAATGATACAGGTGTGATATAGTGACTGAGATCAACGAAAGTTCTGAAAACCCGGCAGAGAATGCTCAGGAAGATATTATCGAAGAGGAGATAATATCGGAAGATGATCTGTCTGTTCAGGGGCCAGAGAACGATGGAATCACAGACAAAAAGAAAAAGAGGTCAAAGAAATTAAAGAAAGGCTTTGATGTTGATCCCTATGTAAAAAAGGTGGCTGTTTACGTAGAAATTCTGAAAAAGATACCATATGTGCTTATAGGAGATAAAATAAAAGCCAGAAAAGATACCTATGAGAATCTTCAAAAACAGCTAAACCAGGCACGTATTCCAATATCCCATGAGATGTATATCTCAAATGCTATCTTCTATTCAATTGTAGCAGGAATAGCTGGTGCACTGATCGGTCTTTTCCTTACGTACACTCTTATTGTCCTAGTTGGTTTACCCGATCAGATCACAAATCTCACATTCAGCCCCCGGTTTGCATGGTTACTGGCCTTTAAGGAAATATTCCTGGGTCTTTTCATAACGGGTTTGTTTATAGTAGGAATGGGAGGACTTGTATATGGCCTGTTCATGCTTTTACCCGGATTCCAGGCAAGCGAGAGGAAAGCCAAGATAGATATGCAGCTTCCTTATGCAGTTACATTCATGTATGCTTTGAGCAAAGGTGGTATGAACATTATCGATGTGTTCAAAGCAATCTCAGAATCAGAAGACACATACGGAGAAGTTTCCAAGGAAATAGATGCCATTGTAAGAGATATGGAGTATTTCGGACACGACCTGAGAACTGCTCTTTCAAATGCTTCTGAGATAACACCTTCTGACAGGTTCCAGGACCTTATCTATAACCTTCTTACAGTCATTGACAGTGGTGGAAATATTCCGAATTATTTCCGTGACAAATCTGAGCAGTATCTTATCAAGGCAGAAGTTGACCAGAAAGGATTCCTTGAAACACTTGGACTGCTGGCCGAATCATATGTTACGGCCTTTGTAGCTGGTCCCCTTTTTATAATCATCATGGGTGTCATGATGGCTGTCATGGGTTCAGGAACCACTACAATGGTCTATGCCATCATCTATGCAGTGTTGCCTATTGGTTCCATAATGTTTGTTGTGATGATCAGTATTATCACACCAACAGAGCTTGGAGAGCCAAAACTTCTTCCAACCAATGAAACACTGGACCATGGAACACCGGATGTACCCTCATATCTAAAACAAACCTATGATGAGAATGGTGAACTTGTAGATGAAACCGAAGAGAAGGTTCAGAACAGAGGATTTTTCGAAGGCTTCATTAAATCTAAAAAATCCCTTGCTTTGAAGGGAATCGCATTAAATCCACTCAAACCAATGCTTAGAGAACCACTGACAACATTAGTAATCACAATCCCCCTTGCATTGTTTGTAGTTCTATTTCCACTGTTACTTAACATCAACAGACTGCAAAATCCTGCCTTACTTGTTGATTTCATTGATGACAAGATCGTACTTGCAATGTTTATCATCATCATTCCACTTTCCATATTCCATGAGATCAAGACACGGAGGAAGAAGAAACTGGAGAATAGCTTCCCGGAGTTTATGAAGAAACTTGCCAGTACCAATGAAACCGGAATGACACTTAGAGATTCCATCAGGCTTATGGCTAAATCTGACACTGATACTCTAAGCAAGGAGATCAGGAAGATCTGGCATGATATTTTCTGGGGACTTGAGATCAACGATGCACTGATAAGATTTGCAAACCGTCTGAGGACACAAGTTGTCACAAGATCACTTTCACTGATCACCAAAGCCAATGAATCAAGCGGAGATATTGGCGAGGTTCTGCTGGTAGCTGCCAGGGATGCAGCATCCGAGCAGGGTATGAAAAGGGAACGTGGTATGAGTATGATGATCTACATTGTTATCATCTACATTTCGTTCTTCGTTTTTGTGGGCGTTATATTCGTTATTTCCACGACCTTCCTTACCGAAATGGCGGAAGCAGGACAACAGATGGCTTCTTCTGGCTCACAGACCGGAGGCTTCCTTGGTAGCTTTGATCTTGAAGCATACACACGCCTGTTCAAGCATGCATCCATTATCCAGGGACTGAGTTCAGGACTTATGGCAGGAGCAATGGGAGAAGGCAATGTAATGTCCGGCCTTAAACATGCTACCATCATGATAGGAATCGGATACGCAATATTCACGCTTTTCATCTAAAATCGAAGATTACAAATTACAAATTACAAATAAATGCCAGGACTTTGATTCATCCTGGCAAATACTTTTTTAGAATCAGACTCTTTGATACTGTTAGCAGAGAGGATTAAGTTCATGAAAATAGCCGGATTAGACGAAGCTGGAAAAGGACCGGTAATAGGACCAATGTGTGTCGGAGGAGTTATGCTCGAAGACGCAAAGGAAAGTACACTGAAAAATCTCGGTGTTGCGGATTCAAAGAAACTCAGCCCTAAAAAAAGAGTCCAGCTTGCAGACCAGATAGAGAAGTATTCTGAAAAGGTCTTTGTGTTAGAGATATCTGCAAAGCAGATCGATGAGCTCAGGACCCTCATGAGCATGAATGATATCATGGTGATAGCATTCTCAAAAGTACTTGAACAACTCCATCCCGAAATTGCCTATGCAGATGCTGCCGATGTAAATGAGGAAAGGTTTGGAATCAGACTTCTGGAAGAATACAGGAAGAACAATCCTGAAAAAACTGAAAAACTGACAATTGTTTCCAAACACCGGGCCGATACAAGTCATCCGATAGTATCCGCTGCATCCATCGTTGCCAAGGTTCGCAGGGACCAAATTATAGAGGATCTAAAAGCTGAGAATGGCGTTGATTTTGGAAGCGGCTATCCTTCAGACCCAAAAACAAAGAAGTTCCTTGCTGACTGGTATGCTGAGCATGGGGAATTACCTGATTATGTGAGACATTCCTGGAAGACAGCGGAGAATGTTAAGAAAAATGCTGAAATGGAAAAAAATCAGGAATAGAGAAAAAAGCCAAAATTAAACTTTTTGTGTTAAAATAAAAAATAAGTTGAATCAATTCTTGGAGATGAACTCCACCATTGATTCGAATATCCTGAGACCGTCCTTTGAGCCGAGTATCTCCTCGGATGCTCTTTCAGGATGTGGCATCATACCAAGTACGTTCTTTTTTGCACTTACAATGCCTGCGATGTTCTCCTGTGAGCCGTTAGGGTTTGCTTCGTCTGTGACCTTGCCATCCTTGTCCACATATCTGAATGCAACCTGATCGTTGTCTTCAAGTTTTGAAAGGGTTTCTTCATCTGCATAGAAATTACCTTCCATGTGAGCGATAGGAATGCTGACAATCTCTCCCTTTTTGAATTTTGATGTGAAAGGAGTGTCATTTGTCTCTACTCTCAGAAGTGTGGGTTCGCATCTGAATTTAGGATAGTTGTTGGTTGTGAGAGCTCCGTCCAGAAGACCTGATTCTGTAAGTACCTGGAAACCATTGCATATACCAATTATAGGTTTGCCTGTATCTGCAAGTTCCTTGATTGAAGCCATAATTGGGGTACGTGCTGCAATAGCACCAGCCCTGAGGTAGTCTCCGTATGAGAATCCGCCAGGGATAACTATGCCATCAAAACGGGAAAGGTCTTCTTCCTTGTACCATACGAGTTCAGCGTCAACTCCGATTACACCTTTAAGGACATGCAACACGTCAAGGTCACAATTGCTGCCACCAAACTGTACAATACCTATAGTCATTGAAGTTCCCTCAGAGAAATAGCATAATTATGAATTATCGGGTTTGCGATGAGCTTCTGGCACATCTGCTCAACTGTCTCTCTGGCATCGTGGATACTCTCTGCCTGGAGGTCGATTGTGTATTTCTTAGCTGTCTTTACACTGTCGGTCTCATATCCAAGGTGTTCAAGTGCCCTTTTGATGGTTGTGCCTTCAGGGTCAAGCATACCGCTTTTAAGTTCAATGGTTACATCTGCCTGATATTGCATTTGGAATCCTCATTTGATGATGTATATTGATAATAGTATAACAGTTAACTCAGGCAATTAATAATAACGCTTTATATTATAATCTTTGCATTGGGACGGATGAAAAGCAATGCTCACATGCAAAAAACATGCCTGATAAAAGTTCCATAAAATTATCATTCAAGCTCTTTTCTGGCATACAGAAGACGCTGGACCATTGTTATGTGAGTGAGGATGACAATCAGAATAATAGATTCCAAAAGATAACCGCTAAGTGATCCTGCTACAAGGATAAGCATGCGCTCCGGTCTTTCAGCAATACCGATGTTCATGGAGCTTACACCTGCACTTTCTGCTCTGGAACGCACATAACTTACAAGGTATGATCCCATGATTGCAAAAACAACCCAGAACCATAGTGGTAGTGAGAACAAACTGCTCTGAATGATATTACCGGTTACTGAACCGTAAATAATACCGGCAAAAACAATGGCATCTGCATACCTGTCACATACGGAATCCAGTACGCCACCAAATACAGTCATACGATCTTTTGCTCTGGCAACTGAACCATCTATCATATCAAAGAAACCGCTGAAAATAATCAGCAACCCTCCTGTTATAAGGTCACCTGTGGCAAAGACAACAGCCGCCAATATACTTATCAGAAGACCAATTATGGTAAGTGAGTTTGGAGATAAAGGGACCCATTTTACAAACGGTAATATCGATGACCTGATAGAATCTTTAAGTTCACTGAACATTATACGCCTCTGTCCTGCAACTTTTGTAACTATTTAGAATCTCTTTCTATTTCATCTGTTGCATTTATAGAATAAAAGACCACAGGGTAAATAGATTTTCTCATAATGATGATACTCATTAGACAGAAAAGTAGAGAAAATGTTAAATAGGAAATTGAGAAAGCTGCAATTGTAGATAGTACGAGTCACAGAACAAAAAACAAATGTGACTATATCGGGGACTTTGCCCTGTTCTGCTAAAAACAAAACGAGGAAAGTAAATGAAGACCGAACGCAAGATTCTGGTATGCGAGAACGGAAAGCTGGTACTTAGGAAAATATCACTTGCCTACAAGGACTCTAACGGAGAGACAGCATACCTGTTCGAGCCTGAGAAAAAGGTGGAAAGCAAGACAGAGAACATTTATGAGCGTGTTGAAAATAACTTCCTGCTAATTGGTCTTCTCAAAAAAGTAGATATGTCAAAGCTCAGCAATGAAGAAATTCAGAAACTGATGCTTAAAAAACATGAAAAAGAGGAAACTTTCCTGAGAGCCGGAAGAGCTAACGGATACAAGCTTGGTCTGGATATGAATCCTGATGATATATTGAAATTCTATATTTCACTCACACCGGAAGAACGTGTTGAACTTGGTTGCAAGCCTTGAAACAGCTTTCTTTTATTTTAGAATCCCTTTTTAATCTCATTTTGTTCAAATGATCCTCTCTTTTTCCGTTTTTTATTTTCACTTACTCTACTCAAAGTATTTATCAGGCTTTAACGCTTCTTGGAACTAAAAATAGGTCACCGATCAGAATATGTGCTCAATTACAGGTTTTTTCAATAATGATAATGCAGTGGAACATACATTAAGTTCCCTGGAAATTACAAAGAACAGAGGACTTAATGGCATAGGTATATGCACTTCTGGTTCAGTTTACAGATCAGAGCAGGCCACCTCTCTTGAAATAAACACAACAATTGAAGAAAGAAACGTCCTGGGACACCGTCTGCATTCCATGGTTAATTTTGTTCTCCAACCGCTTATCCGAAAAGGCAGGATCGTTGCTAATTGTGAGATATATAACTGGAAAGAGCTTGCAGAAAAATACGACATACAAGCTGAAAATGACACCGACCTGCTTATTCAACTTATTGAAAAAAAAGCCCCTGACAATAACAGCACAATTGAACTCATTGAAGAGATGCTTCAGGAAGTAATTGGTGTCTATGCGTTTGCTTACTGGCTCGATGAAAACGTCTACATTGTAAGGGATATCGTAGGCATCAAACCTCTCTGGTACAGTCATTCAGATGGTTTTGCATTTGCCTCGGAGAAAAAAGCGCTTGCAAAAAACGGATTTGCCGATATAGCAGAACTCAATCCAAGGGAGATACTGGCCTATAACATCAAAACAGGAACTCTTGAGAAATTCAACAGGAATTTCTTCTCCGTTACACCAGAACATGAAGGAAGCATATATGAAATTGAAGCAAAAATGCAACAGGTTCTGGAAGATGCCGTTTCCATACGCATGCCGGAAGAGAAATTCGGCATCCTTTTTTCAGGTGGTCTTGATTCAACAATAATCGCATACATGTGTAAGCTCATGGGTAAAAAACCTGGAATTGATTTTACATGCTATACTGCAGGTCTTGCAGGAGTACAGCTTCCACCGGATGTTGAATATGCAAAGAAAATGGCACATAAGCTTGGACTTGACCTGAAAATAAAGATAATTGACCTTGAAGAAGTGGAAGAATATCTCAAAGATGTTGTTCCTCTTGTTGAAGACAGCAACGTACCAAAGGTTGGCGTTGCACTGACAATGTATGCAGCATGTGTTGCTGCAAGAGAAGACGGTATCAGGGTAATGTTCTCAGGTTCCGGTGCAGATGAGATCTTTGCAGGCTATGACCGACATAAGCGTTCTACCGACATAAGCAGGGACTGTTATGCTGATGTACTAAAGATCTACGAGAAGAACACCTATCGCGACGATGTTGTTTCCATGAATAACAACATTGAACTGCGTGTACCTTATCTTGACAAAAAGTTTGTTGATTATTGTCTGAAGATCCCGCCTGAATTCAAAATAAACGAAGAACAGAACAAACTCATACTCCGCATGCTTGCCGATGATATTGGCATTCCTGCAGAGGTCAGCCAGCGCAGGAAACAGGCAGCACAATATGGAAGCAGGTTCGATAAGGCCATTGGCAAACTTGCAAAGAAAGCAGGCTGTAAAACCAAAACAGATTACCTTAAACAGTTCTACGGACAGCCGAACCTCAAACTTGGTGTGCTTTTTAGTTCAGGAAAGGATAGTAATTATGCAATGCATGTGATGCAGCAGCAGAACTATTCAATTGAATGCCTGATCACAATCAAGAGCCAGAATCCAGATTCATATATGTTCCATACTCCTAATATTGACCTTGCACGCCTGCAGGCAGAAGCAATGGAAATGCCACTCATTGAAGAACTTACCATGGGTGAAAAGGAGAAAGAACTCGATGACATGAAGAATGCCATCATCCGTGCAAAGAACGAGTTCGGTATTGAAGGAGTTATCACCGGTGCCCTTTACTCAAATTACCAGCGTGAAAGAATCGAAAAGGTTTGTGACGAACTCGGGCTAAAGGTATTCTCACCCCTGTGGCACATCGACCAGGAAAAAGAAATGTATCAGCTCCTTGACCTTGGATTTGAATTCATGTTCAGCAGTGTTGCTGCCTATGGTCTTAACAAAAGCTGGGTTGGTCGCATTATCCGTGAGAAGGATATTGAAAAACTTGTGAAGCTCAACGAGAAGATAGGGCTAAACGTTGCCGGGGAAGGTGGCGAGTTTGAGAGCTTTGTAATGGACGGACCCATGTATAAGAAAAAGATAGAGATCCGCAACTTCGAGGTTTTTGAACTTGATGAATACACGGCTAAGGTTGCTATAACCGATGCGGTGCTGGTGGATAAGAAATGAAATACTAATATATTCTTCAAATCTAAAAAAAAGTAATTAAAAAGAGCAGTCAAACTGCTCTTTCTTAGTTCTATTCTGACTTTTGTTTCCTGCTTACAAAGAATGCAAGTGAAACAACTACGATTCCTGCAAGAGCAGTGAATCCAGGAGTGTCAGGTGTTTCTTCTTCATCTACTGGTTCTCCCTCTTCCTCAACTATTGATGTTGATTCTGAAGCCTGTTCAGATGTTTCAGAAATCTCATCTCCAACAACATTGAATACAGAAAACCCAGGTGTTTCAGCATAGAAGTAAATATACTCACCTTCTTCTCTGACCTGATAAGTTTCAAGATCATTCCACTGGTCGCCATGATATCTTGTCATACGGATGGTGGAAATGTCGATGTTGTTCTCTTCTATCCATTCTTTGCTAACCTTAAAGTGAATCATGACATTGTCAGCACTATCAGAAGAAACAGTACCTTCGCTTCCAACGTCAATGCTTAGCATCTGGTAAGATTTGCCTGATGGATTTGAAACGCCGTCAGGGTTGCCTGAAAGTACCTGCACCTTGGCAACAACAAGACCTTTATCCTTCTTTGCATCAAAGCTGATTCCAAGAACAGGAGTACCACTGTCGGAGAAATCATAATTAACTTCAGAATCTCCAGTGATACGCTTTACAGAAGATGCAGAGCTTGCGACTATTGCAGGATCCTGACCCTGGCTTACAGATGCACGAACTCCGTCATCATCATCCGAACTGCTGGATGGAGTGGTGGAAGATCTTTCATCAGAACGACCTCCTGTGAACAAAGCCAATGTACCAAATTCAGAGAGAGTATCTGATACGGAATTTGCTGAAGTGTCAAGAGTTGTACCTGTTATTTCTTCCCATGTACTGCCGTTAAGTCTGTAGAGGGCTATTGTCGCTTCGTCAGAACTGCTTATTCCAGAATCGTTGTAGAAGAAAGTAACTGATAGATTACCTGTTCTGGTAATGGTTACATAACCGTTCACATTTGTCTGACCTGAAAGGTTTACAGTATGTGTATCATTTCCAGATATTCTTATCTGTGAATAATCCGCAACAAAAGACATAAATGATGAACCATCAAGCAGTTCCAGCATGTCTATTGTGTTATTAGAACCTGAAGAATATGACCTGTAATCAAAATCCTCATTGTTAATCACAGCATTATTAGTCAATACATTGTTGTTACCTGACCCTGACATGTCAATACCATAACGGTTTCCATTAGCGATATTGCCTGTTATTATATTACCACTGGCAGTAGACAGGTAAATACCTGTATATGAGCTACCATTAATAATATTGTCAGACACTGTATTGCTACTTGTTCTATACAGGTAAACACCATAATTATTTCCAGAGAACATATTGTCTGCCAGAGTATTACTGCTTCCACCATTCAGGTAAATTCCTTGATTATTTCCTCTAAAAGTACTGTTTGCAACCGTGTTGCCATCTCCGGAATTCAGGTTAATGCCACAATTACTATTGTTAATGAAGACATTGCCTGTCAGCACAGCATAGTCACATGAACTATAGGTTGTATAGATACCGTAAGTATTTCCACTAAAAGTATTATTTGTTGCAGTACTGTTGATTGCATTATTCGGACAAATACCAAATCTATTTCCACTGAGTGTATTGTCTGTTATGGTTATTTCGTTTGTAGAATACAGGTAAATACCATAATTACTATTGTCATAGACACTATTATTTGCCAGTGTGTAGTTGTTTGAATTATAAATGTAAACGCAACGTTGATCAGCATCACTGAAATTACTATCTGTCAGCATATTATTGTCTGAATAATAGAAGTAAGAGCCATAATAGCCTCCGGATACGGTGATATTTTCCATTGTCGAATCGTCCGTGTGCGCAAAAACAACACCTTGATAACCACTTGCGTTCACAACATTATAATCCGCAACAGACACATTGCTACAGTTGACCAGATATATTACACCTGCATCCATCGTACTTGCATTTGCAGAAATGACTTCATCTGAAAGACTTGACCAATAATAAATAGGCTTGTTGTCAACCAGATTGCTTGAATCTATATTATGCAGGAAATTACTTACAGAACCATCGTTGATCCTGAAATCATAAGTGTTCTGTGACATTATATTGCCAGTCATTGTGACGTTGGTTGAGCCGATAATAAAGATACCGCAATCGGAGTTATTACTGACAGTGTTGTTAGTCAATATGCTGTTTTCACAACTCACACTAATACCATCATCACCATTACCACTGGCAATATTGTTGGTAAGTGTGCTGCTGTCGGCATTAAACTTAATACCATAATTAGTGTTGTTACTAGCATTATTGTTGGAAAGTGTATTACTGATTCCGGAAAGCAGGTAAATACCATAATTATTTCCAGTTGCTGTGTTGTTTGTCAGAGTATTGCTGTCTGAAGAAACCAGGTAAATACCGTAATCATTATTATTGCTGGCAGTATTGTTTGTCAGAGTATTGCTGTCTGAAGAATCCAGGTAAATACCGTAATCATTATTATTGCTGGCAGTATTGTTTGTCAGAGTATTGCTGTCTGCGTTATAACGCAGGTAAATACCGTGGTCTTCATTATTGCTGGCAGTATTGTCTGTCAGGGTATTGCTGGAAGAACCATAATCAAGGCGAATACCATAATAACTGTTATTGCTGGCAATATTATTTGTCAGAATATTGCTGGATGAATAAGAATACACATTGATACCGTAACCAGTATTATTGCTGGCAGTATTGTTGGTCAGAGTATTGCTGGATGAAGAATACAGGTAAATACCGTGGTCTTCATTATTGCTGGCAGTATTGTTGGTCAGGGTATTGCCGTCTGAATCTGACAGGTAAATACCATAATAATTCCCATTGACAGTATTGTTTGTCAGAGTATTGCTGGATGAATAATCATGTAGATAAATACCGGCCTGGATTGAATCTGTTGCGCCTGTAATATTAAAACCGCTTATGTTAGTGTTATCAGCATTCACGTAAAATACATGGTCACTGCTTGAGCTTGCCTGAACTGTTGTGCTTGCAGCACCATTCTGGGAACGAATCGTAACCTCTTTGGTAACGTCTACATTCTCAATGTAAGTTCCGTCTGTCACAGTAATTATGTCACCGTTGCTCGCATTTGCAAGTGCGGCTGTGATGGTGGTGTTTCCATAACCGGAACCTACCATGATCTCTTCTGCTGAAACTATACCTGTGCATGATAGTAAAATGCACATAAATAATACTGAAATAATGTAAGTTCGCTGTACTCTCATCCTATGTACCTCTTCACAATAAATACAAGATATTATATATTTATTATTTTATGAGAGATATAATATAAAACTATATCTAACAATGCTGTTTTTTTACAGTGTTAACTATTAAAAATATAATAATTGTGATGTGAACCTTTGTTGCAAAGAAAAAACCAGAAATAAAAAGTAAAAAAGAGAGAGCTTATTGCTCTCCTTTAACCAGAACTTATTTTCTTCTCAGAAGAACCGCAAGTGAAACAAACACAATTCCTGCAAGAGCAGTGAATCCTGGAGTGCTTGATGTTTCTTCTTCCTCTACAGGTTCTGTTTTCTCTTCAACTAATGGAGTTGATGCAGGAACCTGCTCTGTGGTTTCAGTAACTTCATCTCCGACAACCTCGAAAATGGAGAATCCAGGAGTTTCAGCGTAGAAGTAGATGTAGCCATTTTCTTCTTTTTCCTGATAAGTTGGCAGATCATTCCACTGTTCACCATGATACCTGGTCAGGCGGATTGTGGAAATATCGATATTATTTTCTTCCACCCATTCACGACTGACTTTGAAGCGGATCTGAATGTTGTCAGCATTATGAGTGGAGATAGTCCCACTGGAACCAACATCGATACTCATGACAGAATAGGAGCTACCTTTTGGTGCAGGTACATCAGATGGTCTTTCCTTGAATACCTGAACTTTTGAAACTATAAGACCTTCGTTGTCCTTTGCATCAAAGCTTATAGCCATTACAGGGTCATCTCCACCGGAAAGATCGAATTTTACAGGCGTGCCTCCCATTACATATTTTACAGACGTATCGGTTGAACTTACTGTTGCAGGATCCAGGCTTGGACCTGTTGAAACACGATTGCTTGAGTCACTTTCTTCAGGAACATTAACTGTTAAAACAGACCTGTTGGTAGAAGTATTGTAATAGTAAGTTGTGTTATAGAACATAACTGCGAAATTATAAGTTCCTCCAGCAGATTGTGTGCTGTTAAAACTCACATTACCATTAGTAACAGCTTTTGGATCACCTATAGCATTACCATTTAGTGTCAAAACTGCATTGCCCACAAATGTTTCATTGTACTCGCCTTTTGCGCTGGCATTGATCCATATCAGAGTTCCCGGATCGACAGAGTATGAAGACTCAGGATCAGAAGTGATTATAATATTCCTGTTAGTAATGTTTAAGGTAAAGATATCAGAGTCACTCACTGCAGAAGAATCAGTTGATGTTCCATTCAAGAGAACTGATATTTCCTGAACAGTTGAATTTGAAAGGGTCTGATTATGCCATTCAGTGTCGCCTGAATTCACAACACCCTGATTACCGTCAGGAATCCATGAAACATTATAGTTTAGAGATACCCCATTAGCAGGATCTGCTGTTGCAAGAATGGAATGGTTTAAATTGAAGTCCCTGCCCCAGTCACAGGTTATATCGTTTACGTTTCCAATAGACAAAGTGGAAATAACATCTGTGACATTAACTGTGAGAGTATGAGTTGTTGTACCATCTACAGCCTGTCCGTCATCAGCCTCTATTTCTAATGAATAGCTGGTCTTTGTCTCATAATCCAGGGTGCTCACACCAACACCATTCAAACGAACTTCACCATCATCTGAATCTATATCAAACAGAGCCTGCCCATCTCCACCAGTGATCGAGTAAGTGATATCCTGGTCATCCGAGCCACCATCTGAGTTATTAGCCTGTGCATCATAGAATACCATTGTCTGATTAGTCTCATCCTCTGACAATGTGAATGAAGTACCTGAACTGAATGCCGGAGCATCTCCATAGACTGAAAGCGTAGTTGTTGTGGAAGATGTCTCACCGTCCGAGTCTTCGGAACTGATGGTCAATGTTCTTCCTGATGCTACTGTTCCTGATGGGCTGTCATTGGTATAATTGTGAGTAACGGATTGTGCAAGTGAAGAAACTACACTATCTGTTACAAGCATTGCACGAATGTTGTCAATACGCATAGTAGCTCCAACAGCATATCCACCGCTAGCATCATAACTACCGACTATAAATTGGAATTGTAAGTTACTACTATTTTGAGCTACAGTTACCTCTTCTGTCTGCCAGCTGCTAGTTGAACCCTGATCTGCAAACAAAACAGTAGTACCACCATTTTGGTTGTCTATAAGTAATGCGTAAGCCACATACCAATCACCATCATTAGTTGCCATCCAGTCAAACAGAATCTTGTCACCCGCATCAGCTGCAAAACTGGAACTTGTTGCTGATGGACCCCATATATAACCATACCCATGACCATTTGTATTTGCATGGGCATTACTAATTTTTAAACTATATGTACCCTGATTAGCATCTTCACTATCTATTGAGGCAACTTGGGTTAGAGTGTCACCAGTATTATTCAGGTCATATCCATCGCCGGCTATACTAGGTCCATCCAATAATGTTTCTTCCATAACCGCTCTTAGCTCAGGGGTGTCAAGTACCGATGATACACTTGTGTCTGTAGTCCATCCTGTCAAATCACCGGATTCAAAATCATTGTTTGCTGGTACACTACCACTTTCGGTAATAAAGTCAATTTTTAGTTTCTGACCATCCTGACCATCATATGTTGAATTAATGGTACCTATCTGAACAGTACTGCTGCCTGTACCAATGTATACATTACTTCCGGATACAGAGATTGCACCACTTGCTGTGGGGGAGCCTGAACTTTGTATGTCCAGGTCATCATAGGAATTTGATCCTGATATATTGAATTCGATGTAACCGCTTCCAAATCCAGTACCATCTGGATTGCTTACAGTAACATCACTATCAATGATCGTAACTGTCTGTTCCGGAATATTGGCATTGCTCAAGCCGGAATAAGCAGGACCTGCTGCCATCGCCGGTGTTAAAGTTGCTAATAATATTGAGAATATTGTTAGTGAAACTATTAATTTATTAAATATCCGATCCATTTTACCGCTCCATTCTATAAGAAGAAATCAATTTAATTACTATTATAATCAAGAAATATATAAATTTAACTTCATCCTATATTATGGGAAAGATTAGAATAAATCAGCAAAGTGGATATATTTCATTGAAATATAATATACAGAAAAGAAAACTTACAAAGAAATATGATTTTAAAAAGTAATTAAAAAGCAGTCAAACTGCCTTTTCTTATTCAAATCGCAGTTACCTGTTCACAATAAATGCAATTGAAACAATTACTATTTCTGCAAGAACAGTGAATAACAGTTATCATTAGACTTATCCCCGAATAAAATCATCACCAAGCACACTTTCAGCCAGCAGCACAGAAACATCCTTGATCTTCATTTCCTCTTCTTTTGACTTACAGGCACCTTCCATATGATGTACACAGAAAGGACAGTATGAAGCCAACATTTCAGCCTTGTCCTTATAATCCTGAACCGTCAACATGGCAATATTATCTGCAATCTCCGGGTAATTAGGTTTAAGACCGGCAGGGCCACCGCAGCATACCTGCTCCCCATCAAAGAGCTCATTGATGTTCACACCCATACTTTCAAGAACACTTCGGGGAACATCTTTTGTATCTCTAACAGGACAGGCATCCCTGACAGAAACGGTGATGTCCAGTTTCTTTGGTTTGAGTCTGCCATCAGCGATCATATCCTTAAATACGCTCATGGAAAGCTCAACATCAAATCCAGGTTCACGGTAGAGCTTCGGATATTGTTTACCAAGTACCATATAGCAACCGGGACATGAGGCTATTACCTTCTTCACTCCGAGTGACTCGATATAATCCACGAACTTCCTGGCGTGCTCTGCAAGATCTTCAAGGTGACCATTATCAAGGAGGAAAAGTCCGCAGCATTTCTCTTCCTTAAGTATCATTGGTCTGATACCAGCATGGTTGAGAAGGCGAATTGTAGCTCTGGCAATATCCGGCTGGCTGTATGAGACCCAGCAGCCTGCCATGTAAGCTATCTCTGAACTTTCGGCAATGTCAAGGTCATCAGTTATCCAGTCAAACCTCTTTTCAGGATCCTTGGCTCCGGGGCTGTTGTGCTCAAGGATGTTATTTGAGATAGCTGTGGTCTTTGCAGGTTCCCTGCCCTGCTGTGCCAACAATTGTCGTTCATACTGGATTATGTCAGTGATAGGAATATTCACCGGGCATACATCATCACATGCACCGCAGCGAGTTGAAAGATAAATATTGTCATACTCTTCCTGCGTAAGTTCCTCACCTGCAACTACCTTCGCAAGACTCTCTATCTTGCCCTGCGGAGTGTAGATGTTACCTTCAGTAACCTTATTTACAGGACAAACATCCCAGCATTTCTTACAGTCGATACAATTACTTACCTCAAGCTCGAATTTATTCATCATTTCACCCTGAACAATCTATTAAACTATTTATCCCAATATTCCTTTTCTCTGTCCTCATCTGTAATAGCCTTCAATCCTTCCGGATATGGATACAAAAAACCATCATCATAGGAATAATTACCTATAGACCTATACGCAAGCAACCTCAAAATCTCCATAACAGCATCCCAGCTTATCCTGTTGCTTTCATATCTGTCAAGCATATTCTCGAAAAAGGAGCTTTCTTCTGGAGTTATGCCTGCAAATGTGGAGAACATGCTTCTTGCGCTTTCCAGTTTCAAGTCAATTGAACCGGGTTTGTGCATTAATTTCCTTAAGAGTAAATCATACTCTCCAAGAACATGATCAATTTCCCTTCCGGAAACAGGTAGCAAGGACATCTCCCGGTAAATTGGATCACTATAGGACATGAAAAGGAAACGGTTATTGTTGTGAAACTCCTGCAGATCTTCAATGGAAACTTTTGACCTGACCTTTCTGAATGCTGCAAAAGTGTACAGGTGAGTAAGGAAATGATGCCTTATGTGCTTGTTACGCAGCCGGTCATTCTCTTCTATTGGGAAGCCTGGATACCTGTCAATAACCTGTGAAACAAAAAGACCTGCACGTTTTTTTATCACCGGAGCCATGCTTGCTTTAGCATAAACCCTGGCATCATCCAGTCCCATGCTTGGTGAACGGCCTTTGAAAATAAAACCGTCAACAACTTCGAGCTCATCAAGAAACTCCTGTGTAAAAGAGTTCATCCGGTCCGTTAGATCCTCGCCGGTATCCGGCATAACAAGCCTGTCCTCACCATTAGCCCTGACAAACCTGAGGGAACTACGGGGAACACCAAGGCCAATCCCAACTTCCGGACATACCTTTATAAAATCAACAAACGGCATCATATCCTGAACGATTCTGGAACGGACAACCTGACCGTTATAGCGTACCTTATCAAATTCAAGACATCTGCTTACCAGAACTATTGGCCTGGAAAATTCTTTCATATAAGTTATATTGCCTCTGATATATTAATAATCATTTCTTCCTTTCTTTTACACCAAACTTGCTTTTATTGTCAAAGGAAGCAAGTAACGCAACCATAAAATCCCATACTTTTCTCACAGATGGAATATGCAGCCTCTCATCAGGTGAGTGAGGGTTCTTTATAGTGGGACCAAAGGAGATCATATCCATATCATCAAATTTTGAACCGATCACAGCACATTCAAGTCCTGCGTGTATGACTTCTATTCTGGCAGGTCCTCCAAACACTTCCTGATATACTTCCTGACACTGCCTGAGCAGAAGAGAAGACATTTCCGGTTGCCACGGTGGATAAGCCGAACTGTGTGAATAACTTGCTCCGTAATCTTTGGCAATTGAAGTGATATTTCCAGTAATTGACTGAAGAGATGAATCGTAAGAACTACGCTGACTGGTCAGAACAATCAACTTATCATCTTCTATAGAAACCGTGGCCAGATTATTTGACGTTTCAACAAGTCCCGGTGTTGCAGGAGACATGGAAGCAACACCGTGCGGTAAAGATAAAAGCAGAGATATGACTTTCTTCGAGGATTCATCATCCAGAGGTTTCATATCAGATTCCCCTGCATCCTTTAATTTTATGGACAGGGAAGGTTCAAGTTCTGCATAATCTGATCTGAAACGTGCCTCACAATCGTTAATTAAAGATAGAGCCTTTTTTTCAGATTTACCTGACATTGCAATTATTGCTTCGGCATGTCTTGGAATGGCATTGTGTGCGGAACCACCTTCTATATTCAAAATCATTATATCGAGTTCATCTGCCAGTGCCTTCAATGCACTTGCGAGAACTTTGATTGCGTTTGCCTTTTTCTCATGGATATCAACGCCTGAATGACCACCTGCAAGACCACCGATTTCCAGGCTGTAGATCGACACATCACGAAGCTGTGTGGAATATTTGAGTGGTAAGCAAATTTTAGTATTAAGACCGCCGGCACAGCCAACCGTGAAAATTCCCTCATCCTCAGAATCCACATTCAGAAGAATCCTTCCGGAAACAAAATCATGTGTCAGGGCATTGGCACCTGTAAGACCTGTTTCCTCATCAACTGTAAAAAGCAACTCAAGCGGAGGATGAATGATACTTTTGTCCTCTGTAAGTGCAAGGGCAATAGCAAGAGCAATACCGTTATCTGCACCAAGAGTGGTTTTTTCCGCCCTGAGCCAGTCACCATCTATTACAGGTATTATGGGATCATTTGTGAAATCATGTGTGCATTCCCGGGTTTTTTCACCTACCATATCCATGTGGCCCTGAATTACAACAGGAGGTAAATTTTCACGGCCTTTAGAACCTGGCACTCCAATTACAATATTATTAACACTATCAAATTTTACACTGAATCCATGTGATAATGCCCCTTGTTTAAGCCACATGGCAATTTCTGCTTCGTTACCGGAACATCTTGGTATTTTGCTTATTTCCCTGAAGTGCATGAGTATTTTTTCTGTGATCTCGTCCATTGTTTCCCTCTTATAAGCTTAAACATTAACTCCTGAAAACTATTTTCAGCCTGAACCGTTTTCATTCATTAAAATATAATATACAACAAAGATAAGAGTAATTCTGACAATCAATAATTCAGATTATTCTGAAAGCTGAGAGGAAATCACATGGAAATATCGGATATAATTTCTGTGAGCATGGGTGACATTGTCGAGCAGGAAGTTGATGCAATAGTAAACGCAGCCAACAATTCACTACTTGGCGGAGGAGGAGTGGATGGGGCTATACATGATGCTGCTGGCCCTGAACTTCTCGAAGAATGCAGAAAACTTGGTGGATGCCCAACAGGAGAAGCCAGGATCACAAAGGGATACCTTCTTCCTGCTAAATGGGTGATACACACTGTTGGTCCAGTATGGAATGGTGGAAATTCCATGGAAGACCAAATTCTAATCAGTGCTTACAGTAACTGCCTGTTTTTAGCCGAAAAGCATGATATAAGAAGTATTGCATTTCCCGGAATCAGCATTGGAGCCTATGGTTTTCCGGTAGACAGAGCGTCGGTACTTGCTGTAAGGACGATACTTGAACACATGAATAGACCCAGTTCTCTGGAAGAAATAAGGCTTATCTGCTTTAATGATGAAGCATACAAATCTTACTCTTATGCACTGAAAGCATTTGTATCTGAGATATACAGCACCAAATAACTCTCATAATGCATGCATCATCATTATAAGGATTAGCATATTCTGCATAACCAATAGTATTATATATAATAAATTCAAGGATTACGCATAGAGAGTTTGGCTCAAATACAAAAATGCCAGACTAAAATATGTCTCGCAGATCTGAAGCTTATCCGTGTGGTAAGGTTGGTTGGTTGGCATAAGTGGTTGGTGGTGCCGGAATATTCCGGTAAGCAGACTCGTTAACAGGATTCCCGCAAATGAGAATAAAAAGGGATTAATTCCTTTCTAAAAACGGATTTGGGAATCCTGTCCTGAGTTTGTTGCTAATTTTTTGCTAATATTTTCTACTATTTTGTAATAACCTTGTATATAATAGTGTTTTTGCTAGCTATTGTTCATTCATAAATCATTTATCCATATGTTGCGTACTGACTAAACATGAGTCTGCTAATCGTTAAGAACATTACCAGAGAAGGACCCGGGATACTGGAAAATATACTGAAAGACAATAATATTTCCTACCATATTGCAGACCTTGACGGCGGAGATGGAATGCCCGAAGCAGACGAATACAATGGAATTATCGTACTTGGCGGACCGGACAGCGCTAATGACCAAACTGAAAAAATTCAGCGGGAACTTGCAATGATAAAAAAAGCAATAGACCTTAAAATCCCTTATCTGGGCATCTGTCTTGGAATGCAGATGCTTGCAAGATCGCAGGGGATTACTGTCTATGAAAATAATGTAAGAGAAATAGGATTCAGAAGCGAGGATGGAGAATATTATTCAGTCGATATTAAAAAAGAACATGTAAATGACCCATTGCTTAATGGTCTTGCAAATCCTGTAAAGATATTCCATCTGCACGGTGAAACTGTGGATCTGAATGATGATATCGACCTACTGGCAACCGGAAAATACTGCCAGAACCAGATAATCAAAGTAGGAAGCAATGCTTACGGAATCCAGGGTCATTTCGAACTCACACCTGAGATGTTCAAGGTCTGGCTGGATAACGACCCTGAGATTGTGGAACTTGACAGGGATATGCTTCTGGGGGATTTTGAAAAAATTGCAGTGGAATACGGGAACAATGGGAAAATACTTTTCACTAATTTCCTTAAAATAGCAGGGTTACTCTAAAGCAGAAATTACTCAAAACTTTTTTGTATATGTCAGGGAAATAGCAAAACATGAGAATTCCCCGATGTCTGGAAACTGATAGACTGATCATCCAAAGATATACAGAGGATGACCTTGAAGACTTACATCAATTCTTTAACAATAAGGAGAACACCAGTTTAACTGACATGCCTTCACATATGAGCCTTGAAGAAACAAAAGCATTCCTTCAAATGCTTTTAAAATCATATGAAACAGAGGAACCTATTGCTGCGCTTGCCATTTGCCTGAAGGAAGACGGAAAAGTCATTGGTTCATGTGGGTTTGCAGCAGTTGAATTTTCAGATGATACACAAATATATTATGTACTTGATACTGAGTTCAGAAACAACGGATATGCTACTGAAGCCATGGAAAAGCTGGTAGAGTACATGATTCTGGTTCTTGATATTGAAAGGATATGCATTTATTGCCATCCTGAAAATGTTGCATCCATGGATCTGGCAAGGCGGATCGGAATGGAACAACATGGTACTGGCAACGTAGACAACAGGGACTTTAAATATTTTCTTCTAACACGGGAAATGTATCTTAACGGAAATTAAATATACACATGCTAATCTTCATATTTTACTCAGGATAATGTAGCACTGTTGTGCAGGGATGCACAAGAAAATGGCGCTACATATCAAAAACATTTTTATGCAATAAGATTTACGTAGTAATATATGAGATATAATATAATAATTACTTGCATTCTTATTTTTATTTTGTTTTCATCCACTTCTCTTGCTGAAGAATCTGAAAACTACGACGAAATTGAAAAAATAATAATTGATGCTGCCCGGGAGATAAAACCGGATATCGGAAACGATGGAGTCTGGTATGTTGATGATGACATACATCTCGGGCTTGTCTATTTCTCTGAGTCCAATGTTTTCAGGGATGAAATGAAAAGTATCGACTACTGGGATATGGAAGAACGTATGTTTATGGGTGAGAATCCCGAATGGACAGTTTCCAGTAATGTCGAATTCACTGCTCCAACTCCCTACGGAACTGTGGCTGTGGTAACAGTAGATGGATACAATGTTCCTCTGTCTGAGATACAGCCTGTGGCAGAAAATATCTTTAGTACACTTGTTGAAAGATCCATTGAAAGCGGTGCTATAGGTGAAGGAGCAACAGATAATTCTGGACAACAGGAAGAAGACACTACCGGAGAAGACACTGATAATCTCACCGATACTCCTGCTTCATACATAGAAGATGAACCCTTAAAGGACACAACCCCGGAGAATCCCGGAACATCAGATGACAATGCGGAATATGAGGATACTGAATTCACAGAATATGATGATGAACCAACTGATACAGATGATCCTGGAGAAGAAATCACTGATATGGATGAACTGTTCCTGATATATGATATTCTGGAAGAAGAAGGACTTGTGGAATCTGAAGGTGAGATCGATGTAAATGACATCGACAAACAGGATATTGAAGATATCCAGAACATACAGATGAACTATGTCCTTTCCGACGAATTTGTTGAATCAATGCAGGAACAGGCCAAGATCATTGATATTATAAGAGGTGAAAGTTCCGGGGACATAGACAAGCTTGACGAAATTGATACAAGTGGAGAGCAGGAAGTCGGGTTCAACAAAGATATTATCAAAGATGTTTTTGGAGACGATTTTAATTTTGAGGGCGGAAGTTCTGTAAGTGTCGGTGGCGGACCTGACTATGAAGGCAAGGAAAAAGTTGCTGAGAAGCTCAGTGATACAATATACCTCGATGCAATAGACAAGACCAGAAAGGAAAGCATCGAGAAACTGAAGACCGGACATGAAGCAGCTTCTTTCTTTTCAGACACTTATGGTGACTCAAAGATAGCAAAGAACTTTGAGAAATTGGACAAGCTCAACAGTGTGAAAGAAGAGGTTGACAAGTACTATGGTGCCTACAAAGACACAAAGAAGCTCAGTGAAATGAAAGGGTCTTCTGCTACCACTGCAAAAGCTCTGTATGCAGTATCAAAAGGCGGTCAGGAAGTTGCTGACAAGATACCTGTGGTTGGCGATCTTGTAAAAACCGGACTTGAAGTGACTGAAAAAGTTGTTATGGTCGTACCTGAGCTTGACAATGCTATAAAGAATAGTGATGCAAGACAGGGAGTAATAACAAACGGTCCTATCGGGACTTCCACACCTAATGCATTCCTTGATTCTTACGGGAAAGTTACACAAACATCAGATGGACCTTCTTATTCCATGCCGTACACAGACGAAAAAGGGGAAGAACATGAGATAAATCCGTACCAGTGGGTAAAGGTCACAACAAAAGGTGAAACATATTACATACCCACTGACGAATGGGAAAATCCGATAGGTGATGTTGCCTTGAAGGATACAGGAAGCAGCTGGAAGCCATGGAAATGGGACAACTGCCAGGTTGTCAAACGTAGCAATCCTAAAGTAACTTACAACAACGGGGAGGAATACGACCTATGAAAAAAAGAACTATAGCAATAATAGGAATAGTACTGTTGTTCCTCCTGTTCTCAGGCGGAGACGATGATGTCTCATCAGGAAACGATGAATGGGATTCCATGATATCAGATAATTATGATGTTGACCGGGCTGCAAGCATGTCAATTTACGAATCCCTTGCATTCCAGGGAATCGATGATGCTGTGGTGGAAGTGACCGAAGAACGGGTATTTGTCAAATATGACCAGCCACCTGTGAAGTCAGATAACGACGCTCTACTGACATGGATGTATATCATAGGAGTTGCAGCTGAAACTGCACCTGGTTCAAATGAGATCATCATAGAGATGTACGATGGAACCGAAGAGCTGTATGAAGTGACGGTACAGACGTCCGACATTCAGGACTATCTGGATTCCACTACTACTCTTGATGAATTCAAAACAAAGGTGACTGTCAGAGCAATAATGTGATTACAGGAGATTGTCATGGGAATTATTGGTTCTATTGCAGACAGGGTCATTGATGTACTTGATGCACTGATAGATGACAAATATGCACTTATGTCTAAAATAAACAGCAGAGGAATGAAGATAAAAGGTGTATGGGAAACAAAAGAGTTATTCCTTTACGGTTTACCTGTAACTCCTCAAATACTGGACCAGCATAGCATTCCCCGCAGTGTGGACGAATTCAAATGGGGTGACGACTCGGAAGGTTCGGACATGGCGGCACTTGCCATCCTTTTGTCATTCCTTGAAAAAGATGAGGCGCTTTCAAGAAAGAATCTTTTCCTGAGAGATTTTGTGATGATGTTCCCACAGGAAGATTTCGAACTTTTGTACAATTATGTGGATTGGAGAAACAGGAATACTCCAAGGAAAGTGCATAAACTGACTTCTATTATGGATGAAGCTCCGGGAAACGATGATGATTGAAGATAGGTCTTGTCACCGATCTTTTAATACTGTTCAGACAGAAGCTTTATAGACTAAAATATAGACTCTTAAATAGGGAGGATTTATGGAAAAATGTGACATCTGCAAGAAGAAAACTGAGAAGCTGATACCTCTAAACGGCAAAAAGGTTTGTAAAGAATGCTTTGAAGATAATACAAGTGAAGACCTTGATACAGAAAGCCTTGATTTTGGTGCCTGCATATGAGCAAATAGTTTGCTGGTATCTGTATCCTCCTTTTCTTTTTTTCTATAGTACCATATATTTGGATACTGTAAAGTTCACAGACTTAAATAAAAACAAATAAATATACAAAAATATATAGTATTCTGAAAGTAATAGGTGGTACTTGGATGAATGCTATAAGATTTTCTTTAGACATAAGCAGAAAATGTTTGCTATTTTTTATATTACTGACACTGATGTATTTAATTTTTCCAACAGCAACAGCCATTTCTGAAGTAAGTATTCTTCCTTCTAATCAGGAATTATATCCAGGTGATACCTTCGATATCTATATTTATATGGAACCAAAAACTCCGATAGCCGGAGCACAACTGGACATTTCATATGATAGCGATATGATAAAAGTAAACAACGTGGACGGAAGCGCCTTCTTCGAGCAGGATGGTATATCATCCATATTCATCGGAGGAAATGTTGACAACTCACAGGGAACGATCAATGGTCTTTTTGCAGTGACACTCGGAAAAACCGATGTAGTCTCTGCTGAGAATTTCGCACATATTTCGTTTACAGCTCTGGAAAATACCGGAAATTGTACTATCAATCTTTACAACGTGATATTGAGCGATTATTCCGGAAATGCCTTGCCAATTTCCATTCAGGATGCACAGATTTCCATTATTGGGCAGTCCACCACAACCACTCCAGAAGAAGTAGCTGTCAGTTCCGGCGGCGGTGGAGGGGGTGGTGGTGGTGACACTGGAGAGAGTCCTGATAATATAGAGTTCAAGGAAGTCAATAAACTATACATCACCGGAAACACTGATGTAAGCTACACTTTCGATGACAACAATAATCCTGTAAAAGCTATCAGTTACACATCACTTAAGAATGCAGGTTTTATAAGCACTACAATTGAAGTCCTGAAAGATGTTTCAACAACAGTTTCTCAAAAACCGGCCGGACTTATTTACAGAAATATGAATATCTGGGTCGGCAAGGCAGGATATGCCACAGAAAACAATATGGAAAGTATGAAGATATCATTTGCTGTTCTTAAAAAATGGGTGCAGGTCAATGATGTTAATACCGACGCCATATACATGAATCGCTACAATGAAGGAAAGTGGCAGGTTCTTGAAACAGAAATGACCGGAGAGGATGATGATTTCTATTTTTATGAGGCAAAAACTCCCGGATTTTCTCCTTTTGCAATTACGGCAAATTCAGCAAGTGAAAATGCAGCAGAAAGCGAACAGGTCAATGCAGCTTCATCCTATGAAGACCCTGGTTCAAAAGAAGAAACTGAAGAGATAGAAGCGGAGCAGGTTACTGATGAATCATCTGAATTCATTAAGGATGAAACCCATTCTGCAAAACTATCACAGAATAGTCTGCTTTTGCTCCTGATCTCAATCTCATTTTTAGTTATTCTGATACGTACGAATAAACTTTGATTTGTAAAGTCAAAACAGATATCTATTTTTAGTATACATGAGTTGATTCATTAATATTGTTCATCGTCTATATAGTTCAGAATAAAATAAATTAGAAACTAAATGAGTAATTACATTTTTGGAGTAGTTATAAATATAGATAAATATATTTATGTAACTGTGTGATAGGACAAATTTACAAAGATCAATGTTACCATTATTTCTTTGAAATGGACATTATCGTAAATTTGACCTTAGCAATGAAAATATAAAATAACAAAATAATTAGTTATAGGGTGAATCCTCTGTGGTCAGTGGGAAGGGAAAAGTATCTGGCAGAAAAAACCTGAGAATTCCTGTATTTATAAAAAAGCCTTTCACTTTTAAACATACATGGATGAATCTTTTTCTTGCTTTCATTCTTCTGATAACTATATTCACAGGTGACGGATTAGCATCTGACCATATTCTTGTAAGAGGAGACGACAATTATCCCCCTTATGAATTCCTGGATGAGGAAGGGAATCCCACAGGATTTAATGTCGAATTGTTCCAGGCTATTGCTAAGACAATGGGCATCAACGCGACTATAGAACTTGGGCCATGGAATGATGTCAGATCGGCTATTGAAAGCGGATCAGCTGATGTCCTGACAGGAATGTATTATTCACCTGATAGAGCGGAAAATATACTTTTTTCCAATCCACACATTGTAGTCTCACATGCGATATTTGTTCGCGAGGGGTCAAGTATCGAAGGAATTGAGGATCTGGGTGATGTTGATATCATCGTGCAGGAAGGAGACATTATGCATGATTATGCACTCAATATAACTGACCCTTCCAGAATAATAACTGTCAGAGACCAGGAAGATGCTCTTATACTTCTTTCATCAGGTCAGCATGATGCAGCGCTTTTAGGGAAATTACAAGCTGTTTATAACATGAACAAACTTGGAATAGAGAATCTGCAGTCTGTAGGACCTGTGATCGAACCCCGAGATTACTGTTTTGCCATTTCACAGGGAAATGAAGAACTGCAACAGCAGCTCAATGAAGGACTTGCAATCGTAAAACAGTCAGGGGAATACAGCCGCATATATAATAAATGGTTCGGAAAAACTTATCTTGGAACCGGAGTGGAGAGTCTTGCCAGATCTTTGTTAATAGCTCTCTTTCTTGCCTCAGGTATTGCTGTAATTCTCCTTATCGGTTTCTGGTCAGTAAGGAATCAGGTGACAAGAAAAACACGAGAACTGAACGAAGAGCTTGATCAACGGAAAAAGGCTGAAGAGGAACTTGCTGAAAGTAAAAAGGAATACAAGGATCTGGTAGAGAAATCTCATAGCATAATCCTGAAATGGAGTCGCAATGGAGAGATCCTGTTCCTTAATGAATTCGGGATACGTTTGTTCGGATATGAAAAAGAAGAGATCATTGGAAAAAATGTCGTTGGGACAATCTTACCTGACTATGACAATAACGGCAGAAATCATTCTTATTTTCTAGATGATCTGTTTGAAAATCCTGACAGATATCAGAACAATGTCAGTGAAAACATATGCAAAGATGGAAGAAGACTCTGGATATCCTGGTCAAACAATCTCATGCATGATCATGAAAGAAACGTTACGGGTATGTACAGTGTAGGAACTGATATAACCGAGAGAAAGCAATTCGAAGAGGAACTGTTACAGACAAAAGAAGCTGCTGAAGCTGCCAATGTAGCAAAATCAGAATTCCTGGCTAACATGAGTCATGAGATACGCACACCGATGAACAGCATCATTGGCTTTAATGAAATACTTCTTGAAACTGAACTCAATGAACAACAAAAACATTTCGTAGAAGTCGTTCAAAAAAGTGGAAAACATCTACTTGATCTAATAGAAGATATTCTTGACCTTTCAAAGATCGAAGCTGGAAAGTTTGAACTGGAGATGCTTGATTTTAACCTTACGGATGTGCTGGAAAGTTTTGTAAGCACAATGAACCTGCGAGCTCACTCCAAAGGATTGGAATTAACCTTGAGTGTAGAAGATAATGTTCCTTCGCTATTGCGTGGTGACAAAGGACGCCTGGTGCAGATATTAACAAATCTGACAGGAAACGCTATCAAATTCACTTCTGAAGGTGAGGTGAAGATCCACGTCTCGGTAGGATTCGAGACAGATAAGAGCATCATACTGCTTTTCACAGTAAGTGACACCGGAATTGGTATTCCCGAAGACAGAATTGAACATATATTTGAAAAATTCTCTCAGGTAGATGCATCGAACACGCGCCGGTTCGGTGGTACAGGTCTTGGACTTTCAATTTCCAAACAACTGGTTGAAATGATGGGAGGAGAAATTGGTGTCAACAGCCAGGAAGGTAAAGGTTCAGACTTCTGGTTCACAATAAAAATGGAAAAACAACCTGAAAATGAGAAAATAAAAAGACATGCAAATACAGATTTACCTCTAAAACATAACAGTGAACTTAAAGTCCTGCTGGTTGAGGACAATATTGATAATCAAAAACTTGCTCAGTGCATGTTGAAGAAACTAGGTTTGGATGTGGATACCGTTGATAATGGTCATAAGGCAATAAAAGCCCTTGAAACTACATCATACGATCTGGTGTTCATGGATATACAGATGCCTGATATGGATGGTATAGAAGTTACAAAGCTGATCAGAAGTCCCGGATCAAAAGTACTCAATAAGGATATACCAATAATTGCGGTGACAGCATATGCCCTGAAAGGTGACAGAGAACGATTTATTGAAGCTGGAATGGATGATTATATCCCAAAACCAGTCTCATTGAATGCTGTCAGGGAAGTACTGGATAAGTGGGATGGGAGCATAGTATCTCCGGAACAAAATTAACTACTTATAGAAATCAGAAAGTAATCTTAACTGCATATCACTTCTGAAACTCCCAGTAACATATCGTTTCATTACTATTAGTTCACCGGCCATTGTCATTTGAAAAAGAATAAATCCTGTCCGCACAATCTCTAAAAAGGAGAGGTAAAAATGATAGGAATAATGAGCGATTCACATGACAATATGGATGCTATTAAAGCTGCTGTAGAGTTATTCAACAAGAAGAAAGTGACAACTGTCCTGCATGCCGGTGACATAATCTCACCTTTTACAGCATCCGCTTTCAGCAAGCTTGATGCACAGCTTTATTTTATCTTCGGGAACAATGACGGTGATAAATTGCTCCTGAAGCAGAAGTTTGATGAAATTGGAGCTGAATGCTGCGGTGAGTTCGGTGACCTGGAAATAGACGGGAAAAGAATTGCTCTTATTCATGGAATATATGAGCCACCAGTAATTGCCATGGCAGAATCAGGCGACTTTGACATGGTTGTCAGAGGACACACCCATCATGCCGGAGTTACGAAAATAAATGAGACTCTGTTGATAAATCCGGGTGAGACAGCCGGAGTACTCACTGGCAAGCGCACCGTAGCACTACTTGATCCTGAACTTGGAGTAGAAATAGTAGAGATATAATAAAGGAATGCTTTAAAGCATCTCCTCCACCTTAGACAGAACTTCCTGTACCTTTTCAGGGTCAAGGTCAAGTTCCTTATTCTTTTTGATATCCATATCAGTGAGCAGTATGTGTTTACCAATTGGAATACCTGCTTCTTCCATTGTCGCTTTGGCGCAGTTTACCGGGCAGCCGTCAATCACTATTATAGATTCACATGCTTCTGCAGACTTAAGCAGACCTGAGCGTTTGCCACCGATACCCACGGTACACATCATATTCCCAGTACCCTTCTTATGTAATTCAACAGCAATAGCATTGCTCAGCTGACCTACATTGGAAGCACCGGCACATGGAAAAATGCCAACAATATCGGCACCGCATGAACATGCTGCATTCTGTGTCATGAAAAAACAGCTCTTTATTGTGTTATCCATTCAATGATTTCATCAACTTTTGGCACTCTGCCAACGATCTTCACATCTCCGTCTACTACAACAGCAGGGGTGATCAGAACACCATATGCAATTATATCATCCATATCTTCAACTTTAACAATCTCTGCATCAACACCAGCCTGTGCAACTGCTTCCTCAACGAATTTCTTTGTCTTGTTACACTTGGCACAACCTGAACCCAGAATTTCTATTTTCATATCTTTATCTCCTTTGCTTAATTTCAATTTGCAAACTTTTTTAATTACTCAAGGGAATACTTTTATAGCGTCAAAATCACAGGCTTCAACACAATTCAAACAATATTTACATGACTTCATCCTTGCGGGAAAACAAATTCCATCTTTAAGCTCAAGGATATCATTCTGGCATGCATCGACACATGAACCACAGCCTGTACATTTTTTATCATAAACTGCAACAAATACCATTAGAATACTTCCTGTCCTTTAATCAGACTTGTAATGAAATGTCAGTACCCTCTCTTTAATATAGCTATCAGTTCATCAGAATGAGGCATATTCTCTTTGATCTTCCGGCATGTTCTTTCAATATCATAATCAAGTCTGATGATCTCAGCTTCACCTGAAGCAGTATCAAATACCGCACAACTGGCTTTACACTCATTGTCCCTTGGCTGACCTACAGAACCGGGATTTACTACTAACATATTCTTGAATTTTCTGACAAATGGCTGATGTGAATGTCCTATGAAAAGAATATCTGCATCAATTCCACAGATCATTGCTTCAAATTCATCATCAGGAGTTTCCGGTCTCATGTATTCATAATTTGACCTTGGACTGCCGTGTGTGAAATAAAGTTTCAAGCCATCAATTTCCTTCTGAATACTGAAAGGAAGATGACGTAAATAATTCATCTGTTTTTCAGACAGAACTTCCCATGTATAATCACGTGTTGCAATGGAAAGATGTTTGTATTTATAGCCACAGCCACATTCTATACGTGAACCTACAGCAGCATCATGATTTCCAAGAACAGTTTCGATATCATTCTCCATGATAAGATCAATACATTCTGATGGTGAAGGACCGTAATCAGCCAGATCACCAAGGCAGACAATCATGTCATGAGGAACAGACATTGCAGCATCAAGTGCTTCCTTGTTTCCGTGAATGTCTGATATTAATAATATTCTCATCTTAACACCGATCCTTTTAGCTTTTTATTTCTACTAATCCACTGATCCGGAATCGTTTACCCATATATTTACTCATATAATATACATTCCAAAAGTGTATCCCGCTACTGCTGCTACTACAACTACCAGAGCAATATAGGTCATACCTTTCTTAAAGCCCATGATCCTGTTTATTACTATCATATTCGGAAGACTCAGTGCAGGACCTGCGAGCAGCATTGACAATGCAGGACCTTTTCCCATTCCCAGAAGTGTGAGTGCACTTATGATCGGTACTTCTGTCAGCGTGGAGAAATACATTAGAGCTGCTGCAACCGAGGCAATGATGTAGGATGTAACAGTACTGCCACCTACGTATTCCACAACGTATTCTGCCGGAAGAAGTTCGACAATGATACCTGCAAAGAATACACCGATAAGCAGAAGCGGAGTTATCTGTTTTACAAGGAACCAGGTTTCTCCCATCCAGCTTTCAAGTTCATCCCTGTCAAACCATTTCAGAGATACATAAATTGTTATCAGTATCAGTGGGATTTCCACAGCGAGCATTGGATACCAGCTTGTGAGGATCTCCGGTGTCACAAGAATAGCAAGCAGCAAGAAGAAAAGCCATACTGTGTGGGCATGCTTTTCTTCACCGAATGTCTTGATACCTTTTTTGCCAACATCCTTTCTTTCGTATATGAAGGACATCACAAGACCTATGAAAATTGAAAGCAAAATTGCGATGAAGGCTCGTGCAACACCAAGATCATAACCCAGTATCTTTGCGGTATAGACAATGGCAAGTATATTGATTGCCGGGGCTGAGAACAGGAACGTGGTGGCCGGACCGATTCCGGCGCCTCTCTTGTAGATTCCTGCAAAAAGGGGCAGGACCGTGCAACTACACACGGCAAGGAGACAACCGGAAACAGCGGCAACCGAATAGGAAACATATTTTGGTGCGTCAGCCCCGAAGAATTTCAAGACCGACTCTTTCGAGAAGAGTGAAGCTATTGCTCCTGCCAGGAAAAAGGCAGGTATCAGACAAAGAAGCACATGCAATGCAAGGTACTCTTTGACTGATGCAATACCAATATAAGCAAGATCTATAATGTAGGATTCCATTATTTCAAAATATGTTGAAATACTATTTATAGATTATGGTTTCAAATGATTTTGAAATAGCTTTGACACAAAAAAGCTCTATGAGATCTATATAATACAGCAATCAGGCACATATATAAAATGTATATAACCTATTTACGAGGTTTTTTATAGAAGAATGATTCAAATGTAATATGGGGAAAGGTTTCAAGGGGTTGGAATCGATTTGAACGCCAGGACAGATGGTTCACACCATAGTTGGCGTAAAAGCATTATTAAGCTTTTTGCGCTCTGCATGATCTACTTAGTGATAGGGTCGACTATCTACCCGGCTTTTGCTTCGTCTAATGATGATGTTTTTTTTGATTCTGCTGAAGAATCATCAGCTATAAAGCCTTCGGAAATTTCTGCATTAAATGCACTTGCACAATCCGTTGCCTTTGCGAACCACCACGACTCCGGAGTAGATATTGATGCCATAATGGCCTCAATACAAAACAATATTACAGAGCAAAATAGCAAAGAGACGTTTCAGGAGATCCGTACACTTGCAACTGATGTTTCTGATATTGACATGAACCTGACAAAATATGGTCCCGACACTGACGGTGACGGAATACCTGACTCAGTTGAGCTTATCCTGGGAACCGACATCAACAAAACAGACTCTGATTTTGACCAGCTTGACGACCTCTTTGAGATCAGTAACGACCTTGACCCTCTTGAACCGGATTCCAATTATGATGGACTTGCAGATTATAGTTACTAACCAAACTTTTATTACTTATAACCTATAATAATAAATTATGGTTAAAACTGAACAAATTCCAATTGAACATCACCTTTCAAC
>NZ_JAGGKD010000008.1 GCF_017873415.1 Methanolobus bombayensis | reverse complement strand
TCCTGTGCAGACTTGAAACTATCATTTATGGTACCGTTATAGGCGTTGAATGTCTTGCTGCCCATCATATCACAGAAGATGACATCCTGTGTTTCAAGGAAACCACTCTCAGCAGACATCAGCAACTCCTGACTTGCACCATAGGTTGAGTTACCGTATTCAATAAAAGTGTATTCGATCATGTCACTTTCATCGGAAGACTGCATTGCAAGCTCAAAAGCCTCGTTCTCAGAATACGCATCAGAATATGCTATGTAAGTAATCCTCTTTTTCATTGTGAGGTACATCAGAAAGTTTTCAGCATTCTCGATTCCTTCCTCTGTAGTGTCGATTGCCTGATAGTATGTACAGATTGGATCAGGATAGGCAGCGCCTGAGATGATATAATCGAAGTAGGATGGAGTACTGCTAGTACGGATACTGTAAAGTTCAGCCCCATTATCCTGTGCAGACTTGAAACTATCATTTATGGTACCGTTATAGGCGTTGAATGTCTTGCTGCCCATCATATCACAGAAGATGACATCCTGTGTTTCAAGGAAACCACTCTCTGCAGCCATCAGCAACTCCTGACTTGCACCATAGGTTGAATTTCCATATTCAATAAAAGTGTATTCGATAAGATCACTGTGATCACAGCTCTGACTTGCAATCTCCAGTGCCTCGTTCTCAGAATAAGCATCAGAATATGCTATGTAAGTGATCTTTGTTTTCTGTTCAGAACCTGCAGCAACACCTGTTAGTGCTACCATTAACAATATACTTAATACTAATATCGATTTCATTTTTGTTTGCATGTTATCCCCCGATAACGTGTTGTGACACTCCCATTTTTTGCTTGGCGGCTTTCTGGGAGTGTCTAAATATTTCTCGTTCTATACTCTGTTCATTATTTCGTAAATGTAAAAAAAGGCGTAAAAATACGCCTAATTGTTGTCTTTAGAATTTTCTTCTCCTCCAGAATCCCATATAAATAGCTCCAACAGTTCCCAGCACGAATACTGATGCAAGAATATCAGAACTTGAGAATGTCGGAGTGTTCGCACTATTGGCATCATTTACCGTCTCTTGTGTCATCTCATAGCCTTCAACATAGCTGTCCTGGGTTGACCTTGATGAATCATCAACAGGTTTTGCAGAATTTACCCCGGCTCCTCCGGATTCAGACATCGTAGTCTGGTTAGATGTACCACTAGCCATGGCTCTCTGGACTGAGTTTAGAGAGTCATCTGTTGTTTTTAATGAACTGGAATCAGCCTGTTGCTGTTGCACAAAGTTGTCCTGAAGAGTTGCTTCGTACATCAATTCATTGTATTGTCTCTGCACTTCCGGATTGATTCCTGCCACCTGCATCTGTCCTTGTACAAATTCAGCAAGCTGCATATTACCACAAGTGTGATGACAGCATGTAACACCGTTATTTACAACTGATTCGACATAGTCCTTCACAAGGTTCTGAATCACCTCATCAGAGACATCCCAGTAATCTTTTCTTGCAGATTCCAGCATCCTTGCGGCCATGGATTGTTTGGCCCATGGGTTTTCCTGATCGAACCATTCATCCAGACCAAGGTCATATTTATCCTGGACGTAGACATCATAGAATTCATTCCACATATCATCCGTTACTTCGTCAGGAAGCATCACCGTCAGTCCCCAGAAATCCTCAAGCATCCTGTCAAGCTCACCAGCACCTGTGTAACCGTGGCCCATCATACCTTTGATATATTCCGGATTCCAGTACTGTGAACGCAGTTCTCGTGAAAGATACTTCCCAAGGGTCTCGGTAACAGCCAGATTAGGATCCTTCAAGTTAACAATAAACATTTCAGGTGTATATCCGGATATGTTTCTCACAGCCATACCGAATCCTCCGAAGAATTCATATGTGTGATCAAAAATTACACTGCTGCTTCCCCTTCCGGAATTACCGCTTCGGCTAAACAGGACTGCTTCTGTATTTGCAAGAACATTCCTGAAAATTTCAGTATTCTTCAATGCCCATATATTATCACCGTATGCGTACCCAAGAGAGTCGATATAGAGATTTGCAAGTTTCTCTTCATCGTCCCAGCTGCCACTGGCATCTACAGCGTTAGTTAGCCCGCCGACTCCCCAGCTTCCGTCATCCGGACCGAAAAGCCTGCACATGGAAAGTTCTCTGGCTTCTGCAGGACCATAGTTGCCTGTATCCATAAGAGCATCGTATATTTGGTCAGAATGATCTTTGACAAAGTTCTCATATGAAGAACTCTCTTCCCGGGCGGCCAGCCTCACAGCCCTGTCCATGAGTTGTACCTGCCATTTCCAGTTGTCACGGTACACACCTGTCATGGTGACCACAACATCTATTCTGGGCCTGCCAAGAATTTCTTCATCAATAATTTCGACATCCTCTACCTTGCCGGATGAACCCCATACAGGCTTGACTCCCAGCAGGTACATAATTTCAGATTCCATTACACCCTTGTGTCTCATGGATTCTGAGGACCAGAGAACAAAACCTACCTTTTCAGGATACTTACCATCATTGTTTTCCTTCCATTCTTCAAGGAACTCTTCAGCAAGCTCTTTACCCATTTCCCAGGATTCCTTTGTTGGAACAATATTCGGGTTGAATGCGTAGAAATTCTTTCCTGTAGGTAATACCTCATCGGGACTTCTGGTTGGGTCGTCTCCAAGTGCCGGTGTTATGTATTTACCATCCAATGCATTGATCATGCTTTCCAGTTCTGCATCCGTAGACTCATGAATACCATCGGAATATTCTATTGCATTGTAAAGGTCCTCTACAACTGTAAGCTGGTCATCTGACATGCGTCTGATCAAAACAACATTACAATTCGCTGCAAAATTCAGGCTTTCATCCAGACAAACCCCGGAAACTTCACCAAGAAGAGAGTTAAGAGCTGCTCCTGCATTGTTATCTTTGTTCATACCAAAGTCTATATTGAAACTGACCGATCCGGCTGAACTGATCTCAATATGTTCGGTTTTAAGATACCAGTTTCCACTACTGCTACGATACAACGCTGTAATGTCATATTCTCCCTCGGGTATTCCTGTAAATGAGTAGTTGTACGCTGAATCAGATAATTGAACATCTATAACATCATCATCCTGCTGGAGTATGACAGTTACATTGTCTTTAAAAATAGGATATCCCATTGGTGAATAATAGGTCTGCCCATAAATCTCTCCAGGACCCGATAGCTCTACTGATGGATTTGCCTCCAGAAGATCAAGAACATACTCCAATTCAGGGTTTGCTGTTCCTGTCATATTCTTTATGAGATTCAACTGGACTCCGGAAATAACCTCACCATTTTCGACTGTGATGTATTCTTTTCCTGTAAGCCACCCGTCATTTTCCTCTTTCAGCGCATAGACAGCATATTTTCCATCTTTAACAGTTGATAGCCCATATTCGCCCACTACACTACTTGTGGTGTTTGCATAATACTGGCCGGAAGAATAGTCGATATTGAAATTTTCAATAACAACATCCATTGGGTCCGTTCCATTTACAAGAACATCTGCCAGTAATTCATCAAGAACATTGGGTGAATGTGCCGGACTCAGTTCGTCAGGATCTTTACAAAGCCCGGTTGCATTGACATGCTCTCTGAAATCATTACCAAGCATTGACTTGACCATTGCAATAAGTCCCTCGGCACTCATATCTTCACCGAGAATGTGAAGACCATAAGGCATGTAGGAATCTGCTATCTCATGTAAATAGTCATGCACAGGACCATAAAGTATGAAATTGTCAAATGATTCATTGTCCATTGCATACAAATCTTCTGAAGAGTTACCAAGCTCTTGTTCGAGATTCAGGTCTTCGTAATAAGATATTATGGAGTCCTTGTACTTTAGTTTCAGAGAACCTTCTGCCTCTTCATAATTATGCATTGTATCATGAAGCAGAGTAAAGTTACCGTAAAGGCCGGAATTAACAATAGGAGCTGTAAGATGGTCTACCATTACAGCATTGCCTCTTCTTTTTGCAGTAATACCTTCTCCTATGCCACCAACATCATAGAGATAAACCACTGGTATATCCTGTATAAGGATAGCAGGCCAGCACTCTTTGACTGAAAGACCTACACCTTTACCTTCAAGCCATTCCTGCGTACCGTGACGTCCGAAGTGAACAATGGCATCTGTACCGTATCCTTCATCTTCAACTTCTTCGTTCAGCCAGAGATAAAATGCAATGTAATTATGTGATGGCGGAACTGACTGATTATGATACAACATGCTGTCATCGTTGGATAGACCCCTTGTGGGCTGTGGTGCAATAAGCACATTACCAACCTCTATCTTCGGAAAAACGAAGTATTGTCCTGATTCATTTTCATAAACCATTCCTTCCCCCGGAGCTTCACCCCAGGTTTCAATTACACTCTGGCTTGCATCAGGTTCCAGTTCAGCGAACCACTCGAGATAGGTTCCAACAGGAAGAAGTTCAACTTCATAGTTTTCGACCATCTTTTCCAGTTCCCCAGGAGCCCATGTTCCTATGTTTCGTCCCTGCTGAAGAACAAGTTCAGTGAACTCGGACCTGTTAAGCTGCATTCCATCCAGATTATAACCGCTTTCGTTCATGGCAGTCAAAAAGTTCGGAATACTTGGTGCGACATCAAGGTTTGCTGCTACCATAGCTTCCTGCTTTCCATGATTGTAATAGATAATTGCAACTTTCTTATCCTTATTTTCAATGCGTTGAAGATCCATCCATCGAACAGTACGGTCCACCAGCCATTCCATCTGATAGTCAATGGGCTGGAAAGTCCAGGCATCCATTTCTTCGTTGTATACTTTTCCACCAATAACAATGGATTCGATCTCACCACCAATCTCCATGATAGGGATCTGATACTGGAATCTGCCATCCTGACCACTCACAGATTCTTCCCATTCTTCAACAGTTCCCTGATACTGGATACCGTTTATTACCGGAACATTCATTTCCTGCAGAGCCTCTGTGTGGAATACGGAAGATGACATGCTTGAAACTCCCATTCCAATATCAATGAATGCATCTGCTTTCCATTCATCATCAGCCTGGAAATACAATTCAGCGTCTTCCATTTCATATATGGTTCCCGGCCGGAATGCAGGAATGACATTTATTCCCCTGGATTCCAGTTCTGTTATCAGCCCTTCGGTAACACCATCACACATATCACCATCATGGCTTGCAAAGAAAGTTATTCCTACAGTATAGTTTTCAGGGTTGTACACATGGTGTGTTCCAGCATCATCCGAATACCATTCAAGATATGACTCAAGATTTTCAAAAATCTCATATCCGGCATCAGGATGAACAATTCCATTCGTTGGAGTCATAGACGGTTCTTCTATTCTGACGGAACCATCGTATTCTTCGAAAGTTCTGGAAAGATCGACTACTGACAAGTAGGTTATCAGACGGACAATGTTGTTGTCATATTGTTCCATCCAGTAATCTTCAAGATACGGATGTTCCGTATGGTTAACATAATTTATGTTATCAAAATCTTCCAGATCATAATTGTGATCGTAAACAAAAGTTCCCGGATTAGTCTCATTTATCATTTCATGTACCTGGGACCTGAGATTCGCACCGAGGAAACTCATTCCACCTTTCCATGTGATAAAAACAGTGTCATACTTGCTCATTGTGATGTTTTCATCAAAAGGTGTGTACAGAATTTCCACGTTGTTCTCACGCCCACTGCCATAGACATCCACCCAGTCATCCATACCCATATCTTCTACAGCCTTCTTTACCATGAATGTCTCTTCATCTCCAATAACAAGGAAAAGTATTTGTTGAGTCCTGTTATCTTCCGGCAGATTACTTGTAATAAGATGGATGCGTCTTTCAACATCACTTCCTTGCGAATTACTTGCTTTGAGTTTCACATTGAAGAAACCGACACTATCATATGTATGAACAGGATTCTGCTCTGTTGAATTTGTCCCGTCACCAAAGTCCCAGTACCATGAAGTTGCATTCTCTGACATATCATTGAATTGCACTGTTAAAGGACAATCTCCGTTAGTAGTATCAACTGAAAAGTTGGCAAACGGAGGATACAGACTGGATTTTTCTTTAAGCAGGAAAACCATCGTGTCGTTGATAACACTGTTACTGTATTTTCCTTTCTTGAATGTAGTACCTGAAATATCACTTATTTCCAGTAAGTAGAGAACTGAATCTGTATCTACAGATGTATCTTTGCTGCTGATAATAGGATTTATTGACACATCATCATTGTTAATCTCTACATAGCTTGTATTGGTGTACCATACATGTTTTGTACTCATTGAAGAATACAGGTTATTGAGTGAGGCAAGAGTATAATTCCCTTGTGGGATCTCACTGAAGCTGAAGTGCCCATTCACATCACTAGTTGTATTAGCAATTAATTCTCCTCTCTCGTTCATCAAAATAAGAGTGGTGTTGTCAATTACAGTATTGGTAGTTCTTCCTTTCTTAAAAGTCGTGCCTGAAATATTATTTTTAATAGTTAAACCGAGAACTGAATCTATATTTACTGATGTATCCTTGCCGCTAATAACAGGGTTTACAGAAACATCAGATCCTGAGACCAAAACCTGACTTGTGTTGGTATACCAAACAAAGGTTTTACTCATTGCAGAATAAAGATTATTCAGAGAAGCAAGACTGTAAACTCCATTTGGAACTTCATGGAAACTGAAATTTCCATTTTCATCGCTTATTGTACTGGCAACTAATTCTCCTGTCTGACTCATCAAAACAAGAGTAGTATTGCTTATAATAGTGTTAGTGCTTCTTCCCTTTTTGAAAGTCAGACCTGATATTTTATTTCTATCAAGTAATGCAAGAACTGAATCAACATCTACCGAAGTATCAAGTCTACTTATGAGAGGATCTATTAGATGGTCAGAACCTTCTATTTCCAGAGTACTGGTATTCGTATACCAGGTATAACTTTTAGTCATTGGAGAATACAGATTATTTATGGAAATAACTGTGTATTCACCATTCGGAACATCTGTGAAAACAAAATTACCGTCCACGTCACTCGTAGTATTGGCAACGAGTTCCATGTTGTCATAACTTCCAGCCGATACTACTGTTGTTAATAATGCAAACAACAGCATACATCCTATAAATGTTAGTATTTTCACTAAACTTGTATTATTCATACCAATTGATTCTTTTTCGATCACATCGACCACCATCTAGTATGTCCGATTTGTTTTGCGCACACCACTCATATAACACATAAACAAATATAATTGGATTTAAAACAACTATACTTGATTAATCGTAAGAAAAAAATTAACCTGAAGTCGTATTACCTCCTTCTTCGTCTTCAGGTACGTAAACAACCCTTCCGTCAGCTAGTTTGTAGGCAGTTCCCAGAGCTTCACCCTGGCCGCCACCGATCTGGTCGGTCATGTTCAGGACTTCAAGGGGTTTGCCTTCTTCCTTTATGATAATCTGCATATCTTTCTGACCGGGGTTTTTCACAAGAGTTATGTCCTCCGTAGGATTGAGAAGCTCAGGCATCTGGTAGGACATAACAAGTGCTACAAGTAATGCAACTGAGAAAACCATGGCAATATCAAAAAGGTTGGCAACCCCGGTTAAGGGGTTCTGTTCATCCTCATTGTTTATGAGTCCGGTTCGCCTGTACCTTCTCCTCCCTTTCACTCTCCAACCTCCAGCGTGTCAAGGATATAATCGATGTCAGCCATGTCCTGCCAATACCATCTTTTTCTGACCTGGGTAAGAACATAACCGATGCTTCCTGCGAAAAGACCGATAACGGTTGTAGCAAAAGCAATCATAAGATTGTTTGCAAGCTGCTCGATGTTACCCTGGGAAAGACCGATAAGTGCAGGACCCAGTGGGATAAGTGTACCCATAAGACCAAGCATTGGTGAGATCGTTGCAACGATCCTTGTCTGTTCCAGCCTTTTGGCCATCCTGATCTCGTATTCCTGGGAAAGCCATTCAATGGCTGGTAACATGTTCTTTTCCAGATGGCCGGCCGCAGATTCTGCAAAGCTCATGACCATGAAGTTCTGTTTTAGATTTCGAAGTGAACCTGCTGCTTTTCCAAATTCCTGAGAACTTATATGTTCCCCTACATCATTGCAGCAAAGTTCAAGGTTTTCAATATCTCTATGTCTTTTTGCATACTCTGAAAGGAATTCCCCTATCAGCATCAAAGAAAATACCACCAGTAATATGAGAATAATAATTACCGGGTACAGCAATGAAGCTGAAAACGTGTATAAAATACCAAACAACGTAGAAGTAGCATCCATTTTTATTGACCTCTTATGCTATTAAGTGCATAGCCTCCAATTATGAATAATGATAATATCAACAGAGGAACTATCTCAAGCTCTCCACCAGTGTTCAATGCCATGCTGAGTTTCTTTGCTTTAATGTAAGCAGGAACTATCATTGCTCCGAGCAGGTAGAAAAGTCCGAGGAACATCATTGCAGTTCCAAGATCCTCAGGAGTTCTTTTCATTTTCCTGAAGACAAATGTTGATGATATTACTGAAATGAAGAATACAAGTCCTACAATAACCCCAACCTTCCAACCGCTTATTTCAAGGGTTGAGGCAAGTATCATACATGATACGAAAAGAGCTGTAAGACATACCGGACAGGGAACTGATATTACAAGAAAGGTCTTTTTAGAGACATCGAGACCACAATTCCATTTTTTCTGTGTGTAGATTCCTGCACCAATAAGAACCAGTGCTATAAACACGTGCAAAGTCATTCCAAGATCTGCAATGCTTTCCAGATATGACTGGTCAACCATTTCAACTAAGCTACCAAGTATTATGGAAATAAGGAAATAACCGCCTGCGAGTACCAGTACTTCTTTTTTCTTTACCGTTGAAAAGCCACATCCAACTCCTGTCTTTAATCCGAATATGAAGATTCCTATAAGTATGCCGGTTACGGCAGCATATACATAGCTCATTGTATCCCCCTATGATCAGGTATTATGTATCAACAAATAACTAATTATCATATATTATTCAATAAATCACATATTTAATTCATTCATGCAAGTTATGATTTGATTTATTTATATTTGTTTAAACACTAATATATGCAAACATGGTACCTCCTATTAAACCTTTCGGATTATATTTGTATAAAATACGCATCAGAAGCTGCAAGAATTTACGAGGTGTCCACTAATAATGTATAAATTTAATAAAATAAATTCATACTAATTATTTAAATGAAAAGATTAAATAAGAACAAAAAATGATGATCTTTTAAAATATGAGAAGAAAACCATTATATCCCAAGCTTACAGCTAACAGATATTTACTGTTAAAAGAAAAAAGACAACCCAATGGGTTGTATAAAAATGAGATTATTTCTTGAACTCTGTGTATCCACACTTACCACATGAACGTCTGTCCTTGTGTTCTGCAAGGAAAACTCCCTCACCACAGCGTGGGCAGGACTGGTGCGTGCGCTCAATGGAATCGCCATTTACTTTATAGAAGTCTTTTACTGCCATAATTATTCCTCTACAGCTTCTTCTGCGGCTTCCTCTTCCTCTTCTACCACTTCTGGCTCAGGGAGCTTGTTCCTTTCAAGAACGTATGATTCCTCAACCTGCTTCATGCGGGCTTCGTCTTCATAGATCTTTACGTATACTTCAAGTTCCTGTTTACCAAACTCGTTCTTGATCTTCTGTATGATCACAAGTTCCAGTGGTACATTAAGCATAGCTGCAAGTTTTGATCTTACATCGTTTCTTGATGGTGTTGCACCATCGTATGTAACTATGAGGTTTAATTCACGCCTGTTAAGAAGCGCATTATTTTTGTCTTTAATGATTTTGATATCCATTCAGTTTCCTCCGAATAGTCTCTAATTCGTGATTACTACAGGCCTGTGAGTCGAGAATCTCTGTCAACAGGTCCTTCATTTGTTCCTTCTTATCTGATGTTATCTTGACAAGTACAACACCTTCATCCGGCTGTCCGTAAAGAACAGCTGAACCTTCTGGTGCCATTAGTATTGCAGGTACAGCCGCAAGGTCCTCCTCGCCGCGCACAAATATCCTGACATGTTCATCTGTTTTCAACGCATTTCCTACAGCGTCTATCAGATCTTCGGTTATGACCCCTGCTGGATTGTCAACGGATATTTCGGTGAACCCTTTATGCTTGGTACCCACCACGACCCGATCTGATGCCGGACCGCGTTTTGTACGGTCATCCACTACCAGGATGTCCGGAATAATTTCATGATTGAGCAAGTGGAAGGTAGTAACATCACCCACGGATATAAGTTTTGTGGGACTGCCAAGGTCTACGGAAAGTTTTTCAATTGTATCGTCCCCCTTACCTCTGTAAAGGCACCCAAAAATTTCCCGAAAACGCGGGCGTAGTGTCTCTGGCAAAGTAAGCTGAAGGCCCAATTAGCGCACCTTCAATGCATACTTGTCCGCTACTTTCACATCGATTTTCTTTGCAATTTCAGAGCGCTCCGGATCAATAATAATAACCATACCACTCCAGTCAGCACTGAGATTGCTTGAACCGCAAATAGGACATGTCTGGCCGTTGATGATCCTGTGGCATTCCCTGCAAACCTGTTCACTCATCTAATGCACTCCGGTATATCTTACTCTTCTTTCTCGGCGGATGGCTTTCTTGCCTCTTCCAGCCACTCGAACCTACCCAGGGAATGCTGACGCATTGTAAGTCCAATCTTACTTTCCCGTGGTTCTCTCTCATTGATGCTCACAGCAACGATACGTGCCCTGACCTTGTCACCCTCTGAAAGAGATCTTCCGCCATTCTTACTGACAAGTCTGCCATTCTTCCCATCGTATGACATGAAATCATCAGTTACCTGACTTACGTGAAGAAGTCCATCCATTGCTCCGATACTTACAAAAGCACCAAAATCAACGGTCTCCACAACTTCTCCCTCGATTACTTCCTGGATTGTTGGCACGAATACAATTGCCTCAAAAACAACATCATAGTAAACTGCACCGTCACCTACAAGGATATGGCCTTCACCAACTTCATTGATCTGGGTGATAGCAACAATAGCACCAATTTCCTTGTCTATCCTACCCTCGAGTTTATGCTTCAGAGCATTATTGACATTTTGATTAACATCCTTGCCTAAAAGATCGGGCGCAACACGAATAGTATCGGCAAGCTTCATCTTTTTATACATATGACAAACTCCAATAATCCTGTATAGTATAATTATATAACAACTTATATGATTTTAAAGTGATCTATGATCGACCTATGATACAATTTCAAGCCTGTTCCTTTGCCTCAGACAGATCACCGGAATATTCATTTCTTCCAGCCTCTTTCTAAGCCCTGCATCATTTGTCAGTACAGCCGCTTGAATATCAGTAGCCAGTTCAAGAATAACGTCATCAGCATGTCCATCTGCACAAATGGTTTCGCACCTCTGAGCCATTGACTTTGCAACTTTTGCCGCAATCCTGTCCTGTCCTTTTAGATTTTTGATCAGGTTGTCCAGTTCAGTGATAACAGCTGTAGGGACAAGGTAAATATCAAACCCAAGTCTCCTTAGCTCTTCAAAAATATCAACATTGAACTGAACAGGTATCATCAATGCGTTAGTATCAATAATTACCTTCAATCCTTGATAACTCCTACACCGATAAGTCTCCAGCGTGAGCCCACACGTCTGCTTATCGCTACCATGGAATCTCCTTCCGCACAGACCGGTCTCTTCAACTTAACCTCGGCAATATTCTTACGGGCACTTGTAACAACACCGACAGTAGTTGCAGTACCTACATTCAACATCAGTGGTTCACTGGTCTTTATAGCTCCGATCTCTTCTTCATCGGAAACTCCTACTACTCTTTCCAGCAAATGAAGCTCAAGTTTGAGATCATCACGTGTTGGTGGCAGGGTTCCGGGAAGGCCTGCAACCTGGCCTGTCAGAGAATCACTCTTGGTAAGTGTCGGATCAAGAGTAGTACCAACTGCAAGAAGTCCACCAGGCGTTGCTTCCTCAACATTGTCCTTTCCTGCAACGATCTTTGAGACTTTGGTAACAATAGGTTCCCATCTGGTCATTCCATCGCTTTCAACCTTTCTGCCCGGCTTGACCTCAAGTTCTTCTCCGGAATGCAATACACCTTCTGTCAGTGTACCACCAATTACACCACCTGTGATTCCTTTAATTGGTGTTCCCGGCTTGTTGATATCAAATGACCTTGCAATAAGCATGTGAGGTGGTTTATCCATTTTATGATCTGGTGTCGGGATCATCTCCTCCATTGTCATAATAAGAGCATCAACATTTATGTTCTGCTGTGCGGATATTGGCACAATAGGAGCATTTTCAGCAACTGTACCTTTCACGAATTCCTTAATCTGATGGTAATGCTCAATGACCTTCTCTTTTGGTACGAGGTCAATTTTGTTCTGCACGATAACAATGTTCTCGATTCCGATAATATTCAGTGCCATCAGGTGTTCCTTTGTCTGTGGCTGCGGACATTCTTCATTTGCCGCAATAACAAGAATAGCACCGTCCATAATAGCTGCACCGGACAACATAGTAGCCATCAGTGTTTCGTGGCCCGGAGCATCTACAAATGAAACTGTCCTGAGCTCTTCGGATGGTTCGCCACATTCTGGGCATTTCTTCTCTACTGTATAACACTGAGGTTCCGGACAATTCGGACACTTCCTGAAAGTAGTGTCCGCATAGCCCAGTCTGATAGATATTCCACGCTTCATCTCTTCGCTGTGTGTATCTGTCCATGTTCCTGACAGTGCGCTGACAAGTGTGGTTTTTCCGTGGTCGACATGTCCTACCATGCCGATATTAACACAAGGTTGACTCAATTTTTGATTTCCCTCCCGGTTGGGCAATATTCTAAAAGCGTAATAAGTTCAAGTATAAGTTTTAACGGTTTACATGTTTAGATTTGTGGTCTATCATTCGATTAATCATATTTAAATGATTTCGAACAAACCAGAAAATGCAAATACCTGTTGGTATCGCAAACCATGCCTTATTCTTTTAATAAGGTATATAATTAACTGTAAGAAGGAGTTAAAAATAAGAACGCTGATCCCATATTTAAATTATTGAACTTACAGCATCATTTACAATCTCATCCCTCTGGAAGATCTTCTCTATATTAATGCCCTGTTTGCTTATCTTAAAATTAAGAGGTTCAAGGGAAAGATAAGTGCATCGCATCTTTGGAATATACATTTGTCTCATTCCCCTGCCTGTTACGCTATCCTTAATAACACTCATTTCAATGTTACCAAAAGAAGTATGCTGCGCGATTGCAAGTTTCTCCCCGCTTTCTTCCTGTCCAATCAAAAAGAGAGTGGTACATTTCTTGTCAAAAAGGATATCATTTATAGTAAAGAACTTGTCAGCAAACTCTTCCATGTTATGATAGAGAGAAAGCATATCCAGATTGTCGATCACTACAACTTCCACGTCATCAGGAATATCCTGTACACTCTGAACACAGTCCTTTTCCAGAAATCCGATTCCTGTACCATGTCTTGCAGCATTGTAGATCTTGTTTGTTCTTGTCTCAAAAGATTTGGTAATCTCCAGGGTTCCTTTTTCTATGCATGAAGTGAAATCTATACCTATACTCAAAGCCTGCTCAAGAAAACTTTCTACATTGACCTGAGTAAGCATAAGTACACACTTCTTTCCATCCAGACATGATCTGTGGAGAAAATGCGTTGCAAGAATACTTTTTCCTGACCCTGGCGGGCCACTCACAAGAATACCCTGTTGTGCAGGATAACCGCCTTCGAGTATTTCGTCCAGTTCTTTGATTCCCGTAGGAACTCTGTCGATCTGCATGTTAATTGTATTATGCAGCCAATTATATAAAAAGACTATTATTGCACAGGAGATATGATATTAGTGAGATCAGATTAAGTGAACTACACCACGCTTACGCATGGTGCTTCTTGCTTCATTCTTTTCTCTTTTGAGAACAAGTCCACAAGCTCTTCCCGTAGTTCCTACGGTGCTAAATACCTATTAAGTTCTGCTTATCTAAAGCAAACTTTTTGATATTAATAGCGGCATTAATATCTCTGTCGTGATTGGTTTTACAATCAGGACATTGCCATTTTCTATCTGCAAGTGTTAACTTTCCGTTGTGGTAGCCACAAACATTACAGATTTTTGTACTTGGCTCGAATCTTCCGATACGGAGGATGATTTTTCCGTACCATTCGGCTTTATATTCGAGTTTTTTTACGAAAGAACTCCATGATGCATCTGCTATACTTTGTGCAAGACAGTGGTTTTTCAACATACCGCTAACATTCAAAGTTTCCAATGCTACCGCTTGATTCTCGCTTATGAGCTTAGAGGATAACTTATGTTGAAAATCATTTCTTTGATTGTTTATTTTTTCATGGAGTTTTGCTACTGCTAATTTTGCCCTTTGTCTATTAGCTGAACCTTTTTTCTTTTTGGAAAATCTTTTCTGCAAAACTTTCATTCTTTTCATCGAGTTTTTAAGATATTTCGGATTATCAATTTTCTCACCAATTGAAGTAATGGCAAAGTCTTTGATTCCAACATCAACACCAACCGTTGTATCAATATTAAATGATTTATTTACAGGATTTTCTTTTTCATCATCGATGAGAATACTAATATAGTATTTTCCAGTAGATATTCTACTTACTGTTGCTGTTTTCTCTTTACCTTCATATCTACGATGTAGTTTCGCATTTATCCATCCAATCTTAGGTAATTTAATTTTATTATTTTCAAAATCTATTTTATAGTGTTGAGGAACAGAAAATGATTGAACTGGATTTTTCTTTGATTTAAATTTAGGAAAACCTTTCTTTTCCCTGAAAAATTTTGTAAAAGCATTATCGAGATTGAGAGTAGCACCCTGTAATGATTGAGAATTAATATCCTTCAACCATTCGTGTTCTATTTTCAATTCAGGTATCATTTTGTTCAATGCAAACCTTGATATTGATTTACCTTCTGCTTCATATGATTTTATCTTATTTTCCAAAGCCCAATTATAGATGAATCTACTAGCACCAATATGTTGTGATAATATTTCTTCATGTTTTTTATTCGGATACAATCTATATTTGTAGGCTTTCAACATACACTTTATCTTATGTCTTTAACGTTATTAATAACTTATGTTAAAAAGATGATACTTTTTCATTATTACGCATTCATCTCCTAGCTTACGCAAGGAGTCTTCTGCTAATTAAGAAAAAAGAGATCCGGCCAATAAGCCGGAAATCCATCAGATAAAAACCTGATGAAGTTTTGAAAATAGAAATTTATGTGATGATCTTATCAAGCTGATCGGTCTCAATTGCTCTTCTGATCTCAAAGGCAACACGGCGACCTGTGCTCATTGGTTTTCTCCATGTGGTATTTCCATATGGATGACCAACTGACATGTGAACATTTGTTCCACCACCAACACGTGGTGCTACATCATATATATAGAAGTTAAGGTCTTTGTCAACACAGGTCTGCAGACAGAACGGACCGATTACTCCTGGGTCATAATGTTTCTTTGCGGCCTTTATGTATTTCTCGGAAAGCTCGAAGACCTTCTCAAGAAGTGATTCTCTAAGTGTTGCAGAGTTGTGACCGCAAACAGTGTATTCAGGTGTAAGCTGATGTTCTGCAAGTGTTATCTGCTGTGGTGCAGGAAGACGTACGTGTCCGTCCAGACTTGTCTCAAAGCGCCAGTCGATACCAAGGATCTCAAGTTTATTCATTTCAGTTTCGATTGGTGAGTAGAACATATCAAAATTGAAAACCGGACCAATGACATAGCGTTCGATCCTTGCGTTATCAAGTGCATCCTGTGTGATAACACCCTGTTTGAGCAGTGACTGTGCTTTCTCCTGATATTCCTCGTAAGTTCCTGCTGTGAAGAAACCTCTTTCCAGTTTCTTAACTGCGTGAGGAAGCTTTACCATTACAAGTTCATCGATGTCCTGCGGATCATTGATCCTTTCAGGGAATGGCAATCCTGCTTTCTCAAGGAGCCAGTAATAATCCTGGTCCATACCTCTCTCTTCACTGCGGAGCATGTTCCTGCTTCCTACAAGAGGTACTTTAAAGTCATTCTCTACTTCATCGATACCACAGTATGATGTGAATGAACGGTTAGGAATGAAAAGAACGTTCTCTTCTACGAGCTTTTTCTGGACATCTGCACTTGTAGTTTCGCTGAACTTGTTAAGCATTATGTGCTCATCCACAATTCCACGGACAACGTTACCATTGCTATCTCTCTGTGACTTGAAATAATCCGTATAGGTTTTTTCACGGCCCTGCTGGCAAACAGCAAAGGTCCTGAAATCTTCTTCAATTGCACCGTCAAAGACATCAAGTGCTGAGTGTGACGCCACTGCACCGATCTTGACCTTATCTAAATCATAATCTTCAATGATCTCTGAGATCTCGTTTCTGTCAATCATTATTTACCCTCGATTTTGCCCAGACATTGTATTTACTATTAATAAACCTGTTTACGTCTGTAGTATATAAAAATAATTTAAGTTCAAACCCCGCTTACAATATAGATAATAACAGGTGTTACAAATGTCTCTATTAATGCTGCCAGGAATATGAGAGGGAGCAACCAGTGAAGATAAAATTTAATCCCCCTGATTATTTCAGTTTTTAGATCAACGGGTTGCGAACGAAGTGCCTGCAATGCAACGTATCCTATTTTCATCCCCACAGCAGAGGAGATGATAAGCATGGGAACCTCAATAATTCCATGAGGGGTAAGGCCGGCAATCACAAAAAGAGCTCCGCTTTCAACACTCTGATAATGTGCAAAAATACCGATTACAAATCCGTTCAACACAAGAAAACCCAGGGGAATTATACCAAGGGCAACTCCCAGAAGAACCGAGAAGAACATTTTCACAGCATTGTTCACAAAGATAAGCAACATTATTTCAACGGCAGAAAGACCCTGGAGCATTTCTGCGAGTTCTTCCAGTCCTCCAAGCGAGTTCAATGCATAAGACGGATTGGTAGCATAATACGCATAACCTGTAATTGCTGATAATAAAAACATCACAAGGCTAAAAATTATAAAAGGTTTTAGCTCACTGATATATGTCCTGAATATCTCTTTTACATTTTCATCGTGCATTGATCAGACTCCAAATGCCATTCTGATAGTGTTCCTGCATGCTGGTGATAATCCAAGTACTATGATTACCAGTTTAAGGAATGTCTTTAATGTATCTGATTCCTCATCCTCATCAAAATGATTATCCAGTATATATAACACCGGAATGAATATAAATAGTTTTAAAGGATACATCACAAAAGCAGTTCCTGTAAGCTCGATCAGATATGAAGGAACTACATGTTTTTCATAGTATCCCAGAAAATCAATTCCTGCAATCGTAGAGGATGCATCCATCAGGTGAACCCATAGAATAGCCATGTTAACCTTGCTTTTGAGAAGATCGAAACCGATATGGTCAAATATTGCCTTTAGCAAGATAAGTATCAGACTGGACGCACCCAATACAAAGACCGGAACCCATGGAAGCGTCAGATCTTCAAGATAGAATAATAATGAAAGGTTCAGGACAAACCAGGCAAGTCCGAATCCTGCAAACATTTTTCTGTAGTCACCCGTTCCTTTTAACCTGACTATCCATCTGGAAAGTACAAGGAAGAATACTGTGATGAGAAATACCACAAAGTAAATGTTTGGAGTTATGAGAAGATAACTAAGAGGATGAGTAAGGAAACCCGTATCCTCCAGAACCCTCATTGATGAGCCTGCAAGGATAAATGGAACCACAGATATTGTAAATCTGTCATCTATCTCGATATCCAGTTTTTTCAATAGCTTCACAACGCCGAAAATACAGATTCCCAGCACGATTGCCCATGTGATAGTATTAACGATATTGTAGCCACTATCATGTAATATGGGGTCTATATAATATTCGTTAATGAATTGGGTAACTTTATCTATGAATGGCATTATAATCACAGCAGTAACATAATATAGGAATATCCTAATACGATTAACATTTAATAGTTTATGGGAAATGCAGAGGGTATCAAAAGAATTTTACTGCTTCAAGGGCAGGTCATCTGAGACCTTTACTCATTTGATATGATTTATTACCCCTATACCGATTTCCACATACAAAAAACAAACTATCCAGTTTCTGGCAGGTATATTAAGTGATTCCCACACAAGGCAAAAAAAAATGGATGCAGCTACCAAGAGATGTTGTTGTCGGTCCTGATGTCATCTATGATCTAAAGGATATCTGTAATGACCTGAAACTTAATGAAGGGGCTTTTATTGTCACGGGATACAACACTAAAAAGATAGCCGGAGATATTGTATACAATATACTCAATGACTGTGATTATAATCCGGCAATTGCTTCTTCAAAAGAAGCTTCCATGACAGAGGTCAATAAGGTTGTTACCCAGGCAAAGGAAGCAAACTCCAGATATTTGATAGGTGTTGGAAGTGGTAAATCCATTGATGTGGCAAAACTTGCAGCCACACAACTGGATCTGCCTTTTATAAGTGTTCCAACAGCTGCATCGCATGATGGCATTGTATCTTCAAGGGCTTCAATACACGACAAAGGAAAAAAATCATCCATAGAGGTTAATACCCCAATTGCTGTGGTGGCAGATACCAGCATCATAGCAAAGGCACCTTACCGTTTGCTCGCTGCAGGATGCGGAGATATTATTTCAAATTATACAGCAGTTCTTGACTGGGAACTGGCTCACAGACTGAGAAATGAATCATTCAGCGAGTATGCCGCAGCTCTTTCCAGAATGACAGCGCAGATTCTCATGGATTGTCCGGAGGATATCAAACCGGAACTGGAAAGTTCAGTCAGGATCGTCGTGAAGGCACTGGTATCCAGTGGGGTTGCCATGAGCATAGCAGGTTCTTCCAGACCTGCGTCAGGTTCCGAGCATATGTTCAGCCATGCACTGGACAAAGTCGCACCAAATTCTGCACTACACGGCGAACAATGTGGCGTGGGAACTATCATGATGATGTACCTGCATGGTGGTGACTGGAAGAAGATAAAAGAATGCCTGGAAATAATCGGAGCACCTACAACTGCCAGTGAGCTGGGAATAGAAGATAAATATATATTAGAGGCGCTTCTTGTTGCACATGAGATACGTCCTGAAAGATATACGATACTTGGTGCGGGTCTGACACCCGAAGCTGCCGAGAAAGTGGCCCGTTTAACAAAAGTTATTTCATGATTATTGGAAAAATATTCAATATATGTTAGATCAAGGTGATTATATGACAAATGATACTACCATTACACTTATTGGCTCAAAGCTTGCAAAAGAAGGCGAAGACTTTGTATTCATGGGTGAGTCCAGGGAATGTAAGAAATGCAAGCTGAGGAAGACATGCCTGAACCTCGATCCCGGCAGAAAGTATCGTGTTGCGAAGATCAGGAATAATACTGTTCATGATTGTTTCATACATGACGATGGAGTACTGACAGTTGAGGTTGAAACTGCTCCGATACTTGCAGCCATTGAATCACGTAAAGCTGTTGTAGGTTCAAAAGTAAGCTATGAACTTCCCAAGTGTAAAGAATTCGATGACAATGTCTATGATATCCTTTTTCCGGAAGGACTTAAGGAAGGCGACAAATGTACTGTCGTGAAAGTGCTCGGTCCAATGGATGACGAAATGGTATCAGGGTGTTCTCTGAAGAAAGTTGAATTAAAACTATAGTTTCATTGCGAACATCTTTTATATAAAAAGGAAATCGTAAGTGTAAGTAAAAATATCAAATTAACTATTTAACTATAATACTATCACATAGAGGTAATTGAATGTCAGGGACGGAAGGTGATGTATTCCATCATGATTTTTATACAGCAGAACGCTGGAATAACTGGGTAAACCAGGTAAAAGAAAGTGATTTCAAGTTCGACGAATCCGATGAGCCACAGGGAAAGGAAGGTGCTATCTTCGTAAATATGGAAGATGATATCATCCTTGCATGTCTGAAGATCATAGCAAAGTGTGAAAATGGCCAGATAAACCCGGAAACTGCAATGCAGTATATTGGTGATATAAGGGATATTGCACTTGCTGAGATCGATCCCATATCAGATGATGCAGATATGATGATACTCTCACTCCAGACTTCCCTTATGGGCAGCTTTGCAGCATGTGAAGCATATCTGAGTGGAAATTACGATGAAAATGCTGATGTAGGGGACCTTATAAAGGTAGCTCTTGAAGCTGAAGCTTCAGAAGATATCGAAATAGCACTTGGCACTGTAGCGGAAATTGGTGCTCTGGTCATTAGCGGAAAGGAACTTCCTGACAAAGCAATGGAAGATGTCCCATTTGGTCTTGTTGCGGAATGGCTCGATGGAATTGATTCCATAGCAGCTGCAATGGTAGGTTCTGACAGTTACAAGGATGATGAAGAAGACGATGAGATGTAAGGGAAATTAATCCCATTCTCATTTCTGACCTCACATTCCTGATCTATCCTAAAAACAGTCTTTTTTTCTAATTCTGATATTTACCATGTCGTCTAAACATGATTATATGAATATTTCCCTGATTAGCTTTCAGGACATGTCAGAAATTATTGTTCTTGACCTTACACACGCCGGAATTGTCATTGCCACAAAACTTTCAGAGCTTGGATTTTCGGTAACCGCTGTGGATGTTTACGGAACTGTTGATGAAAAAGTTCTGTTGGAAATGGAAGAAATTCACGGAATAAAGACATCAAAGAAGCCTGTGCAGATTGATAAGCATGACATTGTAATAAGTCCTGCACATCTTGACCCTGAATACCCTGTACTTGCAGAAGCAAGGGATAAAGAAGTCAGGATAATTACTCATCATCAGGCAGTTGGAAATATATTATCCATGATGAACTGGCCTGGAAAAGGAACAATTATTGAGATCACTGGTTCAAAAGCTAAAACAAGTTCTGCGTCACTTCTGGCTGAAATGCTTTCACAAAAGATGAAAGTCGTACTGCATACATCCAGAGGTCTGGAACTCTGGGTAAATGGACATGCAAGAGTACTAAATCTGGGACTTAGCATTGCCCCTGGAAGCATACTGCTTGCAGTTGACAAACTGACCGAACTTGATGTTATAGCGGATTGCTGCATATTTGAGGTTTCCATCGGCCTGACAGGTTTTGCAGATATAGGAATTATTACCACACTGGAACCTGACTACGGAATAGCTGCATCTACATCAAATGCCAGTGATGCGAAAATAAGGGTTTTATCCTATGCTAAACCGCAAGAGGTCTTTTTCCTTAATGTAAAAGACAGAAAAGCTCAGGATATGGCAAAAGAATACGGAAAGACATTTTTCACATTTGGAGATTCTGAATATTCCGGTGCTGATCACAATAATGCAGATGTAGTTGCTGATATTGAAAACAAAAATGTCATTTTCAAACATCAAGATGGAACCTTCTCATCCGGGTTGTCTGAAAATTATAACTCAAAGTCATATTCAACAGCTTTTGCAGTATCAGCTGCAGTTGCTTTGAATATGGGAATTCCTGAACAGGACATCATTGAAGTTATTGGTTCTTTTGAAGGACTTCAGGGAAGGATGCAGGAAAAAGAACTCTCTGGCAGAATACTCATTGATAATTCCAACTCGGGAATGGATATTAGATCAGCAGAGCGTTCACTGGACTATGCTCTTAACAGAATTGAAGAGGAGAATTCATGCATAATTATGGTGCTGGGTGAAGAAGCTGAACAGGTATGCGAAGGACTTCCACCGGAACAGGTCTCTGAGTTTGTGATGAGACGAAGCGATGAACTTTCAGGACTAATACTTGTTGGAGAAAGGATGCAGAATATTGGAAATGGAAGATTCATTTATGCCGGTGGACTTGAAGAAGGAATGGAAATAGCTACAGCAATTGCATCTGAAAAAGACATAATTCTATCATGTGTTAAATGCTTCAGATGAGAGTCATCCATTCTTAGTTCAATCACTATGATTAGTCCTTTTATACAATAAAGATATAGATAGTGCAGAAAAACTGACTTGTAATAAGTATACTATTTATTACGAAATTACAAAATTATAATAATCTACCAGAATCAACCAAGTTTATCGGGATAAATATGGCTGAAAAAGATATTTCTATAATACACCCACGGCCCAGTTCTATTGTGGCTGCTTTATACACACTTCGTGACCTGAATGTAGATGTTGCAATACTCCACGGTCCGCCAGGTTGCTCATTCAAACATGCAAGACTGCTTGAGGAAGATGGAATTCATGTTGTAACAACAGCCCTTGATGAGAACGGTTTTGTTTTCGGAGGGCGTGAGGAACTGTCAACTCTGCTCTGCAAGGTCAATGAGATGTTCAATCCAAAGCTTATCGGCGTTGTCGGAACCTGTGCCAGTATGATCATTGGTGAGGAACTCAGCGAACCTGTACAGGATGCAAATCTTGATGTACCGGTGATAGGCGTGGAAGTACATGCAGGATACCCAAACAACACCAAAGGTGTCCTAATTGCACTGGAATCCGCATGTGATGCCGGTGTTATTGACGATGAGGAACTTGAGAGGCAGAAAGTCTTGCTTGAGGAAGCAACCAATGTTGAGAAACGCCATGGTGCAGCAAGTAAGGAATACCTTGTTCCATCCCGCGGTGACCTGAAGTACAAGGTTGCTGAAAAGGTGATCAATTATCTGAAAGAAGGCAAGAAATGTCTTACCATCATGAATGCCAAGAAGGAAACGGGTTACATGTTTGCAGACATCACCGTTGCCATCAACGAAGTAGCTGAACAGCTTGGTGTTTCTGACAATGTGATAAACATGGCAAATGTGGATGATACTCTTGGCCTGCCACGTGTTCGTCACCACGCAACAAGCATCATGAATGATTTCAGGGAAAAAGGAATTGAGATCCATGAAATAATCGGCGGCATGGACGAGTATCCAATAACTGGTGAAAAGGTCAGCGAGCTTATAGCCGAAAAGTACAACGATTTTGACTTTGCTGTAATTACCGGTGTGCCACATGCCATACCAATGGATAATCTTCAGAACATGGATGTTATTTCCGTAACAAACGGCCCAAGGCAGGTATACCCACTCAAGGACATGGGTCACTCAAATGTTATTGTGGAAATTGACCTGCATCCGAAAACACTTGGCGTAAGCAACATCGTTGAATCCGAATTCGGTGCAACAATGCGTGAACTTACAAAGGATATGCAAGACGCGGAGGAAGCCTGATGGAACAGAAAAGAATAGCTATCTATGGTAAAGGCGGGATTGGAAAATCCAGCACTGCTTCCAATGTTGCAGCAGCCTGTGCAGACGAAGGTTACAAAGTTATGATCATCGGATGTGATCCGAAGAGTGATTCATCCATTACACTTCTTGGAGGCAAGAGGATACAAACGATCCTTGATCTGCTGAGGCAGAAGATCGATGTCAAGGAAGAAGATATCGTCCATGAAGGTTACAAAGGAGTAAAATGCGTGGAAGTCGGTGGGCCGGAGCCTGGAATCGGCTGTGCAGGACGCGGAATCATCGTTGCCATACAGAGATTAAGAAAGGTATGCAAGTCCATTGATGATATGGATCTCATTATTTACGATGTGCCGGGAGATATCGTATGTGGTGGTTTCGTTGCACCAATACGCAAAGGGCTTGTTAATGAAGCCTATATTCTGACGTCCGGTGAATACATGCCACTTTATGCTGCAAACAATATCTGTAAAGGACTTGCCAAGATCGATACCCCGCTTTCCGGCATAATCTGCAATTCCAGAAGTGTCACAAGAGAAGAAGAGATTGTTAAGAAGTTCTCAGAAGAGATAGGTAGCAAGCTAATGGCCTTCATTCCAAAGGAACAGATAGTCCAGGACTGTGAAAGGGATGGATTCTCTGTCCTTGAAAAAGCCCCGGATTCATCAGTTGCAGGTGTCTATCGCGAGCTTGCACATGCTATTATGTCCAACGACAGTTCCGTATTACCTTCATCACTTGAAGATGAAAGACTTCGTGAGCTTACACGTTAAGGTTTGATGAAAATGTCAGACACTCCTCAACATTCAGAAAAGAAGGAGATTCCAAGGATACTTCTGTCAGCAGGAAGTTCGTCATCGGGTAAGACCACAATTACTATTGGCTTGCTTTCGGCACTTACCGAATCCGGCTATAAAGTTCAACCATACAAGGTGGGACTTGATTACATCGATCCGAGTTACTATTCTGAGATTACCGGCCGAAGGGCTCGCAATATAGATGGTTTCCTTATGGATGAGGAAAGTGTGCGGGACGTTTTTATTCATGGTGCAGAAGTTGATGAAGATGCCGATATCGCAATCATCGAAGGTGTACGTGGCCTCTATGAAGGTTTTGACAGCTTTACAGACACAGGCAGCACTGCACAGATTGCAAAAATCCTGAAATGTTCTGTTATCCTTATTGTCAATGCAAGAAGTATTACACGCTCGGCTGCCGCCCTTGTAAATGGTTTCAAGGATTTTGATAAGGATGTGAATATCGTCGGTGTTATTCTCAACAACATTGGTGGTCCAAGACATACAAAGAAGGCAACTGAAGCAATTGAGCACTACACAGGCATTCCGGTTATCGGTGTAGTCCACCGCAATAACTCAATGAAGATATCAATGAGGCATCTAGGTCTTGTTCCTGCAATTGAGGAACGTCGCCGTGCCGATAATTACGATGAGAGAATTGATTTTATCAAGAACAAGATCAAGGATGGCATACAGATAGACCGGCTTCTGGAAATGGCACACGCAGCTCCGGCTCTGGAGCGTCCTTCAAAGACCGTTTTCACTCCACGTGAAATCGAAGGGGAGAATCCTGTAATTGGTGTGGCCCTTGACGAGGCTTTTAATTTCTATTATCATGATAACCTTGAACTACTCCAAATGGCAGGAGCAGAGATCAAATACTTCAGCCCTATACATGACAGTAAACTGCCCCGTGTTGACGGACTCTACCTCGGCGGCGGCTATCCCGAACTTTTCGCCACCGAACTTGAGGAAAATGTCTCAATGCGTGAGGATATCCTTGATGTATCACGCTCCGGCATGCCAATCTATGCAGAATGCGGCGGGCTGATGTACCTTACCGAAAAACTCAGTACAGGAGTAAAAGGCAAAGGAGCACACAATATGGCAGAGATGCCTGAATCAACCCATGAAATGGTTGGCGCACTTCCAGGACATACACTTATGGGTCACAAGCGTGTTGTCAGTTACAACATTGGTGAACTTGCAGTGGATTCTGTTATTGGCAAAACAGGAAACTCTTTCCGTGGCCATGAATTCCATCATTCCGAAGTTACAGAACTTCCCAAGGATGCAAAGTTTGCTATCAAGCTCTCCCGCGGCACCGGTATAATCGATGGCTGGGACGGGCTTACTGTTGATAACACACTTGGATGCTATGCACATCTGGTTGCAAGCTCTTACAGGGAATTTGCAGGTAGTTTTGTGGATTTTGTGATGGAAAACAGATGATATATATCCTTTTTTTCCACACCCAATAATTTAACAATCATTTCCTACAAATTACTACTACCATCATTTCAGGGAGTAGTACAATGCAATACATCGTTTTTACAGATCTTGACGGAACACTTGTAGATCATGACACATACTCATATGAAGCTGCAATGCCGGCTATCAATATGCTGAAAGAGAAGGAAATACCACTCGTATTCTGTACCAGCAAGACCAGGGCTGAGATCGAGGTCTATGTGGATGAACTGAATACAGGCCATCCTTTCATATCTGAGAACGGCGGTGCCATTTTTATCCCGCATGACTATTTTGATGTTGACTATGTATCTTCCAGATCAACCAAAGAATATGATATAATTGAGCTTGGTACGGATTATAATCTGCTGAGAAATGTCCTTCTGAACATTGCAGCATCAGAAAACCTTTCAATAACCGGCTTTGGAGATATGACAAACGAAGGGGTAAGTAAAGATACCGGCCTTGATATTGAATCCGCCTGTCTTGCAAAACAAAGGGAATATGATGAGGCGTTCAAATTGGATGGTGACGAAAAGGACGCTGAAACACTTATTGATCAGATCCAGGCAAACGGCTTGAACTACACCCGTGGTGGCAGATACTGGCACATCATCGGGGAGAACGACAAAGGTAAAGCCGTGAACATCCTCACACAAATTTATCGCAAGCAATACGGAGAAGTGAAAACAGTAGGTCTTGGAGATAGCCTTAATGATTACCCAATGCTTAAAACAGTTGATGTTCCATTCCTCGTTCAGAAGCATAACGGGAAGCATGATCAAAAAATAACAGATGCGAAAGTCAACAAGATTGAAGGCATTGGTCCTGTTGGGTGGAACATGGCAATTTCAGGGCTGCTGAAATAAGAATTTCATATTCATTTTATTTTTATCCTTATTTTTCAGAAACGACCTGGTTATTATTCTAAATAAAAAATGATTCAGTAGAGCAAACTCAAAATAAAAAAAGGAGATCAGCAGTTTATTCAGAAGAATATTGCATCTTCAGGGAGTCTGCTCTTTGGTGTCGGACTGTCTGCGGCATAACCCAGAGTTACTATCAATGTTGGTGTAATATTTGATGGCAGATCAAAGATACTGATTATCTTATCCACATCAAATCCCTGTATTATGCATGAGTCAATACCCAGTGATTTAGCTCCGAATGCAGCAGATGCTGCTGCAATATAAACATTCTTTTCCGATTCTGCAAGTTTTTCATCAGCAGAGATACGACCGAACATACCATCAACTGCCATCTGATAATATTTTATGTTCTGTTCCGGCACTTGTGCCTGCTTCATGTACTCTATATTTGCTTCAATATGGCTGTCCCAGTCAGTATTTGCACATAAGATCATCAAGTGTGAACAACTTGGGACCTGTGTCTGTCCGCCAAATACGTATGGAGCAATTTTGCCTTTGAGTTCACCATCATTTATGATTTTGATTTTCCATGGCTGGACATTAACAGCAGATGGACTGTTCCTAATCATTTCTTTTATGAGTTCTATAGACTCATCATCTATCTTTCTGTCACTGTATTTTCTGCTGGCATACCTTGCTGTTGTCAGTTCTTTGAACTCCATTTTCATACCTCTTTTAATTAACCCACATTCTCATAGAATGATTTTGTATTAACTGAAGTTAATAAAAGTATTGCATGTAATCCTGAATTAAGATTACTATTTCAGGACTGTATAAATTAGTGATGGCCACAACGTATTTTTTACCGGGACTTAAAACTATTAACTTAAAATTATTTATACCCTCAAAACCAACTATGTAGTTGGGAGACGCAAAAAAACTGGACATGGAATAAGTATCATGTTATTGCTTTAACTTTAGAAAAACATCGCGTCACAATCATCAAGGAGTGTGGGATGAGACATGATCCGATTAAAGAATATACTGCCAAAAGCATTTTTATTTGGAATAGTTGAAATGGTGGACATCTCAGGGGTTGAAAAGACCTATGAATGGATCACTACCCTTGGAACAAAACTGGCTGAGATAGAAGGCCCGGGATTTGAAGGAGCATGGGAAGATGATGTCAACTATTTGCCCATCTGTCCTTTTGGCAACGAGTTAATAGATTTCATTCACATCCATGGTAGTGAGATTCCATCCCAATTCACCGAACTGATGAATTACGTCAACAGACAGAAAGATGAATCAGATGAACCGTGGAATTATCCAGCCCTTGTAAGTGTTCTAGGTATACTGCGGCATAGTTATGTCACACGCCGGGCTAAGATGGCAAAAGCACAGGTTTACAATGTAGGCAGTAAATCAGTGGTCAACAACATCAAGGTTTATAATGAAGAAGCAATAGAAAAAGCAAGGATGACAAAAGAACAGGTCAGCAAAATACTGGACCGCGCCTTCTGTGTATACAAAGTGGAATACCTTGAAGATTAAGACCCAAAAATGGAGTGATTTTTTTGAATTTCCCGGAAGCGGCTAAAATTTATGAGAATAGTGTCAAGATCTTAAAAGAGAACCAGCATGAAAAAGGAGGATATTATGCAAGTCCTCCCGGCACCCGTTATCCTTTCATATATCCGAGAGATCATTCTGTGGACATTCTTGGTGCTATTGATGCAGGACTGCTTGATGAGGCTAAAAAAGGACTTGAATTCGTTCTCAATGCCCAGAAGCCCCTTGGTGAATTTTCCCAGAGATACGACGTAGATGGAAATGATGCAAGCTACAAGGATCTTCAGATAGATGGAAACGGTCTTGTGCTCTTTGCAATGGGTAAATATTTTGAAGCCACTGGAGCCTCTTTTTTTGATGAAATGGCAGACAGGGAATTCGTAGAGAAATACTGGGAGCAGGTCAGTAAGGCTGTGGACTTCATACTCATGAACAAGAATGAGGAAGTGGATCTCATTCACACCATTAACAGTATTCATGAATATCCGGCATACGAGCATGGTTTTGAGATCTATGCAAACTGTGCATGTTGTGCAGGAATCCTTGCAGCAGTAAAAATGGGCGAGTCAATTGGCAAGGATGTCTCTGAATGGAAAGTGGAAGCAGAAAAGATAAAAGAATCCATCCTAACCCGTCTTTACAGTCCTAGAAGAAGATCTTTCATAAAATGTATTAGAGTAAAGGACCGTAACAGCAAACCAATAGGTTATGATGCATTTGCTTCTACTGTTATTGATGTAGACGTGGTTGAATACTCACCGGCATATTTCGAACTTCTGAGTGACCACGACGTTAAGATCAGGTCCACAGTGAAAAGAATACATGAAAAACTCTGGGATAAAGAGATTGGTGGACTTAACAGGTACCCGGAGTACTGGGGAAGGAACAATGGAGGATACGGACCATGGTGCCATTTCACATGTCAGCTGGCCAATCACTATGCTGAGGTTGACAATCTGGATATGGCCGAAATGTATCTTGGGTGGGTTGTGGACATGGCTCACAACCAAATGTTGCCTGAACACGTTTCAACCATTGAGAGGTTTGAACTCTGGCTGGAGGACTATTCCAATGCTAAGATACTCAGGGACAGTAAACTGACCATGATAGAAAATGTTCGTTCCCATTCTAAATGGAAAGACGGGCTGGCATATGTGACAATACCTCTTATATGGCCACATGCGGAATATATCAGGGCCTACAGGAATTTTGTCAATAAGTTCGATAACGAATATTCATTCAAGTGATATAAAATCACAAAAGAATTTACAATATCATTTATTTTACTTTCTGATCAAGATACTCAAAGGGTGAGGATTTATGGATTTCTATCAGGAGAAAATAACTACTATACATGACTTTGCAACCGATGATGGTGAGGTTGTACGGCATTTAACTGAACTTTCCAGGTTCAGACCAACAGCTCTGATCATCCCTATGTTATACAAGGAAATAAAAAGCCCAAGCCTTGCAAACATAGTCAATGAACTAAACAAATGTGAATTCATAAATGAAGTCATCATTTCACTGGCTGCGGATAACAAGGATGAATATGAAGATGTTATTAATTTTTTCGGAGAACTAAAACTTAATCACCTGGTAGTTTGGTGCAATGGTCCAAATGTTACAAAAGTTGTTTGTGATATGAGGGATAAAGACCTTGATATCACCCAATTCAAGGGTAAGGGAAAGGATGTGTGGCTTGCCATTGGTATTGCAAGCCTGAATTCATTTGCTATTGCACTGCATGATGCAGATGTAAAAACATATTCCATGGATTTCCCTGCAAAATTATTATACCCGATACTTAATCCCAGACTCAATTTCCTTTTTAACAAGGGATTTTATGCCCGCATCAACAAGGAAGAAAAAACAATGCATGGAAGAGTATTCCGTCTTTTTGTACGACCTTTCCTTGCAGCTTTACAAAGGGATGTTAAGTATGAATCCTACGTACTTGACTATTTAAGTGCTTTCAGATATGCACTTGCAGGTGAATTTGCCCTTACATCCGATATTGCATTGCATCTGAGAATTCCTTCAGACTGGGGACTTGAAGTGGGTCTTCTTGCTGAGGTTTACAGGAACAGCTCCCTGAAGCGGACATGTCAGACAGATCTTGGTATTTATGACCATAAACACAAAGATACAAGAGAAAATGTTTCTGAGGGTCTCTGCAAAATGGTAAATGATATAGTACTGACCTTGCTGCGCATAGCCAATGAGACAACCAGTGTTCATATATCACAGTCCTTTGTTCAGGGAGTGTATGTAAAATACATAAGATTCGCCCAGGATCTCATCAGACAGCACCACGCCGACGCCATATGTAATAACCTGAAATACGACAGGCATGCAGAAGAAAGATACGTTGAAGTCTTCTCCCAGATCCTGTTGAATACAGGTAACTCATATCTTGAAATACCTTTAAGTATTCAGATGCCTGACTGGAAAAGAGCATTATCGGCAATACCTGATCTTCGAGAACAGTTAAAAAGCGCAGCATTAAAAGACCTTGATGCTTTGCAATAACAACTAAACTGCAAGTCCAAGATCCTATCAAAAAGTCTTTTTACTTCTTAAAAGCAATTATATATAAACTTTTAAATGATATATATGATGCAAAGGTGTTAATCAACATGGACAATGTTATTGGTACAAGTGGGCGCAGGATTGCCTATTTTTCAATGGAGATAGGATTGAAAAATGAAATGCCAACATACAGTGGCGGTCTGGGTATACTGGCCGGAGACACCATAAGAGCAAGTGCTGATCTTGGTCTTCCTTTAATAGGTGTCACCCTCCTTAACAAAAAAGGTTATTTCATGCAGAAACTGGATGATGAAGGCAGGCAGACCGAGCATCAGCATGAATGGGCACCTTCAGATTATATGCAGCTTTTGCCTTATGAAGTGAAGGTAAGGATACAGGGAAGAGACGTAAGGATAAGGGCATGGATTTATGAACACCACAGCCTGACCAAGGAAAAAGTTCCTGTAATTTTCCTGGATACGGATATTGAAGAAAATGCCCCGGTGGACAGGCAAATTACTTACAGTCTTTACGGAGGAGACAGCAAATACCGCCTGAAGCAGGAAATGGTTCTTGGGATCGGTGGTGTAAGAATGTTGAACAGCCTTGGTTGTTCAATCAGTAAATATCATATGAACGAAGGGCATTCCAGCCTTCTGGCTATTGAATTGCTACGCCAGAACAATATGAATGAATTATATGTAAAGGAACATTGTGTTTTTACCACACACACACCAATTGAAAGCGGACATGATGTCTTTCCTTACGAGATTGTTTTTGAATTGATGGGAGATTATGTTGATTCGGAGACTCTCAAAAAATACGGTGGAGAGCATGAGCTTAACATGACCCTTCTTGGATTGAATTTATCACATTACATCAATGGAGTTGCAAAGAGACACAGGGAAATTTCTGAGAAAATGTTTCCCGGTTATAAGTTCAATTCCATTACCAACGGAGTACATTCTTATACATGGGTCTGTCAGCATTTCAGGGAACTTTATGACAAGTATCTTCGTGGTTGGGCTAATGAACCTGAACTCCTTGTGAGGGTCAGAAGCATTCCGGATAATGAGATATGGGATGCACACCAACTTGCCAAAAAAGAGCTTCTTGATTATGTTAACAGCAAGTGCGGAACAAATATGGACCCCGATACGTTGACAATCGGTTTTGCAAGACGTATTACTGAATATAAGAGGCCTACGTTCATTTTTTCTGATCTCAAAAGACTGAGAAAAGTAAATGAAGCCGGAAAGATCCAGTTGATCTTCGCAGGAAAGGCCCATCCCAGGGACATACAGGGAAAGCAGTTCATTGAAAGAATTTTCCAGTACAAAGAAGAACTTAAGGGTGAAATAGAAATTGCCTATCTTGAAAACTATGGTATAGACCTTGCGATGAAGATCGTTTCAGGTGTTGATATCTGGCTGAACAATCCTAAGAAACCTCTTGAAGCTTCAGGTACAAGCGGAATGAAAGCAGCCCACAATGGTGTTGTGAATTTCAGTGTGCTTGACGGATGGTGGCTTGAGGGTTGTGTGGAAGGTGTTACCGGCTATGCAATCGGCCCTATGCCTCATGTGGAAAAATCACCTGAGGAAATTGAAATGATGGAGCTTGATGATCTGTACAATAAACTGGAATATATCATGATCCCTAAATACTATTGCAGAAAAGATGAGTGGATAGGTCTCATGAACAATTCAATTGAAATGATAGCTTATTATTTCAACAGCCACAGAATGATGCATCGTTATGTTACCGAAGCTTACCTTTAAAGTAAGCTTTGGTATTTTACATTTTTGAGATTCAGGAAATATTTTGTCTGTACTTCACTCTTATTTTTGCCTTAATATCTCACATTTGAGGTCTTCAAATACCTCTGCATTTTCACGAATGGCTGTTTCTGCCTCAATAAAGTTCATATCCTTGCATTCGTTATAAAACTCTACAAATCTGGCAAGCCACAACACACGCAGTGCATCTATTAATGTACCATCCTTTGTTTTAGAATATTCTAAAAACATATACCAGACACATTTTGCCCAGTTATTTGCATCAAGGGAAGCATGGCCTTGCGGGAATTTCTGTGTTATCTTCAATATATCCGCAGGTAATACCTTTTCAAATATATCATGATATTCTTCGTAACGTGTTGCCACGGTTTCAAGCATCTTATCTCTGTTAACTTCAACAGGAATAGGTATTGGACCGTAGTAATCAGATAATATAATATTTGTTTTTGCAGGTCGTTCATTTTTGTGTGAGTAATATACTGCAAGGTCAAACATAGTTTGTACAACCTGCCTGAACATGGGTATAAGTGATGATTCCGGATCCAGATACTTAGTTGTTGATTCATGGAGTTTTAATCCAAGCATTGCTTCCCTTATTCTTGTCCTTTCAGCTGCAGCTACAGTAGTAATGAATATATCTATGCCAAAGTTAGACGGGAAGAGAGGGTGGTCCCGGAGTATTTCCATCAATTTTCGGGAAATACAGAACTCTCCACCAATCGGCTGTCTTATATCACTTCCATAGTAAGCTTTTGTAAACGGATATGCCAGGTTGTTTGTGATAACACCGTCAAACTTGTCCCGTACGTAAAAAGGAACTACAAGGTCAGTTCTTCCGTAAAGTACAGGCATGGCCATTTCCTGTATCCATTCTTCCTTTATGGATAGAAGATCCCCATCAACAAAAGCAACTGCTTTTGAATTTAATTCGTGGGCAATTTCCATAACAGTGTGTATGCCATCTCCTTTTCCCGGAACCCCCATCTGCTCGACAACCAACTTCTGCACAGGTTTAATTTCAAACATACTTGCAAGTTCTGCCGTCCTGTCTGTAGAAAAACCATCAGAAACAACGATCAATGTCCTGTACTGAGAAAGGTATTGTAATATTCCCTCCCTTACAACGTTCATTACATGAAGTATAGTAGGTTCTACATTTTTGGTCAATATACCTACAACAACATCCACTTCACCTATTTCCTCAAGTTTATCCAATATTCCGTGACTTAGTTCCATCTTATCCGCTCCCATGATTAGATCCTCTTCTTACTTTTCCGGAAAAAATAGATATACAGTATGGGCAGAATTCCCAGTGAATTGATTAGTAATATAGCAATAAACCAGTATCTATCATCATTTCTTGCAGCTTTCCATAATCCGACACCTTTCCAGAGAATTTGCCACAGGACCAGTACTATAACAAAAGCCATGAATGCCGGACTTTGATATGATAATGATTCTATCCCTATCATATTTTACACTCCCATACAAAATGGTGTCCTTGGCCTATAAAAGGTTGTTCATAATTATAGATAAATTGTTTATTAATATGATATGGAATTCATACCCAGCTTCTTCTCTTGATTTCTTTTTGGAACTTATTAAATTTAATTTACTCTTTGAACAAGCTGGATGCAATTACCCTAGGGATCATACAAAACCACCATATAGTCTCCGGGTCTACTAAGCGGACATTTTTCTATTAGAGTTGCTCCCTTGTCTACAAGGTATTCAATATCTTCATCAATATCATTACTTTTAGCAGCAATATGCAACTGCAAATGATGATCGGTTCGCGTGGTTAATGCTTTTACATCGGGTATCTGTGCCAGCTCCAGCATTACCCTGTCGACCGGATCAGTAACAAAAGCCACTGACTTTTCATCATCCTTTGCCTTGAACTTGATGTTGAAACCCATTACATCATGATACCACTTTGCCATTTCAAGCGGTTTCTCTACAATGAGACCTATGTGCTCTATATCAAATCTCTTAATGGCCAGCCCTCCTTTGTCACATTTGTTCACCTAATTAGAGCAAGATGCCACCGTATTCATACGGTGGAGGAATGCGTCAAACCCCATAATACCCTTTTTATATCAATGAATCTTATGTTCAATAGATGCTTTTAACTATCAAAGTAAAACTGTACCCAAATGAGCAACAAGAAAAAGCTCTTTTAGAAACGATAGAACGCTTCAATGAAGCATGTGACTATATTTCTAAAATTGCATGGAGTACACGTACTTTCGGAAAGGTTGGTATTCAAAAAATCGTATATTATGACGTTAGAGAAAAATACAATCTTTCCGCACAAATGGTAGTTAGAGCCATAGGAAAAGTAGCAGAATCATACAGAGTAGATAAAACTTGCCAACATGAATTCAATAAACACGGTGCAATAGTCTATGACCAGAGAATTCTAACTTTCAAAGCATCCGATGAAGTTTCAATCCTAACACTCGAAGGCAGAGAACGTATTACCATAAAATACGGAGAATACTGTCCTCTTGACATGGAACGAGTAAAAGGACAAGCAGACCTCATCTACCATAATAATACCTTCTATCTCATGGTAGTTGTAGATGTTCCCGATGCAGACCCAATAGACCCTGATGGAGTCATGGGTGTGGATATGGGAATAGTCAACATAGCCACGACCTCAGACGGTGAAGTATTCTCAGGAAAGAAATGCACCGAAGTAAGACAACGCTATTCTGCTCTAAAAGCAAGACTTCAAAGTGTGGGAACCTACTCCGCTAAGAAGCATCTCAAGAAAATAAGTGGTAAGGAAAGACGTTTTAAAAAAGATACCAATCACTGTATAGCTAAAGCAATTGTTCAAACTGCAAAAGACACAAACAGAGCTATTGCCATTGAAAATCTCAAAGGCATTAGAACTAACAGCACGGTTAACAAAGCAGTAAGAACAGCTATCGGTAAATGGGCTTTCGATGAATTAGGAAACTTCCTCAAATACAAAGCTACCCTTGCAGGCATTCCAGTATTTGAGATAGACCCTAAGAACACATCAAGAGAATGCTCAGTATGTGGACATATAGATAAGAAGAACAGGAAAACTCAAGCAGAGTTTTGTTGTGTTAAGTGTGGCCACCAAGAAAATGCCGATATTAACGCTTCAAAGAACATATCATTAAGGGGCATCTGTCAACTGTCCCATCGTCCTCTGGCCTATTAAAAGGAACATAGAAGGACAAGCCACCCTATTTATAGGGTGGTAGTTGACTCCAGTCCACCATGATTAAATATATAATACAATATCTGAATCACTATTATTGTAAAATTGTAAATACATTCTTATTTATTCCAGGTGAATTTTTTGATCGGAAAACTTGTCAAAGAAAAGGTAAAATCCGGGAAGCAGGCAATCAACGAGCTCTACAATACCGGATACTATGGTCGTCCAAAGGGCGATGTTCTTGAGCTTACGCTGGTTGAAGCGGCATATCTGCTTTATAAGAACAAACTAGAGATAAGTCTGGATGAAAAGACCCTTGAATTTGAAGAGTTTTTCACAGAAGCATCAAAAAGACAGCAATTTTTTGAGCTGAAGTATATCGTATATAAGGACCTCCGTGAAAGAGGTTATTATGTCCAGCCCAGTGTGACGGATTTCAGGGTATATCCAAGAGGTGGACATCCAGGCAAAACACAGGCAAAGATGTTCGTCTATGTCAGGTCTGAACGTGTACCAATGTTACTGAAAGATCTGCTCAGCCAGCATAATGCCGCACTGAATGTGCGAAAACAAATGATACTTGCCATTGTTGACGAGGAAAGTGACATCACATACTATGAAGTAAAGAGATTGGATATTAAAGGCAATATGGATGAAGCTCTTTCCCTGGCTCAGCCTGCACCAGTAACAATGCTTGAAGATCGTGTTCTTGTCTGGGATGAAGGAACCTCAAAACTTCTTTATGAAAATGGATTCTACGGCAAACCCCTTGATAACGAACGCCTTCAACTGTCTCTTGTGGAATCCGCATATTTACTTGATAAGGGAATAATAGAGATAAAAGACAGCAATAACAGGATAATTCCTGATATCTCTGCATTTTCCGAAATTGCAGCTTCAATTGATCCTGACTTCCCACTGAAGTACATAACTTATGTTGACCTTCGAAGCAGGGGATTTATTCCCAAGACCGGATTTAAGTTCGGTACGCATTTCAGGGTTTACAATGAGATACAATCACTCAAAAAACTGCCCCATTCTAGCTATCTTATTCATGCAATATCCCATGAGCACAAATTCTTACTGCCGGTTATGTCCAGGGCCATAAGACTTGCGAACAGTGTAAGAAAACAAATGCTCTATGCAGTTGAGATTGCAGGGAAGATCGAATATGTTGATGTTGGCAGAATAAAGATGTAATGCTATTATGAAATGACTATCATGAACTACTCAGACTTATATAATATACCCTACTTTGCTTTAGCAGATGTTCGATATTATTGCAGTTGATATTTCCGGAAGACACAAAACAAATGATGGATACCTTATGGTATGCGCAGCAGTTGCTGCTTCTGTCACTGCAGATCACATAGAGAAGGTCAATCAGATAGTTGTCAGGTCATTCAGAGATAGTTCTGCACCTGATGTTCAGGATGTTGTTAAGATTGTAGAAGAGACGGTTTCAGAACTGAAATTTAGTGGCACAATTGTTACAGAAGCAGGTGATTTCTATAATAAACCCCAATGGTTAATTGACAGTATGTTCTCTTGTGATCTCAAATATCAGGAATCACTGAGTGAAAGAAGGTGTATTGAGATTGCCCATCATGTTTCACTCAGTTCAAGAAAGCTTCTACTCAAAGAACTGGATATCCGCTGAAAGCCCGGAAAGCAAGGAATTCACATGATGCGTGCAATTTTAGTTAAAAGGAACGATCCAAGATCAGATGATGACAGAAATGAGCTTCAGATGAATGAGCTCAGGGAACTTGCCGGAGCTGCAGGTTATAATATCATTGCCGAAATGACCCAGATGCGACATCCAGACCGCAAATATCACCTTGGAAGAGGAAAAGTGGAAGAACTTTCACAGATAGTCACTGACCTGAAGCCTGATAAGATTATATTTCACAACCCACTCAGCACAATGCAGATATACAATATCTCAGAAACATGCCGCTGTGAGACCATTGACAAGTTCCAACTTATCCTTGAGATATTTGCAACAAGGGCAACAACTCACCGTTCCAAACTACAGGTAGAGCTGGCAAGACTGGAATACGAACTGCCCCGTGCCAGAGCTGTTGTATCTATCCTGAAAAAAGATGAAAGACCCGGTTTTATGGGACTTGGTGGTTATGAGGATTCCTACGCCCAGGATATTAAGAACAGGATGGCTCGAATCAAAAACGAGCTTGAGACCATACAAAAGGATAATGAATCCCTGAGAGCACACCGTCATTCAAGAGGCTTCTCGCTGGCAGCACTCGCAGGTTATACCAATGCAGGAAAAAGCACTCTTTTCAATGCACTTGTAGATGAGAACGTAGAATCAAAAGATATGCTTTTTACAACATTGCTACCTACAACCAGATCACTCAAAGTGAAAGGACGAGACATTCTTGTGACAGATACTGTAGGATTTATAGAAGATCTTCCGCACTGGATGGTGGATGCTTTCAAGTCAACTCTTGATGAGATATTCCTTGCAGACGTCGTCCTCCTTGTTGTTGATTCTTCAGAGCAGATGGAACTTATACGTAAAAAGTTACTCGTTTGCCACGAAACGATGTGGGACCAGTTACAGGAAGTTGCCATTGTAACGGTGTTCAACAAGATCGACCTGATAACAGATGATGAATTGCAGGAAAAAATGGCGACTCTTGCATATCTTGCTCCACATTCTGTTACTGTATCTGCAAAAACCGGTTTCGGATTTGAAAAATTGAAAGAACAGATTCAAAGCCTTCTGCCGGAGTGGAAACGAATAAAACTTTCAATACCACAATCAGAAGAAGGTATGGCACTAGTAGCCTGGATATACGACGAAGGGCTTGTACACAGCATAAACTACACAAATACTATTTCAATTGATTTTGAAGCAAGGGATAAAGTTATAAATAAAGCCATATCTCTAGCAAATGGACTATCATGACATGTATATACAGCCGTATAAAATAAATTATTTTATTCACAGCGTTATATATATATGCGATAAGGTAGTTAGTATGTATGCGAACGGGTAAACACTCTAATGTACCACCAATCCTATCCAACCACCCAACCACCATTTTTATCCCGTTCGCATAACATTCTGTTTTTTAGCTGATTTCTGGTTGGTTCTCAATACAATATTAGAAAAGTGATTTTAAAATATCTTTATAAACTCTGAAAACCAAGGTACATCTATGAAGTTCGATCTTCACGTTCATTCCTGTTATTCAAAAGACAGCAACGCCAGTCTGGATGATATTATTAAACATGCTGAAGCTAACGGACTGGATGGATTTGCAATATGTGACCATGACCGCATAGAAGGTGGATTCGAATGTGTTAAAAGAGCACAGGAACTTGGCTCGAAAATCATAGTTATACCTGGTGTGGAAGTGAGTTCCTCGAAAGGACACATCCTTGCACTTGGTATTCGCAAACCCATAGAACCGGGATTAAGCCCTGAAGAAACAATAAAGATTGCACGTCAGCAGGGGGCAGTTGTTATCATTCCTCATCCATTCAAACTGACATCCCATGGAATAGGTTATATTGAAGGACTTGATGCTGATGCGATAGAGGTGTTAAACTCAAGATGTGTGACCGACGGTCCTAATAACAAAGCCAGAAAAGCTGCACAGGAACATGGATATCCTATGGCAGGAGGAAGCGACGCACACGAAGCGGAAATGGTTGGGCGGTCTTATACTGAGATAGACACCGATGCCACAAAGGCAGAAGACGTACTTGATGCCATCAGGGAAGGAAAGACAAGTCCTGGTGGTGAAAAAACACCGGTTTCATTTGTAGTAAAACAAATGTTCATAGGACATATCAATAAACTTAGCAGACGTTTTGGAATGAGATAATTGTGAGCTACCACTGATTAAAACCAGTGGCTTTTTGCTTTAAACCGATAAAACGTAAACCAGTTAAATCTGATGACACGGGATTTATATTTCATCCAGAATTAAAGGTATATCTTCCGGTTTTTCCAGTATGGTGATGCCTTCAAGCTCTCTGACAAGCTCTACATTCCTGGAGTCAATATCCCTTACTTTCAGCTCCACTGGACCACCTTTTATCGCATTGAAATTGCAGAGTTCCTTGCATATACCGCAACCGCTACATTTGAGAAGATCTATCTGATCAGTTATTGCCTCATTAGGGCAATTATCCCTTGGAGGACATGGGTCACATTTCTGACATTTTTCCCTGGCAATACCATAGGGAAGTTCAGATACAACTACACCTGCAATATCAACAGGAACCACATATACCGGCACACTTCCTTTTACTGCCTGGGCAACAGCGTTGCTCACCAGAGTATCGGCTGTGCCGTATGCTATCTTTGAAACAGTATTGGATGTGGCAGGTGTGACAACAAGAGCATCATATTTGTCAAGCAGAAAACGTCCTGTTTTTGGCCAGCTCTTTCCCTGTTGTGTTTCAAGAAATATCTCTTCAAGGTATTCACCGCAGGATATGTTTTCCAGTTCCTTCTCGAGTCCATACATCCTGACAACTTCTTCGGCAGCACTGGAAAGGAAAGAGTTCACTCTGATATCATGTTCACTTTTTATCTGCCCGAATATGCTGAAACTGGAAGACAGGAAATGTCCGGCACCTGTAATTCCCCATGCTATCGTTTTTGTCATAGGGAGAAAATAGTCGTTTTCTTATTATATTCTTTGCATTGAATGGTCAAAGATAACCATAAAGCAGCTTCATAGCTTCCTTTTCAGTTTCACCGCCACACTTGTCAACGATGTCCCCGTAGGCCTTGATGAGCTTGAGGTATTTTTCATCTCCTGTTAATTGATATCTGGTTCCGTGGATGCATGCTTCAATTACACCTAAAAAACCACGATTTGGTGCCCTGATAAGACATTTGTTGACATGGGTCCTGATTGGTATAAGTTCAGCAACAAGAGCATCCGAAGTAAGTTTTGTATTGGTGCATTCAAAAGCCACCCAGCTTTGGGCTTCTTTGAGGGAAACAATAGTCCTTCCGTTGCAGTTTTCGGATTCGAATTCGGAATCATTAAGATCAGAAAAAGTAGAATTTACAAATGTGATTGCATTCCATGTGGTATTTGCAACAAGGATTTTTTCAGACAACACATTATCATAGGTTGTAGAACCCTTGAACAGGCGCAAAAATAGCTTGTCCTTACGGCGAATTATCCCCATAGGTGCAGCATTTATAGACCAGCCCCTGCTAGTTGTAACAATGGTTTCAGAAATGCCTTCATATATCCCGTAATCCTCAAGATCTAATTTCATTTTCATTAAAATCGGACTCCGGCAAGCAATGAAATAAACAGGCCTGCAATGGTTATGTCTGCTGTTGAACCCGGATTTATCTTCTTTTCAAGGAGTTCCTGGTCCAGTTTATTGATCAAAGGTAATATACTATTAAAATCCTCACCAGACTTATACATTTCCTCAATTATCCCTCTGGCTTTACCTGATACATAAGCAGCCGTATCAGTATCATACTTGGTACTTATGAAAGTGTCTTCATTATCAGAAAGAATCTTCATAAATGCATAAACAGTAACATTATTGATGTCAGCATTCAGTTTCGGAGCCTCCAGACCATTCATACCATCGATTATCAGTTCTGCACAAAGGGCACATCTTTTAAAACCGGTTACCCATTCATTGGCTATTATGTCATAACCTCTGGCAATATCCATGAGCTTGTAAAGGCTCATATCCTTTTCATGGAGCTCATCAATAGCAGCACTACTCTTGAGATCGAACTCATCAACTGAATTGACCTTGACACCTGCTGCGTCAAAACAACTGTAAAAGTTCACGGAATCCTCAGTTGTAGTATTCTTGACAATCCTGTAAGCAGATTCTATGAGCTGCTGGATTGTAAAAGTCTCATCTTCCTGAAATATCTCACCAGCAGCCATTGCAAATGGTACCAATAACAGGAAGGCTCCAAAATGAGTGTTGCCGCCTTTCTGCCAGCGTACACTTTCACTAACTGCATTATAGATAAGTCGCCCCACACCATTTTCACAGGAAACAGCTTCTTCAATAACAGGATAGACAGCACTTGCAGATGCAAGAAAATGCTCATAGCGTGTGTCATGGTAATCACTGTACCTGTCAATATTCCCCGGTTTAGGAGAAGAGGAAACTTCAAGGCACATTGCAAGCTGTGCACATCTTGCAATGTGTGCCGGGAGAGGATAATTACCCCGGTCAACATTGTATAGTGAATCGATCATCTGTATCTTTTTAGTTTTAGTGAAGATAGGATATTACTTTTCCCGGTCATGCTTTAGCATTTACAGGTTTTTTGGCCTGGTCAATTATGTAGTCTGCAAGTTCCTTTTTAAGACGCATGTATTCTGAATCCGAAAGACCAAGGGTCTCCAGGACACCATCTCTCAGGAAGCATGGTTTTGATATCTTACAACACCAGACAAGGCTTCCAAAACATGTACTGTCACCATATTCAAGCATTGTGCCCTTTGCAAACTCGTTCTTTATATCTGCAAATTCCTGCGCAGAGTAACCAAGTTTGCCTATCACGTTATGAACAGGACATGGTTTTACAGGCAGGCAGCAGAATGCAAGTCCTCTGAGGTCACCTTCTCCTCTGCAAACATGCTTTGGTGCGTTGTACCAGCCCATATCTTCCTGCTGCATTGATATCCTGTTGACAAGCTGGCTTATTATTTCCGGTTCATCCATAACAGCACGTGCTACAGAAACCATTTCTGCTCCTCTTGAGAACATGTTCTTTGCAGTTTCCACATCCGTAACAGAATTATTGCAAATAAGGAACATTCTGGTTGAGTCACGCACCTCTTTTATTAGTTTGAGATCTGCTCCCGAACCTTCTTTCATTGCATCAAGATGAAGGATATCCGCACCAGCAGCTTCAATGACCTGAACAAGCTCGATGTCATCCACAACATTTGCACGTACTTTTACAGAAAGTACCACACCTGTTTCCTTGATCCTGGAGATCCATTCGCTGAGTTTTGGCAGATCACTTAGTAATGCCTGTCCTGCGCCTACGTCAGTTATTTCCTGCTGTCTGCAATGGGCATCGAGTTCAAGGATTGCTCCTGCATTTTTTACAAGCTCTGCTGTTTTAATAAGAGGGGCGATCTTTGAACTTCTTACATTAATACCAATAACAGGTCCTTTATTAACAGCCTTGATCTCATTTTCTATAATTTTGAAGGGTTCATGGGTTTCAAACTCCTTCCTGCCACGGGTGACCATTTCCGCCGCAGCTTTCTGGGTTGCGGAATCCAGATTGTATCCTCCAAGGATCACAAGTCCGGCATCATTTGCCCTTTCGTTTGCAAAAGTACTGTTTGTAATTCCCCCCATGGGTGCAAGCGCAATTGGATTTCTAAAACTGAAATTTCCTACATTAATATCAAAAAGATTATCAGACACGTTTTTACCTCAGGTAAATTTAACATCTATTTTAGATTGATTTTAATTTATCTTTTATGCCGCTGAATAATGAGAGTTTCTGATATTAATATAACGCTATTTTGAGATTTATTCCATAAATTTAGTAATATAAATCAAATGAAAATAAGATGCTCAAAACCTATATACTATCAGCACACACATTTAAAATAACCATAGATTCACTTAGATAGGAGTCTATGAATAATGTAAATGTGGAGGTAAATTTATGAACTGTATTGTTTGTGGTATTGAAAGTGATACAAAATATTGTAATGAGTGTGGAAAAGTAATGGATGAGGTAATCAGGACTGTAGGTGAAAAGCGCTGGAATGCAATTGATGATTGTTCTTTCATATATCCAATGGTACTCAGGGTTGCACGGGGAGAACTTACTGTGCACGATATAATTCAGGCCCTGGAAGTTGAAGACTGATCAACTTCTTTTTAAAAAAAACAGAACTTAAATAAAAAAATAAAAGTAAGCATTACGCTTACTTTGTTTATCCGTCAAGTATCTCTTCTGCAATGTCCCTGTATGCATCCATTACATAATCGATGCCTGAAACCTTTGCTGCCTCTTCTGTAAGTGCCATAAGGTCCTTACGTGCGAGCGTGGAAGTGTTGAACCTTCTGGAACCAGCCATCAACTGCTGAAGTCCGACCTTTGTCTTTTGAGCGTAGGAATAAATACCGATGGCTCCCAGTGGAATCTCGTCAATGTCGCTTCCATAGCGCTCTTCAAGTTCCTCATAGTGAACAAATATCTCTTCCTTCCTGTGGCCAAATTCGGAAACAGTCTTTGGTAGGTTTTCTTCCTCAAGCCATTTTCCGATATTCTTACCAACCATTCCGGGAATCATAAGGCCACGACCCATGCATACTGCCTTAAAGTAAGGTGCACCCATTGCAAGTACCTTGTAGATGCCGTCCTCTGTTGAGAATCCACCAGCCATTGCAAGGTCAGGTACTCTCTTGCCCTTGGAGTTCAATTTTTCTGCAAATTCATATACCAATGACTGTAGATAGAATGTCGGTGTACCCCATTCTTCCATCATTGGCCATGGGCTCATTCCAGTACCACCTGGTGCACCGTCATATGTGAGCAGGTCTATTTTTGCATCTGAACTGTATTTGAGTGCCATTGCAGTTTCGGCCATGGAATAAGCACCGGTCTTTAAGGTTATACGCTTAAATCCGAGATCTCTGAGCCTGTCACACTCTGCATGGAACCCTTCCTCTGTAACAAAACCAAGCCTTGAGTGTCTCTCGAATTCTCTTATGGCTCCAACCTTGAAGGCTTCCTGCACAGATGCAAGTTCCGGATCAGGAGTTACAATGTATCCTCTTTTCTTAAGTTCGATAGCGCGGTCAAGGTCTCTTACCTTGATCTCTCCACCAATACATTTTGCACCCTGTCCCCATTTGAGCTCGATGGTATCCATTTCATGCTTACTGGAGAGATATTCCGCAACACCAAGGTTAGTGTCTTCTACGTTCATCTGAACCAGCATTTCACCATAACCATCATAGAATTTCCTGTAAAGCTCAATCCTGCGGTCCATTTCCGGGGATTCTGTTACAAGTCCGTCACTACCTCTTTTAAGTTCAGGATCCACACCACAAACATTCTCACCACAGACAATGGTGACACCTGAGATGGCTGCACCAATTGCGAAGTGCTCCCAGTTCTTTCTTGCAATATCTGTAGAGCCAAGTGCTCCTGTAAAGATAGGTACTCTCATCTTTACTTTCTTGTCCCAGCCGTATTCTGTTTCAGTGCTTACATTCGGGAATCTTGCAGTTTCAGGACCAGGTACCATATCATCCGGCATTCCGACGGCTCCAACGGCATATCCCTGAATATTCAGATGTGAATAGTCGATAGGATAGTCTTTGTCTGCACCGGCTGTGACCTCTCCGAAAGGTCCGGGATAAAGTACTTCTCGTCCTCTGAATGTAGACTTGAATATTTCACAATTTCCACGACATCCGTCCACGCAACGTGTACAGATTCCTGACATCGGTACCACGCTCTTTGACCTATTAAAGGTCTGAGTAGCGTCATTTGAGTTTGGTTGCCTAAGGTTACCCATTTTTAGTCACTTCCTCTATTAATACTATTATTTTACAGATAGGTCTTCCTAGCTCCTACCTGTACTAACCATGCGGAAAGTAATAGTAGGCTAACGGTTGGCTTATGCTTATATATAAAACTTATTGTCTATCCCTGAATTTTGATATGTTATACCCCTATAAAGCAACCTTGTGCCTATTTTTCATACTTAAGGATATTTAGATATTTAATAAAGAATAGAATTAATCAATTAATAATTAAAAATATGATGAAATCATGTCAATAGCGATAAAAAAGAATAAAAAGATGGAATGAAAGTGGTTTTTGCTAAAAATCAAATTATGCATGCCTGTTAATTCCAGTTCTCCATATCTTCAAGGAACAACAAGTACCTGCCTCTTTGCGTGGCGCACAACATTCTCTGCAACACTTCCAAGAAGGATGTGGCTGAGCCCTGTTCTTCCCTGTGTTCCCATCACTATCAGATCTGCATTGTTATCTTTGGCAAAATCCACAATCGCATCTGCTGGATTTTTGTCCTCTATAATCATTCTGTCTACCTTAACTCCTTCATTTTCACCGGTATCAACAACATATTGAATAGCATCCTTACCTTCTTCTTTAAGATGCTCATGGAGTCCCTTTACCCAGTTTTCCCCGCGCATTGCAAGTGTGACACCCGGATTCGGTAGCACATAAAGAGCAATAATTTCTGCATCATTGGTTTTTGCTATCTCTATACTCCAATCTATTGCATTCTTTACATTTTCAGAACCATCGGTAGCCAGAACTATCTTATTTATTTCCACACTCATTTTATTTCCCCAATTCATTATTGATGTTCAAAGGTAAATCATTTTTGGATGGTTTTAACTCAATTAAATCCTTATGATTTCTGTTAATAAAACCGTAATAATGCCTGAATTGGTGAAGTACATATAAATTATAGTTCCGGTAAAGATACTCAAAAGGGCATTACCCTTCCATATATGGAGACATGCCACTACAAAAATGCACAGTAATTCAGGAAGGCCGTATGGCACCATTCCCCATGATACACTGTTCAGACAATAGAAAACAAGAAGGAGCATTATCATTGCCGGGAAATCCCTTTCTATTACTTTTAGACACTCTGGTTGTTTCCTCCTCCTGAAAAAGATAAAAGGCAAAGCTCTTGTAAATGCTGTTATAAGAGCAGTAATCACTATGATCCATATAATATCTATTGAAGATACGTCCTCAGCGATCATCTGTTTGCACCCCATTATTTATTTTTTCATATACCAACAAAAGGAAAGTACCAATTATTATCGACACAAGAAGCATGTTCTGACTTCCTGCAAATAACATGGCAATTATCCCTGATACTATAGCCGCTATAAATGGGAATCTCGTTTTTGCTGAACGGTATTTCTCTATACTGAGAACAACAAAAAGTGCGGTCAGTGAAAATTCCAGGCCGTTGAGGTTCATATTCAGAACCTTTCCAAGAAGAGCACCCATAGCTGTTCCGGTTACCCAGTACAGGTGATCAAGCCCTGTAACATATGCATAAAAACGGGATGATGAAACTCTTTCAGGAACATTATGACCTGTAATGAGTGCATACGTTTCATCAGTAAGTGCAAGAACCAGATAAGCTTTGATCCTGCCGATACCTTCAAACTTGTTTAGGAGTGAAAGTCCGAAAAAAGAATGCCTGAGATTCAGGAACAACATTGTCAGCACAATTTCTATAGCTCCTGCGCCACTTACTGCCAGAGCTACAGCAATGAATTGCGCTGCACCGGAAAATACCACAATGCTCATTAACACCGAATATAGCCAGTTAAATCCATAATGTGTGACCAGCAAACCGAAAGCTATTCCTATCGGAACATAACCGAACATCACGGGCATTGTAATTCTGATAGCTTCCAGTAATGGATCTGTTTTCTGACTTTCCATTGATTAATAAAATGCACTTTAATACTTTAGTTTTTTTACAGCATTGATTTGTGAAAACTTATTATAGAGAAGGTGCTTTTCCTATCTGTATGATACAGGATATTCTTATACCATTTCTGCTTGTAGGCCTTGCAGAACTTGGAGACAAAACACAGATAGCCGTTCTTGTACTATCTACAAAAACAAAAGAATATGCCCGCTTACTTGCCGGTGTCATGCTGGCCTTTATCTTGACTGATGGTCTGGCAATTCTTCTTGGAAATTTAATAGCAAATAGAGTCCCTATGGACTATGTGCGTATTGGTGCCGGAGTCATGTTCATTCTTTTCGGTTTAATGACATTATTGAACAAAGGCGACGACGATGAAGAAGGATCATATGAATTGAAAAGTCCTTTTATATCTGGTTTCGCGCTTATACTGGTATCTGAAATGGGAGACAAGACCCAGCTTGCTTCTGCACTTTTTGCAACCCAGTACAATCCAATACTGGTATTTGCTGGCGTTATACTTGCATTGTTCCTGCTATCTTCAATGGCAATATATGTTGGTAAGATCCTGATGCAGAAAATAGATAAGAATACTATTTCCAGAGCTGCAGGAATACTTTTCATTGTAATCGGCATTTCATTTTTCTTTTGAGGTACGATTATAATTACCTTATTTTTAGCAGTCAAAACAAAAATTAATAAGGCAGGAGTTTTAATTTTAAGAAGGGAGGTTTTAAAATAGTACATATACTCAGATGCAGAGACCTTGGTTTTAATGATGATTTCATAGTCGTTGACAATGACCCTAAAAAGGCAAAGGAAAAAATGATAGAACATGTCAAAACAGAGCATAAGGACGAGTTTGAAGGGCTGTCTGACTTTCATCAGGAAGAGATCATTTCCAAGGTGGATTACCTTCTGAACCGTGGCTGTGGCTGTGGTGTGCTTAAACTTTAAGCCATCGTTTTTTACACTATTTTATTTCATTGATGGATTTCTTTTTTCATTCTGGATGCCACGTATATGAGTGCAAACACAAGAGGAACTACCATGCCTATTAATAATACACCGTAACCATCCTCCTCAACATTGAATCCATTTGCACTGAACAGGTTAGTCTCAGTTTCAGAAACCGCTCCTGAGAACATGAACAAAAATAGCACCGTCAACAGTGTAATACCTACTATGAGATATCTGTTATATTTCATACCAACCATCTTAGTTGTTTAATTAGATTGTAAATAAATGTTATGATTTACACCTAATTATTTTAAGATGGTTTGTAAAATTGTAATGTCATATGAAATTAAAAAGGCATTTAAAGATTTCAGTATTTATCATAAGCTATATATTATTTGATTTCATCTCAATCACTGAGAGAGGAAGGACGGCCGCCGGGTCATTTGACCTGAGGAAAGTCTCCCCACCTTCTAAACACACGAATACCTGTAAAGGGTATCGGGCGAGAGCCCGGGCAGTTGCTTTGCAACTCATGTGCTCTGCACATGCTGGCACAGAAACGATATCGCACCATGTTAATGCAATGATGCTGAAAAGTTGAGATCGCATGGAATGCGGATGGAACGGCGAATCCTCGTGGGTGCAAGTCAGAAGTAGGGGGCAATGGTTGTTTAGACCATTCCCGAAGTTTATGGACGCGTAGCCGAATGCCGTCAATGCAGCTCTAATGAGCACATCATCCTGCCAGATCGGGATGAATGTATTGCATCAACAGAAGGGAGCTTACTCTCCTCACTCAATTCCATAGAGAACAATAAAAAAAGTACAAAAACTTTATCCTTAAGGAGCAAGAAGACCACCCATTTCAAGGGGTGGATGAATTGCGTCCACAACAAAAAAAGGCATATATTCTATGCAAACATACAACATCTTGCTAAACTAACTGTTTTGAATAGTGATTACAATGAAAAGAGGTTATAGATACCGAATCTATCCAAACAAAGAGCAATGTTCTCTTTTAGAGCAACATTTCGGAGGAACTCGATTCATCTACAATCGGTCACTTTTCATCAAGAATCTTATGTATTCTAAGTTCAAGATCAACATTAGTGAGATTGACCTGAACAACAATCTGACATCTCTTAAAGAGCTTCATCCATGGATGAAAGATCTAAACTCACAATCATTGCAACAGGCTAACAGGAACTTGTTAACTGGATTCAAGAACTTCTTTGAAGGAAATGGAGCATATCCTACAAGGAAAAGTAAGAAGGACAACATTTTCTCATTTCAAGTTCCTCAGAATTATCAAATCAATTTAACCTCATCGAAAATATATCTTCCAAAAATAGGATGGATAAAGATAGTTCTTCATAGGGATTTCTTAGACAAAGAGTTCATTGAGAATGAACTTGTTACAAAGGAAGTCAACGGAGAACTTATCCTTGACCAGAAACTTAACAAGAAGTTCGATATCCTTAAGACCTTAACTGTTTCCAGAACATCAGCTGGAAGGTATCATGTAAGCATCCTGATAGATGACCATGTACTCAATCCAAAACGTGTTGAATTCGATGAAAACACAACAATTGGAATAGATATAGGTCTCAAATCATTTGCTGTTCTCTCAACCGGAGAGATAATTGAAAATCCAAGGTTTCTGAAGACATCTCTTGATAGATTGAAGAAACTGCAGAAAGATGTTAGCAGGATGAAGAAAGGTTCTAAAAACAGAAAAAAAGCAGTAATGAAATTAGCAAAACAACATCAATTAATATCAAACCAAAGAAATGACTTCCAGCATAAGATATCCATGAAGATAATTAGCGAAAACCAAGCAATCGGAATTGAGGATCTTAATGTCAAAGGAATGGTCAAAAATCATAATCTAGCTCAAGCAATCAGCGATGTTGGATGGTCTGAATTCATAAGGAAACTTACTTACAAAGCAGAATGGTATGGTAAGACCATTCTTCAAATAGGTAGGTTTCACGCATCATCAAAACTCTGTAATGTTTGTGGATATAAGAAGGATGATCTTACTCTTGACATAAGAGAGTGGAAATGTCCTTCATGCAAGACATTACATGATAGAGACATAAACGCAAGTCTCAATATCAAACAAATTGCATTGAATAACTTAAGCACTGCAGGAACTGCAGGAAGAGCCTGTTGATACTTAGTAGACAACTACTATTGAGCAGGAAGCCACCGGATTTATCTGGTGGTAGTTCACCTTTTGCAATTAGCTTGAGAGCATTTCCAGCGTTTCGAGTACTTTCTCATAATCGACTTCTGTATTAAAACATCCATCATTAAGCATTGGGACACCATATGTCACAATATTCTTGCCTTTAAGCCCCATCATAACCTTATTTAACTCGTAATCACATGCAACTAACAAAGCTGCATCATAATTCTTTTCTTTAATAACATGTTTCACGAAAGATGAACCCGTGACAATGTAAAGATCATATCCGTATTTTGGAGCATCTTTTTTCAATTTACTGAAAACACATTTACCACAAGCAACACATTGGATTCCCGTTCTTTTGGAAGAAGCCGGGCAATCCATGGAACGCATGCAATGAGGAGCTATGATCATACGTCTTTTAGACTTTTTGAAAGCGTTCCTGTTAGCTATGTTTTTCAGGGAAACCATCCATTTGTCAAGTATCCTCGGATCGGAAAATTTGAAGAAGAAATATTTCAGAGGCATGTAAAAAAAATCAAGTACACCTGCAAAGAATCCTGCCAGCCACACATGCCTGTTAAGACTTATACGGCTTACAGCCAATGCAAGAACTGCAAGTATAAAGGATACTAGTAAAACAATGGTTACCAATAATCCGATTGTCCTATACATCACATTCCTCCATCTTTCTTATGACCTCATCCACATCTACTTTAGTATTGTAGCATCCATCCTGGAGCAGTGAAACGCCCTGTACAACCATAAAAGGTGATGCACCTTGCATGGATTCTGCGAGTTCGGGATAACAAGCTACACCGATACAACTTTCAGGCCGGTGTGCTTTGATGATCTTCTTTACAAAACTACCACCGGGAATAACATAAACTTCAAATCCCCGCTCTTTGGCAGCTTTACATATAGTTCCGATATCACACAGGCCACACAATTTGCATTCATATCCTATTAATGGGTCACAACGAGCTTTGCAATTTGGATGTCTGAGACATTGAGGAAGGAATACGACCCTTCCATTCTTAATCTCTTTGAATTGTTCGAGCATCACTGCATTACGAACCTCTACGAGAATCTCATCTACAAGTGTATCTTTTATACCGAACACCCTGCAAATCCATTTTGCAGGCCCATAGAACAGATAAAGAATGAAAAGAACAAAATTTGGAAATAATATTTTGTGATTCTTAAAACTGTAAGCTCCAACCAATAATGCTATTGATAACACTACAAGTGCAGTCACAAATATAAGAATAAAGACTTTTCCAAGTAATTCATAAGGGATTTGCATGAGAGAAGTAAATTGTACGAATAAGTATATTCAGTTTACCCTAAAAATAAAAAAAGAAGAGTGATTTAATCACTCTGGTGTGTCACTTAGGTCGATTCCCATTGCTTCTGCTGTCAAAACAATGACATCCTCAACCTCAAGTTCCTTTGCACCAATTGCGTCTCTTCCATCACTTAGGTTCCTCTTACAGAACGGGCATGCACTTGAAAGAAGATCTGCATTTGTTGCCAGTGCATCTTCAACACGGGTTGAAGCAACACCGAGTGCAAGGTCAGGAATACCTGCTTTCACACCACCACCTGCTCCACAGCAGCGTTGATTATCTTTTATTCTATCCATCTCTATGAACTCGATTCCAGGAATTGCCTCAAGGACAGCCCTTGGTGGTTCGAAGACACCTACGTGACGTCCCATGTGGCATGGGTCATGGTATGTGACCTTCTTGTCTATGGACTTCTCCCACTTGATCTCACCTTTCTCTATAAGATCCTGCAGGAACTCAGTAATATGAACAACCTTGAAAGGAAGTTCTTTTCCTGTGAGTCGGGGCCAGTCAATGATCGAAGCTCTGTAACATCCTGCACATGCGTAAAGCACGGTCTTTGCACCCTTTGCTACAATGTTGTCGATGTTCTTCTGTGCATTTACCTTTGCAACGTCATTTACATAATACTGACCTGTTCTGATAAGTGCTGAACCACAGCAGATCTCATCTTCACCAAGCATTGTGAACTTAATTCCAAGCTTGTTGAGTACACGTGCAGTTGCAAGTGCAAGTTTTCTCTGCCTGAGTTCTGCGGTACATCCTCCGAAGTAAAGAACTTCTGCTTTATCCTCGATCTTAACATCTTCAGGGAACCAGTTGGTCCTGTCTTTGTTGTCAGCCATGTATGGGTTCTTGTATTCGCCGATGAGTTTAAGGAATGCCCCTTGCTTACCAAATGGACCATTTCCACGCTTTACAAGGTTTGCACGCATGGATTCCCAGAGTTCCACAGTATTGATCGCGGATTCACAGACCGTTGCACACATACCACAGGTTGTACAGCCGTATACATCATCCTTGAACTGCTCGATTTCTTCCTCAGGAATCTCTTTTGGACCGAAGAGTTTTGCACGAAGTCCGTAGGACTTGTTCATGTATTCCCTCCATCTGAGGATCTTATCTCTTGGTGCAAGTCCCGGATCTTTTCCTGATGCATCATATGTCGGACACCAGTCCACACATTCGCCACAGCGACTACATGAGTCAAGTTCCATAAGCTGGACTGCTGTAAAGTTCTCTGTATTAATAGAAGGTTCACGTTTTGCCATTTTATTCTCCTCCCTTGTTTGCAAGGAGTGCAAGTGGAATTGCTATCACATGTATATACTTACTGAACGGGATATATGCTATACAGAACAGAAGTGAGATAACTACGTGGAAAAGCGCCATTGGTGGTGCGATTTCAGCGTCAATTCCGAATCCCCAGAACCTTCCTGTTCTGATACCATCAGCAACAAATCCTGAGATTGTAATGATAGTAAGTCCGATAAGAAGAATAGAATCGTATGCTATAGTTGCTTCTCTTACCTTTGCAACAAAGAGCCTTCTGTAGATTGCAATAATGATACCTACGAGCAAAATGTAACTGAATATGTCGTTTGGTACTGCAAGGAGCTCTCTGAAGATTTCGGGATACATGAATTCCGGAAGGGAATGTGCATATCCTACCTTCTCACCGATCATGTGGACCATTTCAACAAAGAACATTGCAAATGAAAGCGCAAAAAGGGTCATCCAGCCAACAAAAATGGTGAAGTGCATAAACCATCTGAGGGGACTTCTTCTCAGAATCCTTCTCTGGAAAAGGATGTCAAGAACGAATGTTTCAAGAACGGACTGATTGTGAACGTGTGCATGCTCATTCATCTGGTACATAAGCATTTTAGGGAATGCTAATATACTTTTAGAAGGAGTGTCTCCATATCCTGTGGAGCCCATACCCCATTTCTTTAAGTTCATGTACATTCCTACAACGAAAATACCCATGGCAAGAGCGGAAATGAGCATCATCTGCACAAAGGTCACCCTTAGTGCATCGGTTACACCTGCAAAATAATCCATATTTTTCTTCTCCTGATATTATTATAAACTCATAATTATTATAAAGATAAACTGTTCTTTACTCTAAAGTAACCAGTTTGGTTTGCATGATTGTAGCGCCGATATTATTTAAAGATTGTCATCAACAAAATCTATATCAGTAGGCGTATTGTTGTGCCAAATTCCCACACAATTGATGAGCAATAATTAATTAACCTTATATGCCGTCACATGCTTTAGAACCTAAAAAACAAAAAGAAGCAATAGGTTGTCTTGATAAATGAACCTAAGAATAGTACTCGTAGAACCTCTATATCAGGGAAATGTAGGTTCTGTTACAAGAGCAATGAAGAATTTTGGTTTCTCTGACCTTGTACTTGTTAATCCCTGTAAGCTTGAGGGAGAGGCAAGGGCAATGTCTTCTCATGCAAGGGATCTGCTGGAAAACGCAAAGATAGTCTCCACTTTAGAAGAAGCTATTGAAGACTGCAGTATTATAATAGGTACAACAGGTATAGCAGGTTCTAGATTTGATCTGCATCTGCGTGTACCTGGTTATACCCCTGAGGAGATGAAAGAACGTCTTAGCGGGGTAGATGGAAAAGTAGCAGTTCTCTTTGGCAGGGAAGACAACGGCTTTACCAGAGAGGAACTCAAAAAATGTGACATGATCATGACAATCCCTACATCTGAAGTTTATCCGGTCATGAACCTTTCTCACGCAGTTACGGTTGTTCTCTACGAATTCAGTTCAATCAAATCCGGAGAAACACCATTAGCTGATCCATTTGACATCAGGCTCCTGTATGGCCATTTGTCAGAACTTCTGGATGATATTGATTATCCCGAACACAAAAAAGAAAAGACAGATCTTATGCTAAAAAGGATATTCGGAAGAGCATGTCTTATGCCCCGTGAAGTCCAGACACTTAGAGGAATTATCAGAAAGATCCAGAGAAACTGCAATAATGAAAACGGAAACTCTAATGTTTTTGAAAATGAAGAGAAATGACAGTGAGGGATGTTTCGAAATGTTCATATCATTTGAAACCCATGTTGCATTCCTAAACGATTTTTAATTAATTATTGTGTAAACATGACTGAAGGTAAATGGGACGAAAAATTCATAGTGTTCCTTAAAAAGTACTATTGGGATGATATTCTACAGCTTGCTAATAACTATCCCGATCAGCGTAGTCTTGAAGTTGATTTCTATGACCTTGATGTTTTTGACAGGGAGATTGCAAACGAGCTGCTTGTAAACCCTGATGAGGTATTGCCAAGTTCTGATAATGCACTTCAACAGATCGATCTTCCGGTTGAAAAGACCCTTATTGACGCAAAAGTTCGCTTCGTAAAGATACCAAATAAGATACCGAACCGTGATCTACGCAGCAAACATCTCCTGCAGTTCGTTGCAATTGAAGGTATGATACGTAAGGCAACGGAGGTTCGCCCGAAAGTTCTTAATGCTGCTTTCCAGTGTCTTCGTTGTGAACATGTAACTATGGTTCCCCAAAATGAAATAAAATTTGTAGAACCCGTGGAATGTGAAAACGAGACATGTGGAAGGAAGGGGCCATTTAAGATAGTTGTAAATCAATCTGTTTTTGTTGATGCCCAGAAACTTCAGATACAGGAATCACCTGAGAACCTCAAAGGTGGTTCACAGCCACAGAGTCTTGATGTTGATATTGAAGATGACCTTGCAGGTATAGTGAAACCCGGTGACCGCGTGATTATCAATGGAGTGCTCCGCTCTCACCAGAGAACCACAAGGGAAGGAAAATCTCCTTTCTATGATCTTGTCCTGCACGCAAATTCTATCGAATATATGGATCTGGAGTTCGACGAGCTTGAGATTAGTCCTGAAGAAGAGGAAGAGATACTTACTCTTGGAAAGGATCCTGAGATATACCAGAAAGTTATCGGATCCATAGCTCCTTCAATTTATGGTTATGATGATGTGAAAGAAGCACTTTCACTTCAGTTGTTCTCCGGTGTTGCCAAGCACCTGCCGGATGGCTCAAGAGTACGCGGTGACATTCATATGCTCTTTATGGGTGACCCGGGTGTTGCTAAAAGTCAGTTGCTGAGGTACATGGTCAAACTATCACCAAGAGGTGTTTTCGCATCCGGTAAAAGCGCATCATCAAGTGGTCTTACCGCTGCAGCCGTGCGTGATGAACTGGGAGACGGCCGCTGGACACTGGAAGCCGGTGCACTTGTAATGGCAGATATGGGTATTGCCGCGGTGGATGAAATGGATAAGATGAGCACTGAAGATAAGAGTGCACTCCACGAAGCAATGGAACAGCAGACCATCAGTGTTGCAAAAGCAGGTATTCTTGCCACACTAAAATCCCGTTGTGCCCTGCTTGGTGCTGCCAACCCGAAATACGGACGTTTTGACAGATATGAAGGCATAGCTCAACAAATTAACATGCCACCAGCCCTCATTTCAAGGTTTGATATGATATTCGTTCTTCTTGATACTCCAAATGAGGACATGGACTCTAAAATAGCAAAGCACATCCTCAAATCACACTATGCAGGTGAACTTTCAGAACAGCGTAAGAATCTGCCAACCAGTAATGTCACTCAGGAACAGGTCGAAAATCATATGGAAGTTATCAGACCTGTGATAAATCCGGATTTCTTAAGAAAATATGTTGCATATTCCAGGAGAAATATTTTCCCTGTCATGGAAGACGATGCACGTGACCATCTTGTAAAATTCTACATGGACATGAGAAGAATGGGAGATGGAAAAGATGCACCGGTCCCTGTTACAGCACGTCAGCTTGAAGCCCTTGTAAGACTTGCGGAAGCCAGTGCACGACTGAGGCTCAGTAACGTTGCAACCCTTGACGATGCTAAAAGGACAACAAGAATTGTATATTCCTGCCTGAGACAGGTTGGAGTTGATCCGGACACAGGTGCATTTGATGTTGATGTTATTGCCTCCGGTACAAGTAAGAGTCAGAGAGACAGGATAAAAATCATAAAAGATATCATAAAATCAGTCGGAGAAAAACATCCCGGTGGAAAAGCCCCACTTGAGGAAGTCTATGCAGAAGCTCAGAACCAACAGATAGACAGGCAACATGCAGAGGATCTGATTGCACGCATGAGACGCTCCGGTGACCTCATTAAACCCGACAAAGAACATGTTAAAGTAGTATAGAACCAAATGGAATGGTCCCATGTATCTGAAGATTCATAAATCCGGTGATAATACCATTGTTGCTCTCTGTGACAAAGAATTAATTGGAAAGACACTTAAAGAAGGTAACATAAATGTTACTATATCTGAAGAATTCTACAAAGGAGAACTGATATCCAGAGAAGAGGCAATTGATATCCTTTCAACAGCTGGCAACGTTAATATCTTTGGTGAAAAGTCAGTATCCTGTGCCATTGAATGTGGGGTTGTAGATAAAGAAAATGTAAAGATCATTAATGAAGTAGCACATGCCCAGATATTCCGGATATAATTGCTACGAGGTATAGTTATGAATAACGATACGGTGGATCAGGGTGCGAGTAACAATGCACCACATACCTATGACAGGAAAGAGCTTATTGAAGGAGTTGTGCAGAAACACAAAAAATACATTGCTGAATATACTGCCGAATTCAATGAGCTGGACAATAAAATGAAAGAACTTCAGGAGAATATAGATACTTCAAACAAGAACAAAGTTGAAGCTCAGGAAAAAATAGAGATACTTGCTGAAAAGAGACAATTGTTCTATCATCAGGCTGAAAAGTTGCTTGATGAGCTCGTAGATTCAGCATCTGACAGTGATATTTCCAGGGAAGTTACCCAGATAAAAGAAAGGCTTGGAAAGGTCAAGGGTTCACTGGCTCCTGAAGATGAGCAAAAGCAAGTAGATGAGATTGTGCAGAACATTACTTCACTTGGTTCAAAAGTATCGGGAATTGAAGACCGTCTTGCAAATATCTCTAACAGGATAAAAGATGCAATAAATTCAAAAATAGAACTTAGTTCCATTGACAGCTCAGAAGAAGTTTACAGTGACAAAGTATCTTCAAGTGAAGAAAATATCAAAGAGATCGAGCCCAGGTACAAATGGCTGGAAAACAGGATCAAAAGTCATCAGGATGCTCTTGAATACTGGGAAAAGCAACCACTTGAAAGTGATAAGCAGGGGGCTGAGGCATGAGTGATATAGACATATCCTCTATGAGTGAAAAAGATCTCAAAAACAAAGTTAATGAACTTCGTACCCAGATAGGACATCATGACCGTGAGCTTAAGGGAATTTATCGTGAGCTGAAACTTCATCGTACAAATACCGATGAACTGAAAAAGAAAAGAGACAAACTTAACGCCGAAGTTCGGGAACTGGTTTCAAAAGCACGTGAAGCAAAGGCCAAAAGAGATGATATAAATGCAAAGATCGCATCACTTAAATCGGCCCGTAATGCTGCCAGTGAAAAGAGCAAAGAGTTCTCAGACAATATAAGTGACCTTAAAGCTAAAAGGGACAACCTTAACAAATTATCCAAGGGAAGTGTTGAAACTCTCTCTAAAGCCTATGCCGCTGACCTTGAACTTTTCCTTAATGCTGATATTCCTCTGAAACACGAGATTGATCTTTTCAGCAGACTTCTCAGTCTTAAAGAACGCCTTGGAGCTGCTTTTGACGCAAATTCAATGCATGAAAAACTCATGGAAACATATGAAGAATCAAAAGATGTATTTGAATCCAGGGAAGATTTCAACAGCGAGATCACCAAACTCGCAGAAGAGTCACAGAAGTACCATCTTGAGATGATAGACCTGTACAACCAGGCAGATGAACCAAGAAAAGCAGCAGACACTGCTCATTCACAAATATCTGAAAATTATGCAGTAACTGCCCCTATCAGAGAGAAAATAGATCCTCTTAAAAAGAAGATAACACTTCTCAGGGAAGAACTTGATGTCTACCTTAGTAAGCTCAATGATATACAGGTTGAAAAGGATGACAAAAAGAAAGAAGAACATCTTGTTGTTGCTAAAGAGAAACTTGAGAAGAGCGGCCGTCTGAGCCTTGAAGATCTTAAAGTTCTTATGGACAAGGGAGACCTGAAGTTCTGATACTTCAAATCTTCCTGATCATACTTTTTTTATTTTATCCTTAAGGAGCAAGAAGACCACCCATTTCAAGGGGTGGATGAATTGCGTCCACAACAAAAAAAGGCATATATTCTATGCAAACATACAACACCTTGTTAAACTAGCTGTTTTGAATAGTGATTACAATGAAAAGAGGTTATAGATACCGAATCTATCCAAACAAAGAGCAATGTTCTCTTTTAGAGCAACATTTCGGAGGAACTCGATTCATCTACAATCGGTCACTTTTCATCAAGAATCTTATGTATTCTAAGTTCAAGATCAACATTAGTGAGATTGACTTGAACAACAATCTGACATCTCTTAAAGAGCTTCATCCATGGATGAAAGATCTAAACTCACAATCATTGCAACAGGCTAACAGGAACTTGTTAACTGGATTCAAGAACTTCTTTGAAGGAAATGGAGCATATCCTACCAGGAAAAGTAAGAAAGACAACATTTTCTCATTTCAAGTTCCTCAGAATTATCAAATCAATTTGACCTCATCGAAAATATATCTTCCAAAAATAGGATGGATAAAGATAGTTTTTCATAGGGATTTCTTAGACAAAGAGTTCATTGAGAATAAACTTGTTACAAAGGAAGTCAACGGAGAACTTATCCTTGACCAGAAACTTAACAGGAAGCTTGATATCCTTAAGACTTTAACTGTTTCCAGGACATCAGCTGGAAGATATCATGTGAGCATTCTGATAGATGATCATATTCCTGAACCAATACCAGTTGAATTTAATGAGAATACAACAGTTGGAATTGATGTAGGAATTAAATCATTTGCTATTCTTTCATCCGGAGAAGTTATTGAAAATCCCAAGTTCCTGAAGAAGTCTCTTATGAAGTTGAAGAAACTACAAAAAGCAGTTAGCAGGAAACAAAAAGGTTCTAAAAACAGGAAAAAAGCAATTGCTAAATTGGCAAAACAACATCAATTAATATCAAACCAAAGAAATGACTTCCAGCATAAGATATCCATGAAGATAATTAGCGAAAACCAAGCAATCGGAATTGAGAATCTTAATGTCAAAGGAATGGTCAAAAATCACAATCTAGCTCAAGCCATCAGCGATGTTGGATGGTCTGAATTCATAAGGAAACTTACTTACAAAGCAGAATGGTATGGTAAGACCATTCTTCAAATAGGTAGGTTTGAGGTATCATCAAAACTCTGTAATTTTTGTGGATATAAGAAGGATGATCTTACTCTTGACATAAGAGAGTGGAAATGTCCTTCATGCAAGACATTACATGATAGAGACATAAACGCAAGTCTCAATATCAAACAAATTGCATTGAATAACTTAAGCACTGCAGGAACTGCAGGAAGAGCCTGTTGATACTTAGTAGACAACTACTATTGAGCAGGAAGCCACCGGATTTATCCGGTGGTAGTTCACTCTCATCTACTTTTCCTTATGAACGATCTGCATAGTATAACTGCAGTGAAACATGATAGTACCTGGAATATTGTAAATCCTTCTGTCTGTGAAGGGGAATTATCACCCGATACTGCATCCTCATTTTCCTGACTGGAGTTACCAGCAGTTTCTTCAATCTCAGGTTCAGGATACTCGTCGTCCAGATACTGATACACAGGTTTGAAAGTGATCAGCTCACCACCCGGACTTATGTATATTGTATCTACAGTAATATTGAGTATCTCAGTATTTTTGGAAAATACTATGACCTCGCCTTCACCCAGTATGCCATCCTTGAGAAGATCACCATCATGATAAAGCTTTACCCATACCTGTTTATTATCCTGGTTGACACTCATGACATGCAATGAATAATTCTGGTAGAAATCCCAGGAATCACCTGTTGTAAGAAATATCCCGGTGCCATTGATCAATACAGAATCCCTGTCATTATTCATGCCCAGAGCCTGATCTATATGCAGAGATTCAGCATTAACTGTCATCAGCATGAAAAAAGAAAAAAAGAAGATGCAGAACGCATAAAAGGTTCTTTTCTGAAAGTTCATGAAAGGTCACTTCAGTAACTGATCACTGTAGCGGCAATTACCGGCAATAATCTCATGTTTTTTGTTATTTTTGTCAAGAACCACAAGTGCACCTTTTTCAGTAATACCTACTGCCTTTCCTTCAATGATAACATTAGGTGTTGTAACACGAACATCTTTTCCAATGGTGTCTGAAAGACTTATCCATTCATCCAGAATCTCAGTAAATTGTCGGGTCTTAAACCTTATGTATTCCTGTTCCATTTCATAGAGAAGTGAAGCAAGGAAAACTGTTCTATTAACAGACTTTCCAACTTCATTTGCAATACTGGTAGAGTTTTTCCTGATTCCATCTTTCAGTTCGGAAAGCTTGATATTTGCATTAATACCAATACCAAGAATAACGTGATCAACTTTTTCAACTTCAGCACTGACTTCCGTAAGGATTCCACATATCTTTTTGCCTTTCACAAGTACATCATTAGGCCATTTTATATGTGCATCCACACCTATTCCCCTAAGTGCATTCGCTACTGCAATACCTGCAATAAGAGTTATTTTTGAAAGATTTTCAAGAGGAATAGAAGGTTTAAGAATCAGGGAAAACCATATTCCTCCGGGAACTGACTGCCATTCTGTTCCCATCCGGCCCCTTCCGCTTCTCTGGGTTTCTGCCACTATGACCGTGCCTTCAGGCACCCTCGGAGCAATTTCCCTTGCAGTATTATTAGTAGAGTCCAGATCCAGATGATAACGAATATCATTCCCTATCAGACTGGTTTTTAAAATACCTCTCAGTTCATCAGGATCTATCTTGTCAGGACAGGAATCCAGAATATATCCGGTTTTGGGTGAAGAACGAATATCATATCCTTCTCTCCTGAGAGCCCTGACGTATTTCCATACCATTGCCCTTGTAATGCCGAGCTTTTCCCCTATCTCCTGCCCGGATACAGGGTTCCCTTCTGAGTTTTTTAATATCTTTATAATTGATTTCTTATTATCATTCACAGGTATTCCACCGTACGAATGTTTGCTCCCAATTAAAGATACGCTGCCAAAGTTTATTACCTTGTCTGTTTTTTAGCAGCTTCCACATATGAGTTGACAGCAGCAGTAACAGCAGCAACCTTCTGATCCTTATTAGCAAGAGCAGATGCCAGTGTGGATCCTTTAGTGGATTCTTCTTTTACAACCTTTTTAACATCTTCTATGATGTCATAGTCATCAATGAAATGGGTTGTAAGCTTTCCTTCCCTGAATGCAGGATGACGCAGGACAGCCTTATGGAAAGGTATGTTAGTGGTTACTCCCACAACAACATACTCGTAAAGCGCACGTCGCATCCTGTCAATCGCTTCATTCCTGTCACTTCCCCAGGCACAAAGCTTTGAGATCATTGAATCATAATATGGTGATATCGTGTATCCCATGTGAACTCCGCTGTCAACCCTGATGCCAGGTCCGCCTGCAGAGCGATATCTTCTGATCTTACCAGGCGAAGGTGCAAAGTCATTCAATGGGTCCTCAGCATTGATACGGCACTCAATTGCCCATCCTCTGATGCTGATATCTTCCTGTTTGAATGGTAGCGGTTCTCCACACGCAATGTGAAGTTGTTGTTTTGCAAGGTCGATACCTGTTATCATTTCACTGATGGTGTGTTCTACCTGAAGTCTGGTGTTAACCTCGAGGAAATAGAAATCTCCCTTGGAATAAAGGAATTCAACAGTACCGGCATTTTCGTACCCAATTGCCTTAGCAGCCTTAACAGCGGCCTCGCCCATCTGTTTACGTAATTCCGGAGTCATTACCGGGGAAGGAGCTTCTTCTATGAGTTTCTGGTGTCTGCGCTGGATGGAACATTCCCTTTCCATGACATACACAGCATCCCCATATTTATCAGCCAGTATCTGGAACTCTATGTGTCTTGGTTCCTCAACATATTTCTCGATAAATACCGTAGAGTCACCAAAAGCCGATTCTGCAACAGACTGTATGGAACTGAGAGAATGCTGAAAATCATCCCTGGAATGAACGATCTTCATACCTATTCCGCCGCCACCGGCTGAAGCCTTTATCATTACAGGATACCCAATGCCATCTGCAATATTCATAGCTTCTTCCGGATCGGATATTGCCTCGTTGGTTCCGGGGACGACAGGAACACCGGCCTCTATCATTGTATTTCTGGCAGCGATCTTACTTCCCATCTGCTCAATGGCCTTACTTGAAGGACCGATAAAGGTTATACCAGCTTCTTCGCACTTGCGGGCAAATTTTGCATTTTCAGAAAGGAAACCATATCCAGGATGAATTCCCTCAGCACCACATTCAAGTGCGACTTCTATGATCCTGTCAATATTCAGATAGCTCTGACTGGAAGGAGCAGGACCTATATTGTAGGCTTCATCTGCATACTTTGCAAAAAGAGCATTCTGGTCAGCTTCGGAGTAAACTGCAACAGTCTGAACGCCAAGTTCACGACATGCACGCATAGCGCGTATTGCGATCTCACCCCTGTTGGCTACAAGTACTTTCTTGAACATTCCTGTTCACCTACTCAACACTCAACAGCACATCACCTGATTTCACAGCATCGCCCTCTGAAATCAGAATAGCTTTAACAGTTCCGCCATGTGGTGCATGGATTGCATTCTCCATCTTCATGGCCTCAATGACACAAACAGTGTCTCCTTCTTCAATGGAGTCACCCACATTTACTTTAATGGAGAGAACCATTCCCTGCATGTGACTTGTAACAGCCCCGGCAACGGAGTCAGAACTTGTTTTCTCTGCTGTTTCAACAACCTGTACCGCACCTACGGCAGGATTCACCTTTACATTGAAAACCTCACCATCGACTTCAACATTATATTCTGTTGGTATACCTGTCACATCAGCAGTTGCACATGGATTTTTCTTTTCCATAATTGGCGTAAGCTGTTCCTCTTCAAGCTCACCCTTGAGGAATGCAGGAGCAATAGCAGGATATAGCGCATATGTCAGAATATCCTCTTCCTTTTTGACAAGTCCCATTTCCTCTGCTTCCTTTTTAGCTTTCTCGTATTCAGGATCGATAAGGTCAGCCGGTCTGCATGTGATAGGTTCTTCATCACCAATGATCTTTGCAATGATCTCATCACTGATCTTCTGAGGTGGTCTTCCATAGAGACCACGTACATAATCCTTTACCTCTTTTGGAATGACCTTGTATCTCTCACCCATAAGTACATTGAGAACCGCCTGAGTACCTACTATCTGGCTGGTCGGGGTTACAAGAGGCGGATAACCGAGTTCTGCACGTACGTGTGGCATTTCCTTTAGCACATCGTCAAATTTGTCAAGTGCATCCTGCTCTTTAAGCTGTGAAACAAGGTTTGAAAGCATACCACCCGGAATCTGATAGAGCAGGACATTGGTATCGATCTGTTCTGATATCGGATCGAGTATACAGCGATATTCCTCCTTGATATCCTTGAAGTATTTTGATATCTCGGAAATAAGCTCAAGATCAAGTCCTGTAGCCCTTTTTGTTTCTGAAAGTGATGCTACAATGGACTCTGTTGGTGGCTGTGATGTTCCCCATGCAAATGGAGAAAGTGCAGTATCCAGTATGTCCACACCTGCTCTGCATGCAGCCATATAACTCATTGGAGCCATACCTGATGTACAGTGGGCATGCAGGTCAACTGGCAGATTGACCTCTGTTTTAAGAGCTTTTACAAGATCATATGCCTGCTGTGGTGAGATAAGACCTGCCATATCTTTTATACAAATAGAATCGCATTCAAGTTCGGCAAGTTCGGTTGCCAGCTCCACATATTTTTCAATGGTATGTACAGGACTGATGGTATATGCAATTGTACCCTGTACATGTGCCCCTTCCTTTTTAGCCACAGTGATGGCTTTTTCCATATTGCGGATATCGTTAACAGCATCAAATACTCTGAAAATGTCGATACCGTTCTCATAAGCTTTCTTTACGAACTTTTCCACAACATCATCAGAGTAATGCCTGTATCCTACCAGGTTCTGTCCCCTGAGCAGCATCTGTGCAGGAGTTTCCTTCATGTGTTTCTTGAGTTCTTTTAGTCTTTCCCATGGGTCTTCATTAAGATATCTGATAGAGCTGTCGAATGTTGCCCCTCCCCACATCTCGAGTGAATAGTATCCGACTTCATCAAGTTTGTCAACTATCGGGAGCATGTTGCGTGTGCGCATCCTGGTAGCAATGAGGGATTGATGCGCATCTCGAAGAATAGTTTCAGTTATTTTTACTTTCATGTGAATCCTCCGGGAATTTCCTAATAATGATAAAATGCCGTAGCATTTCTGGTATTATAATAGTGAAGCATCTAACTTCATGTCATATGAAATGAAATTGTAGTCTATATATCATGTTCTTTTATGTAGTTTCTGGTGAGCATTTATATATCACCTAAAAAAACCAAACGTTTTGAAAAAAAACAACTAAGGACTAATAATATTGTGTAACATATAATTACTATGAAATATAATATTCAAAGGTCTATTTACTTTTAAGCCTTGTTTGAATTGACTCTTTTTGTCGTTCCCTGAAAACCGGAAAAAGTCCCTTCTTCGTCAAATAGCATTTTAGCATAGATCTCTATGGGAACAAGATTTTTGCTTTTGTCATAAATAACTGTCTCTATCTTAGTGTATTCATCATCGGACCCATTCTTTAATCGATAGCTCATAATCTTCATCATCTTTTCAATTTCGCTATCCGGGAAATGGTCCTGAATATTTGTCCCGATAAAATCATCAGCTTCCAGATCAGTTATGTTAACTGAGGCAGGATTGGCATAGGTGAATACTAAATCTTTATCCAATTGCCAAATGCTGTCAAAGGTATTGTCGGCAAGCAAACGATATTTCTTCTCGCTTTCTTTTAATTCCCTTTCAATTTTTCTCTGTTCGGTGATGTCCTGTCCGGATGCTACAATTCCTACAACGTTTCCATCTTTGTCCTTAAAGCTCACATTTGTCCATTTAATTAGCTTTTTTTTGCCACCTGGTGTGACAATATAGCTTTCGAAGTTGGCCTCTCCTTCCTCATTTAAAATCTGTGCACATAGGTTCTTTGCATCTTTTCTATCGGATTCGAATATGAAGGCATCTACAAGGTTCTTTCCAACAGCTTCTTCATTCGTACAGCCGAGAATCTCAAGACCTTTTCTGTTAATGTTTTTTATATTATTATGTTTATCAGTTACTGTAATCAGAACACCCGCAATATCAAGGTATTTTTGCGCTTTTTCATGCTCTTCATGGAGTTTTTCTTCGATCTGCTTTCTTTCCATTATCTTCTTTTTGAGCATTTCATTTGCTTTTTCAAGTTCAGAGGTTCTTTCAGAAACCAGTCTTTCCAGTTTTTCCTGTTCTTCTCTTAAAGAATTCTGTTTTCGGATCTCTTCTGTTATATTCTCCATAATGAGAGTTACACCAGGCTGACCGTCATCAAATCTTGAAGGAATTATCTTTGTTTTCAGGAACCACAATTCGTTATTGATAATAATATCCAGCATTTCAACAAATGATTTTCCTGTAAGCTCCTCATCGATTTTTTCCATTAATGTTTTATTGGATATCATCGGAGGCAGGATATCAGCTATTTGACTGCCAATGAGGTCCTCTTTTGTAGTTTTTGCAATATCGGAGAACTTGTTGTTCACCTGAACGACCTTAAGATCAGTGTCTATTACTAATATATAGTCAGAGGAAAAGTCGAGTAGAGTGGAAACTGGAATTCTTTGTGAAAGGAAATAAACTTTTGCGGTACCGACATTCTCCATCTCTACATGGCCACTGATTCTTAGAAGTTCCAGATATTTTGCGACAGTATTCCTGTTCACACCTATTTTTTTAGAAATATCCGTTACACTAAGTCCCCGGGGATTTTTTTTCAGGATTGCTTTGATCCTGGAAGCTTCTTCCTTGTATAATTCCATTAATATAAACTAATATGATTTGCTCTAAAAAACGAACTTACGCAAAAAAGCAGCATCATTGATTTAAAAGAAGCAGAGGACTTCCACAATCAAATGCTTGCAGAGCAGGTCCTTGATCTTATAGATTCTGTTGTTGAGGGAAAACTTGATGCCCGTGGTGACACTTCTGAGCTGACAGGAAATTGTAAAAATGTTCTGGAAGGTGTTAACCAGCTGCTTGATGCTGTAATGGGACCACTTAACGTTTCTGCGGAATATATAGACCGCATATCCAAAGGAGATATTCCTGAAAAAATTACAGATGAATACAAAGGGGATTTCAATGAGATTAAAAACAATCTCAATATGTGCATTGATGCCATAAACGCCCTGGTTGAAGATTCTATAATGCTGGCTCAGGCAGGTGTTGAAGGCCAGCTTGACAGACGTGCCGATACCAGCAGACACAATGGAGATTACCGTAAGGTTGTGGAAGGTGTCAATGGATGCCTGGACGCATTCATCGGCCCACTGAATGTTGCAGCTGAGTACATCGATCGCATATCTAAAGGAGACATACCCGAAAAGATCACAGATTCTTACAGTGGGGACTTCAACGAAATAAAGAACAATCTCAACCTTTGTATCGATTCTATCAATTCACTACTAGAAGAGGCTGAGTTCCTTACTGACGCTGCAATCGAAGGAAAGCTGAACACAAGAGCAGACAGTTCCAGGTTCAGCGGAGAGTATGCAAGACTTGTAGAAGGTATGAACGATGTAGTGGAAACACTTGTCGGACATATAGATAGTATCCCTGTTCCTTTCATGATCATTGACAGGGAATACAATATTAATTATGTTAACAGCAAGGCTGCAGAAACTGCAGGTCTTACAACCGATCACATGGTTGGAACTAAATGCTACGATCATTACAAGACAAATGTCTGTAAGACTGACAATTGTGTATGTACAAAATCAATGATTACAAATAATATCGAACACGGTGAAGCCGTGGCAAACCTGAATCAGGATGTATCTATTAAGTGCAGTGGTGTTCCACTGAAAAACAGAGAAGGTAAAATAATAGGTTCACTTGAGATATTCATGGACCAGACCGAGATCAGGAATGCTCTTGAAGATTCCGGATCCAAAGTAGAACTCCTAAACAGGATTCCGGCACCTGTAATGGCTGTAGATAAAGAATTCAATGTATCATTCATTAATCCTGCCGGTGCTAATGCAGTAGGGAAAACTGCCACAGAATGTAAAGGTATGAAATGTTACGAGCTGTTCAATACCCCACACTGTAACACCGCAGAATGCCGTGTTGCCAGAGCCATGAAAGAAGGTAACACTTCTTCTGCCGATACTGTTGCAAATCTTCCTGCAGGAGAACTTCCGATCCGTTATACTGCAACCCCGCTAAAGAACAGTGAAGGGGAGATAATCGGAGGTCTTGAATATGTTATGGATATGACCTCTGAGATAAATGTCACAAAGGAAGTACTCAAACTTGCGGATGCAGCAGTTAACGGAAGACTGGATGCACGTGCAGATATAAATCAGTTTGAAGGTAACCCGAAGGATATTGTCAATGCGGTGAACGAAACCCTTGATGCATTTATTGGTCCGTTGAACGTAGCAGCAGAGTATATTGATCGTATCTCAAAGGGCGACATACCGGAAAAGATCACCGACGAATACAGAGGAGATTTCAATGAGATCAAGAACAACCTCAATATGTGTATTGATGGATTGGGAGCCCTTATTGAATGTAACGAAGTGTTACATAAAATGTCAGTTAACGACCTCACAACCCGGGTTTCCGATGAGTACCAGGGAATCTACGCTGAGATTTCCGAAGGTACAAACAAAGCTCTTGACCACAACAAAGTGGTGCTGAGTACAACTCAGGAAATTGCCAGTGGAAATCTGAGAATGCTTGAAACATACAGGGAAATTGGAAAGAGATCAGAAAATGATGAATTCATTCCTGCATACATAAAAATGATGGAAAGTATACAGGGTCTTGTGGACCAGTTCGTTGAACTTGGATCTGCAGTTGAAGAAGGAAAGCTCGATTACAGAGCGAGCCCTGATGGTTTCGAAGGTGTCTACAATGAAGCAATACAGGATGTTAACGTTGCTTTTGATGCGGTAATATCACCACTGAACGTAGCAGCAGAATATATTGACAGAATATCAAAAGGTGACATTCCGGAACCTATTACAGATACATATTATGGTGACTTCAATGAGATAAAGAATAATATCAATGTCTGTATTGATGCCATTAATTTACTAATAAGGGATTCACAGCTACTTGCACAGGCAGGAGTTGATGGCCAGCTGGAAACACGTGCTGATGTATCACAACATGGAGGCGATTTCTCCAGGATAATCGAAGGCTTTAACAATACACTGGATGCGATTGTCACACCACTGAAAGTAAGCTCTGATGTTATCACAGCATATGCAGAAGGTGACCTTGATGCCAGGATCACCATGAAGATGAATGGTGATTTTAACGATCTGGCAAACACATTGAACTCTTTTGGAGACAACCTCCAGAAAATGATGGGAGATGCATGTGAAGTATTATCAGAAATGTCCAATGATAATCTCACCCGGGCAATATCCGTGGAATCTGTGGGAGAGTTCAGGAAACTCACCGATGGTATTGAAAGTGCCCGTTTATCCCTTAATGAAGTAGTATCGAATGTGATAAATGTTGCTGACATGGTAGTCAGAACTGCCGAAGACATGTCCGCATCAACCACACAACTAAATTCTTCAGCAGTAGAAGTTTCAGGAACTGTTGAGGAAATTTCCAGAGGATCACAGGATCAATCAACCAAGACCGAGGAAGTTTCCAGAACCATGCAGCATATGACCCAGAGCATACAGGAAGTGGCCTGCAATTCACAGAATGCTGCAACCCATGCACGCGAATCCAATGAGAAAATGACCGAATTGGGTAAAACAAGTAAGGAATTGCTCAGAATGATGGACAGCATAAAGGAAGCTGTATCGGGCTCTGCTACTGTAATCAATGACCTGGAAGAAAAATCAAACCGTATTGATGAGATAGTCAATCTTATCACAAATATTGCTGACCAGACAAACCTGCTTGCTCTTAACGCTGCTATTGAAGCAGCACGTGCAGGAGAACACGGACGTGGTTTTGCAGTTGTTGCAGATGAGGTCAGAAAACTTGCGGAAGATTCAGGAAATGCTGCAAAACAGATCGCAGACCTTATACATGAAATACAGGATGGAACCTCAGAAGCTGTTACTTCTATGGAAATGGGTACAACTGAAGTTTCAAAGGGTGCTGAATCACTTGGTGCCGGTGTTGAGGAGATCGATCAAGTAATAATTGCTGTTGATGACATTACAAAAATGGTTGTAGACATTGCTGCTGCGGCAGAAGAACAGTCTGCTTCGATTGAGGAGGCAGCATCGTCCATTCAGGAAGTTGCAGCAATTTCAGAAGAAACTGCAGCAGGTACTGAACAGACAGCTGCTGCCGTTCAGGAACAAACTTCTTCAACACATGAAATTGCAAATTCTGCAGATGAATTATCATATATTGCCCAGGATATGAAAAAGGCTGTAAGCAGATTCAAGACGTTCTGTTCGGAAAACAGGCAGACTAATAACAAAGGCACAGGAAATCCGGAGATTGCCGAATCTGCAACTGAAAATTCTGCACTGGTGTAAATAGGAGGAATTTAAGTGGAAGAAACTTTTTCAAACTCAGCTACAAGTGCAGAAGATGTTCTTCAGGTAGTTGTTTTTCAACTGGCAGGTGAGGAGTTCGGAATGGATATCATGAATGTAAAAGAGATAATTAGAATTCCTGAAATGACACACATGCCGCAAGCACCCGATTACGTTGAAGGTATTGTCAATATCCGAGGTGATGTAATAGTTGCAATAAATATGGCAAAGCTCTTTAACGTGCAATTCAGAGAACAGGACCACAATTCTCGTATTATTGTCACAGAACTTGATGATATTATAGTGGGTCTTATGGTTGAATCAGTAACTGAGGTTCTCCGAATTCAGAAATCTGAAATTGATCCTGCTCCCGACATGTTAGTATCTCGCAATGAATCAGAGGCTGTAAAGGGTGTAGGGAAACTGGATGAGCGTCTCCTTCTTCTGATTGATTCTAAGAAAGTGTTGGGAAAGGATGAGCAATTGAATATTGTAGAATCCGGCTATAAGGAAGCAGTTTCTTCCTGATCGATTTTTAAAAACCAACAGTATTTAACATAGATGTGCATTTGTGTACATCAATCTTTTTTCAAAGATATATTTTTATATAATTATCTACATCTTTAAAGTTGCATAAATATAATTATATAGATGTGTTTATATTTTATAAATAGGCAGCAGATATGCAACAGTTGAACTTGGTTGGTTTAGCTTTTGTTACTGCAGGGTGAAAACATGTTAGGGAAAAACACTAAATTATATACAGAGATAATCGATGTTCTGGATTCATTTAATGAAGGAAATTCAGATGTCAGACTCAGTACAGAATTAACTGGAACTGAGAAAGAGATGACAGAAGCACTGAACGCTTTTCTTGAAAAAGCTTCTGGATGGAAAAATGAAGCTGAGCAGCAGCATGAACTATCAAAGCAGGTCAACAAGATGGTGAATGCAACAGTTGAAGGTCAGCTTGATGTGAGAATGCAACCTGAAGACTTTGAAGGTGAATTCAGGGAACTTGCGACCGGAATTAACCAAATGATCGACGCAATAGTTACTCCATTCATGGCTGCGTCAAAATATGTAACTCGCCTATCTAACGGAGATATTCCACCAAAAATAACAAAAGAATTCAAAGGCAGTTACAATGATTTCAAAAATAAACTCAACGTTTGTGTCGATGCGATCAATGCTCTTATTGAAGATTCTGAAATGCTGGCAGAAGCAGGTTCTGAAGGAAAAGTGGATATTCGTGCAGATGCCACAAGACATGGCGGAGAATTCAGAACCATAATAGAGAACCTGAACCATACACTTGATTCGATTTCAAAACCTTTGAACGAAAGTACCGATATTCTGCTAAAACTGGCTGTCAATGATTTTGAGAATGGTGTCGAAGGAGAGTATGACGGAATTTTCAAAGACAATGCATATGCAGTTAACGAAGTCCGCAACAGGCTCCTTAATATCCAGCGTACGTTCGAGTTTATGGCCAGAGGTGACTTCAGTGACCTTCCAAGGTACAAACAGGCAGGAAAACGGTCAGATAATGACAAACTATTACCATACACAATCAGGCTCATGGAAACAGTCAAGGGAATGGCTGATGAGTTCATTGAACTCGGACAGGCCGCCGAAGCCGGAAATCTGGACTACAGGGTAGATTCTTCAGAGTTCGATGGTCTTTTCCAGGAAGCGGTTGGTACCGTAAACGGTGCATTTGATGCTTTGATCGCTCCACTCAATGTAACTGCAGAATACGTTGATCGAATCTCCAAAGGTGATATTCCTGAAAAGATCACTGATGACTATAACGGTGATTTCAACGAGATCAAGAACAACCTCAACCAGTGTATAGATGCAGTAGGGGCGCTTATTGAAGATGCAGAGATGCTGGCAGAAGCAGCCACAAACGAGCACTTTGATACCCGTGCTGATGCGAGCAGGCACAACGGTGACTTCCGTAAGGTTGTAGACGGAGTGAACAATACTCTTGATACTGTTGTGAATAAAGTATATTGGTATAATTCAATTCTTGACAGCATTCCTTTCCCAGTATCAGTAACAGATAATGATCTTAACTGGACCTTCCTTAACAAACCAGCTGAAGAAGCAACAGGTCTGAAGCGTGAGGAGGTCATCGGTCATCAATGCAGTGAATGGGGAGCCAACATATGCGGCACAGAAAAATGTGGTGTCTGCAGGTTAGAGAATGGTAATCCAATTACGTTCTTCGAACAACCCGGGGAAGATGGAGAGAAGAGCCACTTGCAGGTAGATACCTCATACATATATGACTCCAAGGGTAAACAGATCGGTCATATCGAGGTAGTTCAGGATGTCTCAGCTTCAAAGGTGAACGCAATTTACACTTCAAAAGAGATTACGCGCCTGGTTGCTAACCTGGAGAATATTGCATCTGGTAATCTGGAGATCGACTCGAACATAACCGCTGCCAGTGAACACACTGCTGTTCAGTATGAGAATTTCTCAAAAATATATGAATCGCTTGATGATGTGGCAACAGCAGTTTCCAGTCTTATCACAGATGCTAACATGCTTGAAACAGCGGCAGTTGAGGGGCGTCTCGATACCCGTGCAGATGCTTCAAGACATGAAGGCGACTTCCGTAAAGTCGTGGAAGGTGTAAATAACACACTTGATGCTGTAATCGATCCGCTCAATGTCGCCGCAGATTATGTAGAGCAGATATCTAAAGGAGAAATACCTGAAAAGATAACTGATGAATACCAGGGTGATTTCAACATTCTCAAGAACAACATCAATGATTGTATTGATGGTCTTGGTGGTCTTGTAGAGGCAAATGAAGTCCTGCAGCTCATGGTTGACAACGACCACACAAGAGCTGTTGAAGGCGATTATCAGGGAATCTATGAAGAAGTGGCAAATGCTACAAACGGAATCCGACAGAGAATCCTTACAGTTATGGGTGTCAATAAAAGAATCGCAGTAGGCGACCTTAGTGACCTTGAAGGACTCAAGAAAACCGGTAAACGTTCAGAGAATGACGAACTGATTCCATGTTACATTACCATGATGAGCAATATAGAGAGCCTTGGTAATGAATTCGTTAAACTTGGTAACGCTGCAAAGAGCGGTAATCTTGACTATAAGGCCGATTCATCACAATTTGAAGGGGCATACAGAGATGCAATGGATGCTGTTTCAGAGGCAATCGAAGCACTTGTAACACCTATGAATGAGGCAATGCGCATGGTCAATGAGTTCTCTGGAGGTCATCTCGATGCAAGGTTCAGCTTTGAAACAGAAGGTGACTTTAAGGTATTTGCCGATACTGTCGATGCATTTGGTAACGACCTGCAATCAATTATTGAAGATTCCGCAAATGTTCTTGAAGCAATTGCAAATAATGATCTCAGTCAGGCAGTCTCAGTCCATGGTGTTGGAGAGTTCAAAGTACTAACTGATGGTATAGAGAACACCAGAAGATCACTTAATGAAGTTGTATCCATGGTACATGACAGTTCAAGAAATGTTGCATCAACAGCCGAAGAAATGTCTGCTTCAGTTGAGCAAATGTCATCATCATCATATCAGGTAGCAGACACTGTTTCTGAAATATCAAGAGGTGCACAGAGCCAGGCTTCTAAGACAGAAGAGGTATCTCGTGCAATGGTTGATATGACCATGACAGTCCAGGAAGTTGCAACTAACTCACAAAAGGCAGCAGAGAACGCTAAGGATTCAAATGAGATGATCAATAGTCTTGGTGTTAATGCCAAGGACCTCCTTTTAAAGATGGATTCAATCAAAAAGGCAACAGGAGAATCATCAAACGTTATCATGGAGCTTGATGGTAAATCCAAGCAGATCGGTGAGATAGTAAACCTCATTACTAATATTGCAGACCAGACAAACCTTCTTGCACTAAATGCAGCAATTGAAGCAGCACGTGCAGGGGAACATGGTCGGGGATTCGCTGTGGTTGCAGATGAAGTCAGGAAACTTGCAGAGGATTCTGGTAATGCAGCTAAGCAGATTTCCACACTTATCAGTGAGATACAGGAAGGAACACAGAATGCTGTAACATCAATGCAGCAGGGTTCAGAGGAAGTAGAATCTGGAGCAACTGCCCTTCATGAAGCTGTATCAAGTATTGAGCAGGTGGTTGAGTCAGGAAACCTCATAGCAAATATGGTTCAGGATATTGCTGCTGCTGCCCAGGAGCAGTCCGCTTCTATCGAAGAGGTCACTTCCTCGATCGAAGAAGTTAGTGCCATTTCAGAAGAATCCGCAGCAGGAACTGAGGAAGCATCAGCAGCTGTTGAAGAGCAGAGTGCAACAATGCAGGAACTTTCAAGGTCTGCAGAAGACCTGTCAACTCTTGCAGCAGATATGAAAGTTGTAGTTGACAAGTTTATATTAGACTCCATTTCCATGGCAAGTGGAAATACTTCTGGCCCCGGGAAAAGGGAAGATTCAGACAAAGAGGAGCAGCTCCTCGTATAATGAGATGAGAATATGAAAGATGTTTCAATAGCCGGAAATGGACCGACTGAGGAATTATTACAGATGGTAGTCTTCCAGTTGGGAGGCGAGGAGTTTGGCGTAGAGATCATGAAAGTTCAGGAGATCATCAGGATGCCTGAGATCACCCAGATCCCCCAATCTCCTGACTTTGTTGAAGGTGTAATCAATCTTCGTGGCAGGATAATTGTTGTCATCAACCTTGACAAACGCTTCAATCTTGCTTCCAAGGAAGCAGATGCACATTCCCGTATCATTGTAGTTGAGATAGGTGACAATGTTGTGGGAATGATCGTAGATTCTGTCAATGAGGTACTCAGAATTCCGGAATCAAGTGTAGATCCGGCACCGGATCTGGTAATGTCCAACATTAGTAAAGAATATATTACAGGTGTTGGAAAGCTCGATGAGCGTCTACTGATATTCCTCGACCTTGCAAAGATCATGGATAAAAAAGAAGTTGAAGAAATAGCAGAACTTGCCTGAGAATACAGACATCTGCTCTTTTCTTTTTTTGATTTTTATCCATCCAAAATTTGTATTATATATTTATTTATTTATTTATTTATTTATTTGTTCTTTATATTAGTATAATCAGTAAGCATGTACATGAATTACCTACTTTTGAACATTATATATATATTTATGTACATTGAATTCTTTTCAATACAGGAGAGGAAAATTATGGCATTCACTTATTTCTTCAGAGACATGCAGACACTGGAAATGATCAGAGACTACGTAATTCCTGAGCTCAGAAGCAGAAGGTACATCCACATATGGGACGCAGGATGTGCAATGGGTCCTGAACCATATTCACTGGCTATTGTGTTAAGAGAGAACATGGGAATGATCTTCAGGAACGTGAAGATACACGCAACTGACATTGATAACAGTAATCTTTTCGGTGATATCATCAAAGAAGGCATCTATCCCAGAGAAATGGTGCAGAGAATACCAAAACCAATATTTGAGAAATACTTCTCACCTGCTGACGAGCCTGATCACTTTAAAATAGACGATGAAATAAGAAGAAGTGTCGAGTTCACCAAGCACAATCTTCTGGACATGAAACCGATCAGAACAGGGCTGAACCTTGTTCTCTGCAAAAATGTTCTCCTGCATTTTAATGAAGCTGAAAGGGTTGAAGTAATGCGGATGTTCCATGATTCTCTTGATGGTGGTTATTTTGCAACCGAACAAACCCAGAAAATGCCTGATGAACTTCGGGGTCATTTCGAACCGGTAGTTGCAAATGCACAATTATATCGCAAGCTGAATTAATAATACAGTGCATACAAAAAAGAGAGATTATAAATATGCCCCAGGAACTTAAATTCACCTTGCTCCCTCCTGCACAGGGTTCTGAGTGCAGGTGGATGAATATAGACAGAAGAGGTATCAGGGTGGGAAAAGCCAGAGGAAAGGCAGATGGCAATGTTCTTACAATCTACTCAATTAACATCTTCCCGGAATTTGAAGGAAAGAATTATGGCAGAAGGACAGTTGACCTGTTCAAATCCCAATTCAATACCATTATTGCCGACAGGGTAAGACCCACTGCAAAAGGTTTCTGGGAAAAGATGGGCTTTGTAAGCATGGAAGACGGTTCTTACATATTCAAAAAGAAAGGATCAATTCCAAGATACTGCCATTGATGAAACTACATGGCACTCTTTTTTATTTTATCACCGTTGGAGTAAGAAGCCCACCGTTTTCAAACGGTGGATGAATTACGTCCCTTATTGGAACTACCGTCAATGTATTTCTTAATCGTTTCAGCAGATACTTGACCATGAGTACCAATATAATAGCTTGGTGACCAAAGATGATTTCCCAAAAATTCCTTTTTTCGTAATTCGGGAAACTTCTGGAAAACCCTCTTAGCAGTAACTCCTTTCATAATTTTAACAATATCAGTCGGTGCTATGAATGGTGGTGCAGATATGAAAAGGTGGATGTGTTCAGGCATAACTTCAAGTTCAAGTATTTCCCATTCCTTAGAATCAGCAATTGTTCTTATCTGGTCATCAAGAAACTCCTTCAATTCATCATTCATAACCTGTTTCCGGTATTTAGTACACCATACAATATGATAATTAATTTCATACACAGCAGAACTTGAATATGACATGTTATCCTATAGGTACGAAAGGTATTTAAACATTGTGAACCTATAGGTATTTAATGCAGAAATCTTATAAGTTTAGATTGTATCCTACCAAACAACAGGAAGTAACTTTAATCAGGACAATTGATGTTTGTAGACATATCTATAACGAATTTCTTACAGACCGTAGAAATGCCTATGATAGATGTAATCAAGGATTATCTACTATGGAACAGTTGTATCAGGTTCAGTATCTTGAATTTGATACAGACGTACATTCTCAGGTAAAACAGGATGTAATCAGGAGATTAGGTAAATCATTTGATGCTTTTTTCAGACGATGTAAGAACGGAGAAGCAAAAGTAGGTTATCCTCGGTTCAAAGGAAAGAGACGATATAACAGTTTTACCTATCCCCAATCTGGTTTTAGTATCTCTGGAAAGAAGTTGAAGCTATCGAAGATTGGAGAGATCAAGATAGTTCAGCATCGAGAGATTGAAGGCAAGATCAAGACCTGTACTATTCGCAAAGATGGGAAACAATGGTATGTTACATTCTCTGTAGTCGTTGAGAACAATGTTACACCTGTTGAACCTGTTACCTTTGTAGGTATTGACGTAGGACTCAATTCTCTGGTTACTTTGAGTGATGGTACTCAGATAGATCCTCCGAAATATTATCGCAATACTGAAGGCGAATTAAAAAGACAACAACGTAACCTTAGTCGTAAAAAGAAATTCTCTAACAATTGGAAGAAACAATGTGATAAGGTAAACACCTTGCATCGTAAAATTCGCAATCAGAGAACCGATTTTAACCATAAACTAAGCAGGGAACTCATTAATGCTTACGATTACATAGCTTTTGAAGATCTGAATGTAAAGAACATGGTTAAAAATTCAAGACTATCAAAGTCAATACATGATGCATCATGGAGTGATCTAATTCAGATTACAAAATACAAAGCGGAAGAAGCTGGTAAGTTTGTAGAATTAGTTAATCCATATAACACATCTCAACTATGTAGCAACTGTGGTCAAAAGGTAGAAAAATCATTAGCGGTAAGGACACACAACTGTCCTCACTGTGGATTAGTTCTTGACCGTGACCATAATGCTGCTATCAATATTCTCAATCGTGCTGTAGGAACTACAGTTAAAGCCTGTGGAATTGAGTCGTTGGATTCGATAATGAAGCAGGAAACCACCCTATGAATAGGGTGGTAGTTCACTTTGTTCTACTTTCAGTGGTGAAAGACTTTTTACTCTTAAAACATATCTTCCATTATGGAGATTGAAGCTAAATTCCTCATATCAGAACCTGACATCTTTGAAAAACTTAAAGGTGTAGCCGCTATTAACGGATTCAGTGTAGGAGACAGAAAAGACAAAGTTTTCACAGACACCTATCTTGATACACTTGATATGGCAATTTATGCTTCAGGTTTTTCATTCCGCTGCCGTGAGAAAGCTGACAAGGTGACATATACACTAAAATCACTCTCAAGTTCTGATTCTCTTGTACACATGAGAGAAGAAGTTGAGTTCACACTTGACGAGAAACTGCCTGTAAAAAAGTGGAATAATTGTGTTCTCAGGCACAGAGTGCTTTCAATTATAGGCGAAGGTGAACTATTCCCTCTTTTTACTGTAATGCATAAAAGAGCGGATGTTCAGATAGATAGCAACCAGAGAAATATTGCAGAGATGAGTTTTGATGATGTAGTCATTGTATGTGAAGACAACAAAAAAAGCTATCTTGAACTGGAAGTTGAACTTGCGGGAGATGGAACTGAATCAGAACTGCACCAGATAGTCTCAAATCTGAAAGACATGGAAGGACTGGTTCCTGGAACTAGTTCAAAGTTCGATAACGGTCTGGAACTCTTCAGAGAAAATATGCAAAAGGACGCCAGCATATTAAACTACGGCATAAAAACAGGATATGATGATATTTCATTTGTTCCTCTCAGTGACATGATAGATGAATATGGGATAGAGGTTGAACATTCACGAAATGTTGCTGAAAATTCCTTCCACCTTTTTGATGAACTGAAAAGTATACATCTTCTGCCGGATGAGCTTCGTCAAACACTTAGAGTAGCTGCGGTTGTTCACGATATAGGCGTTATGACAGATGCAAAAAACCATCATAAAGTGGGCCGTGATATACTCTTGGAGACATGCCCCGATGAACTTCCATATCCTCTTTGCACCTTTCTGCCATGGATGACTTTTCTGCACAAAAAAAGAATAGACAGGAAGAAACTCCACAAATTATCCCTGAAAAAGAAATTCTTTGAGCTGCCGAGCCAGATGCAGGAAGATATTCTCAAGCTCTCAGCATTGCTGAGACTTGCCGATGCACTGGACTATAGCAGAATGGATAGCGAAATCTCCGAAGTTGATCTTGCAAAAGAAGATATCATAATTAAAATTAAAGGCCCTGGAGCCAGTATCGATGCAGATAGAGCAGACACCAAAGCCGATCTCTGGCGCTTGCTGTTTGAACGGGATATCTACTTCAGGGAAGATTACTGAAGCCCGCGTTCTCTCAGTTCTTTTTCGATACTGTCGACGACAGTGTTCATTATTTTGATCCTGGAATAGTACTTGTCATTGGATTCAACAATTGTCCAGGGAGCCCATGAAGTACTTGTTTTCGTCAGCATTTCATCGGCAGCGTCAAGATAGAGGTTCCATTTTTCACGGTTCCTCCAGTCGTCAGGAGTTATCTTCCATTGCTTGTGTTCGGTCTTTTCACGCTGCTTGAATCTTTTCAGCTGCTCATCCTTATCAATATGCAGCCAGAACTTAATGATTATAGTACCATAGTTGGAAAGAGTCTCTTCGAATTCATTGATCTCCCTGTATGCGCGTTTCCACTCTTCAACATTACAGAGATTCTCCACTCTTTCTACCAGCACTCTTCCATACCAGCTCCTGTCAAATATTCCAATATGGCCTGCTTCAGGGATCTGATTGTAGAATCGCCAGAGATAATGGTGTTCAAGTTCATTCTGATTGGGCACACCCACAGAAGTTACCTGATATAGCCTTGGATTCAGATCTTTAACAAGTCTTCTGATACCGCCACCTTTCCCGGAGGCATCCCATCCTTCAAAAACAATAATAACTGGTATCCTGTTTCTGAAAAGATCATACTGGAGTCGTTTCAGTTTTTTCTGATACTTTTTTTTCTCTTTTTTGTATGTGTCATGTGTGAGACTCTTATCAGGGTTGACTTTTTCAAGTATTGAAGAATCTATATTAGGAATTATACAATCATCTTTTTCCTGATTTTTTTCCATCAATGTTTTATTTTCGATATCCTGTATCTTGTATTCAATAGACTCCATCACCTTTGCAAGAATTTTAACCGTTGCGAAATTCTTATCATCGGATTCTATGATAGTCCATGGAGCAGAAGAACGATCTGTTTTTTCAAGTATTCCCTCAATAAGAGGCAAATATTTGTCATAACCTTTCAGATAATCCCTTTCTTCCTCTTCAATGATGAACTGGGGTATTCCCGTTTTTTTCATTTCAAGATATCTATTATCCTGTTCCTCCTTACTTATATGAAGAAACAGTTTGATCATCAGATAGCCACCGTCTGTTAGTTGTCTTTCAAAATAGGTCAGATTTGAAAGGCACCTTTGCATATCCTTATCAGTTTTACCTTTCTTGTTATTTTCAATAATTATCCTGCGATACCAGCTTCTGTCGAAGATGGCAATTCTGCCATTCTGAGGGATCTTTGTCCAGAAACGCCATAAAAGAGGTTTCTGTTCTTCCTGATAACAGGGTCTTCCGGTTGTATAAAGATTAAAGCCCATAGGACTTAATGTCAAAAGAAAACGATTTATGATCTCTGACATACCTGAAGCATGCCAGCCCTCAAAAACAATAATAATAGGAATGTTCATTTTCCAGGCTTTTCGCTGCAGTTCTCCCATTCGTATCTTCAGGTCATCCATTATTTTCTTGTACTCATCTTTGGGAAGACTCTTGGAAAGGTCTACATTTTCAAGCATGATATCCCGTTAAATATAGTTAATCTTTGTATATATAGTTATATTGATACAAATATTTAATAATCAATTAATGTAGAAGTTCCAGATAAGCAAGGTTATTGAACCTGAAAATACTATTGCCAGAAATGAGAGAAGGGATGTTTTGAAAAATTCAGGAGAGCCACTTATTTTTATATAAAACGGTTTGCTGAGAGTGCTGACAAGACCCGCAAGTATAGCTGTTTCTGCAGCAGTATGTGCAGAAAGGTTACCTGAAAAAGCAAGGGCTGCAACTGAAGCAGTTACAGCAGAACTGCTGACGATACCACCAAGTGCAGTGATATATGCACCCTCAGCTCCTCCATATTCGTTAGCAAAATTTGCAACAATAAGCAGGATCGTAAATACTGCACCGAACTTAAAAGCAGGACCAAGGGCAAAGGGAGATCCTATTTCTATGTTCTCTTTCGGAGTGATGGTCTTTTTCCATTTAAAAGCAACAACTACCAGTGCCACTGCTCCCATTACAAGGAACGCAGGAGCCATCAGAGTTACGGTCTGCATTGTAGGGTCTGCTATGAATGCAATAATACTGTTGCTTATTATCATGGACACCACTGCAAGTATGGAACCTATGTGAACGGAATCTTTTAACAATGGTCCCTTTTTAGAGAGACCTGCAAGGGCTGCAACTGTGGCTTCACTGCTTATGAATCCTCCAAAGAAACCGGAATATGGAATGCCACCTTTTGGACCCATTTTTTTCAGTGATACATAACTCACAAAAGTTATGAAAGAAACAAGTACCACAATAAGTATAGCTTGTTTAAGCCTGATTATTCCGTAAATGGGTTCTTCAGGCACTATTGGATATAACACAAAAGCAACTGCAAGGAATTTGAGTGCACTGCTTATATCATCTTCAGAGAGATTTTCTGCAAAAGAGTGAAGAGGTTTTTTCTCAATGAGCAGGAAGGTCATTAGCAGTCCGGTAACTATTGCTATCAGGTACAGACCTTCAGCCACGATGATTCCCAGAAGATAAGTACAAAACAATGCGATTGAAGTGGTTAGTCCGGATTTTTCCTTAATGATATTTACCAGATATATCAGGGATGCAGAAGCAAAAAGAACAAGCAATGTACTTAATATTAGTATCCACATACCAATGTAGTCTGCAAGAAAGGTTGCAAGGGTACCTGCAATACAGGTAATGGAAAAAGTTCTCACACCTGCGAATATCTTCTTATCCGAACGCCAGTGTTCTCTTTCAAGACCTATCAGTATACCTATCATCATTGAAAGTACTATTTTTTCCAGAATTGAAGTGTACAAAGGGTCAATACCCAGTTGAATATCCATATATCTTCATCCTTTCCGAGGAAATAATCCTGATGAATATCTGTTCAGCAAATGGTAAATTATACCATCTGTACAAATAGTAACATTGGTGTTATCTAATACATATATTGCTATATATTTTTATATCTGCTTGACCGATTAGTAATGAGGATTGATTATCATGCCGTGGGTTAATAAAAAAAAATGTGTGTCATGCAAGAAATGTGTTAAGAAATGCCCGGTTGATGCAATTGATATGGTAAAAGGTAAAGCCCTTATCAAGGAAGATAAATGTATCAACTGCGGAAAATGCATTAAGATCTGTCCTGTAAAAGCAATCCTCAAAGACAAAGAAATTGTAAAATCCGGTATTGCTTCAAATATTAAGGATGCAAAGAAATCACTCTCGGAATATAAGAGTAAGAAAGCTAAGAAACGTGTCATCAAGAGTCAGATGAGACAGCTAAAGCGCCAGCAAAAGATCCTTTGGGGAACTATGAAGGAACTGAAACACATTAAGCTTTAATTTCCAGAGAGAATAACAATCGTAAATATAGATAAGTGTAATTGAAGCAATTATTGAACAGGGCAAAAGTTGTCAAAGGGAGAATAATGTCATCTAGTGTATTTATCAGAAAATATTCCTTAGTAGCATCACTTGGTTTTCTCACAGGCCTGGTATTTTGCATGACAGGTCTGCTTTTTGCCATAGTCAGCAGACTGAACCGCGGTTCCGGCCCTGAAGTTATTCTGACGGTTTGTATGCTCCTTGCTTCCGGCATAGTGTTCATTCTTGCTGGCATTAATATTGCAGGAATAAGCCAGAGACTTTCACGCAGCTATTCTTTCCTTGCAGGTTTGCTGTTGTCTGTTTCAGGACTTCTTGTGTTCATGTTCTCTTTTCCCGATAACTGGATATATCCCATAGTAAGTTATGCAATTATTTCATATTCTCTTGGAATATTCCTGCTATTGATCAACATTTTTGTAAACTACTTCCTTCAGGCACAGGGAGAAAATGAGCTCTGTGAAGACAGGGATATTGATTCTGACACATTGCAAAATGAAACAAAGCAACAAGAATGCTCTGTTCTGACAACTTTTGCAGGCATAATGATGACAAATATCACATCAGGTTCCTATGAACCTGCCATTATTACAGGCACAGGTACCAGTGATGGTGAGAACAATTATATTGTAAATAATACAGTTTCCGAAGAAAAATTACCGGAGACCCTGATCATGGAATCCTATGAAGAAAAAAGAGAAACGGAAGAAGATGCTGAAAATGTAACTGAATCTTTCAGCATTGAAAATACTAAAGTTTGCAATACAGATGAAACTCATGAAGAGCCCATTGCTCTTGAAACTACACAATTCCCGGAAATCGTCGATGTTCCTGAGCCGGAAATTACCGAGTCTCCTGAAAATGACTTAGATGAAAAAAAGACAGAGGAACCGGAACAGAAAGAAGCTGAATATCAGGATAAAACTGAAGAAAAAGCATTGATAACTCCTTACTCAGAGTTCCGGTCAATCAAAAAGACGGACATAAAGGCTGATGATACAATGCGTGGGGCTGCACGTAAGATACTCATGTATCATTTTGGTCAGATGATAGAGCATGAAAGGGGCACAAAAGTTGGAAAAGATATTGAAGAGCTCCATGACATGCGTGTTGCTGCTATGCGTATGCGTTCAATCATCGAAGTTCTGGAAGACTATCTTAACATGAAGGAAATGTCTTCCCATTACAAAGATATAAAATCCATAAGGAAGACGCTAGGAACCGTGCGTGACCTGGATGTGTTCCTTGAGAAGATAGATCATTATCTTGAGGCACAAGCACCGGAAAGTGTTCCTGAAATGGATCCACTTACAGATTCCATTCTTATAGAAAGGGCAAAACATCGTGGTACGATGCTTGTGTACCTTGATGATCCACGTTATAATAAGTTCAAGAAGAAATTTGCAGACTATTTGCTGCATAAGAAATCATGGAAGATGAAATCATCAAAGAAAAACGGCGAGCCTGTTCCTGCCAGAGTTGTGGATGTATTGCCTGTGCTTCTCTACTCCCAGCTTGCAACTGTAAGGGCATATGGTGATGTACTCACTAACGATATATCCATTGACCCTTACCTTGAAAAATATCATCAATTAAGGATAGATGTGAAGATACTGCGTTATACCATTGAGTTCTTCAAAGAAGTTCTTGGTTCAGAAACAAAGAGCCTTATAAAGGACCTGAAAGCTCTCCAGGATAATCTCGGAGATATGCATGACACTGTGGTTGCACTTGAAATGCTTGAGAATTTCGAGAGATATGGTGTATGGGGAGAGACACACGGAAAGAAGAACTCTGCCAGCATCAGGGATTATCCGGGAGTTGATGCCTATATCGAGTACAGAAAGAAAGAACTTGCATCGCTGCTGGAATCATTCCCTGATGCATGGTCAAATGTTATTGACCCTGATTTCAGTGTCAGGTTCTCACAGGCAATAGCAGGATTATACAATTCCTGAAGAATTGCTGATAATATGGCCTGGAAAATTGTATCGACTACGTAAGACTATATTGTGCTATATATTACTATATATGAATCTGTATGAAGTGTTATATAATAGAATTACTGTTGTTTTATCAAAACACGACAGTATTCTGGCGTTTTTAAGATTGAGAAATATGAATTTTATGTCCAATGAAGTAAGTGATTATATAAACAGGGAAATCAGCTGGCTTTCTTTTAATGAAAGAGTCCTTCAGGAAGCAAAGGATCCCACTGTCCCTTTACTTGAACGTTTGAAATTCCTCGGGATATTTTCATCCAATCTGGATGAATTCTTCAGTGTGAGAGTTGGCACCCTGCAAAGGATGATAGATGCAGGAGTTAAGTCCAAAGCCATGGTTGGGGTTTCACCGAAAAAAGTGATGAAACAGGTACATAGCATCGTGCTTGATCTCAGGGATGATTTCGATAAGGTTTTTGTTGAGCTTACAAAAGAACTTGAAGCCCACAACATTGTCATTCTGGATGAAACCCAGCTTAATGATGAACAGAAAGATTTTCTGAGAGTATATTTCCAGGAAAAAGTTCGCCCACGTCTCATACCTGTAATGTTGAAGGACATTCCCGATTTTCCATACCTTAAGAATCAGGTAATTTATCTGATGATTGATGTAAGGAAAAAGTGGGACCCTCAAAGCTCAAAATTCGCAGTGATAGAAGTCCCTGCTGATGTTCTTCCACGTATTATTAATCTCCCGGATTCAGAAGGACGTAAGTGTTTGATAATGCTTGACGATGTTATCCGTTTTGGCCTGGATGATATCTTCTCTACCTTTGATTATGATTCCATAGGTGCATACACCATCAAACTCACAAGAGATGCGGAACTTGATATTGACGATGATGTGACCAAGAGTTTCTTTGAAAAGGTTTCCGAAAGCCTTGAAGAAAGGAAAAAAGGTCAGCCTGTACGCTTTGTGTATGACAGGGAAATGCCGTATTATCTGCTTGATTTTACTCTCAAAAGACTTGATATACAGAATTTTGAAAATCTGGTGCCCGGTGGAAAATATCACAATGCAAAGGACTTTATGAATTTCCCCAAGATCGGGCCGGAATCATCTTATTATGAAAAGAAACCTCCTTTACCACACAAAGACCTGAGACGTTACAAGAGTATGCTTGCTGCCATCAGGGAAAAAGATATTCTGCTTCATTACCCCTACCAGTCCTTTGACTACTTCATTGATCTTTTAAGGGAAGCGGCAATTGACCCTAATGTTGCAAGCATCAAAGTTACTCTGTACAGGGTTGCACGTAACTCAAATGTCATTAACGCACTTATAAATGCGATAAAGAATGGAAAAGATGTTACTGTTGTTATCGAACTTCAGGCACGGTTCGATGAAGAGTCAAACATTTACTGGACACAGAAACTTGAACAGGCAGGTGCCAGGATCATTGATGGAGTGCCGGGTCTGAAGGTACATTCTAAACTGTGCCATATCACCAGGAAAGAAGAAAATAAGATGGTACATTATTCTTGTATCGGCACAGGCAATTTCAATGAGTCAACTGCAAAACTCTATTGTGACCACATGTTGATGACAACAAATCCTGACATTACATATGAAGTTGACAGGATTTTTAATTTCTTTAATCACAATTATAAGGTCTACGATTATGAGCACCTTGTGGTTTCTCCTTTGCAAATGCGTAATAAGTTCACAAAACTCATTGACACCGAAATAAAGAATGTAGAGGAAGGTAAACCTGCATACATCCATGCCAAGATGAATAGTCTTGTAGACAGCGAAATGATCAACAAATTGTATGAGGCCGGTAAAGCAGGTGTAAAGGTCAAACTTGTTGTCAGAGGAATATGTTCACTTGTTCCAGGTGTCAAAGACCTCAGTGAAAATATAGAAGTTACCAGTATAGTTGATAAATACCTTGAGCATTCCAGAATATTCATTTTCTGCAACAACGGGGATGAGAAATACTTCATCTCATCTGCCGACTGGATGGTACGAAACCTTGACAGGCGTGTGGAAGTAGCTACACCAATATATGATCCTGCTTTGCAGAAAGAACTGAGACAACACATGGATATTCAGTTCGCTGATAACACTAAAGCCAGAATAATAGATGAAAAACAGGATAACAAGTATGTTCAGAACGAACACAAGCCCTGTCGTGCCCAGGAAGATATATACACTTTTCTTGAAAAACAACTTTAAAACGAGGACACTGGATGAAATTCGCTGCCATAGACATTGGTTCAAATGCTGTCAGGCTTCTTCTGTCAAAGGTTGATTCGGAAGGTATCGAACCTGTTTACGAAAAAGTCTCTTTTATACGCATGCCCATAAGGCTGGGTGAGGATGCATTTATCCACAATAACATCCCGCCGGAAAAAGTTTCCAGGCTTTTGAAGACAATGATGGGATTCAAATACCTGATGGACGCCTATGAACCCCTTGATTATATGGCATGTGCAACTTCAGCCATGCGTGAAGCTGATAACAGTGATGAGATAGTTGCTAAGATAAAAGAAAAAAGCGGCATCGACCTTAATGTAATAAGCGGAAGAAAAGAAGCTAAGATAATCTATTCCAACAGAATAGAAAAGATAATCGGAAACGGTAATTCAACTTATCTTCATATTGATGTTGGAGGCGGTAGTACTGAGATTATCCTCTTTAAAGGTAAGAAGGTGTTTGCATACAGGTCTTTCAATATCGGTACAATCAGGATGCTTGAAGGTATTGTGACAAAGGATGACTGGAATGAGATGAAGAAATGGGTCAAAAAGGTCACCAATGAACATAAGCCTGATTATGCCATCGGAAGTGGCGGCAACATCAATAAGCTTTACAGGATGTCGGGCCGAAAGGATGGGACACTTCTAATGAGAAAAGACATCAAAGAACTGAAAAAATATCTTAAAGGATTCACACTGGAGCAGAGGATCACAAAACTTGGTCTGCGTCCTGACAGAGCTGATGTTATAGTCCCTGCATCAAGAATATATCACTCGGTCATGAAATGGAGCGATATCGGATACATGCATGTACCAAAACTTGGGCTGGCAGAAGGAATAGTTCACGTCCTGTACAAAAAACATATGGATAATTATATTAATTGACATCCATAAATATTGTATTTCTTGAACATGACATGATTGCGTAGTAATACATCATATTGATACCTTTTTTCAATTAGTTATGAATTTATTTAGTGATATCTGTCGCCATAGATGCAGATCTCATGTTCATAATATATAAATACTGATTTAATAGAACCTTCTATTATTAAGAAAAATGGATCCCATGTATATTTGTTATAATTCCATGTGGGTCTTAATAACGATAACAGTTGATTACATGGAAGGGGAGATAACCAGTGATAAATGTCTCTACATCGGTATAGATGCAGGGATGTACAAAACATCTGTTTGCAGCAGTGAAGGAAAAAAGTTCTCAGAACGGAGTTTGGTTGCTTTTTCCAGTGAAAATGGTAACGACCTTGAGAAAGTACTGGCCGGAAAAGATGCACTTGAACTGGAAGACGGGAAAAAAGTGGAACTCTTTAACGGGGAACTCAAAAGTGAAGAGAATACAGATGCTTGCAGACGATTCCTGAAGCATGTACTTGAAAAGAACGAAGTCGTGGAAAAGAATACCTATGCAATAATAGGTGTTCCTGCAAATGCTGACAAGGCATATAAAAAGAAACTTCTGGAGCTGGCCAATGAAGTATTTACAGGAGCTATGCTGGTTGATGAACTTTTTTGTGCAGCTTACAAAAACAATCTTCCTGACAGATCGATAATAGTGGATATTGGCTACAGTAAAACCGATATATGCATAATCGACAGTGAGGTTCCCAGGGAAAATGATTGCCTGAGACTTTCCTGTGCAGGAAAAGACATTGATTCGGAGATAGTCAAACTTGTCAATGACAGATGGCCGGATTCAACAATAAGTGAAGAACTTGCAAGGGAATGGAAAGAGAAATACGGTGCACTTGATCCGGGTTCGGATACATGCGTTGTTGATGTACCTCTTGAAAATGGACATGTTCAGGAATCCATTATTGAAGAATTGCAGCTTGCATGCGAATTTGTTGTAACTGACATTGTATCAGGAATTACCAGGATCCTGTCAGATCATGAGCCGGAACTTCGTGAAAAACTAAGAAATAACATTCATATATTGGGGGGAACCAGCAATCTCGATGGCATTGACAGCTTTATCGAGAACGAATTAAAAGTACTGGGTGGCGGAAAAGTATTTTCTGACATTGATCCTGAGTACGGGATCTCAGAAGGTGCACTGGAGATCGCAAAGAATATGCCAGCTGACTTCTGGAATCAGCTAACTACTGAAAAAGATACTGAGGAAATGATATAATGAATCCATTGAACTTATCAGGCAGGGGCAGGAAAGAGGAAAAATCATCATCTTCATCGGTATTCACCCCTAATATTTACCGTAAGCCCGTTATTAAAGAAGAAGAAGCAGAAAAAGAAGTAAATGAAGACACTTCTTCAAATCCTCAGAACTATGTACCTTCAGCCGGGAAAATGCCAGACCCTGTTCCTGAACAGAGGACAAGTACATTCAATATACCGGATGGATTCAACTTTGACATAGATGATTTTATCCAGAAAGAGGCACAGCTTCTTCAGATCCGTGAACGCTATGAAGCTGACATTAATGAATTTGAGAAAAAGCAGAAAGAGCTTGATGAACTGAAAACTAATTTTGCCGAAGAGGAAAAAAAGCTCAATCAAAAATGTGCCATCCTGAAATCAGCTATTGAAAAGACTGAAAAAGCCATACCTGAACATCAAAAAGAAGAGCTTGATAAGGAAATAGCCGAGTTCGAAAAGAAACGTGCAGATTTTGAAAGTCGTGTTGAAAAGCTTGAAATCTCAAAGGAGAAGCATGAAAAGGAACTGGCCGAGTATGAAGACAAAAAAGAAGAACTTGAGTCTCTCAGGTCTGCTTATGAGACCGAAATGGAACAATACAGAAGTAAGAGATCTGAACTTGATGAGCAATGCAAGCTTCTTGAAGAACAACTGGCTAAAGGTGAAGAGTTATCAATTGAGATGACAGATGCTACATCACCTGCCGCAGTTGAGGTTATTAAGGCTGGATTTTATGCAGAGCTGAAAGAACTTAACAGGAAAAGAGCAGATATCCAGACGATCAAAACACAATTAGAAGATGATAAGTCACTTCTGGCTGAGAAGCGTTCTTCCATTGAAAAGATGAAAGAACATATCCAGGCCGATATTTCTGACATCGGAAGCAAAGCAAAGGAGCTTGAGCAGACAGTCGTCAGCTACGAGGAAAGACTGAAAAACCATCAGGAAAAGGAGCTTTCTTTTGAGGAGAAGATTAAGGCTTTTGATGAAAAGAAAAATGGGTTCAAAGCTGAGCAGGAAAGGATCAAGCTGGAGCATGAAGAGAAAATCAAAGCCTATGAGAAGACTTTTGAAGAAATGAAAGCGGGGTTCAAGGCTGAGCGCGAACAGCTCAAATTGAAGCATGAGGAAAACCTGAAGACCCACGAAGAAAAAGAACGTGCTTTCCAGGAAGATATGAAAGCTCTTGAAACAAAGAAAGCAGAGATCAAGGCTGAGAGCGAGAAACTCGACCAAAAACGTGAGGAGAATTCAAAGTTCGAGACTGAGATGGAAAAAGTGCTGGCTGAAATGGAAGAGAAGAGAAAAGAACTGGATGAGATGATCGAAAAGACAAATAATGAGATCGGTAACCATGTTACTATCCATCGCCAGAACCTTGATATCAAGAAACTCAATAATAAACTGGAGCAACAGACCATCTATATACAGAGCCTTGAAACATCAGTTGCAGAACTTAAAAGGAACCTTGAAGCAGCAAAGTGTGATATGAAGAAGAACGAAGTATTCTCACAGATACTTAAATCCAACATGGAATTGATGGACAAGCCGCAGTCCATCTAATTTGATATTAAATGTGTGCCTCAGAACTCATAGGGTTCATCACAAGTCAGATGTGATTTATCATCATTGGCACACAGATTTATTATTTTTGTTTTTTGTTTATTAGTATAGTGCTTTCAGATGAACTCTTTCATCTCATCAACTAACTTTTTTGCAGCCATTGAAGGATCTTCATCCTGGTATATGGCTCTGCCAACAATTACCCAGTCAGCTCCTGCTTTTATGACATCGGAAGCTGACCCTCCCTGAGCACCTACACCAGGTGAGATTATGGAAAGTTCATTTCCGATTATTTTCCTGATCTCTGCAACCCTTTCAGGACGTGTTGCCGGAGCGACCACACCTGATGCTTTTGCATCTGCTGCCATCTTTGCAATTCCTTCCCCGACCTGCTGCATGAAATCAAGAGCACCGGGGTGGCTCATTTCAGTGACCACGTAGATGTCCTTGTTCTGTTCATTTGCAAGTTTTACGGCAGCTTCAAGGCTGTCATGTCCTGTGAATCCCTGAACGATTACAGCATCTGCACCTGCCTTGAAAACCTGCTCGCATATCAGGCGGTTGGTGTTCGGGATGTCGGCAACCTTAAAGTCAGCAATGATAGGTGCAAATTCAGAGAGCTTGCTTATCATGTCCATGCCGGTTGAAAGTACAAGTGGATAGCCAATTTTGATGGCATCTACATATCCTGCAACCTTTTCGGATATTTGAACGGCTTCTTCCCTGTCAGTTACATCAAGTGCAAGTATAAGTCCTGTCTTTCTTTCCATGTGATGACTTCCTTTATCTAATATGATTATGACTTATGATTTATTCAGTTTGCAACTATCTGCTTCGGACTTACATTTTTGAAAGTCTGCTTCTTGCTGCTGCAACCATGATCGGAAGTGTGATGGTGGCATCGGAGTGTACTGTTACTGAGCGTGCTGTTTCGCTGACCTTACCCCATGAACGTGCTTCGTCAAGTGTTGCACCACTTAAGCCTCCTGTTTCGGGAGTGTCCATTGTGAGCTGGATAGCGTACTCGAATTCCTGGTGTGTTATGAGCATGGACTGGAAGATGTAGTTTTTTGGGACTCCGCCGCCGATGAGTACTGCGCCAGGGTCTTTTGCCTCGTAGCAGATGTCTATTATCTCCTTCATATCTGAAAAGGCATCGACATTGAGTGGATTTGTCTGCTTGTAGAGCCATGCCTGAAGACCTATCATTGAGTCCTGAATGGCAGGACAGTATACTGGAACGTTCATATCTGCTGCTGCTTTTAAGATCGAGTCCCTGTCATCGATGTTGTTTCCGAGGTGTGTCATGAATTCCCTGATGGATATGGTGTCAGTTCCAATATCAGAAAGAATGGCTTTGAGCTTTTCCTCAAAGTCTACAAAATAAGGTTCCGGAAGGTATACATCGTATATCCTGTTTATCTCATCGTGTTTCAGTTCGATGTCGTCACATTCTGCACAGCCTTTGTAGTGATGCAGTCCCATGGATTCCACTATTTCGTGAACCATGTTGGCACCGGTTGTTACAAGTACATCGATGTAGCCATCATATATGAGATCGGTTACTATCTGGCGCATTCCTGCCGGAACCATGGCACCGGCAAGTCCGAAGAAACTGGTTGACCCGTTTGCAAGCATATCAGTGTAGATGTCAACGGCATCTGCAAGTTTTCCTGCACCAAAGGCACAGCCATCGATTGCATGCACCAGTTCGTCAACGCCCATATTCTCTGTGATCTTCGCCTGTCTGACAGGATTTTTCAGTTTTTCTTCATGTGAATGACAATGTTCCATTTGAAAGCCTCTTTAATATAAGCAGAGTTAATGGCGAGGTTGTTCTTTAAGGTTATTATGGGAAGATTGTATGTGCGGGAGAAAACAATGATCCAAACTGAATACCGATGTGTTTAAATATGGAATATAGCTCACATTCAAAAACATTATCATTCTAAAAAAATAGCTGAATATGCTTGAAAATATAGCAAATATCGAATAAGAATAAAAAAATGATTTAAATTACAATTGAAACACTGGTCGTTAAGTTTATCATTAATCTGTTACTATTGCGTCGCTGCTATAAGAAGATGTCAAACGTTTTTGATACATATAAACACTCCTTGTGTTAAACTTTCTTATATAATAAATTTCACATGCACAAGGTGAGAATTTGATTAAAAATAGAAAAGAAAATCTAATTCATACATTTATGTTTGTTTGTTTTATGGCATTTGTAATGACAGCATACAACATAACGATTCAACAAGGATTTACTGCAGATATAATTAAAATGACTTGGTTAAGTTTCCCTCTTACTTTTGTAGTGGCATTTACACTTGAATATTTTATTGTAGCAAAGTATGGGATGAAATTAGTATTCAAATTACACAAAAACCATCATACTTCGTTTCAGAAGAGAAGTCTAACTGCATTAGTTTTTGTTGGTTCAATGGCAACTTTAATGTCCTTATTTTTTTCAATTTTAGCAGTTGGTTTTTCAAAAAATCTACCTTTAACTTGGATTTATAATCTTGCTATTAGTGCTATATTTGCATATCCGTTGGTAGTTTTTGTTGCAGCCCCACTAGTTGGGTTTGTATTCAGAACAATATTCCCAGAGGGTTCTATTGTTGATATTGCAAAATGATTTTCGTAACTTGAACTCCTCTTTTTTTATGTACCCTACTTCTCAATACAATTAGATTCTTACAAAAATTAAGAATTTTCATTGATTCGAAAATAGTTCCAGGTTCAAGATTCCTTGTTCTAAAATAAAGCAATATCCTTAAATATTACATTTTATGAAATACATGTTGCAACAATTATTGTTTTAACATATATTGTCATGACAAATGTATAATATAAACTTAAAAAAGGAGATTCAAAATGGATAATGTAGAGGAAAATAATCCAGAGCTAGTGACATACGATGATATTCCCTCGATAGCACTTACTGATTCAAACAGCATCGCAGATTTTATAAAAAAGACAAAAATACAAGATATTATCAACTGGGGTCGTAAAAATTCATTGTGGTTTACAGTAAATGCAATGGGTTGTTGTGGTGTTGAGTTAATCGCAGTAGGTATGGCTCATTTCGACACTGATCGTTTTGGAATTCTTCCGCGTAATTCTCCAAGACATGCAGATGTACTTCTCATCAGTGGATATGTAACAAAGAAGTATCTTCCTGCATTGAGAAGAATATGGGATCAGATGCCTGCACCAAAATGGGTGATAGCCATTGGAGATTGTGCTATAAGTGGTGGCCCTTTTTACGAATCCTACAGTACCCACCAAAATATGGACGAAATATTTCCAGTAGATGTTTATGTTCCTGGATGTCCTCCAAGACCTGAAGCAATCATTCAAGGTTTTGTTGAACTACAGAAAAAGATAGAAGCAAAAAAAGACAAAGCTATTGATTATTGATAAGATTGACAGATAAACAAATAAATGTACAGTTCCATGAAAAAAGAACTACAAACAATATCGTTAAATATCGATTCCAATATTATTGCTAACACTGTAGCTAGGAGGAAAATATGGACACTGTACCTGTCGGAGCATTCATCGCAATAGCCTATCGCAGCGGATTTGTAAGACTAAATCAAAAAATGAAAGAACTCGGTCTTTCCGCAGGCCAGTTCTACGTACTCCTAATTCTTTCTCATGAACAGGGACTAACACAGGATACACTTTCCCGACAACTACTGATAGATCAGGCAAGCATTGCAAGGGCTGTCAATGTCCTTGTAAATAAAGGCTTTGTCAAACGTATTACTGATGAAACTGACCGTCGAGCGGTGCGTATTTATTTCACAGAAGAAGGTGAGGAACTTATTCCTAAAATATCTCAAATAGACGAGGAAATGGAAGAAGATTCACTCTCAGGACTTACTATAAAAGAAAGAAAAGAGGCAAGAGACTTACTTCGAAAAATATCACAGAATATTTATGAAAAAGCATACGAAAAAGATGATAAGAAAAGAACTGCTTTTCCTTTGAAGGATCATTGGAACATTCGTGGCAAAAATTGAAATCTTACAAAAAAGGACCTTGTTATTCAAACATTACTTGCGTTTTAACAAATTTGGAAATATATATTAGAATAAAAACTTTCTTCTTTATTTCCATGAAGGAGCATGTCCTTTTCTACAAGCTTCTGCAAGTAAAAGAAGAACAATACCAATTAAATCTCACTCACCACTATTGAATCTTCAAGAATATGATCATAAAGCTCTTTTGTCCAGTCGACTGCGCTCTGACCTGTGCAGAGCATGAACTTATGGTCAAAATCTCCTTTCTTATTAAACGCACTTATTATAGAATGGACACTATCAAATGTAAAATATAAAAACTTCATTTCTTTATTGTAAACATACATATGGAAGAATTCACTGCTAATGAAACCTGCAAATTCTTTTTGATATTCCGTCCTTAGTTTTTTAAATAGTTCCTGAGAAACTACATAATGGAAATCAACATTATTCTCAATCAGTTCTGTAATTATAGAATCAAAATTTGGGTAGAGTGTAGTAGTAACCACATAAACATGAGGAGATACCTTATAGTCTACATTAAATGATTTATGCATAGAAAATAACTCTGTAATGTGAGGAGTTATTATTTCGCAATTCTTAAGGTGACCTATTTTTTCTAACAGGTGAGGGGGAA
>NZ_JAGGKD010000007.1 GCF_017873415.1 Methanolobus bombayensis | reverse complement strand
CAATTAAAAGAAGTCAAATTCAAGATGTTAGTGCATAACCTTGACAGGTATGTCAAGGTTATACTTTTTGTCAAAATAAGGATTTCTACAAAGCCAATTATCCTTTCCATTATAAGCCACAACGATGCGCTGTATCTTAGCTGGAAGATAGCCATTTAATGCAACAATGTTCTTATTAGCAGATGACAATATCTGACTTGTAATATTTTCAAATAAAGAATGAAGACAATCCACTTCATGCCAACCTATGATTATGAAGTCAACATTTTCCAGTTCAGCCTGTTCAACTATAGAATTTGGGATATTGTGGTCAAAGGACAAAATATATTTCCTTTCATGACCCACAATTGCAGGGAACTCTTCAAATTTTTCCCGCAAGGCGCTATCTGCAGCAATCTTATTTGCATGAAATGCATCCCTTGCTTCTGCCAGACCGATCTGCTGAGGAACTTTGATCACATTAAGACCTATGATCTCATCACCCAGATTGTCTGCAAGATACAACAGATCTTTTTCATGGTTTGGATTTGCAACCGGGACCAATATTTTAATCTTAGAACTGTCCTTCAAAGGAGCTGGACTAATGTTGTCTTCAAGTACATCAAAAAGATCATACCTAGGTAAAGCTTTACCTTTTCCATAATAATTGTACCAAAGTAGACCCAGGACAATAACAACTACTGCAAATACCATTGGTAGTAGTCCCATGGCAGGTAACAGCAAAAGGCTGAAAACAATACCTATGATCTGAGTATAAGGATAAAATGGATCTCTGAACTTTGGTTCATATTCCTCAAGAGATCTTTTTCGGAGTATCAGAACTGACAAATTAATCAATACAAAAATAAAGATATTGAATGTGCTACCAAGTTTTGCTAATTGCTCAACGTTAAAAAGCAGCAACAATATAATCATCACAACACCAGTGATCAAAATAGCATTGTGGGGAGTATCATGTTTTTTATGTATACTTACAAACCAGTTGGGAATCAGATCATCCCTACCCATGGCAAATGGAAATCTGGAAGAAGACATTATTGCAGCATTAGCCGTTGATAATGTTGCAAGCAGACCACCAATAACTATCAGAATTTTGCCGGCATCTCCTGCCATCATTGTCGAAACATCTACAAGAGGAGTCAAAGTGTTTAATGATTGGTCATGTGTCAGGTTACCACTCACAACCACCATAACTCCAACATAAATCAGAGTGACAACACCCACAGATGCAATAAGAGCACGTGGGAGATTCTTTGAAGGATCCTTCACTTCTTCGGATACAGCTGCAAGCTGGGTAATTCCAAGATAGGATATAAAGATAAGGCCAGTAGTTGCAAATACAGAACTATAACCAAAAGGCATGAATGGATAAAATTTACTGGAATCGAACATCAATATACCTTTCAGGATAAACAGCGCAAGAATGAAAAGAAGGAAAACAACAATGATGTTCTGCAGTGAACCACTATTTCGTGCTCCACGATAATTTATAAAAATCAGGAATAAACCGACTGCACTGGCAGTTATGAGAACAGGAACAGGCATCAGGACGAAAAAATAATCAGCCAGACCTATAAGTGCAAAGGAACCTTTGAACACAAGTGCTAACCATGCCCCAAGTCCGATAACAGCACCAAATGCTGCACCCATTGCCCTGCTTATGAAATAATAACTACCACCTGCTTTTGGCATTCCCGTAGCCAGTTCAGCCATACTGATAGCTGTTGCCATAGATATGATACCACCTATCAAAAAAGACAGGACAGCTGCTGAGCCTGCGGAAGAGATTGCTATTCCCGGAAGAATAAAAATACCGGCACCAATCATTGTTCCTGTTCCAATAGCAAAGGTCTGAAAGAAACCCAGACTGCGCCCCAGGCTTTCCTTGGTTCTGACTATGGCCATATTACCCTCTTGTTATATAAATTTACTATGATTAATTATCTGTAAAGAAGATCCACGACTTCCCTTGCTGCATCATCTTCACCAATTACCGTCACAAGATCATCGTATTCAAGGACGAGATTACCATTTGCAATGAAGGACTGTTCACCCCTTCTGACCATCAGTAGAAGGCTGTTCTCCGGAAGGGATAAATCCTTTATGGCCTTGCCTGCAACCTTCGGATTCGTGACTCTTGCCTCAAGGATCTCTCCTTCCTCACCTACCTCACACATGGAGAACATTGAAGGTTTTCCTACCATATTATCAAGCACAAGTGCAGTGGTCATCTGAGGGCTCATGGATCTGATGGACAAATCCCAGAATGCATGCAGGTTTTCAACATTATTAACCCTTGCAACGATCTGTTCCTCTTTCAAATTGAATTTACTTTTAGCTATCTGGGATACTAAAAGATTCGTATTATCCTGATCCGTAGTTGCAACGATGTATTTAGCTTTTTCAATTCCTGCATCCTTGAGAACATTAATATCTTCAGCATCACCATGTATAGCACGTATTCCCTGTTTTAACAGACGCTGGCATTTTTCTTCAGAATTGTCAACTACAACAACATTCTCTCCTCGCTTCTCGAATCTCTCGGCCAGAATTTTACCGACCTCTCCTCCTCCAATAATCAGGATTTCCATAGGTATAACTCCTAAAAAGTTAGCCACTCTTCTTGCTAAAGTACCGGTCATTATAACGGTTATGATAACAGTCAGAAATACAAGGCCAACAAGGGTTTGTCCTCCAAAGATGCCCATTGAGTCCAGTTTGACAGCAAAATATGTTGCAATGGATGCTGGAACAACACCTCTTGGACCTATAAATGAAATGAATAATTTTTCTTTTGACTTAAGATGTGAATTCATAGTTGAACCAAAAACTGCCATTGGCCTTACAAAAAATACTAGCATCAAAACAACTATAATTCCCTTAAAGCCTAGACCTAAAATATCTTCAAAATCCAGCATTGCAGCTAGCAGGATGAATATAATAGATAGCATCATCATTACAAGGTCGGATTTGAATTCTTTCAGAGCCTGTTTATGAGGGATGTTAGAAGTTCCTGTGACGATTCCAAAAACAGCCGCAGCGAGAATACCTGATTCATTACCTAATAATTCAGATACTACATATGAGGACATTACAAGTGTCAAAGTAAAGAATCTGGCAGTCTGATCAGTTACCAATGAACCACTTGAAAGGAAACTTTTCAGAATGTATCCGCTTACCATACCAATTATAATACCTATTACCAGCCTCTGAAGGATAAATATAACCGCATCGAATCCATAAAGCTGAGAAACGATCCACTCAAACATGAATGCAGCAAGAATTACACTGGCAGCATCGTTGAAAACGCCTTCTATCTCAAGTATCTTTCCAACCTTGTGATTCACATGTATATTCCTGACAAGAGGCGTTATTACTGTTGGCCCTGTTGCAGCAACCAGAGCACCGAAAAGCGCTGCAAGTTTAAAACTAACACCAAGAACGACATATGTAACTAAAGTCCCGCCCAAAAAAGTGATAAGAACACCAACTGTTGTGAGTTTTAATGCAGTTTTCTGTATCGGCCTAATACTTTTGATATCAATGTGTAAACCTCCATCAAAAACTATTACAGCAACCGAAAGGGAAACGATAGCTGTTAACCCATCGCCAAAAGTAGCTGGATTTATAAAGTTTAGCATTTCAGGTCCGACAAGAATCCCTTCGATTAAAAGAAAGATGATGACAGGAACTTTAAAACGTTTGCTGAGAGTCTGGGCCACCATGCTCATAAAAAGCACAGAAACAACAACTTCCAGAAAATATATTGAATCCACTGTTATGCTCCGAAATTCTGCAAAATGATAATAGATGGTGCTTGATGATGTGTTTAATAATTTATTATGTAACAATATCTGATAGAACTGTAAATATAAAACACTAATCCAAAACTTTAATCAAAAACATGATTTAAAGACAAATTCAAATTTCGGAACATCCCATTGATGAGCAATAATTAAAAGATGAATAATGCAGAATATAGTATAAACCAGATTAGTGTGAGAAAATAATTATACTAAATACATCAATCTATTTACTAAATTTACAATTGTTTAGGATTTATTTATTACTTCCAGTCACACAATAATTAAAATAGAAAAACATGATTAAGGGTACTAAAATATAAAGACAAATAAGATAGCTGAGTGATTTAAATGGCCTCAATAAAAGAAGAAGATATCAAAGTTCCATTAGATGTACCACAGGATGCACGTGAGACATACATTAAGAATTATATGAAGATTACATCAAACAGTGGCAAAATGATGCTCTTTGCAGGGGATCAGAAAGTTGAGCACCTCAATGACGACTTTTTCGGAGAAGATATCCCTGCAGACGACAACGATCCGGAGCACCTTTTCAAAATAGCTGCAAACTCAAAGATAGGCGTTTTTGCAACACAACTAGGACTTATTGCAAGATACGGGATAGACTATCAGGAAGTACCATATCTTGTTAAGGTCAACTCTAAAACAAATCTGGTGAAAACAAACCAGGACGACCCTTACAGCGGCCATTGGTACGATATGCAGCAGATTGCCCAGTTCCGTGACAACAGCGGCCTTAATATTCTGGGTATTGGATACACAATATATCTTGGAAGTCAATATGAAGCTGAAATGCTCAACCAGGCTGCACAACTTATCTATGAAGCACATCAGTATGGACTGATAACCGTTCTCTGGATATACCCAAGAGGACAAGCGGTGGAAAACGAAAAAGACCCACACCTTATTGCTGGTGCAACCGGTGTTGGAGCATGCCTTAACGCAGACTTTGTGAAGGTGAACTATCCTAAAGCTGAAGGAATGCCAACAGAGGAAGCATTCAAGGAAGCAGTTCTGGCTGCTGGAAGAACAAAGGTTGTTTGTGCAGGCGGTTCCAGTGATGACCCGAAAGCCTTCCTTGAAAAGCTCTATGCTCAGATCCATGTCAGCGGTGCATTCGGCAACGCTACAGGAAGGAACATTCACCAGAAATCCCTTAACGAAGCTGTAAGAATGTGTGATGCGATCTACGCAATTACAGTAGAAGATGCCTCTGTTGAGGATGCACTCAAAATTTACAACGGTGAATAACTTATTTTACTCTGCATGGTTTTAACCATGCAATCTTTCCCATTTTAACCTGGACCTTGGTCCAGAACAACTGTAGAAGTATATAAAAGAAATATCTGGATCGAAAGCAAGCCAGAGGTTGGTACTACAGCCCACATCGAACTGCCAACACTAAACCGCAAGATCAAAAATAGATATTAAGCCTGCAATCGCAGGCTGTGAGAACTTACTCACAAGAGCATTCAAAGTCAAATCCAAGCAGGAATGTTCCTGTGCCATGGAGATTTTCAAGTCCCATTTTTTCTTTCAGGTACTCATCGCTTGGAGGGGACGGGGAAGCAAGAACTACATTGCAAACCATATCAACTGCCTCTACGTCAGCACATGGTTTTGGAGGCAATACAACAATAAGCGGATTGTTCTTGACATCCATCTTTTTGAGGACACTTGTGTCATATATAACGATGTTACCAATAACCAGTTTGTCCTTGCATGATTTTACTTCTTCGAGCTTTGCCTCATCGTCAACATCCTGACCCACAACACATCCATCATGCATAAGAATAACATTAGGACCTTCTGGCCAGCAGAAATCCATGTTAGTGGTGAAAGCAAATATCACATCATTCTTAAGAACAGCTTTTACACCTTTATTGTCACCTCTTCCAAGTCCCATAAGGGTCATTTCATCAGCCTTCTTCTCAAGTTCCCTGATGATCTCCCTGTCCTCTTCGTTAAGCAGGAGAGTATTTCCTACACCCTTCATTTGTATTATACTGTTTTTAACGTTATCTATGATATCATCGTGTTCCATAAGTACCCCTTCATAATTTATGAGTAAGCGAAGTAAATGTATCAATATCTCTTCTGGAGTAATATTTCGGCATATTTAAGCATATCGCATTAAACCTGTTAAATTTCCGTAGCAAACATCTAGTACGAAAGCTAGTGTATTACTTTAAAGGTACCAGCTCTTGGCTCATAAAGATGACCTTTTGAAAGAAGGACTTTTAACGTGGAATCAGCAAGTTTTTCAGGAATATTTCTTGAAACCGCTTTATCAATAAAAGCGATATATTCAAACCCATCACCTTCATCGAGCTCCTCGGCAATTAACTGGACCTCTGCTTCATAATCAATTTCAGTATTTCCTTTTTCGGGCTTTTTTATTGAGCAGATTGCTTTTCTGATATCATCTTTCACTGAATTATAATACTCCACATCCTTATGATAGTAATCAAGTGAAAGACACATCTCACCTGCAATTGACTCTGAAACACCGCTGGATAATATTCTGTCCATCAATTTTCCTTCTCCTGAATCCTGTGAAAAGAACTTATCAAATTCAGAAAGGCGGTTCAAGGTCATTGCAGCAGTATCCACGACCCACCTGTCCCTAATAGATTCATCAACATAGTTGATCTCTTCCGGGCGCAAAGATACAAAGACCGAGCCATCTCCTGGCTCGTAGGACCGGACTTTTCCCAGCACCATCACATATGAAGGTACCTGCACAGTGGACAGAAAAACAGAAGCTTCCGGCTGGTAACTTCCTGCATAGACTGTAAATGCTCCGGTGGGGTCTGAAATACGCGCCCTCCATAACTCTTTTTCACTGCCTTTTTGCTCGGACAGGAGATCGACTTCCGTGACCACACCTACAATAAATACCCTGTTTACTTTTAGCCCTGTAGGACTTATAAGAAAATTGGGCGAATAGATATCGTCACCCGACGGAGATGATGAAGAATATAAATGAAAACGAGAATCATTGAATTCTCTGGCAAACATCCTGTATGCAACTTCCCTTTCAACCATTATTCATCACATCCGGCATCCATTTTTTCAAGAAGCTCATTGATACAGGAATCAACATCATTTTCTGGAACCCACACCGATCTGGCTACAAGAGATACACCAAATTCATTCTTTGATGAATTACCTCTGGCTGCAAGATACTTGCCATTGAGTACCTGTTTCATGTCTTCGAACACAACTTCAGATGAAAGTGAATTCTTCACCATTTTCTCCGCATCATGCATGCTTTTACCATATACAGCTTCGGAAAGTTCCCGGTTTAACATTAGATGAACTGCCCCAGTACCATCATCAAGAATGGCTTTTATGCGCATATCAGTCAGACATTCCACATCCCCATGAGAACGACAGGAAGATTTCTGTGTAACACGGTTACATTTAGGGCAACGTTCTATAAGCCCAGAACCCGACCTGACAGAAATAATGTTTCCGCTGACAGTCACATCGAACATTCCTTCTTTCTCAAGTAAATTTTCGATGGGAACAGGAGAAACTGAATTGGAAACCGATTCCATTGTAAATGAAAAGTCTGCTTCATCTGATACATTTTCAATTGTAGTCGCATCTGTAAAATTGATAGATGGCAGCCCTCTGAATATTCTGACAGAGGCACCTTCAAAACGAATGTAATCACCGATATCAGTGTCTCCAAGAGCCACCCATGAAGTAAAAGGCAACTTGCCTGTTTCATCTGCCAGGACACCTTCAACAACGGTTACCTCCTTACCTTTAAGCATAATATCGCGATGGTACATTTCCGTAATCAAGACAACAGAGCTTGCAAGAACATCAGCTGGAACAATATCGCCCAGTTTCTTGAGATGTGAATGGGACATCTCTTCAGCTCCCGGAAGGTCAGCTTCCTGAAGAGAACTTATCGTGGATCTCTTTCCAAAATAAAGTTCCGGCCTGTTGTTCCACAGACGAGTATATGCGTTTTTAATCCTTATTGCATCTCCCGGTTTCAAAGACATATCATCCCAGCAGGTAAAAGAACAAATACCCGTCTCATCACCCAGAGTTCCTGAAAAGATTGTTTTCTGTTCTCCCTGGATAGAAACGGTCTTTTCGACAATGTCGATAATGCGACCTCTTATCTCAATACTATTCAATCCCGGGGAAAGATCCTTAACTTTTATCATATTTGACGAATCAGGATCATATTTACTTTTTATCATCCTTTTCGCTTCATCAAGAGGAACTCGATATTTCAGAAGTTTTTCAAGCTCTTTGATGATCTCTTCCCTGTCAATATTTCCAAGCGCCATGGTTAGTTCATCTATATGGGGCGCAATTTTGTCATCCATGGGGATTCTCCTAACTGAAGTCTCCATTATTGTATTTTCTTATCGGCAATAAAGATAACCTAATTCAACAAGGACATATAATCAGGAAATGTTTATGAATATGCAGACCACATATTGAAAAGTGTAATAGTAAGCTATGTTTTAATATAATAAGCTGAAAAATGCCACAAATTGGGGGTTTATCGATGCCAAGACTAGCTATAGTATACCTTAGTACCCAGGGAAGTACAAAAATGATGGCTGAAGCCATTGCAAAGGGTGCACGTGAAAAGCACATAGATACTGATGTTAATAACTTCTATGAATGGGAACCTGCAGAAGTGGCAAAATATGATGCTATCTGTATAGGTTCCTCTACATTCTACTACACCATGCTTGAACCGATAGCTAAATTCCTTGATGAGCTGATAGATATCGGTATTGAAGGTAAACTGGGTGCTGCATTCGGGTCTTATGGATGGAGTGGAGAGGCACCGGTTCAGATAGCTGAAAAACTAAGGAAAGCAGGTGTTGAGGTCATTGATCCAGTATTAAGAATACAGTACATTCCAAGCGAAAAAGACCTGGCTGAATGTGTCAGACTTGGAAAAGATCTGGGTATTAAAATGAAAAAGAGATGAAATTCCAAACAATAAATAAAAATTACTTAAAATTGCCCGAAAAGACAAATTAGCTTGATTGAATATAGATTTTCCTCTAAAAAACTATATATAGGTTCTTTTGCTAATTATTAGAGGAAATAAAACCAGATTTATAATATAAGACGTATAAGAGGATATTTATGACAATCATTCCATTTGCACCAATTGAAAGAGTAATAAGAAACGCCGGAGCACAAAGAGTCAGCGAATCAGCAGGTATGGCACTTACCGCTATACTTGAAGAATACGGACTTGAGATATCCAGAGAAGCAATAAAACTTGCTGAGCATGCCGGCAGAAAAACAGTAAAGGCTGAAGACATAACTCTTGCAAAAGAAATGCTGGGCAAATAAGCCCGGAAACTTTTCTACTTTCAATTTTCTAATTCCATCAGAATATAATACATCAGGTGATGAGGTCCACCAGACTTATCCCGCCTAATGTAACACTACTTACGATAATCCCTGCTATGAGTACTCCTGCAAGTATGGCAGGAAAAGCATGACGGAACTTGATACCAAAAACAAATGCTGCTGCGCATCCGGTCCATGCACCTGTAACAGGTAATGGAACTGCAACAAAAAGAGTTAGTGCGAGAGTGCCGTATTTTTCAAATCGATTTGAATGGTTTCGGTGCGTTCTTCCAAAAAGCCATGAGAAAAATTTATCAAATATCGCATAGCGACGAAGATAAGTTGAAACGGGATCAAGGAATAGAAGTAACGGAACAACAGGTATCATGTTGCCAATTACAGCAAACAAAAAAGCAGACATTGGAGTCATCTCATAAATTCCCAGTGCAATGGGAATAGCACCCCTCAACTCAAATATTGGCATGGCACCTATAATCATAGTTGCAAGCCAGTGAGGAAAAGAAGAAAGTAATTCCAGTACTGTTGCTTCAAGACTCAATTACATTCCTTTCCTGATATGGCAAAATGTGCCAGCAGGCATTCAAGCTGTATTCTCTCATTGGCACCTTCAGTCAGCCTGAAATCTATCTCACCTATAACATCGATCAGTTCAACCATCTTCTTCTCAGGGATATCAACATCAAACATAGCTCTGTATATCTGACCCACAACATCCTCACCTGACAGACCCTGTTCCAGTAAAAGACTATCCAGATGTTTTCTGGCAGCACTGAAACTTCCTTCCAGAGCAGCCATAATAAGTTCCTTTACCTGCTCAGGACGGGCTGTTGCTGTAATCTTGTAGATTGCATCTTTGTGAATGGTATCTGCAATCAGGGCTGCTGCCTGGAGGGCATTTATCGCTTTTCTCATGTCACCCTGAGCAATGTACTTGATGGCATCCACACCATCGTCTGCGATATCAAGGTTCTCGTTCTGTGCCACAAAGCGTACACGTTCTGCCACTGCCTCATCAGAAAGAGCTCTAAACCTGTAAACAGCACATCTTGACTGGATAGGTTCGATAATCTTGGATGAGTAGTTACATGAAAGAATAAAGCGACAGTTATTGGTATAGCGCTCCATGGTACGCCTGAGAGCTGACTGGGCATCGGATGTCAGTGCATCTGCTTCATCAAGGAAAATAATTTTGAAGTCTGCACCACCGATAGGAGTTGTTTTTGCAAAATTCTTTATCTTTGTCCTGACAACATCAATTCCCCTTTCATCGGAAGCATTGAGTTCAGTGAAGTTCTCACGCCATGATTCACCAAAAAGTTCACGAGCTATTGACACGGATGTTGCTGTTTTTCCAACACCCGGTGGACCTGAGAACAGGAGATGTGGAAGATTTCTTGTTTTAATGTAAGATTTCAGCCTTTCTACAGTCTCTTTCTGGCCGACCACATCATCAAGCTTAAAGGGCCTATACTTTTCAATCCATATCTCTTCTTTAATTTCAAACCCTCCGCATAGAAGTATGCATACCTGCATTAATAGGAAGATGTAGTTTTTTAAGTTTTCGTAGATGAAAAAGAGAAGCAGGATTTTTATGCCTCGAAAGAGACTTCCTGCAAATTAATTTACTGGTAGGTAATCCTGTAGGCATAATTACCTACAACCGGAATCTTAAGCAATGCTCCTCTGTATGCCATAATAACAAGCACCAGTATGAAGAACAATGCACCGAATCCAAGGAAATCAGCTATGATCCAGCCAACATATGGAATCCATCCTACTACAAAAATAATGAGAGAAAGTGGAAGGGAAATCAATAGTGACTGCATTGCATGGAACCTGACAAACTTGTTGTCCGGCTCAATGAGTAAGAGGATTATTCCTGTTATCCAGAAACCCACATAGCTGAGTGCTGCTACGATGTTCTCATCCAGGCCTAACTTTGTCTTATATGTCATTTTGATCACCTGATAGTAATTGTATTCTGTGGACATTTCTCCACGCATATTCCACATGCGGTACAGTTCTCCTGATCGATCTCTGCAAGGAACTTGGTTACCTTGATTGCTTCCTCCGGACAGTTCTTCTCGCAGATCTTACAACCGATACACCCAACAGTACAGGATTCCTTTACCGCCTTTCCTTTATCATGCGACATACAGAGTACATGTACCTTTTCAGATTCCTTTGCAAACACAAGTATGTCATTCGGACATGATGCAATACAGAGACCACAGCTTGTACAGAGATTCTTGTTCACATGAGGAAGGCGATCCTCACCAATAGAAAGAGCATCAAAAGGACATGCACGTACACAGGTTCCCCTGCCCATACATCCGTAATTACAAACCTTCTCACCATCTGATAGAAGCATTACTGCTTTACAGTCCTCAAAACCAACATATTCAAAACGGTCAACACAATTAAGTCCGCCGTTACACCTGACAAATGGATACTGTTCATCTCCTTCAGATACTTCCTGGCCAAGTATGCCACCAATCTCCTTGGCAACATCAAAACCACCAACCGGACAACCGGTTATAGGTGCACCTTCGTTGACAACACGCTCGGCAAAGTCAGCACAACCTGCGTAACCACAGGCACCACAATTTGCTCCGGGAAGAATCTCAACTATTTCATCAACAAGAGGATTGGTCTCTACCTTAAATTTCTTGGAAGCTACTATGAGCATAACACCAACAGCCAGTCCAAGACCTCCAAGGATAGCTGCTGCCTGTATGAGTAATGTTACCAGTTCACTCATATTGGAATCACCCAGAAGTAATTAACAAAAGCCATTGACAACATGGTTGCAATTAAGAATGCCTGTGGTAAGCCCCTGACAGAAGACGGGATGTTAACAAAGGTTGAGCGCTCCCTGATACCAGACATCATTAACATTACAATGGTGTAACCAAGACCTGCTGCAATACCAAATACAACACTCTGAATAAAGTTGTACTCAGAACTTACGTTCAGAAGTACCACACCAAGTACAGCACAGTTGGTTGTGATAAGTGGCAGGAAAATACCCAATGAACGGTAAAGTGAAGGGATATTTTTCCTGACAACGAATTCTACAAGCTGTACAAGTGCTGCGATCACCACAATGAAACTAATAAGATCGAGGAATTCCATTTTAGTGGGAACCAAAACGTAAGTATAGATCAAATACGATACTGTAGCAGCCATCGTCATTACAAATACGACAGCACCTGACATTCCTGCGGCACTTTTAACGTCCTTGGTAACTCCCACAAAGGAACAGAGTCCAAGGAACTGGATAAGCAGGAAGTTCTTAATGAAAATACCATCCATCAGGATAGCGAATAATGCTTTTTCTACCATTTTAACCACCCTTTGCTCTCTTCTTTGCTCTCTGATAATTGACGATGGCCATCAGTATTCCTATTGTGAGGAAAGCTCCTGGTGGTAATATCATTGTAGTAACTGAAGGATTGATCGGCAGGGAGATCAGAGTGTAATCAAATGTTACGATCTGTCCTGTACCAAGGATTTCCCTGATTCCTCCAATGAGCATCAATACCAGCAGGAAGCCTGTGGATATACCAAGACCGTCTATGAAAGAATAAAATACATTGTTCTTGTTAGCATATGCCTCTGCACGGCCAATGATGATACAGTTTACCACGATCAGTGGTATGAAAACACCTAAAGCCGCATACATGGGCGGGAAATAAGCCTGCATTATCATTTTTACTATTGACACAAATGTAGCTATAATGATAATGAATATTGGAAGTCTTACAGCCGATGGGATCTGTTTCCTTAAGGCTGAAACGAAAACGTTTGAACAAACAAGTACGAATGCCGTACCTGCGGACATACCGATGGCATTTTCGACTGATGTGGTTACTGCCAGTGTAGGACAGAGGCCCAGAACAAGTCCGAAAATCGGGTTGTCTCTTGTAATACCACGAATATATTCACTTAACGGGTCCATAATATCACTCTTCTGCCTCTTCAATTTCATTTATTTTGGTATTCAGGGCATTTACCACAGCCGTTGAAGATATTGTTGCGCCTGTAATAGCATCTATCGAGCCACCTGAACTGGAAAGACTCAGTTCGGATACAGGAATGCCTACGAACTGACTCTGGAAATTTTCTTCCACTATTTTTGCACCCAATCCAGGAGTTTCTTCATGACTCAGTACATCCATCCCACGAAATGTTGAAAAAGTTGAATCAACGCCTCCTGCTACAACAATAGGTCCCTGAGAACCTGACTGTTCCTGGAAGAATGCATAACCTATAATGTTACCCGAGGAGTCCAGCGCACGATAATAGAGTACAACCGGATCGCCATCCTCATTAACTTCATCTCCATGAACTTCTTCAAAATTACCACTTGCCTCAGGAATAAGGTCACCTAATATCTCTTTTTTGGCATTAGCTTCGTTAACCTTGAGCTGTTCACTTGTAGGAACATAAGTAAGACCTAACAAAAGAGCTGCCATAACCGAAATGAGCACAAGTTTACCTATAACTACAACCGTATCCTTGTTAGATTCACTCATTGTTTATCACCTCGAATTTCAGGGATGAGGGAATTTTATCCATGATATTCCTGTAGATCTTTTCAGGAAGAGACATCGTTCCGAATGATGAAGGCATTGTATTGAGCTCAATGTAAGAGCCGACACAGTTTGCAAGGAAGATACCGTACAGTACACCATCAACATAGTTGCCAAAGTAACCATAGACGAAAACAAGCACACCACACACAATACCGTAGATTATACGGCCATTCTTGGTTACAGGTGACGTAGGTTCATCAGTTGCAATGAAAAGAATACCAAAGAAAACGGCACCTATCATTGCATAAGGTAATTCCGGACTAATTTCAAGGAAAATAAAAAGCTGTGACATATACATCAACGGATTCAGCACACCTTCATGAATTAGAGTAGCTACACCGGAAAGGAACATTAATGTCTGAGGTATTGCCACAAGTGTAACCAAGAATGCAAGAGGAACTTTCCAGTCAACATACCTCTTGTATATGAGATACACGCCACCGATAAGCAATATAGGAGATACCCCAACCATTAGACCTGCGCCATTCTCAAACAGAAGATCTGAGAACTGACCGATATGAGGAATAGACACAGGTGTCATGTATGATGGCCATGCGTTCCTGATAAAAACCCATGAAACAAGCACAGGATTGAAGATATAAGAACCAATGCCACCAAAAACGTGTTTTCCAATGGCGATGGCAAAGAAACCACCGACAACAGCTATCCATAAAGGAGCTTCAGGAGGTATCAGCAATGCAAGCATCAATCCCAAAGTTGCTGCATGACCGTCTGCAATAGTTACTTTCTGTTTGTATATTGTCTGTATTCCAAATTCTGTTGCCACGGCAGCAAGCACTGATGCAATGATGATACCAAGTGCAGGAATACCAAAGAAGTATATTGCTGCAAGACAAAGTGGAATCAAAGCAATTATTTTACTGATATTTAATGTCTTGAAATCTAATTTTGTTTTCTTATGTGGAGGAGCTGAAATAGTATAGGTCATTTTACTCACCTCCGCATCCACAGCCAAGTTTCAGATTGGATGATTCCTTTTCAGGTAAGTTCTCGTACGCCATCTCAATGGCATCCTTTGCATACCTTATAAGCTGCAGAATGTGTATCTTTGAAGGACAGACTGCTGCACAGTCGCCACATTCAATACAATTATCAATATTTATCTGTCTGCATTCATCAAAGCGGCCCTGATCTGCCATAACAGCAAGACGACTTGGGATAAGTGCTACCGGGCAGACATCCACACAACGTGCACAATGGATGCATTCTATTGATTCGTCCCTGATTACCTCTTCAGGTTTTTGTATAGATATCCTGGTTGTTCCTTTTGTCACAGGAACCTGATCGGTATACTGGGCCACACCTGTCCTTACACCATTGGCAATTATCTTACCTATCTCACCTGTGTAACCATATGAATCGATAACATCTTTAAACGGAGTACCAATCTTCACAAGAATGTATTCCATTTTGTCAGAGACCCCTTCTATCGATACTACTGTGTCGTAGAATGGTCTGCCTTCATTGACTGCATCATAAAGTGCTTTTGCAGATTTGATACCACAGACTGCAACACCCACACTTGTGGGATCACAGCCTATCTTGACCTTTCTTCCTGTTACATTATAAGTAAAGAAATTGAGGATCTTTTTACCAAAAATGCGTTCCTGGGAAAGAACAACAATGTTTGAATCCTGCTCATTAAGGTAATAACCCATTTTACGGCTGCCTACAAGTGGTGCCACCTGCAGGTTTTTACCGTCGATTTCTATGCTTTCAAAAGCATCAATTGATGCTTGGTCATCAGTTCTTAAGACTATTGCACCGTTTTTAGCACCAGCTGCCTTTATGAGCATTTTCAATGCATCAATCATCTGGGACGCATAATCCGCAGGAGTCTTGAATGTCCCACCAATCCATTCAGATGAAGTTGCATTGATAAGTACAGTATCTATCTTCTTACCCTTGGGTCTCAGAACAGTGTGTGTTGGCATTCCGTAATGTTCTACTATTCCGGATTCCTTTATAAAATCAGCAAGCTGATCAGAAGTTATATCTCCGCATTTTGGGAATTCAACTGATTCATTGCTTTCTTCTGGCTGGATGACAACGCTCATAACCTTGTTACCATCCGGATGAGCTGCCTCCTCTATGGCAAGGACCTCACCACAGACACTAGAATGAACCGAAGATGAGTAATATTCGTCACTCTCACCAATTTTCTGTCCGACAAGAACTCTGTCACCTTTCTTCACAAGAGGTTCACAGACAGCACCTCGGTGCTGCCTGAGTGGAATAATAATCTTTTCCGGTAATGTATCTAATTTTTTGATTTCCACATGATCAACTCCTCAGAATGCAGGCTCCCGTTCAACCTCAGTGGGCTTTGCATTTTCGTCTGTCACTTTTATTGTCTTGGAAGCAAAGTCAGTTGGTGGGTCTGTTTCTGCCGGATCTGTTGAATAACCGACCAATTTCCAGTTAATTGTAGGTATAACCGTATGGCAATCAGAGCAGTTCTGGACCCTTTCTCCGAAGTGAACGTTCTGGAGTGTGTCCGAAGCAGATACTCCATGACAGTCAGCACATTCAAGAGGATCTGCAAGACCTACGTCAGAGCCGGCAATGTTGTGGCTTACCTGATAATACATCTTAACGGTTCTGAGAATTGCATTCGGATAATCCGGATTCCCGTCCATGTCATCATCGTATGAGCGGACCTCATCTTCAGTTACAGTACCATCATTGTCTGCATCTGCATCCAGTACATAAGATGGATGAATTGGATCACCGATTGCAGAGCTGTTGTTCGGATCAGCAAGTACTTCTTCATCGATACCTGCATCCCACCATGTACCTGTGATTATATTGAATGGCTTGAGCACTGAATCATTTTCCCTTTCCTGTGCTGTTGGAAGCTGATCATAATACACACCATTTGCCCATGAAAGTGTAGGAGTGAACTCAGATTCATACACAACATCTTCGCGGATACCGTTTGCCCAGGTGAATTCCTTGATGACAGGAGTTCCTGTGACATCAGTGCCTGGGAGAGCTGGAATATGGCATGATTCACAGCTTATGAATTCAAGGTGAGCGTCAACCATACCACCATGTGATATGCCTTCATGACACCCGGATGAATCACATTCTTTTACGCCCACTTCAGATTCCATGTGAGCAGATTCCGAAGAAAACAGGTATTCACGACTGCCTATCTGATGTTCTTCTGTTTCATGGCATTCCTGACAGTCAACTGAATCGTGAACATCATAGGATGCTGAATCTTCAAGGGTCCATGTAACAGCAGTTGTTGCTATTTCACCTGAGTGGCAATTATCACCACAAAGTGCCTTACCTGGAGCACCGTTTACCTCGTCGTGAATTTCAGTTACAAGAGGAAGGGGGGCCAAGACATCAAGCATGTAGCTTGCAACATAAAGTGCTTCACTCTGTACTTCTTCTCTGGATTCCTCAATTGCTGCCTCGTTTGCATTCTCGAAATCACCTGAAGCTATGCTTTCAGCACGTGCCTCAAAGTCATATCCTACCTGGTTGTGACAGATCATACAATCAATATCCACGCCATAATCTGACATGTAGCCACCACCAGGATGAACCTGTCCGTATGTTACAGACATTGTGTCAGCATCAATGCTGTCAACATCAACACCAAAGTCCATGATAGAGGTCCATTTTTTAAGGTCCTGCTGAACATGGTATGATTCTGACACTTCCTCGTAAACTCCTGCGTGACAAGCACTGCATGAACTGTCTGACCATTTCTGCTCGGTCATATAATGAACAGACATAGCTTCATTCCCAGTGGCTCCGATATATGCATACACACTGGCTGCAGCGAACATCACAACGAGGATACCTATAAGAATAACATTCAATTTTGCCATAATTTGCCTCGTATCAGTCCTCTGCGACTTCTTCAAGCTGTTTGATAACAACCACTATGTTGTTTCTCAAATCCTGTTCATTTGTTATTTTCATGTCATTAGAAACGTATTTGCTGATCTCGAATGACTTTCGCACTACTCTGACATTAAAGTCAAAAACCTTATCAAGAAGACCTTTTTGAGGAGTTACTCCTAAAAAGTCTACATCCATGTGATTGCCAAGTACATTGGCTTTAAGCTCAATTTTATCAAGAGGAGATCCCGGTTTTACATAAATGATATGGTGCTTCACAAAACCAAAGTGCTTCTCTATACCTCTCCAGCCGTATTCTTCCATTAATTGATGAAGAGCGACAACAAGGTACTTATCCTTGCTTGAACTTGTTCCAGTACCTGATCCTGTGCTGGGATTGCTCATTCTATTACTTCCTTTGGATGAATAATAATTATAACTGAAGGAAATGACTTTCCTTCTTTTCCGCGGTACATAGGTTTAATATTTAGTTATATCTTTTCATACAACATGAGGTATAAAACTGTTGCCATTGTACTGATAGCGATTTTCACAGTATTATTAATGATAGATTATGCGGACAACATAGATTCCAGCACCATGCAAAGGCAGGAAATCTACTCCCAAACCAGAAGCCTGATGGACACAACTGTGACTGTCACGGTGGTAAATACAAATGAAACATACGCTTCAGAAGTAATTGAACATTCATTTGAAAAAATGAACTATGTTGACAGATTGATGAATAATTACGATAATAATAGTAAAATAAGTATTCTCAACAATGAGGGAAAAATCATCGACGCAAGCCCTGAACTTGTTGAAGTTGTCACCCGCTCGAGATATTACTCACAAAAAAGCAATGGAGCTTTTGACATATCCATCCAGCCAATACTGGACCTTTGGGCTAGCAAATATGCACCCGGAGGTACGTACCAGGACCCTACAGCTGACGAGATCAACGAAACTCTGAAATTAGTTAATTACTCAGCAATAATGGTAGAAGGAGATAATATCTCCATGAATGATGGAATGAAAATAACCCTCGGAGGAGTAGCAAAAGGATACGCAGTTGATGTTGCCATCGAGTCATTAATTAATGACGGAATAACTTCAGGATTTGTAAATGCTGGTGGAGACGGAAGATACATCGGCACAAAACCAGATGGAAGTGAGTGGAGAGTCGGATTGCAGAATCCTGATAAAAGCGGTGACGCAGTAACCGTCATGAGTATCCAGGATGTTGCAGTAGCAACTAGTGGTAATTATGAAAGATATTTCAGTGATGAAGCAAAGGTCTCACATATAGCAGACCCCAGAACCGGATACTCGTCACAGAACATGATCAGTAGTACTGTAATTGCAGAAACTGCCATGGACGCAGATGCTCTTGCAACTGCTGTTTTTATCCTTGGAGGAGATGAAGGGATTGCAATGGTCGAAGAAATAGAAGGTGTGGAATGTCTGATAATAACTAATGACAGGCAGATAATAAGATCATCAGGATTCAAATCCTACGAAAATAAGTGAACTCCTCCTCCCTGCCAGCCTTCGGCTGTCAAGGAAGGAGCTTCCTACGAGTGTAAGTCTCATTTCGTAATCATTCTGTTGGGAATGATTCCGATCAACAAACCTGTTTGTCGTAGATTATCAATCATTGATTGATAGCTTGTCCACAAAGCATTATGTTTGAAATACCTTAAGAGAATGTTCACGCTACTATTCATATCTCTGTCAAGAATATTACCACAATAATCACATTCATATGTTCTGTAACCAAGTGGCATATTCTTGATAGCTCCACAAATACAACATTTTTTCGAGGTATAAGATTCATCAATTCTTATTACTCTCTTGCCCAAGCTTTCAGCTTTGTAGGTTAAGAATTGAGCAAATCGTCCTATATGTCCTGAATTATGAGTACCACGATTGGTACTCCTATCTTTTTTATTTGCTTTAGGCTTCTTTGAAGCCATTTGCTTAACATCAAGTTTACCAATAACGATGGTATTGGCATTCGTATTATCAACTATATTTCGAGTAATTTTATGCTGGTTATCTTTCAACTGATTAGATGATTTCCTTGTCATTCTGACTAAATTCTTATTCAGTTGTTTCCATTTTCTGCTTTTGTTCTTGCAATGATCTCTTCGAGATTGAATTGATTGGATCTTAGGTTTCCAATACTTGTCTGGTCTTCTATTCTTCAATTCCTTGAATTTGCCATCAGAATTAACCATTGTTTGTTTTGAACTACCAATATCAATCGCAAGATAACTATCATTATCATAATGTTTTACTGCAGGTACTTCATAAGTAATTGAGATGTAAAAATCCTTGTCTTTCTGATAGATATTTACCTGATCAATATCAGTAGCTTTACTAAATATTTGTTTTTCAAGCAGAATAGCTGGAAGTTCAAATTTTAGAGATATTCCAGAAGGATGTTTGTGTGAGAGATCAATGTAGATTTTGTCTTGTTCTGAATACTCAACTTCTTGTTGCACTCTATGAATTCGAGTATCCATTGATTTACTTACAAGAACATTATCATTGGAATCAGTTATACTAAATCCAGATTGATTGTAAATCATTGTAGTAAAATACTTTTTACCTTTGAATCCAGGAGGTCTTGCGTTAATATCTTTGTTCTTTCTCAAGTTGAAAAAAGACTTATAATCGTTGTCAAGACATTTCAAACATCCTTGTAGTACTTTGGAATATACTATACTATAATCAGGAAACCTTTGCTTAATTTCAGGTAATTTATTTTGCTGTTGAATATAACCAATTTTAGTCTTATTTCGATATGCATCCTGACGTTCTTTCAAACCAAAATTATAAATAAGCCTACATTTCTCCGATAGTTCCCATAGAACAGATTCTTGTTCAGGAGTAGACTGTATTTTGATTGGTAATGTCAATTGCATAAAAAATACCTGATTTATATTATGATTTAAGATTATTTAATTGTTAGTATTTGATACTGTTTTTTGATTGGTTTATGACGCTTTCATCCCCTACCTGTCGCTACGTGCCGAGGAAGGGGACTTCTCGCTTTTGAGTTAAAAAGAAATTAGAGCACTTTACTTCAGGATGACCTCATGAAGAGTTTCATAGATAGGACCTTTTGGGGTCAATGTACTCTTTTTTAATTTAATGGAGTTCACATCCATGTAACCTATTTCCATATCCTTCAATTCATCGAGCAAATCCAGAAAGTCTGTCTTCTTCTTTTTAGGGAGATATTTTACCCTTGCCAGAGTGGCATGAGCACTGAACTTGTGAAGTGTTTTCTCAAATTCAAAAGACGAAAGTGCATTATCAATCTGCTCATAAAGTAATTCAAAATTTCCATCACATCCAAGCCATATAACCTTGGCAAACTTTGGTTTTGGAAATACACCAAGTCCCTTAACATGTGACTGGAAAGGTTCGCATTTTACATTATCAAGGGCCTTTGAAATATCAGGAATACTGCTTTCCGGCACTTCACCAAGGAATTTCATGGTAATGTGTACAAGATCAGGACTGACAAACTTGAATTTGAAATCATTGAACTTCAACTGAATTTCGGTAATCTTTTCATGCAACTCCACAGGGAGGTCTACCGCAACAAAAGCTCTCACCACACAAATCACCAATCATCATTTTATACTAAGGGCATAAATTAATATCGCTGCTGAACAAGTTTTATTTATAAAAAGATGTTATATAATACATCATGTTTCAGTAGTTTTGTTTTTGATATAAAAACAGAGGGGATAATTTGGACAGTACACAGGTAGTTGTAAATGCGGCTGTAAAACTTGCTGAAGAGCTGGGATCCACTGCTATAATCATATCAGGAGAAGCTAATTTTGAAAAGCCGGATACTGCAATACCTGTATATTTTGCCAGCAGTAAACAGAAGAATATAATCGACCATCTTGTGTCAAGTAATAAAACAAAAGAAGAAAAAACAAAAGAGATACTTGACAAGATAGGACAACAGGCTTCCAGAAAGATCGAACGTGTGGAAAGTGTTTCTGCACTTGAGTTTATAATGAAAGAGATTGACGGAGGAACTGTTGTTGGAATAGTCGAGAGCAAAAATTCATATGCAATCATTGTTCATAATCTTGAAGACAATGAAATTGTAAAAAAGATGAAGAAATGCGAAGAGAGAGTATCTGCTGACATACTACGTGCCATACTCAAAATATCTTTTGATATTGCCAATGCAGGACGAGAGGGAAAACAAATTGGTACTGCGTTCATTGTTGGTGATGTGGAAGAAGTTATGATGCGCTCACACCAGATGATCCTGAATCCTTATGCAGGACATGAAGACTCTGATCGTGATCTTAAAGACAAAAAGAACTGGGAATCCGTGAAAGAGTTTGCCCAGCTTGACGGCGTATTTGTTGTGTCTGAAGAAGGTATGGTTGAAGCCGCCGGAAGATATCTGGATGTGGATGCCAGAGATATCGAAGTTGAGAAAGGACTTGGCGGACGCCATGTATCCGCTGCTGCAATTACAAGGGACACGGTTTCCATAGCAATAACAGTTTCACAGTCAGGTGGGGTCATTCACATCTATATGGACGGAAAAGAGCTCATGTATATAGAGTCTACTGAAAGAGCTGAACGTATACATTAATATTCCTAAGGATTTTTATAATTCAGCCTGTCCACAAAAATTAATTTTATTAGTAACAATAATATCCATAAAAGCCGAGAATCAGGATATTAAATACGAAAAAAGAAAATTATTGATCGGCAAAATTTGCCGACCATCTGAATGTTACTTTTTGCTGCTTTCACTTTATATTTAGAGTGGCACCTTGATTCCAACAGAATCATAGACCAGTGCAATACCAATGTAAAGTGCTATAAGACCTGTGATCAGAGTTATGATTCCTGAGACCATCAGTGGGAACATTCCGAAGAACACAAGTGCGAGACTGAAGAATGTGAGGTCAAGCACTATGAAGACAAGTGTTATGGCCTTCACGCCAATCTTCAGTGTAGCAATTGTAAGTGCAGTTGCAATAAGACCCCAGAAGAGGGTGAAGAATGCCATTGATGTTGCACTTGCTGCTTCCATTGGTGCATTGAAAAGTCCTGCTGGAGCAAGATTGATGTATGAGAATGCTATCCACCAGAGACCGAATATGGTAAATGCGGTTGCACCGAATGTGTCGCCTTTCTTGCAGAGTTGCAGACCTGCAATTATTTCTGCAATTCCACCAAGTGTTATTGCCATGGCAATAACCATAAGTGCGTCTGAGAATATACCAGCGTTTAAAAGTCCTGCGAATGTAGCTGCAAAACCAAGTCCGAAAAATCCTACTGCTGCCGGACTTGCTGCAGACATGTCTTTAATTACTATTTCTCCTTCCATAGTTTATCACTTCCCTAAGATAAATTAGATAATTGTCAAATATTCAAATTTTTATAATTGTCTATACTGATTCTAAAATAAAACATCAGAAATTTATTTCCATCTATTCTTGTAATACGTAACTGCTTGCTACCTCCATCAAGTGTTACCTATTTCACCTCCAGATAAAGACTTTAAAGTAGAAGTATATATCATTTTTGATTATGACTAAATAGAATATTAAATATTAGATGATATTTTGCTAAATAAAGCAAAATAAAAGGCTGAAAAATAATATAAAAAAATATTTAGGTTTTTTTTGGTTAAAAAAACTTAAAAGAACCTAAAAAACTCCATTTAAATATAAATCACATAATATATAATAGCTGCATGTTTACTCTTTGTGTGTTATGCACAATACTTACACATCCTTTCCGAAAATATTAAATACACCTATAACCAATATGAGTGGTTTTTACTGCAAAAACAAGAGCACAAAGCAAAATTAGCTAGATCTTGAAACGCAACAATGCAGCAATACCGCCAAGTGCAAGTAATTTCTGACCTGGTTCAAACATTGTGCTGAAAACGACGATTTTCCCCTGGGTGTGCTCTACTGATTGCAAAAATGAATCAATATTTCCTTTTTCACGCTCTACCCTTAACATTTCATCAGCAACCAGAAGAATATCAATAGCACCATAGTCCAGAGCAAGTTTTACTTCTTCCAGACCATACGCAACCTTGCCATCCAGAGCAATCTCTTTTAGAAGTTCATCCATTAAGCTTGATTCGCGCGCAATGCGGGACTCTTCCATAATCCTGTCCACAGCACCACGTCTGAGAACTTCCTGGAAACCCGACATTCCAATGGATGCAGTGTCCTCTGTAACAACACGGGATGAAAATTCAGGTTCTTTTGACTTCAGATACTTCATGAAGTCATCCTTTGCAAAGCCAGGTCCGGCAACAACAATAGCTTCAGACTCTGAAGCAGCATGTAGTAACTGATCAATAATTTCCTGGAAAAAGACTTCCCTGAGACTAGTTTCACCCTTCTTTCCCGAAGACTGGCTAATGTGGGAATACTGCTCAATACCATAATGCCGTACAAGGCCAATATCTGCATCTCCCTCTTCAATAGCAAGAATTACAACCTTCGGACGTTTGGAAGAAGCTTCAGCCTCATTGATACGCTCGATCTGATCTTTTTTCCATGTTTTGATTATTGAAAGGTCAACTCCCTCTTCAACATTAAATGTATGATAATGACCTGAATCCATTCCCTGTTCAATCTGGCCGTGGATCCTGAGTCTGTTTGAAAACTTATGGAACTCAAGCTCCTCCACGCGTATACCGAGCCTTACTGTTTTTTTCTCAACCTTCTCAGGCCTCAGTTTATCAGAAGAAGAATCTGCTTTTCTTTTAGTAAGAGCAAATATGAGGTCCCCTTTCTCTATAATATACTTAAGGTGCCAGAGATCATCCAGTGTCTCAGGAACAATCTTTATCTCACCGTCTCTGCCTTTCAGATTTCTCTTTACGACCCGCATTTTTACACCTTTATGTCAGATTCTCCCGGTGGAAGCATCATTGCTATTTTATCAGGAGAAGCTATTTGCTTTACGAAATTTGGTTCTTTCAGTTTTTCAACATACAGTTTGTATATCTTTTTGGCAATATCATTCTGGTTGTATTTACCCGGAACAACTTCAACCACATGCTGACCATGTTTGCGGACAGCAGAACCAGGACCGCCAATAACTCTTGTATTTCCTTCAAGTTCAAGACCAATAGCAGCATTAACCTGCACATCCCTGAAATAATTCCTTTCTCCGCGGATCACAAAAGAACCTTTCTTAAGATACTCTCCGGTTTCCGGTGTTTTGGATACCTGCTCAGGTTTGATCCAGTAACAATCACCGCTGAACTGGCCGGATTTCCACACACTTGAATAAGAGACAACAAATTGTGCAGTTTCATGCAGGGTCTGTTCAGGGATATCTTTACCCAGTGTTTTAATAAGTGTAATAGGTGCTCCCGGATCCTGTGTATGGAACACTATATCCCGTTTTTCCATGTATTTTTTGACGATCTCTTCATTGCTGTCGGCATCTCTGCCTGCAACAACCAGGAAACCATCTGAAGATGTGAACCACCTGAAACGCTCATACCAGTACTTTTTAGTATTGACCTTACGTCTGCTGGATATTTTTTTCTCTTTTTTCTGCATGGCAAGTTTAGTGTCTTCTATAGCTTTCAGGGCACCATCTTTCTTTTTAGCGAGTTTTTTCGCCTTATCGTAATATATCTGTGCATTCTGGGGAATCGTGAGTTTTATATCTATATTAGCCCTGGTGCCATCAAGGTTCAGAACAATAGTCCCTTCTGCGGAATTGATATTCTCGATCCATTTTGCAGCGGGAACAGTATCTTTTGCCTTTTTAACAATTGACTTTATCTCACTCCATGAATAGCCACTGTCACGTGCCTGCTTCAGAACATTGACTATCTCTTCGATCTCAACATAATTCGCATAGATCACTTCTGCTATACGAGTCTGCTTATCCGCATCCTTGGTAAACTTTTTAATTGCTTCTTCCTGTTTCTGGAGACGGCGTGCAAATACATCCACCTTCTCTTTCTTGACCGCAGTTACCTGCTGCTGGACAGACTCGGTCACAGCTTTTCCAAAGAACTCGTCAAGTACTGCATTAAATGATGGCAATGATTCTTTTTCATAATCTTTGTAAATAGAAAGCTCAAAGGGGAGAGCATCGAATGCCTTCATCTCATCATTGATCTCTTTTTTCACAACACAGGGTTTCAGGTTGCCTGATAACAATGGGGCAAATACCTCTTTCAAAGCATCAATAATAGCCAGTGTGTCATCAGAATCTGTTTCCTTTGCTGGCTGTGACTTATCCACACCGGATCTGGCACATACCTCCTCAGCAAGAACTCCACCAAGATTGAATCTCGTAGCGATGGTCCTTACAACATCAGCATCAGAGCCAGAAAATATAGCTTCCAGGTCGCTGACTGTGGCATCAACCGGACTTATCTGAGCACCGGGATACTGGTAAACTTCTCCACTCCGTATTCTTCTTCCTTTGAATGTCACCGGTTTCATCGGAAGGATTATCTTTCTCTCAGAATCAAGAAGGACGATATTACCCGGAGAGAATAATTCCACAACAAGAACAGTTTCTACTCCGCCACGCACAACACCAATCTCAAGTATCCTGTCAAAATCATATTGTTTGACAAAAGTGATGCGTCCTGCCATGATATGTTTCCTGAGCATCATGGGGAATGATTGCGGAATTTTAGGACTTGGACGAATGTGTCTGCTCATATGAGCACGCTTTCCGGCTTCAATAACAAGGTTGTCTCTGCCTTTGTCATAAATGTACAGATTTATCCTTATCTCATCATCTGCCGGCTGGTAAATTTTAGCTATCTTAGCATCTATAATAGATGTATCGCCTGAGCTTAGCTCAAGGGCAAGGGCAGCTACATCAGCACTCGTCATTTCCTTCTTCATGCGGGGACTATAATGTAGACGGTGACTATAAGGTTTATGACGCATAAGACAGATTAAATATCAGAACAGGATTTCCGAAAAGGAGCTACAGGCATCAGATGAATGAGAGAACTAAACAGTTTGTGGTATCTGCTTTCCAGAACTACTATGCTACTGCAGATATTAAGTTACCACCGGAATTCACCTCAAGAGAATGGGGATTCATTGAGTTTACCAGTGGTCAGGATACTTTCATGAAAAGACATCGTGCTTTTGGTTCAGAGGGAGAACTTCATGATTACCTGAGAGGAATCGGACCTGCACATGCATATTATTCTGTTGCATACTACGAGTATCCAGGCGCTCCTAAAATGAAGGAGAAGAACTGGCTTAAAGCTGACCTTATTTTTGATATTGATTCAGACCACCTGCCCGGAGGTATCAATTCCTATGCGGATATGCTTGAAAAAGGAAAAAAGGAAACCTTGAAGCTTCTTGAATTCCTTATGGAGGATTTCGGATTCAGGGAAGAACAGGTTCATGCAGTATTCTCCGGGGGCAGAGGTTATCATTTCCATATTAGTGAGGAATCTGTTCTTTCACTTGGAAGTGCTGAGAGAAGAGAGATAGTGGATTATGTCAGCTCCAAAGGACTGAATCTAGAAAGGATATTTTCCAAGAAGGATGTATCCGGTGATGCAGGTGCAGAATCTGCCAAGATGGCAGTTTTCCCCTCGGAAAAGGATGGAGGATGGGGTGGACGTATCAATCGTCATCTAATTACATATCTCACATCAATTGCAAAGAATGAAGATGCTGTGAAGATATTAAGCGGATTTGACGGTATTGGCAAGGTCAAGGCTCAAAAAATAATAAATGTATTCCAGGACGAGTCAAAGATTACTGCTTTGAAAATGGGAAAAATGGACGCACTTGGCGGCATTAAGAAAGATATTCTCATGAATATTGTCAACCAGGGCGTTGAACAGATGGCTGCATGCGTTGATGAACCTGTCACCGCAGACATCAAGCGCCTCATAAGGCTTCCAGGCTCCCTTCACGGCAAATCCGGTATGAAGGTTACAGCTCTTTCAATTGATGAGCTTGAAACATTCGAACCGCTGAATGATGCAGTAGTATTTAGCGATAAGTCGGTAAAAATAAAAGTGATTAAACCTTTTGCAGTGCAGATGAAAGGTAAGGACCTCATGGTTGAGGAAGGTGTACAGGAAGTTCCTGAGTATGCCGCAATATACCTTATGTGCAGAGGTGTTGCAGAATATGGACGGTAATGAGCTAAAGAACGTTCTGAGAGACGAAGGTAGTTCTACACTCAAATCACTGCACCCTGAGTTTTACAAAGATGTCGAGAAATATCTCAAAGAGCTGGAAGAAGAGATTTTCAAGATAGACAACCCACGGTCAGTCGAGTCAAAAATGCTTGACAATGAATTACAAAGTGCCATTACTGATATAGAAGTCATATTTATACGTCGTATACGTAAAATAATAAGTTATGCTACAAATAACGCATTTTCCAGCATGCCACCTTCACAGGATATGAGTAAGCTCCTGCCTGAAGAAAAAAAGGTCTACGACGCAGTTCTTTCCGCCATAAATTCAGCACGTAGTGAACTTCTTGTGCCCATACTTGATCCACAGGCAGCAGGAAGCAAGGATAAAAAGGAAGCATCTGAAGAAAAGAAAGTTGAAGCTAAAGAAGAGATCACAGGTGCTGACCACGATGAAAGTCCTGAAAATATGGACACAGACATGCCATCTGAAGACAGCAGCAAAGATGAAATAGGCAAAAGTAATATAAATAAAGAATTCGTTGTTGTGCGAATACTGGAGGACCTGCCTACTTTCAAGGCTATGGATAATCGCAATTACACATTACATGCCGAAGATGTTATCGTTTTGCCTGCCCTGAATGCAAAGGGACTGATAAAACGTAACGTGGCACAAATGATTCTATAAAGTTAATAACTTATCAAGGTGAAGATATTGAAGATTCCAAAGAGATTCAGAACACACTGCCCTTCATGCAAAAAACACACAGAGCATGTCGTTGAGAGAGTAAAGAAGGGTAAGGCATCAACACTTACACGTATCGAGAGACAGAAGAAACGCCAGATGGGAATTGGAAACAGTGGAAAGTTCTCAAAGGTTCCTGGTGGAGACAAGCCAACAAAGAGAATATGGCTCAGGTACAGGTGCTCAGAATGTAACAAGGCACATCAGAGACCATGCTTCAGAGCTAAGAAGTTCGACTTTGCGGAGTGAGTATAATGATAAACAAACCAAAAAGCAGATTCTTACGTGTAAAATGCAATGATTGTGAGAACGAGCAGGTAATATTTGGCAGTGCTAGCCGCAAGGTAACATGTCTGGTATGCGGAAGAACACTTGCAGAACCTACCGGCGGTAAATCAACAATCACAACACACATACTCGAAGTACTCGAGTAGATCAAAGTGATTTATAATGGATGAGAACAACTGGCCTGAAAGCGGGGATTTTGTAGTCTGTACCGTGAAGAATGTAACTGATTTCGGTGCATACACAACCCTTGAAGAATTCGGTGGTAAAGAAGGTTTTATCCACATATCGGAGATCAAGGCCGGATGGGTCAAATACGTAAGAGACCATGTGCGTGAAGGTCAGAAGGTAGTCTGCAAAGTTCTGAATGTAGACTCCTCACGCCGTCACATCGACCTATCCCTAAAAGATGTCAATGAGCACCAGAAACGTGCAAAGATACAGGACTGGAAGAACGAACAGAAAGCATACAAGTGGCTTCAGTTCGTATCAGAGGAGACCGGAACCAGCAAAGAAGAGATGGATAAGATCAAGATCAAGTTGCTGGATAATTTTGGTAGTCTTTATTCTGCATTCGAAGAAGCAGCCATGAATGCAGAGGATGCTTTCAATGATATAAAGATGAAGAAAAAGATTGTCAAAAGCATTGTAAGCGTTGCTCAGAATAACATCAAACTCCCATTTGTAGATATTGCCGGATACATAGACCTCAATTGCTATCTTTCAGATGGAATAGAGATCATAAAAATGGCTCTAGAAGCAGGAAATAAGGTTGATGAAGAAGGAGTTAAAGTTGACATCAGTTATACCGGTGCTCCAAGATACCGCATAAAGGTTATAGCTCCTGACTACAAAAAGGCGGAAGCTGTGCTTAAGAAGTCTGCAGAAGCAGCCATTGATGCAATTGAGAATCTTGGTGGAAAAGGTGAATTCCACAGGCATAACGACACTGTTTAGGCGTGAGACCTTTTGGGACAGAAAATCTTCAAGTGCAAGAATTGTGGCAGATATACTCTGGAAAAAGTCTGCCTGAAATGTGGATCTAACACAGTCAGGCCACAACCTGCAAGATTTTCGCCACTGGATCCTTATGGCAAATATCGTAGAATAGCAAGGAAAGAGGGATACCTTTGAAGGAAATAGAAGTAATACGCGTAAAAGAGGATGTGCAGCTTAACGATCCGGTGCTTATAGTAGGTTTGCCGGGAGTTGGACATGTAGGAAAACTTGTTGCTGAGCATCTGGTTGAAGAGCTTGAAGCAGAAAAGCTTCTGGAAATCTATTCCCATCATTTTCCACCTCAGGTTCTTGTTGATGAGAACAGTGAGATCCAGCTTGTTAACAATGAGATATTTGTCTGCCACACTGAAAAACATGATATACTTGCATTAATAGGAGACCATCAGAGCTCATCAACTGAAGGCCATTACAAGCTCTGTACACTTTACCTTGAACTGGCACTGGAATTCGGTGTCAAGAGGATATACACTCTTGGAGGATTCCCAACAGGACAACTTACTTATTCTGATGAAGTGCTGGGAGCTGTCAACAACAAGGAGCTTGTTGAGGAGCTCAAGGAATATGGAGTTAATTTCAAAGAGAATGAGCCCGGAGGAGGAATTGTCGGAGCATCGGGTCTTTTGCTTGGACTGAGCAAATTCAAAGATCTGGATGCAGCCTGTCTGATGGGACTTACTTCTGGTTATCTTGTTGATCCAAAGAGTGCACAGTCGCTCCTAAAAGTCATATGTAAGATATTTGAACTCAATATCGATGTCGGTCCTCTTGAGGAACGTGCCAAGGAAATGGAAAAGATTGTTGCAAGGCTCAAGGAAGTTGAACAGCAACAAAAAGGCATGTCTGACCTTAGCACCGTGAAAGATGATGACCTGAGATATATTGGCTAATTAAAATGCTTATCAATGCCGATCTTCACCTGCATTCCAAATATTCGATGGCTTGTTCGAATAAAATGGAACTGCCAGTAATGGCAGAAGAAGCAGCGAAAAAAGGTGTAGGTCTGGTTGCAACAGGTGATTGTACCCATCCGCAATGGCTAAAGGAAATAAAGAAAGCGTCTGTTGATGACGAGATAATAGCCATTGGGAAAACTAATTTTATAATCACGACTGAAATAGAAGATAATAACCGCGTTCACCATCTTTTATTGTTACCCTCGCTATCCAAGGCAGAAGAACTTGCAGAGAGAATCAGTAAATATTGCAATCTTGCAGCAGATGGTCGTCCAACTGTAAGACTGGATGGTTGTGAGATAGCTGAAATCGCAAAGGATGTTGAAGCACTTATAGGACCATGTCATGCATTCACACCCTGGACAGCAATTTACGCATATCATGATTCATTAAAAAGCTGTTATGGAGACATGGCAGACTATATTTCATTTCTTGAACTCGGACTAAGTGCTGATAGTAACTATGCTGATAGGATAGAAGAGTTACACAGACTTACCTTCCTCTCAAACTCAGATGCACATTCGCCCTGGTCCAACAAGCTAGCACGAGAATTCAACCAGGTCAATGTCCCTGAAATCTCCTTTGAAGGACTTAAGAAAGCTATTCTTAGAAAAGAGGGATACGGAGTAACATATAATGCAGGATTCTATCCACAGGAAGGCAAATACAACGAATCTGCCTGTATTAAGTGCTATACACATTACGATCTGGAACAATGCCACGAACTAAAATGGAAATGCAGAAATTGTGGTGGCCTCATTAAAAAAGGTGTAAAGGACAGAGTTAATGAATTGGCAAATTTTGATACACCAGAACACCCGGAACACAGACCTCCTTACATACATATAATGCCTCTTTCCGAAATAGTCATGACAGCATTGGGCCATGCCAGCATCAACACAAAAGGTGTTCAGACTGCATGGAATGACCTGATGGAACGCTATGGAAATGAACTTAATGTTCTTTTAAATGCAAAAGTTGAGGACATGGATTTCCTTGACAGGCGTATATCGAACGCAATAATTGCTTTCAGAGAGGAAAAACTTATAGTTCATCCTGGTGGAGGAGGACAGTATGGACATATTGAGATCCCGGAAGAGGTTGAGACCCAGAATCGAGCATCTCCAAAAAAGAACCAGAGCTCTCTTTTTGATTTTTAGATATCCTCGATACATTTTTAAGAGATTAAGACCTTCAAATCCACTGTGCCGAGGTGGCAGAGCGGACTAATCCGCCCGGCTGAACAGCCCCGGAGTCCAAACGCGACCGGCTCGAGACCGGTTTCTCCGAAGGGAGTGCTTGGGTTCGAATCCCAACCTCGGCGTCAACATTTTCATTGTCATACCTTTTCTTAAAAACTGCTTTCACAACTGACATCAAAAAGTGTTCTCAATTACAATCAAGACAGGTAACAAAGCTAAAAAAATATTAAAGTACTTTTTTATATTTATTATTACATACTTATTTCCTGAGACAAAATAGCATAAATTCTCAATAATTAACTCAATTAATTAGAATCACAAATTAATCATTTACTCTTGTGTGGGAGATAATATGATAAGCAAATGTACAAAGGGAAGGATGAAAAATATTGAAAAAATTCTTGGGAAAGATGAAAACATAATAGATGCCGTATCAGGTGTGATCAACGGAACATTGTTTTGGGAGAAAACTGAAAAACTTAGTGGCGTGCTTGTACTCACTCCTGAAAGAGTCATATTCCAGTATAAAAGAGAAAATGGACGCTACAGGTCCAAAAAATACCCTCTTGAAGAGATCAGCAGCATTAATTATGAAAAGGGAATACTTGGATCAAACATACAGATCCAGACCAGCGTCACCAGTCTTAAGGTTACATTGATTCCATTAAATGAAAATGCAGAGGACTTTGTTAAAAAAACAAAATCATATATCGTTGAAATAAGTCATGACATGGAATGCAAAGCTACATGCAGCCATGATGTGATTGAGCAGATCAAAAAATTTTCATCCCTTAAAAAACAGGGAATTATAACAGACGATGAATTCAACTTCAAGAAAAAGCAACTTTTGGGAATCTAAAAATATCAATATTTTTTGTTTCCCTACTATCTTCCTCATAAAATGCAGCATTGCTACATAAATATTTATATACAGGCAACTGAAATAGAATATTAGGATGTAATCCATAGAGGAATACTCAATATCTGGGAAATAATTCAGAACTTAAAAGGCATGTAACTTTTAGCTGGGATTGCAGGGTAACAAATCAATATTAAATATAAACATTCTCTGTGCAGGGATTGATACTGGAAGCTATAACAGTACTTTCAGAGATACTTATTGCCAATGTTCTGATTCAGACTATACACTAGTAATGGTATCCTGCAAATATCGTATATACAACTCATGGCGGTTTCCAAGAGGATGATAGCGAAAGATAAAATAAAAGAAGAAAAACCCGGCGAGCAAGATAAACAGATTATAATAGAAAAACTCAATGAAACGGTTACCAACCTTACTTCCAAACTGGAAACTGCAGAATCTAAACTTAAGAGTACGGAAGACTTCTACACTGAAAGACTCAACAATCTCAATGACGTCCTTTTTTCTGTGGATGAAGAAGGGGTTTTCACTTACATCAACCCCGCCATTGAAAACATAACAGGTTATACCATTGAAGAAGTCCTTGGAACACATTTTACAAAACACGTTCATCCTGATGATATCTGCGGACTGCTGGAAGACATAGACAGAACAGTTGCAGGCGAACATAAGCCCTACATGTTCAGAATAGTAAAAAAAGATGGAAATATCAGTTATGTCCACACCACATCCAGACCAATAATAAAAGATGGAGAGTTCAAGGGAATCAACGGATTGATGGTTGATATTGCAAGACTCAAAAAGGTTGAAGTAAGGCTTAAAGAAGAAAGGGACAGAGCACAGAACTATCTTGACATTGTAGGGGTTATTATACTTGTAATTGACACGGCAGGTAATATCAAACTCATCAATAAAAAAGGATGCGAAGTATTCGGATGCAAAGAATGTCAACTCATATCAAGCAACTGGTTTGATCTTGCATACTCAGATGAACTGAAAGAAGCATGGAAAAAAGACTATAATAATTTCATTCTGGGGAAAAAGCCATTCAAGCCTTATTTTGAAGCAACCATACAAACAAAAAATGGAGAACGCATATTTGCATGGCATAACAGATGCATCAAAGATGAAGATGGTAATATAACAGGTGTGCTGGCATCAGGCAATGATATTACAGAAAGAAAAAAAGCAGAGCAAGCACTTGTTTTTGCTAAACTTATATCTGAAAACGCAAATCGTACAAAAAGTCAGTTCCTTTCAAACATCAGCCATGAACTAAGAACTCCATTAAATCTCATAATAGGATATTCGGATCTTTTGCACGAAGACTATGTAGGTGCAACAACCAGAGAACAAAAACAGTACCTTGAAGTAATCAAAAGGAGTGGGAACAGATTACTACTTCTGCTCAATTCAATGATAGAAATGTCAGCTGTTGAAGAAGGCAATATAGAATTAAAATTAAAAGAGTTTTCCGTTCCTGTAATAATAAAAGATATAAAACATTCCACAATGCCAATGGCAAAGAAAAAACAGATCAATCTGCAGTTCAATCTGGATGATGAGGTCAAAACAATAAAAGCTGACAAGAATAAAATCAAGACAGTGTTATATAATCTTATAAACAATGCAATCAAGTTCACACCCGAATGTGGAAATATAAATGTAAATATTATGAAAGAAGGAAAGTTGCTGAATGTTTCCGTGGAAGACGATGGAATTGGAATTGAAAAAGAAAATATAGATCAATTATTCCATCCTTTCTCACAGATAGATTCTTCCCTTAATCGCAAATTTGAAGGAGCCGGGCTAGGCCTTAGCATTGTAAAAGAATTTGTTCAAATGCATGGTGGAAAGGTACAAGTTGAAACAGAGATTGATAAAGGAAGTAAATTCAGTTTTATAATTCCAATATCCGATGAAGAGAACTGAGATAAGAAATACTTCATTGAGTATTTTTTATCCTTACAGCAGTCCCATATGCTAAAAGTTCCGCTGCACCAGCCATAGTCTGTGATGTTGTGAACCTTACATTCACAATAGCATCAGCATTTAAATGTTCTGCATTTTCTACCATGCGATCATAAGCTTCTTTTCTAGCCTGAGTAAGCATATCAGAATAACCTCTAAGCTCCCCACCTACAATATTCTTCAGCCCTGCTGCGATATCACTCCCGATATGCTTGGCCCTTACAGTATTTCCAAAGACCACCGATATAATCTCAAGTTCTTTTCCATCAATTCCATTTGTTGTAGTTACTATCATTCACTCACCTCATTGTAAATAACTTTATTCAAAGTAAAAACAAAAGTGCTTCCCCTTCCTTGTTCACTATTGGCAGATATACTTCCACCCTGGCCTTCTATGATGCCTTTTACTATGGAAAGACCAAGTCCGCTTCCTCCTACCTTACGAGTGGATGTGCTGTCTATCTGGTAGAATTTATCAAATATTTTCTCCAATTCTTCCTGAATCATACCGATTCCATCATCACTCACACTTATACTGACAAAATCATCTTCTTCCTGTGCAGATATCCTTATGCTGCCGTTTTCTTTACTGAACTTCACAGCATTGTTCAGAAGATTAACAAAGACCTGAACAAGTTTATCCTTATCAGTACACACGCGAGGCAAATTTTCAGGAAGCTCCACCTGTATATCCATATTTTTATTATTGAGATTCGAAGATAGCATTTCAAGTGAACAACTAACAGCTTTTCCGATATCCACTGATTCTTTATGGAATTTCATTCGCCTGGATTCAATTCTTGAGATATCCAGAAGATCATCAACCATTCTTGACTGTCGATCTATGTTCCTGATAATAATATCAAGCATTTTTCTTCTAATAGAAATGTCACATTCATCACTCTCCCGCAGGAACTCACTGGAAGTTCTCATGGCAGTCAAAGGAGTTTTTAGTTCATGGGAAACAACCGAAAGGAATTCTGTTTTCAGACGGTCCAGTTCCTTGAGTTTTTTGTTTGCAGCCCTCAGGGATTCGTTGGACATTTTAAGTTCCTGCGTTTTCTCATCAACTTCTTGTTCAAGACTCTTACTCCAGTTAAATAGAATAATTACCACAAAAGAACTCACAAAAACAATGAACAAAGCTGAAACTACTGCAACAATGAAAAGCTTCAGGTAAACTGAAACGATCAAGCGGTCGACTTCGGAAGAAGGACTAGTTAGTGCAAGTGACCATTTCTGATTATACCATTCGATCGGAGAATAGGAAACAAGTCTCTCCTCATAGGTAGTTCCATTTTCAGCAAGCAGGAAGTATTTTCCATTACCTTCCGTACCATTAATCTGGTCAGCAATGACTTCCTGTAAACCGGAAGCGTTCGAGCCAAAGAGATCAACATAAAGAGCACCTCTCATATATTTCTGGTTTCCTTCATAAAGAATCCTGCCACGCTCATCTATAAGATATGCATAGCTTGATGAGTTGGATACAATAACATACCTGTCTTTCAGGTCAGACTCTTTAATAATAGCAATAAAAGCCCCCCTGAAATCATTGCCCTCATAAACAGGAACCCATATGAAGGAACCATAGTTACCCTCCATGAGTCTCAGAGGATCTGTAATGTAAACTTCACCATTGTTTTTTACATACTCAAACGCACGAGATTGCTTATTATCATAAAGATTGAACCCTATAGGAACATTATCTTCCGGATAACCTGAAACTATTGTCCCGTTTTCCGCAACATATTCCACCACATAGAACAAACCGGCGATCTCGTAGACACTCTTAAGATCTGATTCAAAATTATCGTCAGGAACACCTGTATCTTTTTTGGCGATAACTTCAAGAAGAGATACTCTTTCATTAAGGGTTTGTTCAATATTGCCCGCAATGTGCCTTGTAAGTAACAACTGTTGATTTTGATATTGTTCCTCAACAACAGATCTGACCTCTATGTTGGTCTTCATCCAGAGAAAAAAAATGGAACTTATAAGAAGCAAAACTACTGCAGCAAAAAGTATGAGGTTCCATTTGCTTTTACGGTTCCACATGGATCACTAAAAAATATTCAGACTTCCTGCCTTCGCAGGACCATCTTTACACGTGCCTTCAATTCTTTCAGGTTAAACGGCTTGGTAACGTAATCATCAGCACCAAGTTCAATACCTTCCACCTTGTCGTCGATCTCACCACGAGCCGTAAGCATAATGATAGGAATATGACTGTACATACTATCGGATTTTAACTGCCTGCAAACCTCGAACCCATCTATTCCGGGTATCATCAGATCAAGAAGAATTACATCAGGTATTTCAGAGTTTACTTTATCTATAGCTTCGTGACCATCTTTTGCTTCAGCAACATTGTAACCTTCAGCTTCCAGAGCAACTTTCAGGGACATCAGGGCATCCATCTCATCGTCAACAATAAGGACTTTTTGCCTTGTATCCGACATGCTTGCCAGCGTACTTTCAACCTGATCCTCAGGTATTAATAATTGATCTGCAATCTCCTTTACAGTTATTCCGGGATTCGCTTCCATGAGTGAAAGAATCTTTCCGCCAATGTTTTCTGCCTGCATGATAATTCTACCTGAAATGAGCTCATAAATTATAGCTGGATGATATTATTAAAACCTTTCTAAATATGAAAGGGTTTCTGTTTTTGTAAACAACCTATCCAATAAAAGAAAATCTTATAAGCCATAACAGATTATTTAATTAGGATATCAATGGATGCGCTGGAAGAGATATTTGGAAAAACGGCTCAGATGACAGTTCTCAAGAACCTGATCGCACATAAGAATGAATCAACCTATCTTTCCGGCATTGCAGACGAAACTGGTCTGTCACATTCCAGTGTTGCAAGGGTTATAACTCCACTAATCAAAAGTGATATTGTTATTGAAAAACCCCTTGGTAAACAAATAAGAACATTCAGACTCAATCTTGAGAATGAAAAAACAAAGCTTATACTGGACTTCTATAATCATCTGAATAAAATGGACTAACTTTTTCTAACAAGATTTGTTTTATTTCACTTTAATCTCTATTCCATCTATTTTCAGGATTGCTTAACATCCTTTTTGCAAAATCTCCAGATAGACCTGCCAGTACATTCAGTATATGCAATGACAAAAATCCCACAAATATACCTGCTATCGAAACAACAAATGCTTCTAGAACTGAACTTACTTCACTTGCACCCAATACATAGAGTACAGGAGTGAACAACATTACAAGTGTCAGGCATAGTAGTACCGTCATGAGAACCAGTGAGAAGATTCCCAAAGGGAACTTTATCAGAAGGAATATAAGAGACTTCCATGTCACCGGACTCTTCACCCTCTGCACAAATCTTTGAAGTATGCTACTATCTGAAGCACAGGATGACTGGTTCGACATAGATGATATCTCAACTCCCAATAACCAGATAGCCATCTGCCTTTCAAATGCTGCGATCTCCCACCATGCCAGGAAGATCAGCAAAAGAACGGGAATTCCCACCCACATAAGCAAAAGGCCGAAACCAAAAGATAAACCTGTTATCAGGAATATGAAATAAGCGGTACCCAGTGGGAAGGAGAAAAGGAGATACAGGATATTCAGATAGGTCTGCTTCTTAAATGCAACCATCAAGAATTCACGAATAGCCGTATCTACTTCTGTCATTTTCGTTTTCCTCATATATTTCCGTTAAAGTAATTGTTCGTTCACTCAAATTCGTTAATATTTAATGATTCCTGAATACTGTCATCTTTTAGAATTACCTGTCCATGGAATTAGATTCCATACTCATGAATGCGTTTTGGTCTCCTTACAAAGAAATAGACCAGAGCACCAAGCAAGTGTGTGAAAACTATAATTATGATCCAGATCAGTTTATCATTTCCTTCTGATGGTTCTTTTGTGGCGCAGTCAATGAGCATCCACAACCAGAACAAAGTCCCGATTATCCCAAATCCGAAGAAAATAATAAACATAAAGAATGGAAATGCAATTCCAAAAATATCGAACATCTCAATATCCCCTTTTATTTTCCTTTAATTCCCGTTTTCATTAATTATTATTCATGACGCAGGGCATCCACAGGATTCATTCTTGCCGCCTTATTTGCAGGATAAATTCCTGCAAGTAATCCAACTATTACTGACACAAACATTCCCGTGAAGATCATATCAACAGGGAATACATAAGGCAATCCCATTGCGGTATCCGCAGCATATGCACCTACCACACCAAGCATAATACCCAGCACACCACCAAATAGTCCCACAACAATTGACTCCACCATGAACAGTAACAGAACCTCATGATTCTTGAAACCGAGGGATTTCATTATACCGATCTCACCTGTCCTTTCAGTTACTGTGACAAGCATGATATTCATGATACCTATGGAACCAACTATAAGTGATATCAGTGCAACTGAGGTCAGCAGTGAACCTAATGCATCAGATAACTGGTTAACCTGCTCCAGTATCTCTCCCTGATTCGTAAGAGCATACGGTTTAGCGTCTTCATTATCGAGGTCCCTGGAAGAAACTCCAAGGTCTCTTGCAAGTCTTTTGTCAAGCTCATCGGTAATGTCATCAATTGATTCAAGACTTGTAGCTGCTGCAAAGTAGCCCCAATAGTAGTCCTGATCCATGATCTCATTCATTGCCTCTATTGGAATGAAGATTCTGTCATCAGGCTCAATACCACTCTGCACGAATGTTGTCTCAGGGCTGTCAACTATACCTTTTACTTTGAACTTCTGAGTTACAACCGTACCATCTGGTCTTGTAAAACTAAGCTCAATGGTGTTCTTATCAGATATCTTGCGGTCGAACTTATCATATGCGACATCATGGCCAATTACAGCCACGTACTTGTCCTTGTCATTAATGAAAGTGCCACTTTCCATCTGGATATTGCCAACCTGCTCATAATCCTCGGAAACACCCTGCACTGTAATCTGTCTTGCAGTTGAGAGATATGTAACCTCAGCAACCTCCTGACTCAGTGGGGAAACTCCAACAATACCAGGAGTATTTTTAATAACCTCCATTTCAGAATCATGAAAGAGATTTGAGGTCTTGCCTTGTATAATTATGAAATTGTTACCTACAGAGCCAATCTCTTCTGTGAAATACTGGTTAAAACTTGCTCCCAGTGACACGTTCGCAATAACTGCAGCCACACCTATGACAATTCCAAGTGTTGTCAGAGCAGACCTCAGTTTTGAGCTGCTGATGCTTCCTACAGCCATTCTGAATGAGTGTTTCAGACTCAGCATGATCTCACCTGTTCACCTGGAAACTTTAGTTAGTATTCTGCTTTCTGCGCTTCATGAACACTACCGCAGGAACACCAAGCATTAACAGAGCCACAATAACTGCAACTGCTGCATGTGTACTGTTACCTTCCTCTTCAGTATTAAGTTCTATTTCACGGACAGCTACATCGGTACTGTGCTCATTTATTCCATTTCTGTATTCTACTGTGATAGTTACAGGAACAACTTCTTCTTTGAGGGCTGTTCTTGCGTCCACCTCGATGGTGAAAAGCTCATCTGAATCCATTGATCCTACAAAATATTCCTCCGGAGAGAAATCAACTCCATCAGCACTCAGCTTTACACTTACAGAACTAAGTGAGTTTGGGTGCATGTTGGCAACATCGAACTCAAGAGTTCCTTCACCGTTTGTAAGTTCCATTGGCTTTGAAGGAATGACCTTTACAGAAGATGAATCAACTTTTACAGGAATTCTCCAGTTGTTGTTATATGAGTGGGAATTTCCTACCATTGAGAGTTCCAGATAATGAGTACCATCTGTAACATCGTCTGCTATTTCAACGTTGTAGCTTAATGTGATTGAGTCTCCGGAGCCGATCACACCTGAACCAGTATAACTGTCACTTGTAACCTCAATGTCATTGTCTCCCTGAAGCATTGCAGACTGAACACGTGCATTTGTATCATAGTCCGTACCATCTATGGTTACAGAATTTTCTGTTGCCGTATTAGTTAGAGTGAAAGTGACTGTTCCGATATCTCCCGGCATAAATACCACAGGGTCACAGGAGATATCGGTTAGTTCTATGGTTCCTTTGCTGTCAAATGTGCTGGAACCGACGTTTAAGTCAAAGGAGGACTTATACCATGATCCACCCTCATAGACCTGGTAATAGACATCAACCGTGCCTGTGCCTACCTTTGCGCTCTCGTCCACATATAAGCGGTATTCGTGTACCGCCGCATCATCGGGAGATAATATTCCTATGAATTCCACAGCATTGTTCTGGGAATCCAGCGAGAATGGGAATTCGGGGTCCATCTTAATGGAAACTGCATCTGCACGTCCAAAACCTGTATTCTCGATCTTTACTCTGACGTCCACATATTCACCTATCTGAGCCGGGAATGGCTCATAGTCGATTATATCGATCTTCATATTAGGTGCCGAATCTGCGGAGACCGGCATAATGGAAGAAGTACTTAATAAAGCTATACAAAGTAAAAGATAAAATGATCTTTTCATCAGCTTTTCAATATTTGAGAAATCTATGACATTCATGTAAAACCACCCTCAATTGTTGCCGATATTACCGTCCCTTATATGGACAACTCTGTCAACATACTGCTCCATTTCAGGATCGTGCGTGATCATCACTATAGTGCGCCCTTTCTTATGGAGATCAGAGAAAATGTCCATGATCTCAACACTTGTTTTGGAATCAAGATTTCCTGTTGGCTCGTCTGCAAGAATCAATGAAGGATCGTTTATCAGAGACCTGGCTATTGCAACTCTCTGTCTTTGTCCACCTGATAATTCCGCAGGCTTGTGCCCTGTACGGTCATCGAGACCTACTAATTTAAGAAGGTCTCGTGCCCGACCTGACGTGTCCATTCCATCCTTTGTGTTGGAATAAGTTGGAAGCAGTACGTTCTCATAAGCACTGAGTCGTGGTATGAGGCTGAAATTCTGGAAAACAAAGCCTATCTCAAATCCTCTGAGCTCTGCAAGCTCATTGTCTGTGATAGCATTTGTGTCCCTGCCCATAAGCATTACCTTGCCGCCTGTGGGCCTGTCAAGACAGCCGATCATATTCATAAGTGTGCTTTTCCCGGAACCGGACGGACCCATGATGGCCACAAATTCTCCTTTTTTGATACACAAGTCTATACCGTGAAGTATGGGAACTTCCAGATTCCCCAGGAAATAACTCTTCTTCAGACCCTGAATATCTATCACATTGTTAAGTTCAGGGCTTTGCACATTACAACCAGCCATATTTATTCACCTTTGTAAGTTCCAACTCGACTATTTATCGACAAATCAGACAATGTGAAGAAAATACTTAAACCTTTCCATAAATAGTCAGGTTTGATTATATAGAACATTTAGTTACAACTAAACAGAATAAATAAAGAAAAATACATCAAAAAATTAGATGCGGTTCATTCATGGCGGAGAGCTTCCACCGGATTGAGATTCGCAGCTTTGTTAGCTGGATACACTCCCGCTATAAGCCCTACAAATACCGATATGAAGAAACCCAGGAAGATAAGATAGAATGGAAATACCGGAGTTACACCCAGATATGTTTCTACAATGTAGGAACCAACCAGACCAAGGACAGTTCCCAGTATGCCACCGATAACACCGACAATAATGGATTCCATAATGAAAAGAACAATAATATCCGGTTTGGTATAGCCCATTGATTTCAAAAGACCTATCTCACTTGTTCTTTCAGTCACCGTGACAAGCATGATATTCATAATTCCTATGGAACCTACAATAAGAGCTACAAGAGCTATCATTGTGATAAGTATGGTAAATGCATTTGTAACGGTATCAAGTTGTTCAATTATTTCTGCCTGATTAAATATCCGGTAAGGTTTTGCATCATCATTATCAAGGTCTCTTGTCGGAACCCCAAGTGCCCTTGCAAGTCTCTTATCAACTTCATCCGAAACTTCCTGTACTGATTCTGCAGAACCAGTCTTTGCTGAAAAGCCGCCATAGTCAGTAACGTTGAGCATCTCATTTAGTGTTGCAATTGGCACATATATTGTAACATCACGATCAGGTCCACCAGTAACAAAAGTATTATCCTCACTTGCAAGAATTCCTTTTACACGGAATTTTCGGGTCACACTTGTACCATCATCACGTTTGATAGTAATGTCAATATAATTCTTCACGGAGATATTCTTGTCAAACTTTTCCGTTGCAATCTCTTTACCGAGAACAGCTACGTACTTGTCCTTGTCTGTTAGAAAACTTCCTTCCGCAACACCCAGATTAGAAATATACTGGGCATCTTCCGACACACCCTGAACATCTATCTGTCGGGTAGCTGAAAGATAAGTAACAGGTGCAGTCTGCTGATTAAATGCTGAAGCACCTTCTATTCCCGGAGTATTTCTGATAAGTTCAAGCTCAGTATCATAGAAAATATTGACATCCTGGCTGTAGATTATTATGAAATTTGATCCAAGAGAACCGAGTTCGTCGGTGAAATACTGGTTGAAACTGGCACCAATAGATACGTTTGCAACAACAGCAGCAACACCTATGATGATACCCAGAGCTGTTAAGGTGGAGCGTAGTTTTGCACTGCGTATGCTCCCAAATGCCAGAATAAAAGCATATCTCAGATCTATCATTTTACTCCTTCCTTAAAGCTTCAACAGGATTCATGCGTGCAGCTTTTCTTGCAGGATAAACACCTGCCACAAGTCCCACCATTAATGATACAAAAAATCCCAGGAAGATCAAACTTACAGGAAAAACATCAGGTACATCAAGGAGATCATTCGCTATTGAGGCAGCCCCTATACCTGCAACTGTCCCTATTATCCCACCGATCAGACCAACGATCATTGATTCGATTATGAAAAGTAACAGGATGTCACGCTCATTATAACCAAGTGATTTGAGAAGACCTATTTCAGGAGTCCTTTCAGCAACTGTTACTAGCATTATGTTCATTATACCAATAGAACCGACTATAAGAGATATCAGAGCAACAGATGTCAGCAAAGAGGACAAAGCTGTAGAGAGCTGATTTGTATCCTCCAGTATCTCTATCTGGTCAAACAGGATGTAGGGTTTCGCATCATCGTTCTCAAGATCCCTGCTTGGAACTCCCAGACTGCGTGCAAGTCTTTTATCTATCTCATCTGAGGTCTCGCGGACAACTTCAAGACTCTGGGCCTTTATGAAAAAGCCCCCATAGTCATCCCTTCCGAGAATCTCATTCATTGTGTCGATGGAAATAAAGACACGAATTTCAGGTTCGACCCCTGTCTGGGCAAAAGTAGTTTCAGGATCGGTAATCACTCCCTTTACGATGAAAGTCTCGGTAACAACACCGCCATCTTCACGTCTGAATGTTATGTCTATTGGATTTTTAATCGATATTTTCTTATCAAATTTTTCATAGGCGACCTCTGCACCAATTACAGCAACGTACCGGTCCTTATCAGTAAGAAAAGTCCCTGAGTCCAGCTCGAAGTTTGCAACTTCATCATAATCCTGCGTCACACCCTGAATGTCGATCTGCCGGGAAGTCGACATGTAGGTGACCTGCGCCATCTGCTGATTGATCGGGGAAACACCATCAACACCCGGAGTATTCTTTATAACTTCCAGTTCATTGTCAAAGAAAACGTCTATATTCTGACTGTAAACAACTATGAAATTCGACCCAACAGCTCCGATCTCATCATTGAAATACTGGTTGAAACTTGCACCCAGAGATACATTGGCGATAACTGCAGCTACACCAATGATGATTCCAAGAGTTGTAAGGGCAGACCTGAGCTTTGCACTGCCAATACTTCCCAGTGAGATCCGTATAGCCTGAGCCGGACTTAACATGAAATGTTCATCCCTGACTGCTTATCTTACTCAGATTCCTGCTTCTTTTTCCTGTAGAAATAATAAGCTCCGGCTCCGACAACCAGAATCAGAATAACTGCCACATAGATGCCTGAACCATTACTATTTTCCACAACATGATGCTGAAGCTGACGCTTTCCTATCTCTTCCACATGTTCATTCAGACCGTTCCTGTAATCTGCAGTGATTATAAGATCTACAGGAAAAGTGATGTCATCAGAAACTGCTTTTGCATCAATCTCAATTGTGAAGAGCTCATCGGAATCCATAGAACCAATAAAATATTCAGAAGGAGAGAATTCAATATCTTCTGCTTCAAGTATTACACTAACAGAGGATAGCTCGTTGGGGTGAATATTGGCAACATCGAATTCCAGTGTTCCTTCACCATTCTCAAGAGACAATGGCTTTGAAGGTATGACCCTTACAGAAGACGAATCCACTTTCACAGGAATTCTCCAGTTACTGTTATAGGAATGTGAACTTCCGACTATAGAGAAATCCAGGTAATATGTACCATCCGGAATGTCATCTGCAACCTCTAAATTGTAAGTAAGGTCAACAGATTCTCCCGGACCAATCACACCATTTCCATAATAAGTTCCTGTTGTTATCTTGATGCCCTCAGTTCCTTCCAGGGAAGCAGACTGTATCCGGGCATTTGTATCATACTGCTCATCATCAATTGTAACAGTATAATCTGTAGCACTGTTCTGGAGTGTGAATGAAATTGTACCTTCATCTCCCGGAATGAATACTTCCGGCTCTTTTACGGGTTCACCTACAAGCTGTATTGTACCTTTACTATCAAAGGATTCGGAACCAACTCTCAACTCGAATTCTTTCTTGAACCAGGTATTATCAGATTCTTCCTGATACCATACTTCAAATGTTCCAGTGCCCTGTTTTGCAGCTGAATCCGTGTAAAGCCTGTATTCATGAACAGCAGCATTATCCGGAGTTAGTATGCCAATATTAACAAGAGCATTCTCACTACTGTCTACAGAGAATGGATAATCAGGGACCATTTGTATGGAAAGGTCATCGGCTTTTGCGTAACCCAGATTCTCGACTTTGACCCAGACACTAACATACTCCCCAATTTCCGCAGGAACAGGTTCATACCTGAGTATACTTACTTCAAGATCAGCACCTTCTGCAGCAGATGCAATGAATGACAAAGATAAAAACAATGCCATTAACAACGATAGTCGCAATACGAACGATGAAGCAGCTTTTAGTCTTTTTTTATGATTCCCCGACACTAACATAGTGATCTCCTCATTCTTTAATTATTGTCAATAACTCCGTCTTTTAGATAAACAATCCTGTCTGCATATTCCGTTAGATCAGGATCGTGTGTGATCATAACTATTGTCCTTCCCTTTTTATGGAGATCTGAAAATATCTTCATTATTTCATCCCCTGTTACCGAATCCAGATTGCCCGTGGGTTCGTCAGCAAGTATAAGTGAAGGATCATTTATCAGAGCTCTTGCAATGGCAACCCTCTGCTGCTGACCTCCTGACATCTCTGAAGGCTTGTAGTTCATGCGTTCCTTCAGACCAACCATTTCCACAAGTTCCTCTGCTTTTTTACGAGAATCTACTCCTGGTTTTTTATTGGCATAAGTCGGAAGCTCAATATTCTGAAGTGTGGTAAGTCGTGGAACAAGATTGAAGTTCTGAAAAACAAATCCTATCTCAAGCCCTCTTAACTTTGCAAGTTCAGGATCAGAAAGTGTATCGACATCCCTTCCCATCAAAACAATTTGCCCGCAATTAGGCCTGTCAAGACAGCCGATCATATTCATAAGTGTGCTTTTACCGGAGCCTGATGGCCCCATGATAGCAACGAATTCTCCTGGCATGACTTTAAGGTCTATACTTTTAAGGATGGGGACATCCATATCCCCAACATGATAACTTTTGCAAAGGTTCACAAGCTCTATAACAGGAACCGAGACCCCAATTTTCATATCAGTGCTATTTTTATCATCCATATTTGATTCCCACAAGCACATTTCAGAAGGAAATTGATTTTCTGCCGGAAAAGAATATCCGGTAATTGCAAATTAACTCTGGGTTTAAGCTATAAAAAGGTTTTTTGCAGGAAAATATAGAGAACTGCAATTCAATTAAGAAATATAGAGATTAATACTGAAAAATAAGTTTTGATAAAAATAAAAAACTATAAATAATCATAATCCTATGAACTATTGACGAAATATCGTCAGAGTTGATTATTTACAATTGGATGTGTAGATATAGACTGGATGTGAAAATAATGTTGCAGGTATTAACTGACCCGAACGGGTTTTTCAAAAAAAGGATAAATGAAGAAATCGAGTGGAAAAATCCACTTATTATTATGATATTGATGGCAATAGTCGGGGCTATTGCTACCTATAACACAATGATGAGCACGCTTCAATCCGTAATGAGCCTGGACTTTCTTGAAGGTGCCGGGAAAATAATCATAATCATTGTCCTGATAATCGTTTCGATTATAGGAGTTGTATTTTCGTGGTTACTATATACAGTTGTTTTCTACGTAATTTCAATATTATTCAGCGGTGAAGGTGATTTCAAAAGACTGATGGAATTTGTATCCTATGGTTTTATACCAAGTATTATAAGTTCAATGATATCCGCATATTATACAAGTAAAGTATTTTCAAATATCGATTTTACATCAATTGATCCTCAGGCAATACAGGATATTATCTTATCAGATCCTACAATGAAGATTGCGAGTGCACTTGGAATTATCTTCACACTCTGGAGTGCGAATATATGGCTATTCGGAGTAAAACATGCACGCAACCTGACCCTAAAAAATGCAATAATAACCGTTGGTGTTCCAATCGGATTGTCCTTACTTTATACTATAGTAACAGTGTTCATACTCAGATAAGGCAAAACCATGATCAAATTAATTGCTCTGGCCATGATACTTCTGGCCTTTTTCTCTTTTCCAGTAGCCGCAACGACTGAGATCAGGCCCACACTTACTCTTGATTACAATATCGAACCGGAAGTATTCATGCCCGGAGATATGGGGACAATAACTGTCAGCCTGTCCAACATGGCAACCGGGGAGATATATGTTGAAGAGGACGATGAAACACTGGATATGAATTCATACATTGCCAGTGCCAGCCTTAATGGAAACGGTAATCTGGAGATACTGGACAAGAGCTATACTGATGTCGGACTTCTCGGTCCCGGAGACACACTGAAACTCACATTCAACGTAAAAGTCATGGAAAATGCCACAACTGGAGTACACTTTGTTGATCTGGTAATTGTTGGTGGCAGCAACATGTATGACCTTAACTACCGTATTCCCGTAAAAGTGGATGACAGGAATGTAAAGGTGATAATGTCCAATTTCCCGTCAACCCTGATGAATGAAGTATCCACTATCAGCGTGGAAGTGGTGAACAGAAGACCAAACGACGTCACCAGTGTTATAGTAACACCACATGCCGAAGGTATGACATTCAGCCCATCTGACTATTTCGTCGGAAGTATCCCGGAGGGAAATAAATCCACAGCAACCTTTACTTTCAATACGATGTCCAGTGAGGAAGGCTACACTGATGTCTCATTCACTGCATCATACTTTAACGGGGATAACCTGCACAATTCCGACACTGCATCCAAAGAAGTAAGGATCATAAAACAATCCCCTCTTGTTTTCACCGGAATTGAGATCGAAAGCTCAGGGAACAAATACACATTTTCAGGTGACCTGAACAATTTTGGCATAACAGATGCAAAGAACGTGATAGTATCTATTGAAAACATTGAAGGTATTGAACCCTTACAACCTTATGCAAATTATTTCATCGGTACACTGGAAGCAGATGATTTCAGCAGTTTTGAACTAAGCGCACGTGTTACATCAGAAAACATGACCTCAATACCAATTCTCATTGAGTTCAGAGACCCGGACAACGCATACACTGCGATTTCCCAGGAGATATCTCTGGATTCATCCTCTGGAGTATCATATACCAGCAGCGATGATGAAGGCGGATCAATTGGTCTCTGGATAGGTGCCTTCCTGGTCGTAATTGCAATTGCGGCGATAATAGGTTATTCCTGGAAAAAACGAAAGGAAGATGAAAAGGAAGAAACGGAAGATGAAGATGAGTATGAAGCTGAATATCTGGAATATGTGGATGAAGACGAAGAAGAGGATGAATTTATAGGATGAGCGGTGCTCACATGCAGCAATCAAAATCTTCACCTGGTTCCATAAAGAAGAAAAAAACAGCAACATCTGCAAAATACGGAAAAGCTGTAAAAAAAAGATTATCTAAGACACATCCCATAGTACAATTACAGAATGTGAAACGCATATACACTCTTGGCGAAAACAAGATATATGCACTGAATGGTGTCAGTTTCGCAATAAAAAAAGGCGATTTTGTAACCATTATGGGATCTTCCGGTTCCGGGAAGAGTACACTTTTGAACATGATAGGATGCCTTGATCTGCCCACATCAGGTAAGGTGAAGGTCAACAATGTAGACCTTTCAAAACTTGATGACGATGGCCTCACTGCAATCCGCAGAAATAACATAGGATTTATTTTCCAGCAATTCAACCTCATTCCTACACTTACAGCACTTGAAAATGTGGAGATTCCCATGATATTCAACGGTGAGTCTTCTGCAAAGAGAAGAAAAAAAGCTCTTGCAATGCTCAAAAAGGCAGACCTTCCACTTGAATATGCTGACCATAAACCAAATGAGATGTCAGGCGGACAGCAGCAGAGGGTTGCAATTGCAAGAGCACTGGCAAACAATCCTCCAATATTGCTGGCCGATGAACCTACCGGTAACCTCGATACGAAAACCGGGCACAATATCATGGAATTGCTCAGGGAGCTGAATGCTGCCGGTACAACTGTCATTGTTGTCACACATGACCCGAAAGTGGAAGAGTACGCACATACTACCATCAGAATACAGGACGGAGAGATAATAGGATGAAGGTTACAAAAAGACTCTCTGCAATGCTAAGTAACAATATGTACGCTGAACTGGCAAAAAGAAATCTGAAGCGCCAGTCCGTACGTACTGTACTTGCAGCTATTGGAATAATCATTGGAGTTATTGCAATATCCTCAATGGGAATACTTGGTAACAGTCTGAAGCTTTCTGTAACTGAATCTTTTGCAGATATAGGGGACAAACTCATAGTCTCACCTGCACCAGGTGAGGATTACATCACAGACAGACAGATAGACCAGATTAGAAAAGTGAGCAATGTAGAGAGTATAATACCAGTTTCTGCTAGTGGTGAAGCAATAGAATACAGAGATGGCGGAACTGAATACCAGATGTACGTTTCAGTCTATGATATTGAAAAAGAGGATCTGGAGAAACTTGTGGAACTTGAGGATGGTCGCTTTTTCAAACCCGGATCAACAGATTGTGTTGTAGGATACAGCGTTGCCGACAACATGGAACTCACCCTGGGACAGAAGATAGAGATAGATGATACAAAACTAAGAGTAGTGGGAATCCTGAAAGAAAGAGGAATGGGTTTTGATATCAGCACTGATACTGGTGTTTTCACATCCTCTGAAATGTATGAAAAGCTTTACCCGGACGAAGATGAAGGTTATGATCAGGCAATAATCATAGTAAGGGATATTGATGAGATAGATGCTGTATCTGATGAGATAGAGGAACGCATCAACAAAAAGGATGAACTTGTCACGGTATTCGCCACGAATATGATCACTGATAGCCTTGACGATGTTTTCAGTTCAATATCACTTTTCCTCATGGGAATTGGCTCCATATCACTGCTTGTTGCAGGCGTGAGCATACTGAATGTGATGCTGATGTCCACAATGGAACGTACAAAAGAGATAGGTATCATGAAAGCTGTGGGAGCTTCGAGGAAGGACATTCTTAAGATGTTCCTGCTTGAAGCACTGTTCCTTGGAGTTGTCGCCAGTACCGCAGGTGCGGTAATCACAATTAGTGGCAGCTATCTTGTAATGGAACTGCTGGTGAAGAACACATCATACCTGTTCACACTTTCAAGCATGTTCTACGTTACAGAAGGCTTTTTCTTCGGAATTGCCACAAGCCTTGTTGGAGGCATGTATCCTGCATGGAAGGCTTCAAGAATGAAACCGCTGGATGCACTGAGATATGAATAAATCCATAAATGACAGATGATATAAATAGTATCAAAAAGAACTTATTTTAACACAGGAGCCGTGATATGAGATCTATCTTTTTGTACCTGATTGCCACCTTAATGGTAATTTCCATGGCAATATCTTCTTTTGCACTTGATTGCCCATCAGATGAATATGTCATAACTGTAACAAATATTTACTCTGATCTGGAAACCTGCGACATTACACTTCACAGTTCTGAAAGCGCCAATGATCTGGAGCTTTATGTGGTTCTGGAGCATTTGGGTACTGTTCTTGACAGCAGGAGTTTTACCATAGACAGTATAACATCGGATTCTGATGTTACAAAAGCATTCAGATGGAATACTGATGACAAGAGCGATGGAAAATATACGGTGACCAGCACCATATCAAAAGATGGATGCACAATATCAGAGAAAACATATAATTTTGTTAACGGAAGGCAGACAATTCCAAGGATCACAGTTGATGATCTTGTACCAAACTCGCAGGGATTCAGTGTGATGATCACTCCGGTAGAGGCAGTTCTTGTAGATATTGAATACATGCTTATGGATGATTCAGATTTGATATATTCCGGCTCCGAGAAGAAGGTCTCTGTAACTACAGTGCCTCTGGAAGTGACCGAAGACTGGAATATTTTGCTTGAGAATAACAAAGATTACAGCGCCAGAGTTAAGGTCAAGTTGTACTCTCCTTCTGTAAGTTATATAGCACTGACAGAAGATTTCACTGCTAAGGATGATGTTTTTATCAGTGATACTTACGAAGATGATATTGGAGCGAGTGCCACCATCGACGGTATCTCACAGGTTCCATTCAAAGGTTCAGTAAGATTTACCTTATCACAGGTTGATGGAACTGACAGCAATGAACTCATATCAGTTGTTGAAAAGTCACCAGTGATCCTGAATGGAGATGATGAAACAGTGGAAACAATATGGGATGAGCGTCTTAAAACCGGAGAGTATGAGCTTCTCATTGAAGTCATTGGCAATGATGGTGACATTCTGGATGTAGAGGAAAAGATAATCGAGTCAGATTATGAGCAACCTGTAAACCAGACAAGTACAGGCAATAATCAGGAAACAGAACAATCCCCCGGTTTTACATATGTTTTTGCTATAGTGTTCACTGTGATTGCAGCAATAGTTACAAGGCAGAAACAACACTGAAAGGTGTGAATAATGCGTTATGAATTGTTGATCGCACTTCGGCATATAAAAGCAAGAAAAAGACAGACAATTCTATCGGTTGCTGCTATAGGGATTGCAGTCATGATCCTGATGGTATCACAGTCATTCATGGCAGGATTCACCCAGGAACTTTACAGTAAGACCATAGAAAACCTGCCACATGTTGTGGTCTCCCCACAGGACGATGAAGATTACGTTCATCTCTACAAGAACATCGTTGACAAGATCAATAACGTAGATGGAGTTGTTGCATCCTCCCCTTATCTTACAGGCGAGGCTTCTTTTAAATTCAAGGACAATACTAAAAACGCTGCAATCAAAGGAATAATAGCATCCCGGGAAGATGCTGTGTCGCATACAAAAGATGATATCATCAAAGGTAACTATGATGAATTGACCTATTCTGATAAAAGCATCATTATAGGAGACAAATTTGCAGAGGACATGGAGCTTGATATCGGAGACAATGTAGAAGTTTCGTTTCCCAATGCAAATCCGGTTTCACTCAAAGTTATCGCTATCTATGACACAGGAACCGAACTGGATAGCAGCCTGGCATATACCTCACTGAAGACTGCACAGGATTTCTATGATACAGAAGACGTAATCAATGGAATATCCCTGAGACTGGCAGATTTTAACCGGGACAGAGAGATAGCACAGCTTATCGAAGACTATGGTTACAATGCTGCAGGCTGGACTGACAACAACCCTGAGATTCTGAGAACTATTGCCATTGAGACCGTTTCCAACAATGTTACACTGGGATTCATTCTTCTTATTGCATCCTTTGGAGTAGTAAGTACACTAAATATGGTCGTCATGGGAAAAGTGAAAGAGATCGGCATATTGCTGGCTATGGGCGCCAGCAAGTCAAGTATCAGAACTATCTTTCTGATCGAGAGCGGAATACTGGGCTTTGCCGGAGCTGTTTTTGGAACTGCGGCCGGTGTTGCACTGGCACTTTCAATTGGCAGTTATCCGCTTCCTGAAGGTGCTTATGGAATTGATACAATTCCCGTAGTTGTCAGAATAGGGGATGTGTTGACAATAATAACAATTGTCTTTTTATTGAACCTGCTGGCAGGACTTTACCCTGCACAGAGAGCAGCAAATCTTGACCCGGTGGAAGCCATATCTACTCATTGAATTGAATTTCAGGATTTTGTTTTTAGAAAGAACTGGTATTATTTTGCCTGTGCCACTCTATACCATTAAACCTGCAATTTGAAATTTTTCTTTTTAGAATCAGGTAGTATAAGATCTTGAATGTTGCATAAAGATGGAAATAAAAATAGAAGATGGGCTTTGAGTAGAAACCACCCATACAGAGTATTTGTTTATTGTCTTCCAGAGAGTCATCAACGAACTTTACAACACCGTGGAACTCATCAATATCCAGAACAGTGCCCTGTGGCACACGGGGACCTATGACAACTACATCTTTTTCCATTCCGTCATCTGCAAGGCTCCCTTTGATAAAACCATAATTGAATATCGTTGGTATCGGAGACAGGAACTCTTTGACAAAACAAGAACCTTGTTTATTGTATTTGAAAAAACTGTATTTTGGTGTCTCGATAACAACTTTCATGATAGCTAATTAATTCGTATCATAAAAAAACATAGGGGATGCGAACGGGCAAAGGGGGTTGAATGCACAGGTATGGTGACATTGGAGTGGTTGGAGAGGTACTAAGTAATAGACCCGTTCGCAAACTTACAAACGACTTATTAGAATATAAACCTTTCGTATATATGCGAACAAACTCCCGTGTTTAAATTAGAAAGAATACATATCCAGAGTAGATAATAATTTATTCTGAACAACACTCATTCACTTTCAATTGCTTCTACAGGATCAAGCGCAGCAGCCTTTCTTGCAGGATAGACACCTGCAACTATGTTGATGAAGAAAGAAAAAACAATTGCGTAAAAATAATTCATAGGATCGGTCTTCAGTGGAAGTGTCGTTAGCCCAAAATACATTTCCTGCGGCAGATCTATCTGATATGATGCCAGTCCAATTGAGGCAAAATAACCAAGCACACATCCAAGAAGTACACCCATTGTGCCGAGCATCAGAGATTCCAGCAGGAATATTACGGTGATGTTCCTCTTTGACGCACCCATTGCCATGAGCATTCCTATCTCTTTTTTCTTGTCCATGACAACTGTAAAAAGTGTGTTTGCAATTCCAAAACCTGCTATCATGTAAATAAGTCCATAGTAGAGCCAGACAATAACAACCTGAGTGTTGATTAGACCAAGTATCTCGCTGTTGGCTTCTATCCAGCTTACTGCATCAAGTCCTGTGTCCTGACCTCCTATTGAAGCTGCGATGACATCTGCCTGGAATGGATCGGTAACCCTTACGTTAATCTTGCTTGCAACTCCATTCTCCTGGAAGAAATCAAGAGCAGAATCAAACCGGACGTATGCAATACTTTCATCACTGGATGTTCCGGTATCAAATATACCCATAATCTTGAATGACCTGGTTCCAAAGCCGGGCATCACAATATCAACCTTATCGTCCATGACAACTTCCAGATCCTCAGCAAGCTTGTCACCGATTATAATTCCGTTGTTGCTTCTGCTGAGAGAAAAAAGGTCACCTGATACAATGTCATCTGAGATGTGCATCACCTCATCTTCTGAAACCGGATCAATTCCATTAAGATTGATACCTTCAGCATTATCCTTGTGACTAATAGCTGCCTGCCCTACAAAAACAGGAGAAACTGCTTCCACACCATCCATTGCAGCAATCTGCTGCGAATGATAATTGTAAAAATGGACATAATCTTCCTGGTCATCTAAAGAAGTGATCACAATGTGAGGTGAGTTCTCAACTGTGGAATCAATCAATTCCTCAGTAAACCCGCTCATCATTGACATGAGAACTACAATAACCGCTATGGCCAAAGCTACCGCAAATACCGCAAAGAATGTGAGTCGCTTTCGTGCACTTATGTGCCTCAGAGCAATTCTTAGTTCAAACATTGACCAGCTTCCAATATAGAAATGATTTGACTGTTATTATATAACTATTTATGAAGCGGTGAGAGATAAAAACAGAGAGAAAATAGAAATTGTTCTGTTAGAACTATACTCACTGATGTGCTAATGCAAGCTCAATCCCAATCACAGAATAAATACCAGCCTTCGCCCAGTTGATCTTTTTACCCAAACCCGGCTTTTCCATAATCTTGGTTCCTATCATTCCGGCAAAGAATGATACTATGAAAAAGACCACTATTGCCTGTGCAAAGAACACTGCACCCAGGAATATCATTTGCAGAGGAATGCTGCCAGAATCTGCATTTATGAACTGTGGCAGGAATGCAAGGAAGAACAGGGATACCTTGGGATTAAGGATATTCATGAAAATACCTCTTCTATAAAGTAGTGACAGGTTCTTTTCTCTTACAGATTCAAGTGATGTCAGACTACCTTCTTCACGGATTGCCTTGTAGGCAAGATAAAGAAGATAAATTGCTCCTGCATATTTAAGGAGAGAGAACGCCACAGCAGAACTGTACAATATTGCAGATATTCCAAGTGCTGCCGCAGTTGTGTGGAACAGCAGACCGGTGCAAAGACCTGTAGCTATTGCCATGCCTGCAGTTTTTCCCTGAGATATGCTCTGGGTGAGCACGAAGAGAATATCAGGACCAGGCAGGAGTGTAAGAGCTACCGAAGCTGCGATGAAGTAGAATAGTTGCGTGGTTTCTAGCAATTTGTCACCTGTTATTATGCTGGGTGTAATTGTAATTCCTTTGAAGTTATGATATCCTTTCTATCTGGAGAGAATGCTATAAATAAAGCTTTCCTATTATGAACTATCCGGTTATAGACCTTATTCGGAGGAGTTTTTATTAAAATACCGATACCTTATGGAAAAGAATTCGTAGACCTTGAAGTGGAAATACCCCATGAGGTCGTTTCACCTAATTTTGTTGAAGTTGGTGCTGAATCTGAAGTAATAGATGAAGCGCTGAATAATCCTGTAGGAATGGAATCCCTTGAGGAATTCATGAAAAACAGCGAGAAGATATTAATTCTTGTAAATGATGCCACAAGACCAACGCCTACTGCAAAGATCCTCCTGAAAATGCGTGATATGCTCAAGGAGCATGGTGACGTAAGATTCATGGTTGCTACAGGTGCTCACAGAGGACCAACAGAGGATGAATACAGATACATCTTTGGTGAGATGTATGATGAATTCAAAGAGAACATATTCGTCCATGATGCACGCAAGGACGAGGACATGGAATATCTTGGTGTATCCAGTAACGGAACCGAGATGTATCTCAACAGGATGGTGAATGAAAGCAAGAATATCATCGTAATCGGAAGCGTTGAACCTCACTATTTTGCAGGCTATACTGGTGGAAGAAAGGCATTCCTGCCGGGTGTCGCTTCCTATAAGACCATCGAGATGAATCACAAACATGCACTCTCCGAAGCTGCACAGCCACTTGCGATCAAAGGTAATCCTGTTGCAGAAGACATGGACGATGCAATGAAAGTACTGAAAGATTTGAACGTGTTCTCAATTCAGACTGTCCTCACAGCAGACCACGGACTCTATGCAACTGTTGCTGGTGACCTTTTCAAATCATTCGATATTGCAGTTGAGAGAGCAAAAGAGGTATTCTGTTCAAATTGCAGCCGTAAGGGCAATATTGTACTCACCGCAGCACCTTATCCTATGGACATCGACCTCTACCAGTCACAGAAAGCACTTGAAAACGGCAAGCTTGCACTGGAAGATGGCGGAGTCATCATACTTGTATCAAAATGCAGGGACGGTGTGGGAGATGATACATTCCTGAACCTGCTCTGTTCTGCAAACACATGTGATGAGGTCATGTGTAAGATAGATGAAGGATACAAGCTCGGATATCACAAAGCAGCCAAGATGGCACAGATTGGAGTCTTTGCTGAAATGTGGGCAATCTCTGACCTGCATGATGATACCATTAAAATGGCAAAACTGCAGCCACATATGGATATCCAGGAAACATTCAACAGGGCTGTTGAAAAGGTGAAAGAACAGGGAAAGGAACCATATGCTGTTATTTTACCACAGGGTAGCCTCACCGTTCCGCTGCTTGAATAACTAAAAGCCTTTTACCTTTTTTAACTTAAGAAAATAAACGATTCAAAAATAGGAAAAGAGAAAATCAGGTTTGAACTGTTATTCAGTTCAAATCTGCATATAACGTGCTGCTTCACCAAGGTCCTCTTCAATTCTGAGGAGCTGGTTGTATTTTGCAGTACGCTCACTTCTTGCTGGTGCTCCTGTCTTGATAAGGTCTGCACCGATTGCAACTGAAATATCAGCGATCGTTGTGTCCTCGGTCTCAGCGGAACGATGACTTACAACAACACTGTAACCACTGCGGTTTGCCATGTTAGCTGCATCGAATGCCTCTGAAAGTGAACCTATCTGGTTGACCTTCAGGAGAAGTGAATTTGCAGCACCCATTTCAACACCCTTTACAAGACGGTCTACGTTTGTTACAAAAAGGTCGTCACCAACAATGAATGTGTCCCATGCATCGTTTGTAAGGCTCACGAAATCATCGAATGATTCCTCATGGAATGGGTCTTCAATAAGAATAATCGGATATGACTCAATAAGTTCAAGGTAATAATCAACAAGTTCAGCAGGTTTTAAGAGCTTACCATCGATTGAATAGTTCTCACCGTCAAAGAATTCTGAAGCTGCTGCATCAAGCCCGATGCTTATCTCGGTCTCTGTGTATCCTGCTTCCTCAATTGCACTCACAAGAGCATCAAGGGCATCGTGGGTCATTTCAATAGATGGCGCATATCCACCCTCATAACCGACGTTTGTTGCTGAGCCGCCATATTTTCCTTCGAGTATCTTACCAAGTGCATGATATGTTTCAGTACCCATACGCAGTGCTTCGGAATAGGTCCCCGCACCTTTTGGCTGTATCATGAACTCCTGAATGGAAAGTGCGTTTCCTGCGTGTTTTCCACCGTTAAGGACGTTCATTGTAGGAACAGGGAGAGTATATGCGTTTATGCCGCCAAGATAACGATAAAGTGGCATGTTGAGTGAATCTGCTGCTGCCCTTGCAACTGCCATAGAAACACCAAGGATTGCATTTGCACCAAGTTCCATCTTGTTCTCAGTACCGTCAAGCGCCAGCATAAGACCATCGATCTCGCGCTGCTTCCTGACATCCATGCCCAGAAGCTCTGCCTCAATAGCAGTGTTGACATTGTCAACTGCATCAAGTACACCCTTTCCAAGGTAGCGTTCTTCCTTGTCGCGTAACTCAAGTGCTTCATTACTTCCTGTAGAAGCACCTGAAGGAACACTTGCCCTTCCAAATCCGTTTGAAGTATAAACATCTACTTCAACTGTAGGGTTTCCTCTGGAGTCAAGAATCTCACGTGCGTGAATCTTTTTTATCTTATAGCTTTTGTCATCATCAATATACGGCATCCTATTCCACCTTTGACTTGATTCTACACCTACTTTGCAATTACTGTATATATTGTTACCGTTCACTTCATTTCTAGTCACCGCTTGAATCGCAGGATTGTAAACCTATCTGGTTTAATAAAATTATATTTACATAAATTATATAAACTTAAAAGTATTATAGTAACCAAATGAAAAGCGGAGATACTGATCTTTTAAGCGGAAAAGGCTATGAAATAATTGAGCTCTTGCAGGGACTGGAAGTACCCAGAACCGAAGCCATTTCTATTGCATGTCTTGTATGTGGAAATGAACTTACATCACAGAACATTGAACAGGCATCGGGTCTCAGACAACCGGAAGTCAGTATAGCTATGCGTCCTTTAAGGGAAAGAGGATGGATAGAAGAAAGAAGCGAGAAAAAGAATACTGACAAAGGAAGACCTGTCAAATATTACAAACTCATTGTACCTTTTGATGAAATAGTCAAGACCTTTGAATCAAAGGCTCTCAAAAAGAACATGGAAATGGTTGAAGCCCTTGAGCAACTCAAGGAACTCAGCAGTAACGGACAATAAAGATCTGAAACTGCAACAAATTTGATTATTCAGCTTTCATCCGGAAAACTAACAGGAGCAAAGCCTCTATCCGGATCGAAAATCCTGCTTGCAGATATTCCGGATATTTCCATTATAAATATCTCTACAACCATGAAAACTTCACTGCTTTCACGCAGACATCCTGTTTTTGTAGATTCACCACGCCCTGCTGCTGAATGAAGATGTATCTTTGGTTTACCGGTCCCATATTCCCGGAATATGTTACCAATCCCTATAAGCTCATGCACATCTCTGAGCCGAGACCACTGTGGATCAGGTGGAACAATATTTTCTTTAGGCCCAACCACAAGATTGGCTTCTTTCACAGCACCTAGCATCATGAACATTGCCGATCTAATATCCTCGGAAACTGCAAGACCTTCAAGTTCCTTAAGAATGTCATCACCCTGATCCAGACGAACAGTAAAAACTCTTCCGATATTGCCCTGTGAATATTCCATAAGACCACCTTTTTTACCAGACAGACAATTATACAGAATCTGATGATATACGCCCGTCTACTATTCTGATAATACGATCTGTTTTTCTGGCCATTTCCTCATCATGAGTAACAAGAATAAAGGTTTGTCCCCTGTCACGGTTAAGCTTTCTGAGCAATTCGTATATCCTGTCACTGGATTTGGTATCAAGATTCCCGGTTGGTTCATCACCTATAACGATTCCGGGACTGTTGGCAAGAGCTCTTGCAATTGCAACTCTCTGGGCCTGACCTCCCGAAAGCTGATTCGGAAGATGATCCATACGATCCCCCAAACCTACTTCCTCAAGAAGACCTGCTGCAATCTTTTTAGCCTCACTGCGTTTCATGCCACCAATCAGAAGAGGCATCATGACATTTTCAAGAGCATTGAAATCAGGCATTAGATGGTGATACTGAAATATGAATCCCAATACTTCATTACGGACCCTTGAACGATCTTTTTCCGACATTTCAGTAACAACCTTTCCATCTATGGTTATACTTCCAGAACTGGGAGTATCAAGAATCCCTATCATGTGGAGAAGAGTACTCTTTCCGGAGCCAGACGGACCAATAATTGAAAGAAACTCACCTTTTTTGATATCAAGGTCTACATTGTCAAGAGCACGTACTTCAACTCCATCCATATATATCTTGGAGAGTCCCCTTGTCTGTATAATGAAGGAACCATTATCGTCAGCCAAATAAAAACCTCTGATAACTTTATTTGGATTTAGACTATTTCAATGTATGTGATTAGGAAAAAAGAAATTCAATGCAGATATAATAAAAAAGTAAAAAAGAAGAAAAGACTCAGTAAGATGGGTCCATTCCGTCTATCTGTGAAAATGCACGATCTACGTCCTTGACTGTAGCCACACGCTCTTTCTTGTCACGCTCATATTTTATGGCATCCACTGCAATGGAATATAGGTCTTCAAGTTCAGATGCAGATTCAAGCGTAAGCACTGCAAGCACCTGAGGAAGCTCTCCGTTCCTTACTATAATACCTTTAAAAACATGACCTACTGCACTTGATAGTTTCTCAACTTCCGTTGATATCTCATCTATGCTGAGGTGTTCCTTGTCACCCCTGATGATAACCATTGCCCTGCTTGCCTCTTTATAAACATCACTTGAGAACAGAAGACCTGAAGGAGAAAGTGCTTTCTGAATTGCGCTTCTTACAGGCATGTCAGTTTCTGCTTCATAGAAACCAATTGTTGCAAGTCCCGCACCACCGTTCATAACTGTCTTAAAGTCACCGAGATCAGTTACCATCATCATCTCGCTGTCAAGTGCGTCAAGAAGGAACAAAAGACGTTTGGCAATCATGTCATTAATGCCATTATATGCAGATTCTACGTTACCACCCATCTGTTTCAGGAACTGGTTATCAGCAAGGATAATACCATCAACGCCACTTTCACGGACATCTCTCAAGCAGAAAGCAGCATTTTGAAGATAGAGAGTTCCTTCTTCCCTGAATGGAAGGACAACTACAGCGTATACAGGATAATCAAACCGTTCCTTTAACTCTTTTACAAGCATTGGAGTAAAAGAAGAACCTGTTCCACCGGATGCGGATGTTAAAACAAAACACACATCAAAATTACCTCGTTCCTCGATCTGGCGCATGATATGGGTCCTGTTCTCCTCAAAAACATGTTTTCCAACATTTCTGTTTGCTCCGACTCCATGCAGATGAGGGATGTGTATCCTGTCCTTTGCTTTTGTGAATTTCATCTCTTTAAGATCATTCACTGCTGTGTTGATAGCAATGGTCTGTACATTGCTTTTGTATTTTTGTTGAGAATAGAATTTGGCAAGACGGCTTTTTTTACCGAAAGCTTCCCTGTTTATAGCATCCAGTATGCGATTTCCGCATTGACCGTTACCAACGATGAGTATGTTGAGCAAATTATTCCTCCGAACGATAATATAATTATAATCAAATAAATCTTGTGATTAGTTATAGTACATTAAGTGTAACTCTCACATCAGAACTTATATTGTTTGTGCCTGTGATATATCCAACCCACAATAGCTCCAATAATTATCAGAGGTATTGCATAAACATAAATAGGCTGCTCAAAAAGGTAATCATATTCTCCCTTTACAACGTATATCTTATTTGTTACAGACTCTGACGAGACTTCTTCAAGTTGTGTGTCTACTCCATTATCAAAAAGATAGCTGTTTTCCATTGAAAGGGTATATGTTCCAACTTCAGCGGCTTTTAATGAAAAGGTAAATTCTTTCTCCTGCTGTACACCAAAGGACTCAAGATAAATAGTAGGTACACTGGATATCACTTCTATACCTGAACCACCCTGGAATTCAAGTCCATCCGGAATTATAAAATCCACTGTGACAGCTGTTGCAGGAGCATCACCATTGTTCTTTATCGTGACAGTCCCCTGTATCTCATCATTGCGGCTGACAGTATATTTATCAAGAGTAGTTGTGAATTCGAGATCAGCATTTACCAGATCCTCGCCTGCATTTACTATCACTGTCGGAGAATTTGATGAAGTGTCATCAAAATCCAGACCTGCTTCATTCGTAAAGCTGGCTGTCACCGGATTCAGTGAAAATGTACCAGCTTCAGTAGCTTTCAGGTCATAGACATATATCTTTTTTACAGAGTCACCATCTTCCACATCAATCTTGCCAGGATCACCCAGAATATTGTCGACTAAAATGAACTTCGCTTGCTGAGGATCAGAAAAAACAACATCCACAGCGTCATCATCACCGGTATTTTCAACAGTGACGGTCACACGCACAACTTCGCCTACATTAATTTCAGATTTGTCCACTGATTTAATAATTTCAAGTTCAGGTGTCCCGGAATAAGTAGCATATTCATGACCGCCATCAATAATAGTGCTCTCAAAAAGGTCACTTACACGATAGTTATTAACAACTATGGATAACCTGACAACAGGAAGCGTACCACTACTTACAGATATGAGAGAGACTTCCACTTCTGCATCGTCTTCAAAATCAAATTCATAGGAATCTCCTTCATTTATAAGGAAGCTATCCACCTCATCACCATTCTCGTATACATAGAATGACGCAGATTCTGCACTCGGGAAAGCATCTGTTACATCAATAACAAAATTATTCAACTGGTAACCATCGCCCATTGTAATGGAACCATTGTAAATCTCTACTGCCGCAGCATTTCCTGTCAGTGCCAGACAGAAGAAAACCATGCACAAAGAAATAACCAGTAGACGAGTAACTCGGATCATGTTTTCCTCAAATAATCAGAATTTGATTTTGTTTTTCAGCTAAAATACGCAGTTATTAATATAAACCTTATGATTATGATTATTTTTAAAATTTATGCAAAAACAAATGCAACAAGTTCATTTGCACTTATGTTCATCAATTAATTCAAGGCTGACATCTATCCATTGTGATTTGTGAATAAGAGAACCCATGGAAATTACATCTACTCCGGTCTTAGCATACTTTTCCAGATTATCCATATTGATTCCTCCTGAAACCTCAATAATGATGTGTTCAGGAATTGATGAGGTTTTGAGGAGATCAACAGTATCTTTTACTTCCTGCGGACCCATATTGTCAAGCATTATGATATCTGCTCCTTTCTGCGCAGCTTTTAGAGCATCATCTGATGATTCCACTTCAACCTCGATTTTTTGAGTAAAACCTGCCTTATCCTTTGCTGATCTTATGGCACCTTCCACACCCATGAGCTTCACATGATTGTCCTTTATCATGATAGTATCAGTGAGATTAAACCTGTGAGGATCGCCTCCCCCGGCAATGACAGCCATTTTCTCATATTTGCGAAGACCGGGAGTGGTTTTTCTGGTGCACGCTATTCTTGAATTCGAATGTTTTTGCACTATACTCACACATCTGCTTGCATTAGTTGCTATTCCACAGAGATGTCCGAGAAAATTAAGAACCAGCCTTTCGGTCCTTAGAATTGAGAGAGAACTTCCGCTCAGGGAAAAGATAACATCATTAGCTGATATTCTTTCGCCATTTGAATAGTCCGTAGAATATTGTATACCTAAATAATCAAAGAATGACATTGCAATGTCCAGTCCTGCAAGGGTACAGTCCTCTTTTGTGAAAATAATGGCTTCAATGTCATGATCAGGAACAAGTGTGCATGATATATCATTATAACCAAGGTCTTCTTCCAGAAAACTTTCAATCTCGTGTGTGTACATCATATTATCTGTGAATATGTATGGTAAAGGGATTTATATTCTTCCAGCATAATAAGCAAAATCTACTTAACCAATCAATATAAGCAGTAATCAACAAACTCTAACTCCAGTACTTAATACTTTGATTTTCAGGGATCTAAAATGCTCAGAATAGGACTCATCGGCTGCGGAACAATAGGCACTACCATATGCAAAGCAATTGATAATGGAACTATTGAAGCAGAGCTTGTAGCTATTTACGACAGGAATCTTGATGATGTTGAAAACCTTTTATCTGAATTAAAAAGGTCAAAACCTCAGGTGATGGAAGCTGCTGAAATGATAAAAAATATAGATCTGCTGGTTGAGTGTGCCTCACAAAAAGCAGTCTATGAGATAATTCCCACAGCACTTCACGCACATTGTGACGTTATGATAATGAGTATTGGTGCATTCTCAGATGAGAATCTGTATAGGACCATAGAAGAACTTGCAAGGGAAAATAACTGCAAAGTGTATCTTCCATCAGGAGCAATTGTAGGAATAGATGGTCTTAAATCAGCCTCTGCAGAGGAAATATATTCAGTCACACTCACAACACAGAAACCTCCCAGAGGACTTGCAGGTGCACCCTATATTATCAGGAACAATATCGATCTTGACACAATCGCCGGTAAGACGGTCATCTTTGAAGGACCTGCCAGTGAGGCGGTAAAAGAATTCCCTGCAAATGTAAATGTTGCTGCCACCATCAGCCTTGCAGGAATTGGTTTTGATAAGACCACAGTTAAAATTGTGGCAAATCCGGCACTCACACGCAATGTGCATGAAATAGCAGTGGAAGGTTCTTTTGGCAAATTTACAACAAAAGTAGAAAATCTTCCATCTCCAGCTAATCCAAAAACCAGCTACCTGGCATCCCTTTCAGCCATAGCCACCCTGAAAAAACTGTCAAACCCCATTCAGACAGGTACATAAAATAAAGAACATCCACAGATAAATATGCATTCAAGTTGTCTGTGAATAAGCAATTCAAAGGTAATGATCTCATGCAGGACAAGCAAAAAACCATTGAAAGGATACTGAAATTAAAGGAAGAACGTAATGCAGTTATCCTTGCCCACAATTATGAACGAGGTGAAATACAGGACATTGCAGACTTTACAGGCGACTCGCTCGGCCTGAGCATACAGGCTACTGAGCAGGAAGCAGATGTAATTGTATTTTGCGGAGTGCATTTCATGGCAGAAAGTGCTACCATCCTCAGCCCGGAAAAAACAGTGCTTTTACCGGAGATCCATGCCGGGTGTCCTATGGCTTCAATGGTGACTACCAAAGCGCTTCGCGAGGAAAAGAAAAAGTACCCATATGCTGCAGTTGTATGTTATGTCAATTCTACAGCAGATGTGAAAGCTGAAAGCGATATCTGCTGTACATCTGCAAATGCTGTGGAAGTGGTGAACTCGCTTGAAGAAGAAGAAATACTATTCGTTCCGGACAAGAACCTGGCTGACTATGTATCAAGATTCACCGACAAAAGAATAATCCCATGGAACGGGTACTGTCCGACCCACAACCAGATACTTACCACTGATGCGCTAAGAGCAAAGGAAGAACATCCAGATGCAGAACTACTCGCACATCCGGAATGCAGAAGAGATGTCATTGATCTTGCAGATAAGGTGTTCAGCACAACAGGAATGGTAGAATATGCCAAGACCGACGGTGATGAATTCATCATTGCAACAGAGAGAGGGATTATCCACAGACTACAGAAAGATAACCCTGAAAAGAAGTTCTACGATGTCTCCGAATTTACTGTATGTCCTGAAATGAAAGCCATAGACCTTAATTCCCTATTGCTTTCACTTGAGAACATGCAGCATGTGATCACAGTTCCTGAAGACGTTAGTGCAAAAGCAAGGATCGCACTTGACAGAATGCTTGAAATCAAACGTAACAGGTAAGCTCTAAATGCAGACATATCTGAAACTTATGCGTTCAGGCAACTGCCTTATGGCAGCTATTGCCGCCCTTGTAGGAGTTTTTATTGCATATAATATAGTTTCAGCCAATATTCCATCAGATTCTGATATCATTACGTTTCCGGTTTTTGATTCATTAAAGGTGTTCCTTGTAGTATTCTTTGTTACGGGTGCAGGAAACGCCATTAACGACTATTTTGATATTGAGATAGACAGGATAAACAAACCTGAAAGACCAATCCCTTCCGGGAAGATAAGTCTGAAAACAGCACTATATTTCTCACTTGCACTTTTTGCTGCAGGAACCATAATTGCAGCATCCATCAACATAATATGCGGAGCCATTGCTCTGGTAAACTCACTGCTGCTCATATATTACGCTAGTACACTTAAAAGAACAGCACTCTTTGGAAATATTGCCGTAGGTTATCTTACAGGCTCAACTTTCCTTTTTGGAGGAGCTGTTTTTTTTGAGCATGGAGGGATTAACGGAGTATTTGTACTTTTTTTACTGTCAACCATGGCAACAATTGCCCGTGAGATAGTCAAGGATATAGAAGATATTGAAGGCGACAGGGAAGACGGAGCAAAAACACTTCCTATAGTTATCGGCCCTAAAAAGGCAGCATACTTAGCATCACTAATAGGACTTGTTGCAGTTCTGGCAAGTCCACTGCCATACATACAGGAACTGATGACAATCCGCTATCTGATACTGGTAACTGTTGCGGACATTCTCTTTGCAGTTGCTGTTTATGAGATACTCGGGAAGAACGAACCTGCACGTTCCTCAAAAATGTTTAAGCTGGCAATGGCATTTGCTCTTATTTCATTCATTGCCGGAGCATAAAAAAGGTTTAGCATTATTTTTCAGAATCTGGCTTTTTTACATTATCAGAATGTTTCAGGTATTCCTGCAATATCATGGGGAAAGTGTGAGCAGGTACGAATCTTACTCCAAGTTCCTCAGCCCATTTCTGAATTCCGAAATCACTTGCCACTACTGCAGCATCCAGTTCCTTTGCAAGTATCAGCACATCTATGTCAGGAGCACTGTCAAGAATACCGTAACGAAGAGCTGAGCGGTATTTGTTCCTGAACTTCCCGATGTGCCCGCCAATAACCCTTCTTTCAATATCAGAACTGATATCCTTCCTGTTATTTGCCTTTGATTCAGTAAGAAGACATTCGGTAGAAGCATCCCATATCGTCTCTTCGGCAATAACCATTCCTTTATTGATGCGTTCCCGCATGTGTGAAACATACTCATGGAAAACTTTGGATGGGATCTGCACATTATAACGGTCCGGAGCCTTTTTTACAAGCCATGTATCTATCTTTGCTATGACTTCACTATCACAGCCATTATTCTGGGCAAACTCATGTAACTCCTTATAGACAGAGGGAAAAGGCACGTAGCAACTTATACCAAGATTTAACCTTGAACTGGCTATAAGGTCGAGAACTTCCCTTATACCATCACACATACCATCCATTTCCAGTTTTTCTCTTACCTGGAGATCGGTCAATGCAGTTGTATCAAGAACAAAACGCTGTCTTAGCATGGAATTACCTTCATTTGTACCAGATGTCATGAGACATCTGTACATAATATTGTGTGCAGTATGGTTAAAGGATTTTTGGTAGTCATTTACACATTTATGAACAAAATTTATATAAAATATTTTACACTGATTTTGACGAAATTATTAAATACATGTTGTTTTTAAGTGAATAATATAAATAATATATTATATTAGACACTAGAGTTTACTGAATAGAAATTAAATCAATTCTGAAAATACCATTCAAAAATAGTTGGCAAGCTTTTCCACTATTTTCTTAGTGTGCAGTTAATTCTTAAAAACATATAGATATTGTGCATTAAAACTAAAAAAGTTTATTTTCAATTATAGAAACTATGCAACTAAAACTAATTGTTCAAAAAATAAAACTTACATATATATGTTGTGGCTTGCAATAAAAAGATGTCATATAAAAAAGCATCGACAGACGTACATAATATATGCAAAATATATAGTATGACTTATATATTTAAAAATCATTATTTATACTTTGTGTGACGGTGTTGCACTGTTCAAAAAGCTAAAAAAGGAATGAATATGGATTTTAAAAAAATGAATATAAGAAATAAACTTCTTTTATACATTGTTACCAGTGTCATTATATTGATGACCATTAGCACCTATGTGATTGTTGATAAGGTCACGGAACAGGAAACAACAATGGCCTTCTCTGAGGCTGAAAGCGTTGCCAGAAGCTATGCATACTATTACGATAGTGATATGCGATCCAACCAGATGCTGGCTCAAACCATGGCTACAACCATGGAGAACTATGATACAGGCAACAGAAATGAAGTTAATTCCATTCTGAAGAAGCTGCTGGAAGAAAATCAGGGGCTTCTGGGTACGTATGTTGCATATGAAGCTGATGCTTTTGACGGAAAAGATTCTGACTATGTAAATGATCAGGGACATGACCCTACTGGAAGATTTATTCCTTACTGGAGCAGAATCGGTGGTTCTGTTGCTCTTGATCCGCTTGCAGGTTACGAAACAGATGAATATTATCAGCTTCCTAAAACCCTGAAGCAGGATGTCATACTTGAGCCTTTCATGTATGACGGAGTTATGATGATAAGCTACGTTTCTCCAATAATCAAAGATGGGAATTTCGTGGGGATTGCGGGTGTTGACGTTTCCCTAGACTACATTGATGATGAGGTTTCAAAAGTCAGCATCTTTGATACCGGCTATGCATTCATGGTCAGTAATACAGGTTTATTTATGTCACATCCGACAGAGAAAAATTGGATCGGTAGCAAGACCCTTGCAGACCTTAATAACCCTGAAATAGATAAAATGGCAGAGGACATCGAAAAAGGAATTAGCGGGCATATTGCGGTAACAGACCCTACAACCGGAAAAGATGTTGTAATGGTATACAATCCTGTTGAGACTGCTGATTTTGCATTCGTCCTTACAGTGCCTGAAGAAGAAATGCTTGCAGGTGCCATGGAACTTAGAAACCAACTTATCGTGATCTCTATTATTGCAATTTTTGCAATGGCAGTAATAGCCTACCTGATCGCACGCTCGATCACAAAACCTATAGAGAATATCGTCGATGACTTTAAAAAGATATCAGACGACGCGCTTGAAGGAAAGATTGACAGAAAAGCAGAGACTAATGTAGGTATCGACTTCGAGGCGATACCAAGGGGACTCAATGAGATCATGCATACTATGAACAATATTATCACTGACATCAGCAAGAACTCAAATATCATTGCAAGCACTTCCGAACAGATGTCTGCTGCAATTGAAGAGGTCACTGCTACATCAGAAGACGTTTCAAAGACAATAACAGATATTGCCACAGGAGCAAACGAACAGTCAGCTAAAACTGATGACATTTCACGCGCAATGAACGATATGTCCCAGAATGTACAGGATATTGCCACAAATGCGCAGGTATCTGCTGAGATCGCAACTGAATCCAGTGATAAGACAAAGGATGTTGGAAACAGGTCTGAAGAACTGATGAGACAGATGGAAGAGATCCAGAAGAGTTCTATGGAATCTGTTGATGCTATCAAGGGGCTTGAATCAAAATCCAAGATGATAGGCGAGATTGTTAACCTTATTACCAATATTGCAGACCAGACAAACCTTCTTGCTCTTAATGCCGCAATTGAAGCTGCAAGAGCAGGAGAGCACGGCAAAGGATTTGCTGTTGTGGCTGATGAGGTCCGTAAGCTTGCGGAAGAATCAGGAAGTGCAGCAAACCAGATATCCGAACTTATCAATGAGATCCAGGTTGAAACTAATGTTGTTGTTGATTCAGTTGAAAAAGGAAACACCACTGTCCATGATGGTGTGGTTGCACTTGATGAAACTGTCAATGCCATGAGGGAGATTGTTGAAGGTTCCATCAAGGTTTCTGAAATGGTCCAGAACATTGCCGCTGCTGCACAGGAACAATCTGCCAGCATTGAGGAGATAACTGCTTCTATTGAGGATGTTACATCCATATCCCAGGAGACAGCAGCAGGAACCGAGCAGACATCCGCATCTGTGGAACAGCAGAATGCTTCCATGCACGAGCTGGCCCAGAGCTCACAGGAACTTGCAGGTATGGCAGTTACTATGCAGGAAATGGTCAGCAAGTTCGTACTTGCCAGCGAAGAAAATGTGATGCATGAAGATGCACCAAAATTAGAAGGAAAAAAGAAGGGACTCTGATTGTCCCTCTTTTTCGTTTTTTGATATTATAAATGAATATAGCTTTTTTCTTATTGATTACTTATTGATACGCCCTTTCATCAATATCCTGTTCTTCCTCGTTAGCCGCGTACATTGCAAATGATTCAGCAGCCTGCTCGTAGAAATTCATGGCACTGCGTGATGTTGTTGGTTTCACACGGCTTTTGGCTTTGAGGAAGTGATCATAAGTAATCTTGATTCCTTCTGCTTTTTTAAGAGCTTCTTCCTGACTGAGACCCGGAGTTATCACTTCTCGCAGGGCCAGCATTGAAGCTTCACGACAGATGGATTCAAGATCAGCACCAACATAGCCTTCGGTCATCTCTGCAAGTTCATCAACGTTCACATCTTTTGCCAGTGGCTTGTCGGCAAGATGGATATTGAATATCTTTTCACGGCCCTGTTTGTCAGGAGGACGGACGTAGATCAGGCGGTCGAATCTTCCCGGGCGCAAGAGTGCCGGGTCTACAATATCAGGACGGTTAGTAGCTGCGACTATCACCACATCCTTGAGTTCCTCAACGCCATCTATCTCGGTGAGAATCTGGCTTACAACACGCTCTGTTGCGTGGGCATCTACGCTTGAACCACGTTCTGATGCCATGGAATCTATTTCATCGAAGAATACTATGGTTGGTGCTGCCTGCCTTGCCTTGCGGAAAGTCTCACGCACGGCTCTTTCGGATTCTCCAACGTAGCGGCTGAGAAGTTCCGGTCCCTTAATGCTGATGAAGTTTGCCTCACTTTCTGTTGCAACAGCTTTGGCAAGCATGGTCTTTCCGGTTCCCGGTGGACCAAAGAGCATGATTCCTCTTGGCGGTTTGGTGTTCACGGTTTCAAAAAGGGAAGGATATTTCAGAGGCCATTCAACTGCTTCTGCAAGTTCCTGTTTTGCTCCTTCGAGACCACCTATATCATCCCAGCTTACCTGCGGTACTTCCACGAAAACCTCACGCATGGCCGAAGGCTCGATATTCTTCAGGGCTTCATCAAAGTCCTTTCTGGTGACTTCCAGCTTTTCCATGAACTCCGGCGGGATTTCGTCTTCAACGTCATCGATCTTAAGTTCAGGGAGTAATCTCCTGAGGGCGTGCATTGCAGCCTCTTTACAAAGAGATGAGAGGTCAGCACCTACAAAACCGTGCGTTACTGCTGCTATTTCCTTTAGCTCGAGGTCATTTTCAAGTGGCATTCCTCTTGTGTGAACGTAGAGGATTTGCAGCCTTCCGTCATAATCAGGAATACCGACCTCTATCTCACGGTCGAATCTTCCTCCACGGCGAAGAGCTTCATCAATGGAATTGGGACGGTTGGTGGCGGCTATGACTATGACCTTGCCTCTGGAAGCCAGACCATCCATGAGTGAAAGTAATTGAGCAACTACCCTGCGTTCCATTTCCCCGACTACCTCATCACGTTTGGGAGCAATGGAATCTATCTCGTCAACGAAAATGATGGTGGGTGCATTACGCTGGGCTTCCTCGAATATCTCACGGAGCTTCTGTTCGCTTTCACCGTAGTATTTGGAAACTATCTCAGGTCCGCTGACGGATATGAAATTGGCATCGGTCTCACTGGCAACAGCCCTTGCTATCAGGGTTTTTCCGGTTCCCGGGGGTCCGAAGAGCAAGACCCCTTTTGGAGGGTCGATGCCCAGTTTGTTGAATAGTTCCGGGTGCTTCAGAGGTAGTTCTATCATCTCACGCACAAGTCCGAGTTCACGCCGCAGACCTCCGATATCCTCATACGTGACCTGACCTGCAGCTGTTTCTGCTATGGCGGCCTTCTCACGCAGATTTATCCGGGTGTTGCGGGTCACTACCACCGGACCTGATGGCTTGGTGGCGAGTACTACAAAAGAGATAGGATTGTTCACTGTCTCGACACGGATGCTCTGTCCCTTTGCAACCGGACGGCCTTCCAGTATCCTGAGTATGAAACGTGCTCCACCTACAAGATGAGTTTCCCTTGTTGGAGCAAGTGTTAATGATTCTGCTTCAACGACCTGCACTTTTTTGAGTGTCACTGAATCATCGATACCAACTTTGGCATTATTACGCAGGTTACCGTCTATGCGTACAAGGTCCTTGCCTGCATCTTCAAGATAACCCGGCCAGACTATTGCATAGCATTTCTCCTTGCTCTTGATCTCGATTATATCGCCACTTATGGCACCGATCTTTTGCATGAGAGTCTTATCGAGCCTGGCAATTCCCCTGCCTGCATCTCTTGGATAAGCCTGACCTACTTTTACAGTTATTTCATCTGTCAAGCCATATCACCACAGGACTGTTTTTGAATACGGTATCGACGGTCATCATCAATAATATATTCAGCAGAAGTATGATTTAACGTTTCTGGGGTTTTGGGAGGAGTAACAGATGAGATATTTAGGTGTTTGCGGTACGTATATTGATATTTAATCAATCAAGTGTTTCAAAATATATTAATAAAAATAAAAAGAGTAAAGCTTTTTTACGAAAATTAACGCACTAATTATAATTAGTACTAAATAAATATCACATACAATATAAATATAGAAAAAGATAGATATATATGAATGGTTGCGATAGCAAACAATGGTTAACTTTTAAACCGATTGTGCATATTGTAAATACGGTTGAAGTTCAAAAATGTACAAATAAGCTTGTAGCATCCAAAATAAAGGAAAAAATATACATGAAATTTATAGATGAAGTTAATATCAAGAATTACAAAGGATTTAGTGAAATGTCACTATCATGTAATTCAATAAATATTATAGTTGGTCCTAATAATACAGGGAAATCATCAATACTAGAATCTATTTGGATGGGCTTATCTTCATTAAACAACTACAAAGACTCTATTGATAATCAATTTACTGAAATAATTGGTAATGAGGATTACAGATACTTAGTCCACAACAACGAAGAAAAAATTCGACCTGAAATTTCATTAATTCTGAGTACGCAAGAAAATAGAAAAATATACCTAGATTATTCAGAAAGTGGACTTCCTAATGGAGAAAATGAAAAATATATATTCATGGATTATGACGATTCTGTTTCATACTCAAGAGCTTCCCCAATTAGATACCGGGCACCAAGTGAAGCAAGAAGAAGCCCATATAGGAAACTTACAGAGACATTATCTGAATTTATAGAAATTAAAGAGAGAGATAATAGAGAGTTACCGGAAAATGATTTTAATAAGCTATTAAATCTCCTAACAGAAATATCTTCAGATATGGAAAATGAAATCCAGTTTCTTAAACAACGTTTGCTAGACTCTGAAAAAATGTTTGTTTATCCAGAAATATACTCGGAAAATAGTTCATTCAAATTAATGGAAAGATCATTTTACGTAATAGATGACAAAGGAGAAAGGGACTCTATAATACCTTTTTTAATTAATAAATCTAGTCGTCCTGATGGTGCATTATATAACAAAGCATTCGAATCAAAAAAAGTAATTGATGTAATAGAGTATCTTAAAAAGAGAATTCATTATTTTGAAGATATTAGAGAAAAGGATGGACGCTTATATGTATTTTTGAAAGATATAGATGAACCATTGCCACTTTCATCAATGGGAGATGGTTTTAATTCCCTTCTAATTAATTCATTCATAACTACATTGATTGAGAAAGGAGTAGTACTATTTGAAGAACCTGAAATTTCAATGCATCCAGGTTATTTGGGAGTTTTTGCAAAGGAAATAGTTGACAATTCCAAAAACCATCAAATATTTCTTTCGACGCACAGTATGGAACTGATAAAATATATATTAGATTCAGCTGAAAAGTCCAATATATTGGATGAAATCAATATCGTAAAACTTAGCCGTTTTAGCAATGGATTCATTGAAAGAGAAATTATAAATGGAACATATGCAAAAGAAGAGATTGAAGAAATTAACACAGATTTGAGAGGGTTCTGATTTTTTTCAGAGAAGGGCAGGCCATGATACAATCAATCTTATGTGAAGGACTACATGATATCTGGTTTTTTGATGAACTATCACAAAAACAAGGATTGAAGCCACGTAAAGTTCATAGAGATTTGTCCAAGTTTCAAGAATTAGTCGGGAAGTGTTCAAGATACATAATGGAACAAGAAGATAATCCATTAATAATACTTGGAGATGATGGAAGAGAAGGAGTTTTTGGAACCTATTTAAAAAGAGCTGTTAAAGAACTGGTTGGCAAGCATCCGGAAAATATTACAATTATAGTGGTTGTGGATGATGACCATAGACCCCTTGAAAAGCATATGGATAACATTCAAAAAACATTGGATGAACTTAAATCTAGCAGTAGCTACTTGAGAACAGTTGGAATTGCCGTGGAAAATAATGTTTTTACAATTAGTCATCCAAAGAATCAGTACAATGTTAATGTTGAGATATATACTATTCCAGATAGTTTAGAAAGGTTAACATTGGATTATTGCTATTCTGAGAAAAAATTAAAGAAAAGAGAAAAAGGAAACATACAAGAAGAAGTTAGATCTGTTGCAACCAAGTATTATGATGGAAATAAAGAAGAAATGTTTAGAAATTATGCCATTGAATGCCATCTACAAAATGAAGAATGGGCAAAAACAATAATTACTCGGATATGTTCTTGATTATGTTTACTTTTTTGTGCGTCAAGTCAAAATCAAACCGATGAGAACTTCAAAACGAGAATAATAATACCTAGCAATGAAAATAAAAACGTATCTCTAGATTATTCGTTTTATTGATTCTTGGTAACTAATAGTGACTTTTATTAATTTTATTGGCAGGATAGATTATTAAAAGCACCAAAAAAATACTAAAACAATATAGTATAAAAATAAGAAGTAACCGAAGTTACATCTCATTCCTTAGCTTCTCGACAAGTTCTGCCTTAATGACGGATGACCTGTCGCCGCCGCAGACCATGCCGCGAACACCGATGATGTCAGGGTCGATGCGCCTGAGTGCAGGGAGGTCCTCGAACTTGAGGGTTCCGGCAAGTGCGGAAAGAAGTCCTTCCTTGCGGATAGCAGTTGTGAACTTTGTAAGCTCTTCCTCGTCCATGAACTCAAAGGTTGAGCGGCCGTCCTTGATACCTGTGTCGACCATCACAACATCAACGCCTGCCTTTGCGCCGATAGCCGGAAGAAGCTGTGGGTTGATTGAATTGATACGCTCATAGTCAGAATAACCTGATGCAACAACCTTCTTCTCAGCATCGTAGCTCTTTACTGACTTTGTGATATTAGTGAGCATTTCAAGTGCCTGTTCCTCGGTCTGGACATCAAAAAGACCGACCTTGATATAATCTGCACCTGCAACTGCCGCACCAAGTGCCGCAAGGGATGCAGTTCCCGGCTTGAAATTGAAATCACCTATTGTCGCGCTTATTGGTTTTCCGGCATTAATGGACTCTTTCACAGAGCTAATAATCCACGGGAAGTTTGCACCAAGTGAACCTTCTTTAGGATTCTTCACATCAACAATGTCAGCACCACCTTCGTATGCTGCAATTGCCTCTTCAGGGTTGATAGGACTGATAAGTAATTTCATAGTATTAACCTCTTTTTTATAGCATGACAGATGTATCAATTATATATGTTTCGTATCATCTTCGTTCTCGATATATTCAACCGGACAATAGTCCATGCACAGGGCGGTGATCGTAGGGAATACAAGCCCATTCACTTCTCAAGTAACATATGCAATACATCAGATGCAGTAAAAATCGTGGAAACCGCAAAGCCAGCAGAGGTCTACATCGCAGACCTCAACCTGCTTGAGAGAATCGGCAAGAGGGAAAAGAACTTCGACATCATACAGGCCGTTGCAGAATCAGCAAAAGTAATGCTCGACCCGGGCATAACATTACCCTCAGAAACCGAAGACGTAATGGAGATCGTGCAGACCGTTATCCTCGGAACCGAGACCGCATCACTTGAAACAATAAAAGAGGTTGTCTCCCTCTACCCCGGAAGGGTAAGCGTCAGTATCGACAAGAAACACGGCAAGATACTCACCAACGACCCCGAAATGCCCGACGATCCGCTTAAGATAGTAGAGCTCCTCAACGACTACGATCTGGATGACATCATAATCCTTGATCTTGACAGAGTGGGCACATCAAGCGGCGTGGATTCACAATTCTTAAGTAAAATTGTTTCTATCTCAAAACACAATGTACTTCTGGGTGGCGGTGTAAGCAACGTGGAAGACATTAAGACTCTGGATGATATCGGAATTAAGGGCGCACTTGTGGCAACAGCACTGCATAACGGCTCGATACCACTTGAAATGGTAAGGCAAGTTTCAGATTAATCTTGCAGAGTAATATTATATACAAATAAAAATAATGTGAACAAAGTTGAATTTGCATTATTGAATTCATACTTAAATTATCGGTGTAATCATGGCAGACAAAGATGAAAACGTGGAAATCGGCGAGAACTATGGAGAAATTAAGATGGGAGCAGGCTGGTACCTGACCATCACACTTGCAACAAGCGAGAGATACGAGAACGAATACATAGAGATCGCAAAGGAAAGAGGCGGACAGAAGAAATCACGTTTCAACCTCAACCCTAAATACACAAGAACTCTTGGAGAAGCCCTCATCAAATTCGCAGATGAGAACGAACTTGAGTAAACGATAACGTTTACTTCTTTTTTTACATTTTTACTTCATTGAGCTACTTTACCAGAACTGGTTTCTACCGAGTTCCAACCAGAGAGAATATAGCATCCAGAACATCCTTCTCAATTTCATCCACTGGTCTGTCAGTGTTGATAATAACAAAACTCTCAGGATCTGCTTCTGCAAGTTTCAGGTAATTTGCCCTTACTTCCTCAAGGAAGTCAATTTTCTCGAATTTGGTCTGCTCACCACGGTTGCCACATCGCTCAACTGATATCTCCGGGTCAATATCAAAAAGAACTGTCAGGTCAGGATCAACTGTCCATCCGTGGTGTATCTGCTGTATCCATTCCATCGGCTCAGGGAACTTACCTTTAAGAGTCACAGCCTGATACGCATAACGACTTCCTGAGTATCTGTCAGAGATTACATTCTGGCCACTTTCAAGTGCAGGCATAATGAGTTTAGAAATATGTTCCGCGTGGTCTGCAGTGAAAAGCAAAAGCTCTGCAAGGTCATCAGTATCCGAATGAATTGCACGGTTTACAGCATCACCGATCCAGCCGGTGGTTGGTTCCCTTGTGAAAACAAAATCCTTGAAATCAGGATTTGAGCGCAGAAGCTCTGTAATTGTGGACTTACCGGAACCGTCGATACCTTCCAGAGTAATGAGTTTACCTTTCATTGACATCAACAATGAAAGCAAAGGAATACTATTTAGAATTTATTCCAGTGGATTGAGATTGGACTAAATTCAGGTCCTTATAACATCCTCACTGCCACACTGTGGACATCTAACAGGAAAAAGAGTAGGGTCTTCCATAAATAAGAACTCGCAAGTGTTGCACCTGAAATAAACTTTATTGGGGTCGTATTCTTCCATGATCAAATCCTCATGGAAATATGATTAATCATAATAAATATACTAATCGGTTGAATAAATATATCCTGAATCCAATAAAATCATTTTTCCTAAACTATCCAACACCAGATATCCGGCAGGCATATATGCAAAGGAAATAACTTTTTTAGAGATAAAAAATGACCAGCATCGGAGTAATCACCAGAGGCAAATACGGAAACAGGTTAATTGAAACAATCCTCACAAAAACAGACCTTGAAGTATTTCAAACAGCAGTTCCGGAACTATTGCCTGATTTCATAGACGAGCCCGAGGAATTCCTTGAAGGACTCAACATAGATACTTCCGTATTTGACTCAAACATCGTGATAACTTACTCCCTTCACCCCGACCTCACCGTTGCAATCGCACACATGGCAGGAAAAGCAGGTGTTAAAGCACTGATAATTCCAGGTGGAGCTTCAAAAGCACCAGTTGTGGAACTTGAGGAAATAGCAAAAAAATACGAAATGCTCATAGAAGTGGAAGACATTTGCTGCACCCTTGAGGCAGAACCTGAAACAGAAGAACTCTGCAAATACCTGTCAATACCCGAACTTGAAGTTGACATCGATAAAGGTATAATCAGTTCGGTCAAAGTCTTATGCGGGGCACCCTGTGGAAGCACATGGCACATGGCAAAAGATCTTGTGGGAACAAAAGTGGAAGATGCACCTGCAAAAGCCGGGCTCCTGATACAGCAATACCCATGCAGAGCCGTCAGGGGCGGAATGGGTGGTATCCACGAATCTGGCGATATTCACAAAAAAGCCGTGGAAGATGCCATCAAAAGAAAGAGAGAAAAATAATCCAACGGGATAACATGGACAACATCCGGATAGCTGAGAAGTTCAACCACATGGCAAAAATACTTGAATTCAAAGGCGAAAGCCAGTTCAAGACACGAGCCTACACAAATGCAGCACGCACGATCAAAGGACTTGACGAGGAACTTCTGGTACTTCACAAAGAAGGAACTATAGAAAATATCCCCGGCATTGGCAAGATACTCAGTAGCAAAATAGTGGAAATGCTTGAAACCGGAACTTTTGAAGCCTATGAGAGAACAAAGGATGAGATTCCTGCAGGAATAATCGAAATAATGAACATCCCCGGAATAGGTCCTAAAACTGCAAGGCTATTCTATAAAAAACTCGGCGTGCAGACCCTTGATGAACTAAGCAGGGCTGCCAGGGAACACAGAATCAGAAGACTTCCGCGTATGGGAGAAAAGCAGGAAGAGAAAATACTGCGATCCATTGTAAGACAAAAAAAAGACAAAGACCATGGAAGACATCCTTTCGTACTTGCAAAAGATATAGCCGCAGAAATCAGGGATTTTCTGGACTTAAGCCCTGATATTGAGAAAGTAGCAATTGCCGGAAGTCTGAGAAGAAAGCAGGACACTATTGGTGACATTGACATCATAGCAATCTCTGAAGAACCGAAGAAAGCTATCAGCTATTTTACCGGAATGGAGAAAGTGGAAGAAGTGCTTGAATCTGGAACAACCAAAGCATCCATTATTTATCCCGGAAATTATCACGTTGACCTTAGAGTTGTAAACAGGGATTCCTACGGTTCCATGTTACAGTATTTCACAGGTTCAAAAGAACACAACATCCACCTTAGAAAGCTTGCACTCTCAAAAGGATACAGCCTGAACGAATATGGACTGACTGATGAGAAAACAGGCGAACTCACAAAATTCAGCAGTGAAGAGAACCTGTACAATGAACTGGGACTTGGGTACCTTCCACCTGAACTCCGGGAGGACAGAGGAGAAGTTGAAACCAGCCTCAGGGGTAAACTTCCCAGACTTATCGAAAGAAAAGATATCAAAGGTGACTTCCACGTACACTCAAACTGGAGTGACGGTGCCAACACCATGGAAGAACTTGCAGAGGCTGCCATCCAGAAAGGATATGAGTATATTGCTATCACCGATCATTCATATTCAACAGGTGTGGCAAACGGCCTGTCTGATAAGAGATTGCTCGAACATATAGATGCTATTGATAAGCTCAATGAGAAATACAATGATATCAGAATACTTTCGGGAACAGAATGCGATATTAAGGCAAACGGCAAGCTGGATTATAGTAACGACCTGCTGGAACAACTTGATATTGTGATTGTTGCGGTCCATGCAGGACTTGACCAGGACAGGAAGAAGATTACTAAAAGAATCGTTTCTGCCCTGGAGAACGAGCATGTGGATATAATGGCACATCCCACCGGGAGAAAGTTCGGAAAGCGTCCTCCTTATGATATGGATATGGAAACTATCATTCAGGCTGCAAAGGACAACGAAAAAGTGCTTGAAATAAATTCATCACCATGGAGACTTGACCTGAACGATGTTAATGCGAAAAAGGCAAAAGAACATGGTGTGATGCTTGCAATCAACACGGATACACACATAATTGACCATATGGATAACATCGCTTACGGAATTAATATTGCAAGGAGAGCATGGATTGAGTCTGATGATGTGCTCAATACAATGAAACTGAAAAAAATTTGTTCCAGACTCGGTATTTCAAAAGAATAATATTATAAGCAGGATACGATAAATCACATTCCCATCCATTAGTAAATACATAATTAATGTCGAACTTGTTTTCCTGTCAGAAGAAAACAAAAGATATAAATTCCTGTTGTACAAATTTGTTTGTGATAAACACTTAAAAGAGGTAGAATTGCAGAAAGCCAGGGATTACAGGCTATATTCAGTTTTTTGGGCTTTATGCTTAGCCGGTAGCTAGACGCATCATTCATCAATCTATGAGGTGCAATTTTGAAAGGTACAAAACCCAACAGGCACGAAAGATCTATGAAAAAACATGAGATCGAGTATAAGAAAGAGATGAAAAGGAATCAAAAAAGAAGAGCTCAATAAGATTGATTTTTTCTATTATTTGAAAGTCCATTATCAAAATATTAAAAGTGGCAGGAAAACCTGCCAGTTCTTGTTCTATTGTTATTTATTCTGTAACTTAATACGCTGTGCAAGAATACATTTTCCACCTCTGTGACCACCCAGCGGGTTGAAAGTTGTACCAAGAGAATTCATGCATCTTGCCATTACAGCGGCACCACGTGCAAGACCATCATCAACAAAGACCACGTGCTCTTCTATCTTATTGTTGATACCAAGCTCATGCAGATACTTGAGGACCAGCTTTGGCTTGTTTCCTGTAATACCAGCTCTTCCAGTGATACCTATTGCACTATCCTCAAAGACCAGACCTTCATCCTGTGCAACTTTTATAAGACGCTGAACAACGCGCGCCATGACCTCATCAATAACTGCAAACAGAACCTTTACATTGTGCTTCTCATAGATCTCAGCACCAAGTTCTGCAAGTTTATCCATGTCTGAACCGTTGTTACCAATATCGCAACCTATAAGAACAACATTTATTTCATCTGCTGCTTCTGAATTTACAGGAACACTACCATATCTGGTACGTCCTTTCGGGACCTTTTCAATTATAATGTAATTAAGTATTTTCTCAGCATATTCCTTTATGGTCTTACTTTTAAGCCTCAGTGCAATGCCGTCAAGGGATTTACCATCGAAAATATCAAGTGCTGTACCCTTTTTAGAATCCACCATACCTGTACCCTTGATGATTGAATCAGGAATGGCACCTGCGTATCCACAGAAGTTGCCTATTGTCTTTGCATAAGGAAGATCAGGGCTGATAATCCTGCCATCAAGGGTTGTACCGAAGTCCATGGAAATACATGGATTGCGGAAATCAACATCCACCCATTTGGCACCCTCCTTGATTCCGGCTGTTGCAAGTTCACCTTCCATCTCATTGGCAACAATTTCCACACCTGTTGCACCAACCGGAGGAGTTACACTTGCCACTGCACCGTCAAAAATCACCTTTTCAAGCTTGGAATATTTCTGGAACCTGTCAGGGATATTGGAAAGTGACATTGGGGGTGTCATTCTGTTTGGTGGTACACCTGCCAAAAGACACCCGTCTGCCAATGCTTTGATGAATTCTCCAACCTCATCAGGCGAATCAAAACCCGCTACAACACCAGTTGAACGTACTACAAAATGAACGTCGGTCTTAATATCAAGATTTGCTTCTTTCACCGCACCCAGAAGAGTGTCACGCACAAGTTCGCCAACAGATTCTCTTGTCAGCTCTACACCGTTAAGTGTTCTTCCAAAAACCTCTTCACCGGGTTTCGGAGGACGGACATCCCTTGTCATGCTCACTGTTTTCTTGACAAGCCGGGTCTTACCGTCTTCCAGATTGGTTGCAGTAAGGATACATTTGGTAGTAGTGTTACCCACTTCCACCGACGCTACAATAAAATATGATTTAGATTTGTCCTTTAAGTCAAGTAAACGGACCGAAGGGCTTTCTGCAATTCTTGGTTTATGTGACATTTCTATCCCTCAGATATGGGGCTGAAGTTTCTGGATGATATTCTGCTTGGGAACAGCACCTATAACTTTATCGACAAAATCTCCATTTTTGAAGATCAACATTGCAGGAATACTTGTTATCCCAAACTTTATGGCCGTCATTTTTTCGTCATCAACGTTCAGTTTACCAAATACGACCTTTCCCTGCATTTCCACAGCCAGTTCATCGAGAACAGGAGAAAGCATGCGACATGGACCACACCAGGGTGCCCAGCAGTCCACAAGAACAAGAGGATATTTTGATACGAACTCATTGAAGGAAGCATCATTTATGCTCACAGGATTTGAGGGATACTCCTTCTTCTCCAGAGACTCTTGCAATTGCTGCATTCTTTTCTGCCTGATAGATTCTAGGTCATCCATTGAATTCACCCTTTTGAATAGTATAATTTACAGATATTTAACTGTAAACATGATTTAATATAGATGTGTTAATTCTTCCTATTATCTATCTTTAATGCATTTAAGTTTTTGTATGGTTGTGCTATAACTCAGCAATACCATATTGAACAGGAGAAAGCAAATAAACATTAAAAAGATAAATAGTCAAGGCCGATAATAATATCAGGCAAAATAAAGGATAGTCAAGGAAAAAAAGATGGCAAAATGGACCGTTGAATCACTGCTTGAAACTGACCCACAGGACTTTGAGGTTCTTCTCTCCCGACTTTTTTCAAAAATGGGATATCATACTGAACTTACCCAATACTCCAGGGACAAAGGAGTCGACCTTGTTATCAGGATAGAGAATTTCGGATTGGTCCACACATGGAACGTCCAGGCAAAGAGATACTCAGACCCGGTAGGTGTAAAAGACATCAGGGAATATAGCAGCATCAGATATCGTGACCATGTGGATGGGGTCATAATAGTGGCAAGTTCATCCTTTACAAAAGAAGCCATGGAAGAAGCAGCACAGCACAACCTCAAACTAATTGACGGCTATCTGCTCTCGGAGATGCTGAACCATTATCTGCCAGATGAATGCGCAAGTACCAGGTTAGAACATGCTAATAGTTCATCATCAAAGCAGGAAGAAAATAAAGGTGGAGCAATTCTTAAGAGAGGAGAACAGGTCCTTGCAAATGAAACTGTAATACTGGGTAAGGAGAAAATCCTCATTACTATCACAAACAGGAACATATTTTTGAAAAAGGAAAGTTCCGGTCTGTTCTCTAAGCGTTCTGATATTGAGGAGCGAATAGAATTAAAAGAGCTTTTGGGCATGCATTGTGAACACGGAAGGATGATTCTTGTAACTGGAAACAAGAAGCTCAAATTATATCCCCTTAGTTCCAGAAAACTTCAGGCTATTGAAAAAATAATGGAAAGCATACGCCCGGAATATGTAAGAGGAGAACACCTGATCCTTTCATCCAGAAACGGAACAGAGCTTACTTTACTCACAAATAAACGGCTCGTAGTACTGGATATTTCAGGGAATTCAGAGCTTGACATACCGAACAAAAAGATAGTTGGTGTTGAAATAAAAAGAGGATTCCTGAAAAAAGAACAACTTATTGTTTCTGAAGATTCCGATAATATGAAGAAGCATCCTTTGATTGTGGAAAATCCTGCAAGATGGAAAGAATTCATCGAGCAATGTGTAAGAACTGTATGAATTAAAGTAGAGACTTCACAAGCGTGAAACCTATATAATTAGCAGCCCTTATAAAATATAGGAGACTCAAAAACTATGACAACAGAAGTTATCAAAATCGAAGGTATGATGTGCGGACACTGCCAGGCAAATGTGGAAAAAACCATAGTAGCCATAGAAGGTGTCAGCGAAGTGAAAGTTGACCTCGAAGCAAAGCAGGCTACAGTAACTTTTGACCCTGATACTGCAAGTCTTGATGCTATCAAGGCAGCAGTTACAGATGTCGGCTATACTGTTGTAGCTTGAGATTAGAAAATTCTTATAACAATTCTTTTTCTTTTCAACAATGAAAGCTATTATCAAAGTCTATGGCATGATGTGCATGCATTGTCATAAGCGCGTTACTGATTCAATATCGGCTCTTGGAGGGGTGAACTCTGCTGAAGTCAGCCTGGAGGAGGAAAATGCATCTGTTGATTTTAATCCGGACACAGTAGCTCTTGATGAAATCAAACAGGCAATTATAGATGCAGGATATGAAGTTGGAGAAGATACATGTACAGTTCCTGATGAAAATGAGGAAGCTGCATGTCCGATCATAATAGAAGATGAGGAAGCGGAAGGAAATAAAACCCAATCCGGCTCTGTCAAAGAAGTCGCCTTCAAGGTTTCTGGAATGCAATGCTCTGCATGTTCACAGAATGTAGAAAGAGCACTGAAGAAACTGGATGGTGTGACATCGGCCTCAGTAAACCTGCCAATGGAGAGAGCATCAGTCAATTATGATCCTGCACTTGTCAGTCTTGAAGATATGGAAAAGGCCATTGAAGGAATTGGCTACCATGTAGTGAGGGACAGGGCCGTGCTTGAGGTCGGAGGAATGAAGTGTGCCTCATGTTCACAGAATGTAGAAAAAGTACTTAAACGACTCAAAGGCGTAAGTTCCGCAAATGTGAATATCACAACCGGAAGAGCACAGGTAGAGTACAACTCATCACTTATCTCTGTTGATGAGATGAGAAATGCCATTGAAGTCATAGGATATTCAGCATCCCTGCCGGCTGACAGACATGAAGCTGAGGACAGGGAACGAAAAGAAAGAGAAAAAGAGATACGTGACCAGAAGAACAACCTGCTGATATCTATTGTAATTCTTATCCCCATTATGCTTGGAAACATGAGCAATATGTTCCCGGCATACTTTGGTTTTGTACCTGGTTTCTTTTCAGACAAGAACCTGCTGTTCCTGCTGGCAACTATTGTGATGGTATTCCCGGGAAGACAGTTCTTTGTTGGTACTTACAAAGGCCTGAAACACGGCGTTACCGACATGAACCTGCTCATTGCAACCGGAACTGGCGCAGCTTATGTAATCAGTATTGCAGCCACCTACCTTAATCTTGGTCCAGGATATGAGCATGTATACTACGACACCGCTGTGATGCTTATCACTTTCATAACACTTGGAAGATACCTTGAAGCAAGGGCAAAGGGGAGGACATCAGAGTCCATAAAGAAACTTATTGGACTTCAGGCAAAGACCGCACGTATCATCATTGCAGGTGAGGAAAAGGAAATTCCTGTTGAGGATGTACAGGTTGATGACATCGTTTTTGTCAGACCTGGTGAGAAGGTCCCGGTTGATGGCATTGTTATTGAAGGCTCTTCTGCAATTGATGAATCCATGATAACAGGCGAGAGCATACCTGTTGAAAAAAGTGTAAAGGATATGGTTATCGGTTCTACTATTAATAAGTCAGGAGCACTGAAATTCAGGGCAACAAATGTTGGTGCTGACACAACCCTTGCCAGAATAATCGAGCTTGTGGAAAATGCCCAGAACTCAAAGGCACCAATACAGCGTATTGCCGATGTTGTTGCAGGTCACTTTATTCTTGTAGTTCATGTGATCGCACTTGCAGCATTTTTCTTCTGGTATTTTGTAGGATATGAACAATTCAGTGTTGCGATCAACTCAGGAATAGCCAGCCCATTCCTGTTCTCACTGCTCATCTCGATCACAGTCCTTGTAATTTCATGCCCATGTGCTGTTGGACTTGCAACACCTGCCGCTATCATGGTTGGTACTGGCAAAGGAGCAGAGAATGGAATTCTTATCAAAGGCGGGGAAGCCCTGGAAACAACACTGAAAATAGACACAATTGTGTTTGATAAAACCGGCACACTCACTAAAGGCAAACCGGAACTTACAGATGTTGTACTGACTGCCGGACACAATGAGAATGAAGTGTTATCTATCGCAGCAAGTGCCGAAAAAGGCTCTGAACATCCCCTTGGAGAAGCAATTGTTAAAGCTGCCGAAGATCAGCAACTTACCTTAAAGAACGTTGAGCATTTCAATTCAATTGCAGGACACGGGGTTGAAGCTACAATTGATGACAGCATGTTATTACTTGGAACCCGCAAACTAATGGAAGACAACGGAATTGACAGCTCATCACTGAACTCTGATATGGAAAAACTCGAATCAGAAGGCAAGACTGCCATGATTGTTTCAAAGGACGGGCAGGCAATCGGACTTGTTGCCGTTGCAGATACACTCAAAGAGAACTCAAAGGAAGCCGTTGAGAAACTTCAAAAAATGGATATTGAAGTTGTAATGATAACCGGTGACAACAGGAGAACTGCAGATGCCATTGCAAAACAGCTTGGAATTAAGAGAGTGTTGTCTGAGGTTCTTCCAGGAGACAAGGCTTCAGAAATTAAAAAGCTTCAGGATGAAGGAAGGATTGTTGCAATGGTTGGTGACGGTATCAATGATGCACCTGCACTGACACAATCCGACATTGGAATTGCCATGGGAGCGGGAACCGATATCGCAATGGAATCCGCAAAAATAATTCTGATAAAGAACGATCTCAGGGATGTGCTGGCATCTATCCGACTTAGCCGTCTGACAATGAACAAGATCAAACAGAACCTGTTCTGGGCATTTGGTTACAACAGTATTGGAATTCCACTCGCAGCGGGATTACTTTATCCTTTCATCACAAAGATCATTATCACTCCCGAACTTGCAGCGGCATTCATGGCTATGAGTTCTGTATCGGTTACGACCAATTCACTGCTCATGAAGAGAAGCAGGATAAAATAAAGGAGGAGACGATTGCATGGATTATCTATCGGAAAATAAAGGAAAGTATGCTTTCGTTGCCAGTGTTGTCTCTTCACTTGTACTTGTGGTTATTTTTGCAGTGCTTTCATTTACAGTGAATGGTTCAAGAGATATTCCGCTGTACAGTCAGGTAGACATTATTGCAGGTATGATCTTTGTTTTTATTCTCAGTATGATAGTGGCGGCTTCGATTTGGCCGGGTATTATTGAGAAAAGAATAAAAAATAACTAAAGCAGAATCTATAAAAAAATAGATCAATCCTCAAAATCAATATGAGGATTAATATCACATCCCGTGCACGGCAGACACATGGTCTTAAAAGTGTCTGCACGCAAACCGTGTTCATCCAGTTTCTCTTCGAGGAAACGGTTGAGATGAAGTAATCTTTCTGCAGATGGTCTTTCCACTGTTACCTCGCCCTCACGCAGAGGATGTTTTGCAGCAGCTCTGAGGATTGGGACAACACCGATAGAAACGAGTTCTTCAATACCTTTTTCGGCAGATTCATCGGTTTCTCCAAGACCGATTATGACATTTGAACATACCTTATTCTTTCCAAATACCTTCACCCCTTCCCTGAGGGCATCAAGCAGGTATTCAAGATCCTGATCAGGACATAATTCTTCGTGGATTTTGCGATCCATTGTCTCAACGTTGTATTTGAGTTCATCTGCACCTGCAAATTTTAGTCTGCTGGTTGAATCTTCGGTTGGATAGACTGAAACTCCAATCGGAACTTTGTATTTTACCCTGAGCCTGCGAATGAGTTTTTCAGCTCGTTCTACCTCATGTTCCGCTGATATCTCAACACCGGAGGTAATTGAAATAGCTTTCATCCTGCCGGTTTCGTTGGCTTCTGCTATCATCCCAAGCATCTGATCCATGCTCTTAACCTTTCCACCAAGTTTTGGAACCGGACAGAACTTACAGTCAAAGACACATTGCTCGCACATTGTTATGAAAGCCTGGTCAGGACAGTGAATGAGTTCTTCTTCGATACTGCCCCGTGCAATTTCAACACCATCCTTTCTAATCACAAGTTCTCCATCTTCCATTTTAGCTTCAAGAGGAGAGTTCTCTTTTACAGCGAGACGGACACGGTGTCCTTCTGAGTTAAAAAAGAAAGCAATATTTCCGGCTCCTGGGCCGGCTGTGGGTATGGTTAACCAGTGGATAAGTGAGGGGTCCATATTAACAGAACCCACTGAGATCAGTTGAGCTTTGGTTTCTGCGTTCATGAGTGCTCCGATACCAGAATAATGGTCGTTTTTTCTGCCGGAACTTTATAGAATTCCGGCATGTATTTAGTATGATATATGAAAGATACTAATCAGGGATACTTTATTGTTTCCCTGAATTCATCAAGGCCTACACGGTCGATCACATCACCGAGTCTTTCCCCTTCCAGAGCGGTTTCACGATAGTAATTCACGGATTTTTCGAGCACATCGAAAATCACAGACCTGTCCGTGGTTCTGAGCAGCATATCACCCATGCGTGGCTTTTTACCTACTTTCCCACCGACAAATATAGTGAATCCCTGCTCCTGATTCTGCATAGCATCCTTACGGCATGCTCTGATGCATGACCCACAGGACACGCATTTGTGCATATCCAGATAGAGACTACCGTTTTCTATTGTGATGGCAGATGAGCCGCATGCTTTCTCACACGCTCTGCACATTATACAATTCTCTTCCACAAAGACCGGTTCACAGAATCCCATGATACCGAAGTCGTTCTCCTGGACCTTGAGACATGACGCAGGACATCCTGTTACTGCTATCTTGAATTTGTATGGTACAGGTTCTGCAAAATAGAGGTCATCTATTTCTTCACATATTCCCTGGCAGTCGATGAGTCCGCGTTTGCATACCCTGTCTCCCTGACAGGCAACTACGGCACGTATTTTCTTTCCTGAAGCTCCGGGACCGATGTCATTAGAATCCATATCATTTCTGGCAGCTTCGGTATTGTCCAGATGGACGAACGGTATTTCAATACCCTGACGCGAGGTTATGTGAACATAACCTTTGCCATAATGGTCTGCTGCATCTGCAACTGCCCGGAGGTAGTCGGATGTCACGTTTCCACCTGCTGCATGCAGGCGCATTGAAAAGAAATCTTCCTGCCTCTGGGAAAGAAAACCTTTCTCCTTAAGCAGGTCTTTGTTTGCATTTGTTTTTACCATTTGGGTCACTTCTGTTCCAGTTGGTAGTTTTACTGAATAATGCTATGAAATATATCCAGTTCTCTGAAAACAAGTTTACTTGATATATTGTATTGTGTAAAAACATTGTGCCCCGAATTTCCTCATAAATAATAATTATAACTAATAATCATTATGCAGCGAACCATCACGATTATTAAATTCAAATTTAGTTTTATACAATAAGAACAATATGCGAATTATACTAAGGACATCCGCGATCCTGGGAGATTAAGATGCCTATCGATCCTATCTGTAAAACTAAAGTGCAGGAAGACACCTCATATTCTATGGATTATGCAGGGAAAAAATATCGTTTCTGCTCGTCTGAATGTAAAGACAAATTTGGTATTGTTGAAAAAAGAGTTGTACGCCTGAAGAGATCCATTGCTGAAAAAGAAAAAATTTCTTTTGGAAAACTCAGGAAAGAGATCATCAAACCTGGAATCTGTACTCTTTGTGGGGCTTGCACTGCTTCCTGTGATTCCATTGTTATCAAGAATGAACAGCCCAAACTTGTAGACAAATGTACTGCATGTGGCCTTTGTTACAATCAATGTCCAAGGACAATCACAACTGAGACCGGACTTGTTGGTAAGCTGCGTAATGCTTACTGTGCGAAGTCTGCTCTTTCCGGAATGAAAGGACAGGACGGAGGAGTTGTGACCGCCATGCTCGGATATGCATTGGATGCAGGACTTATCGACTGTGCCATAGTAACAACAAAGTCTGAGGAAGAACCATGGAAACCTGTTCCTATTGTTGCAAAGACCTATGAGGACATCCTTGAAGGTTCAGGCAGCATTTACAGTCACAGCATGACGCTTAAACCTTTGATGGATGCCGTAAAAGAAGGCATGAGAAGTATCGCCTTTGTAGGTCCGAGCTGTAATATCGATGCGGTTACGAAGATGCAGAAAAGTCCGCAGGGTTTCCTGCACCATTTCATGAGAGCTAATATCCTTAAAATGGGTCTGTTCTGCATGGATACTTTCTATTACGAAGGCATCAGGGAGTTCATAGAGAGCAGGAATATGAATCTTGCTGATATTGAATCTATGAAGATCCGCAAGGGTAAGTTCGAATTCCAGACACCTGAGGAACTCAGGGTGTTCCCACTTGAGGAGTTTGACCAGTACAGGAGCAGTTCATGCAAATACTGTACGGATATGGCTGCTGAGAATGCTGACATTTCATTCGGTGGTGTAGGTACAGCTCAGGGATGGACCACTGTGCTTGCACGTTCCGGCATTGGCTATGAGATCTTCAACGAGGCAGTGGACAATGGTTACATTGATGCCCGTCTGCTTGAGGAAAAGGAAATGAAGAACGCCCTTAACCTTGCAAAGATGAAGAAGATCCAGATGTATTCCATCCACCGCAGAGAGAATAAATAAGATTGGAACAAACATTTCCAATCTTGCCATTATTTTTTTCCATATTTACGAGTAAAAAACTGGAAACTTATTGTACCTGAGGACTTTTACAAACTATTTTCAATCCTCTATATTCAACAACTCTTTCGTCAGCTCATAACTGTGTTCTGTGCATACAGGAGTGGACTCGTCCGCACATTCCTTATATGCAAATCCTGATAGCTCATAAAGCACTTTGTTCAGGTTCCTGCCTTTACTGGTCAGGTGATATTCTATGGTTACCGGTGTCTTGGACACAATGATCTTTTCAATTAACCCGTCCTGCTCCAGCTGACGCAATTTAGTAGACAGTACCTTACTGCTAAGCTTTGGATTGCTTTTTAAGAATTCATTGAATTGCTTTTTCCCACAGAACATATCCCTGATGATGTTGAGCGTCCATTTCTTGCTTATTAGTCTTATTGCTATGTCTATAGGACTGCGTTCCAGGTTTCCCATAATTTCTCACCAGGTTACCAAATGGTTAGATTAAGTATTTATATGTTCTCATGATATGTGGTGATGTGAAAATAAGGAACGGTAGAAATGTACCATGTATAAAATATCATACAACGCATTTCTGCGAAGTTCTGATTGAGGAGATAATATGACAAAGATAGTAAATAGTCTTGTAGGCGAAGCATTAGTTGGTGAAGGACCGGAAGTTGCACATATAGACCTTGTGATAGGAAGAAAAGGAAGTGCTGTTGAGAATGCATTTATGAATTCACTTGCAATGCCAAGACAAGGACACTCTCCTTTACTCGCTGTACTTGAACCAAACGTGACACCAAAACCTGCAACACTCCTTGTAAACAAGGTGACAATGAAAAATGTAGGCCAGGCAGCCCTGATGTTCGGACCTGCTCAGGCATCCATTGCAAAAGCTGTGATGGACAGTGTCGATGAAGGAGTAATTCCAAAGGAAGAAGCTGAAGACCTGCTTATCATTGTTTCAGTATTCATCCAGTGGGATGCACAGGACAAGGATAAGATCTACGAGTTCAACTACGAAGCTACAAAGCTTGCGATCAAGCGTGCAGTTGATGGCACTCCTACCGTTGACGAAGCACTTGCTAAAAAGGACAGTGCAGAACACCCATTTGCATAAATAAGATATTCCTGTAAGATCATTGCAGGACTAACTTACTTTTTAGACCGGGATGTTGTATTAATTTTTAACTAAAGTTCTTTTTAAAGGCATTCGGGTAAATCTCGAAATAACATTACTGCCACGTAACCTCGAGAGGCTTTCTGCGAGGGATTCCATAGATTTTATACAGAGGATTCCCGAATAAGATCGCATAAGCAGTTTTCCTTCCTGCCGGCAAACCAAGTTCTTTCTGAAGAGGTTCGTAAGATGTGGCCGCTGCAGCAACAAAACCTGCCCAGCAGGTACCTACTCCAAATGCCGGTGCTGTGATATCAAAATGCGTGAGGGCGATTATAGCATCAACAGATGCGATCGGATTTTCTTCAGGAATATGTGCGAAAAGCAGATGTGGAGCATCCCTACAGATGATATCATGTCCATCATCCCATGCTGAGATCAGTGAAGGTACGTAGCCACTCATCGGATGAGAGGTGTTCACAAGGCTTTTCATCCATTCGATCGTGAGTTCGGCAATCCTTCTGACTTTCTCCGGATCATGAACAACCAGCCACTGAACCGGCTGGCCATTGGTTGCCGATGCAGCATAGCGGGCAATGCCAAGTATCTCAAGTATTTTCTCCCTTGGCACAGGTTCTTTTGTAAAATGCCTCACTGACCTGCGTTTCTTAAGATAGAGGCCTATATCCTCAGTTGAGATATCACCAACACCGGCAGGCAGTGCGACTTTCTCATCAGGATGCAGGTCCAGGGTCAGTGCCTGAAACGGACAGAAGACCTCACAGTGCCCGCATTTCATGCAGCTTAAAACGTTTGCTTCCTGCACCTGTGGAAGATCTGATTCTTCAGACAGCTCGATTATACGCGGCGGACATACTTTTGCACAAATACCGCAGCCTGTACATAGATTCTGATCAACAATTATGTGAGTAATAAGTATCAACTCCTGGAAAAGAGCGGATATGCAGATACACAACCGGCTCTTTTTATGATGGATATGTAGCTGGGAATATTCATTTGTTTTTCTCTTCAGGTCGGGAAGGAAATGAATAAAATTTCACTTTTTTATGGTTAGATAATCTGCGTAGTACAGAGAGAGGTTCTGAAGCAGTTTATTGGGTTGATTCTTCATGGGATGTTGAGAGAGTGATATATTCCTTTACAGAAAAATGAGCTCACTTCTTCCCCACCACAACAAATCCATTAATCCGATTCCCCGTCCTTGTCACAAAAGTATCCCTTTTGAAAAACTCCACCTCAAACCCATTCTCGATCAACAAGAACACCAGTTCCTTCTCAGTAAAGTGATGAGCTGTATAATCAACCTCAACGGTTTTCTCATCATAAGCTAAAAATGAACCCTCTTCCTTTGTCACCGGCAGATCCCTGAGGTAACGTTCGCGATAAACTGCCGAATGCCACGTCTGTCCGAAATCTGCAATATAGAGATGCCCATCCGTTTTAAGAACACGGCAGGCTTCATGGATAATTTTAGAGCGGTCTTCCTTTGAGACTACAACTGTGAGAAAAGCCTGCATAACAACCACATCGAAACTTTCATCTGCAAACGGAAGAGCAATGGCAGTAGCTCTTGCAAATGCAGGATGTGTTGGAATATTAGTATCTATGGCAGCTTTTGCGGTCATTTCCAGAGCATCATGGTTAATGTCGATGCTTGTTACCGGAAATCCATGTGAAGCCAGCTCTATGCTCACATTTCCCGTGGCACAGGCAACATCAAGTATGTGGGCATCGGGATGTGTGTACCTGAAAAGAACCGGGTCAAGTTTGATTGTTGCCGGGATATCCTCACCTTCAACATCTATCCACGGATTTTCATGTTTGCTCATAATCCCACAATACTCCCTGCAATCATAAATTGATTCGGAATAGGACGGATCTAAGATGCAGAACATGATGATTTCTTGTCGGAAAGTTCACATTCAGCTTTGTGGCGGCACTCATTCATGATAGGCTCAGGAATCATCTTTATGACAAGTATCAGTGCCAGAGGAATGAGAATTATATCATCCAGAGTACCAATAATAGGGATGAAATCGGGAATCAGGTCAATAGGGCTTAGAATATACAGAGTGACAAAAGATGCAAGCAATCTTGTATAAACAGGCAGATCAGAGTGTTTGCTGGCAAGTGACAATGTCTTTGTGTGCAATTGCAGCTTGTAGAATCTATCCTTCAATATCTTTTTCAAGACAAATGTAATTATACCCACTTTATCTAGCTCCCATAAGATATTATAAGAAATATGTTAATTAACATTACTGACTCAGATATTAATATATCAATCGGGATGAGAAATCCAAGTCTCATTAATTGAATAAAAGCTATTGTAATTTTTCAGCATACATTCTGCCAGATATAAGCAAACTGCTTAACCAACATTTTTAATATAATCGCCTGCTTTTCTAAGACTTAAATTATACTACACATTACCCTATTTCAATTTGAGGAACTTACGATGATCACTAAAGAAGAGGTAGAACACGTAGGCTGGCTCGCACGTATCGAGATCGATGCAAAAGAATCTGATGCGTATGCAGAGAAGCTCAACTCCGTACTGGGATATTTCGGGCAGCTCGATGAGGTCGACACCGAAGGCGTAGAACCAACATACCACGTAGCGGACATTGTGAACGTGTTCAGGAAAGATGAAGTCACAGGATCGATGCCACAGGAAGAAGTGCTTGCAAACACCGAACACAAGCAGGAAGGCAACTTCAAGTCTCCAAAGATTATGTGAGGTGGGATAAATGGCAGCATGGACAGACATTTCAGGCATCAGACAGAAAATTGCAGACTCTTCAGCCGAAGAGGTCACTGCCTCTTACATCGAGACCATTGGCAAGAGCAAGATCAACGGATTCACCACTCTTTCAGACGAGGCCATCAACACAGCCCGTGAGATTGACACAAACGGTCACGAAGGACCTCTTGCAGGTGTACCGATCGCAATTAAGGAGAACATTTCCACAAAGGGACTCTCCACAACCTGCTCATCAAAGATACTTCAGGGATATGTGCCACCATACGATGCACATGTCATCGAGAGATTAAAGGCAGCAGGCGCAGTCATTCTCGGAAAGACGAACATGGATGAATTCGCCATGGGAACTTCCACAGAATCAAGCCACTACGGACCAACATTCAACCCATGGGATATGGACAGGGTTCCGGGAGGTTCATCCGGTGGCAGTGCAGCAGTCGTTGCAGCAGGCGAAGCACCTGTGTCCCTGGGTTCTGACACAGGTGGATCAGTCAGGTGTCCGGCAGCATACTGTGGTGTGGTAGGACTCAAACCAACCTACGGATGCATCTCAAGATACGGACTTATCTCCTACGCAAACTCACTGGAGCAGATCGGTCCCCTTGCAACAAACGTAGCAGACATTGCAACCATCATGGATGTTGTAGCAGGATACGACAAAAGGGACAGCACATCCATCAACAGGGAGAACACTTACAGCGATGCCCTGAAAGACGATGTGAAAGGCATGAAGATTGGTGTTCCGGAGGAATACTTCGGAGAGGGCATCGATGAGAAGGTAGAAAAGGCAGCATGGGATGCTATCGGAAAATACGAGGACATGGGAGCTACTTATGAGAAGGTATCCATGCCACACACAAAATATGCCCTTGCATCATATTACATTATAGCCATGAGCGAGGCTTCATCAAATCTTGCACGTTTTGACGGAACAAGATACGGCTACCGCGTCGATGGAGACAACTGGCACGTTATGGCATCAAAGACCCGTGCAGAAGGATTCGGTGACGAGGTCAAGCGCAGAATTCTCCTCGGAACCTATGCACTTTCAGCAGGTTACCACGATAAGTACTATCTTAAAGCACTCAAGGTAAGGACACTTGTAAAGCAGGACTTCGATAAGGCTCTTGCAAACGTTGACGTGCTCATGGGACCAACCATGCCAGCACCGGCATTCAAGATTGGTGAGAAGATAGATGACCCACTTTCACTTTACCTTGCCGATGTTAACACAGTACCAATTAACCTTGCAGGTGTACCATCAATCTCAGTTCCATGCGGACTTGCAGACGGAATGCCTGTGGGACTTCAGATAATTGGTAAGCATTTTGATGAGAATACCATCATCAAGGCTGCATACAGTTTCGAACAGAATACCGATCACAACAAAGCCAGACCCCCGGAGGTGGCATAATGGTGTACGAGAACCCTGATGGAGTAAGAATAGGACTTGAGGTTCACGTTCAGTTGAACAAGCTCAACACAAAATTGTTCTGTGGCTGTTCCACAAACTACCACGACTCAGAACCGAACACTCACACATGTCCGGTATGTCTAGGACTTCCAGGTTCACTTCCGGTTATTAACGAAAAGGCAGTGGAGTTTGCCATAAAGATCGGTCTTGCACTTAACTGTAGTATTGTGGAGCAGACCCAGTTCCACAGGAAGAACTATTACTATCCCGACCTTCCAAAAGGATTCCAGACAACCCAGTATGATTACCCTATTGCAGGAGAAGGAAAGGTCATCATTGAAGGTGAGGACGGGGAGCACGAAGTAGGTATCACCCGTGCCCACATGGAAGAAGATCCCGGAAGGCTTCAGCACATGGGAAGCATTGACAGGTCAAAGGGAACACTCATAAACTACAATCGTTCAGGTATGACACTTATCGAGATCGTCAGTGAACCGGACATGAGAAGTCCTAAGGAAGCAAGGCGCTACCTTGACAAACTCAGGAGTATCCTTGACTACCTTGATGTATTCGACGGTGACCTTGAGGGTGCAATGAGGGTGGATGCCAACGTTTCTGTACACTGGGGAGAACGTGTTGAAGTTAAGAACATCTCATCTTTCAAGGGTGCTGAAAGGGCACTGCTCTACGAGATTATGAGGCAGAAGAACCACATCAGACGTGGTGGCGAGATCGTACTGGAAACAAGGCACTTCGATGAAGCAAGAGGTGTGACAATTTCCATGCGTACAAAGGAAGAAGAACATGATTATCGCTACTTCCCCGAACCTGACCTTGTGCCTCTCAGAGTTGCAGACTGGGTGCCAAAAGTACGTGAGACACTCCCGGAACTTCCTGACGCAAAGAGAGAGCGCTTCATGAAAGAGTACGGCCTTGGCGAAACCCATGCAAGGGCATTGACCACCGAAATTAAGCTGGCAAACTTCTATGAAGAAGTTGCATCAAAGGTCGATCCAAAGGATGCAGCAGTCTGGGTATCTGACACTCTGAAGGGTGAACTCAATTATCGTGAACTTACCATCGATGCTTTCACAGTGAAAGATATAGTTACTGTCATCGAGCTTGTAACGGGAAATAAGATCACAGAGCAGAGTGCTGTTGAAATCATACGTACAGTCCTTGATGACGGTGGCAAACCACAGGAAATTGTTGAGAAGAAAGGGCTTCTTAAGGTAGAAGATGATATTGTTGCAAAGGCAGTAGAAGAGGCAGTTGCTGAGAATCCGGACGCTGTGGCAGACTATCTTGGAGGAAAAGAAAAATCTCTGAACTTCCTTGTTGGTAAGGTCATGCAGAAAACAAAGGGACGTGCCGACGCACGTGAAGCAAGAGAGAAAGTGCTTGCAAAATTGAAAGAATAACTTAAAACTAAAAAATGGGGTAATAACCCCATTTAAAACTTTTTAAATATGTTTGACTAAAATCCACATATTAAGTGGTAATTATTATAGTTCTACGTTGATATATCAAGTTATGATCACAGGTGCTTATGATCTACATTCTCAAGGAATGCCTCACCTCGCACTGTGATAACGTAAGTGGTATCATCTTCTTTTTCGATATATAGAGTATCAACAAGCATATCGAGGTTCAGCTTTGCCTGTACATCATTAAGATCGAACCTGGACTTGACCTCATCAAAGGTCATTTTTCCTTCACCCAGACTTTCAACAATCTGTCTGCGAATAGGATTCTGCATTGCTTTGAGACCTGCTTTATGATCCTCAGTTGGGTTTCTTTTGAGCTTCCCTTCTTTCTTTACTTTCTCGTACCATTCGTCTCTTCTTTTCTTCAGGTCATCCTTTGGTTCTGCACTCTCAAGGTAGTCCTCGCCGCGTGGTGTGATGACATAGGTGCTCTCATCTTCTTTTTCAATGTACAGGGTATCTTCGAGCATTCCGAGGTGCAGTTTCAGCGGCATGCTATCAAGATTGAACTCAGCCTTTAGTTCGTCGAATGTCATCTTCTTTTCATTCAGGCTTTTGATTATGTTCCTTCTGACAGGATTTTGCAGGGTCTTCAATTTTGCATCATGATCCTCTTTTGGATCCCTGTCGAGCTTGCCCTCTTTTTTAACTCTCTCATACCATTCCTGTCTTCTTTGGTCCTGTTCCTCTTTTGACATAGCCATCGTTCATTATTAATTATTATATTTGATATATAGTTTTTCCTGACTCGTAGTATAATAGCAGCAATGTTTATACCATAGAAAGTAGTGTCTGGACTATTCAATAGGACATGAAGATGAGCTGATATTTGCCAAAACAATTATATGTTTTGAGCATCATGTAAGCAGCCTATTATTCTAATCAATACATATCATAATCATTTAGGTGAAAATAATGGCAAGATTCCCAGAAGCTGAAGAAAGGATACTGATCAAGAAGATCTGTATGGATTGCAATGCACGCAATGCAGTACGTGCAACAAGGTGCAGGAAATGCGGTAGCAAAGACCTGCGTATGAAATCCAAGGAAACAAGAGGCTGATCGTTTCTATGCAAGTGGAAGAGTACCTTGACAGAATCGCTGAAAGCGAGGGTACAGTTCACTTGACACTTATCGACCCTGCATCACAGACCCCGGACCAGGCAGCAGAGATTGCTCATGCTGCAGCACTTGGAGGTACTGATGCCATAATGGTCGGAGGTTCCACTGGAGCCGGAGGAACGATTCTTGACCAGACTATCCTCAAAATAAAAGAGAAAACAGACAAGCCTACAATACTATTCCCCGGTAATGCAGGAGGTGTCAGCAGACACGCTGATGCGATCTTTTTCATGAGCCTGCTCAATTCCCGGGATATAAGTTTTATTACGACTAATCAGGTAATGGGTGCGCCAGTCGTCTATAAGAGTGGTATTGAGCCTATTTCCATGGCCTACCTTGTGGTAGAGCCCGGAGGGACTGTCGGCTGGGTGGGAGATGCAAAGCTCCTTCCAAAACACAAGCCAGAACTGGCAGTTGCCTATGCACTCGCAGGTAAATACCTCGGCATGCATTACACATATCTTGAAGCAGGGTCCGGTGCTGATGCTCCGGTGACTCCTGAGATGATAGGTTCTGTAAAACACGTGCTTGGTGACAATAAACTCATAGTTGGTGGCGGAATCCGTGACGGTGAAGCTGCAAAGCTCTGTGCAATGGCAGGAGCAGATATGATAGTTACCGGAACTATCCTAGAAGAAAGTTCCAATGTCACTGCAAAAATAGAAGAACTTGTTTCAGCTATCAAAAGATAACTAAAAGTTTTCCTTTTTTCTTTATATTCTTTTCAGGCTCTAAGGATTTTAAGAGGTTAGACAATGCTTGAAGTATCCAATATTGTTAAAGAATACGAATTCAAAGATGAAGTAAAAAGAATTCTTGACAATGTCAGTTTTAATGTTGCAGACGGGGAAATACTTGGTATTACCGGAAAAAGTGGCTGTGGAAAAACTACAATTCTGAAAATACTTCGAGGACTAGAGGATTTTCAGTCCGGATATTTCGAAATCGATGGAGAAAGAATAGAACCGGGAGCAGGAAAAGATAAACTCAAATTCCTGGCATTCAACAGTGCAATACACCTCCAGCGCAACTTCGGCTTATGGAACGGACCTGCTGTGGAGAACATAATCCGAAGACTAAATTTCCTTGAAGAAGGGCATGAAGGATTACCAGATACAGAAGCCTACAATTATGATGAGCTGTATGAAAAGGCAATGTACTACATGCGGCTGGTAAGACTTGATCACAAGGCAAAGCATTCTTCAAATCTTCTAAGTGGCGGCGAAAAGCAAAGGCTGATACTTGCACGTCAGCTTGCTGCACAACCACATCTTCTGCTTCTTGATGAACCGGTCACAATGACAGACCCCGGTACAAAGCAGGAAATGCTTGATGTCATAAAGGACATCAGAAAAGAGCTGAACATCCCGATCATAGTTGTTTCACACCTCCCGGAAATACATCTCTATCTTGCAGACAGGGTCGTTTATCTTGAAGGAGGAAAGGTAATAGAAACCGGAGAGGCTAAATATGTTCTGAAACATTTCCTGAAAGACATTAAGGAGCAGACACCTCTGGCTGAAATTAACAGCAAGGAACCGATTATAAAGGTAAGGGGACTTTCCAATCGTTTTGCACTCTTAAGAGTCGGAGAAGTTCTGAAATTTGAAGATCTGTCCCTTGAGATTAACAAAGGAGAGATCACTTCTCTCATAGGACCTTCCGGAGCAGGAAAAACAACACTTCTTAAAATGATTGAAGGCTTAAGATATCCAAAGGAAGGAGAAATAACATATCTTCATGATGGAAACTGGCTCAATATCATTGATTTTACAATACAGCGACTGGATCTTCGCAGAAAGATGAGTATTATGCACCAGGAATTCACTCTTTCACCCCATTCAACTATCCGGGACCAACTCGCATTCAAGCTACGCCTTAAAGGTGAAACATCTCTGAAATACGCAAGGGAAAAAGCAGCAGAGCTTGGAATATCTGATGAGAAACTTGATATTCTTTATAAACTGACTGAAGTCACCGAGGAAGAAAAGGACAAGACACTCAGCGAAATGGGTTTGACAATTGATGTGTATGCAAAGCTATTCCCAACGATTACAAAGGGAACTGTTGACACACAGGCTGCACAAGTTTTTGAAACCCTTGACCTTCCAATGTCTGTTCTGGACAAGACACCTTATCAGATAAGTGGTGGAGAACATGTCCGGGCATACATAGCACTGGCACTTGTCACACGTCCTGAAATACTCATGCTTGATGAACCATTCGGTGACCTGGACCCTGTAACTCTCAGGGATGTGACTAATTCCCTGAAAAACATAAACAGAAAATTCGGCACAACCATTGTTTTTGTAAGTCATCACACAGACTTTGTCAGGGAAGCCGCACATAGAGCCATACTTCTTGATGATGCAAAGATAATAATGGATGGAAATCCGGAAGAAGTATGCCACAAGCTTATCGAAATGTCTGATGCAAAATACCTTGAGCATGACATAAGTGAGCTTATAGAGAGCTAATAGTCCTTATCTGAAAAATATTACACAGACCCTTATTAAATGGGCCTTTTTGATTTCTTTTTCTTTGTATCCATGTTCAGAACAAGATTTTTATCCTAACACCTGCTAATTAATCATTGGAGGTTTAAAATGAAAGATGCTACAGACATCAATGAAGTTATGAGAAAAGTTGGTCTTTTTGGAATAGGATTGTGGGCCCTTACAGAAGAGAAAATACAGGATATTACTGATGATCTTATTGAGAATGGGGAGATAAAAAAGGAAGAAGGAAAGAAGTTTGTTCGCGAAGTGGTCGACGAACAAAAGAAACAGAAAGAAGAAGTCGAGAAGAAGATCTCCTCCAAGGTTCAGGAAACTTTCAACAAAGCAGACGTTGCAACCAAAGAAGAAGTAAATGAACTTAAAGATACAATCTCAAGCCTTGAAGCTAAGATCGACAAGCTCGTAAATAATAAGGAACAAGATCTTTAAAACTGAAGAGGAGGAGTTCCCTTCAGCAAAAATAAGAACCTCTTTTTAAATCTATCAAAGGCAATCTATTCCATTGCCAGTAGCCATCAAGAGGGAAATCCCGAAGCTATTGTGGATGAGTGGAGTTTTTACCCACTCAGCCCATGTACAGGCGATATTCTCGATATTACTGGCAAGACTGAACCTGATGAAACCATTACAATGGCAGTTTCATTTTCAATAATAACACTAGTTGAAAATGAGAGATATGAGCATCTTTTCGAAAAAGTTGGAATCCCGGGAGGAAGCAACAGTTTTCGGGTCAGGGCAGAGAAGGTTCATGATCTTAATTTCATAGTAAGGATGTTCGCTGATTTTAAACGCAGTTTTGATGCCCGGAATGACATAGCTGAATTCTATGAAGAGAACGTACCTCCTGGAAATTATGAGATCGTTGTTAATGGGAAAGCTATAGAAGGAGAAAAACAGGTAAGACTTGATTTTCTGGCAACCCAGACCATCAAAGCTGACAGTGAAGGAAAGTTCCGCCAAAAGTATGATACCTGCACATTACCGGAAGGAGATTTCATTGTCAGGATCGGTAATCGCGAAAAAGTGATAAGCTTGGCAGGAAACTCTGAAAAATAAAAAGAGAGATCAGAATCTAAAAGTAAAGAAGGGATTATAATCCCTTTGATATCATCAATTTTATGAAATCGGTGGATTCCATTACAGGAACACTCTCTATGAGACAAACATCGGACCATGGAATATTGAATTCTGCATATGCTTCGTTGCTCTCGGCCTCATAAAGTATGAAATAACGGCCTCCGTTGAGGTCTACCCACTGGTTGATTACATTTATACCTGCAGGTGGTTTGAGATTCTTGAAATGTTCAATTACCTTTTCACTATCCTGCGGATCCCATGTGCTTATATCGAAAAATAACATCTTTTCACACTCCATTTAATATTGCTTCACAATACCAGTTAATTCTGGCAACAAATAATCGGTTTTCAGTAATTATATAACTGTCCCTTAAATTTTAAAGTAGCAATAGTGATGGAATGAAAACAAAATTGAACAGTAATATTTTCGGCGATAATTTAATAATCAAGCCGCCTCAAATAAATAGGACATCCAAATAAAAAAATTAAAGTACAGGGTCTCATGAAACAAAGAAAGATCAACAGATACTCAATGATCAAAAGATATGGTAAGATCGTTGATGCACTCATAAAATATGAGTTTGGCTACATTGTTGACAGGATGGGACTTGGAGGCATAAGGCCTCTGAGCTCAAGGATCAAAAAAAAGGAAAAGATCCTCAAAGACACTGATACCGGACCAATGAAAGCCAGGATGATGCTGGAAGAACTTGGACCCACTTACATTAAACTTGGACAGATCCTAAGCATGCGCCAGGATCTTATTCCCCCTGAATATGCAAATGAGTTCTCAAAACTTCAGGATGATGTCCAGCCATTTGGAATGGATGAAGTGGAAAAACTCATCAAAACAGAGCTTGGTTCTGAAATCAATCATATTTTTGAGTACTTTGAAACAGAACCTATTGCAGCAGCTTCAATTGGTCAGGTTCATCGTGCAAAACTAAAGGGTGGTGACGATGTTGTCGTTAAGGTTCAGAGACCAGGCATAAAGAAGATCATAAATTCCGATCTTGATATAATGTACAGTATCGCCCATTTTGCAGAAGAACACCTTCCTGAAGCAAAGCTATATCAGCCCGTGGGAATTGTAGAGGAGTTCGAACGTACCATAAAATCAGAGATGGACTACACCCAGGAAGGCAGGAATGCAGACCATTTTGGACGCAACTTCAGGGATGATCCTCGGATATACATACCTGAAGTATATTGGGACTACACCAGTGCAAAAGTGCTGACACTCGAATTCATAGATGGTGTAAAAAGCAATTCATTCAAAGAACTTGACAGAATGGGAATTGACAGGAGAGAAATAGCCATTGATGTCCTGAAAGCTTTCATGAAGCAGATCTACGATGATGGGTTTTTCCATGCAGACCTTCATCCGGGAAACGTATTCATCATGAAAGATGGAAAAATAGCACTCCTGGACTTTGGAATGGCAGGATTTCTCTCAAGAGATATGCGCAATCTCCTGATAGATGACCTCATAGCAATTACAAAAGGGGACACTGTACTCTACATTGAACTTCTGCGTGAACTGGGATCCATTGACGAAACTACAGATCTCAGGTCCCTTAAAGTAGATATTGATCATCTGCTTTACAAATATTATGGAAGAGCTGTAAAGCAATTGAACACTGCCCTGATACTCGAAGAGATGATAAATCTGCTGAGAAAATATCAGGTAAGAGTTCCCTCTAATGTTGCACTGCTATCAAAAGCAGCAATGACAGCTGAAAGTTTCAGTAGCATCATGGACCCGGAAATCAATCTTACAGTTATAGCCGAACCTTTTGCAAAGAAAGCCATCAAAGATCGCTTAAAACTTACCAACATTGCAGAAAATGTATACAGAGACTCCAGTAATTGGGGAAGGGTCCTTCATAAAGCACCTATGCAGATAGGACACATACTTGATATTGCTGAAAGAGGATACCTGAAACTGCGCTTTGATCCACACGGCTTTGACAGGGTCGTATCTGAACTGGATGCTGCCAGCAACCGGCTTTCATTCAGCCTGATAATATCAGCTATCATTGTAGGTTCGTCTTTTATCATACAGACCGGCATGGAACCGCATATATGGGGAGTCCCTTTGCTCGGAGTAATTGGTTTTTTAATGGCAGGATTCCTGGGAATGTGGCTTGTTATCTATATTCTGAGGACAGGAAGAATATAAGATTCATTAAAGCAATAATAATCGCACATCTTAAATAGACTTAGAATATAACTAATAAGTCGTTGAAAATGTCCTTCGGCGACCATCTTCGGGTGAAAAAATGACAGATCCAAACGTTGAGAGAAAGCTTGTTGAGATCATGCGCATTATAAATGAAAGCGACAAGCCTTTAGGTGCACGACTTATTGCTGATGAACTCCATAACCGTGGTTATGCAATTGGAGAAAGAGCCGTCAGATATCATTTACGAATACTGGATGAGCGAGGTTTTACCCAGAAGCATGGTTATATAGGACGTACTATAACTGAGCGTGGCAGGAAAGAGCTGAATGATGCACTTATCAGTGACAGGTTCGGTTTTGTCATCACCAGAATAGAAGAACTGATATACAAGGCAGACTATGACCTTGAATCGGGAAAGGGTAATGTTATAGTCAATGTTACGAACATAGACAAGGATGATTATGATAGTGCCACTGAGATCATCAAGTATGCAATGGACAACGGAGCAACCATAAGTCCCAGAGTGGGAATTGTCGAAGAAGATAATGATCTTGATATTTATGTCCCTGATGGAAAAGTGGCTGTTGCAACGGTGTGCAGTATTACTTTTGACGGACTTCTCCTGAACAATGGAATTCCGGTGGTTCCGGTTTACGGAGGACTTATGCAGATCGAGGATTACTCACCTGCAGGGTTCCTGGATCTTATATCATATAATGGAACATCCATCGATCCGATCAAGATTTTCCTTAGAAGAAGAGCTACATCCATACTTGAAGCTATAGATACAGGCAACGGCAAAATGCTTGCAAACGTTCGTCAGATTCCCGCATCTGCTGCTTCAAAAGCCGAAGAACTGCTTAATATTGCAGGCAAGCATGATATTGCCGGGCATTTGACCATAGGCAATCCCGGAGAAGATGTTCTCTATGCACCTATTGAGCGTGGAAAAATAGGAATTCCCGTAATGGTCGGAATTAATTCAGTTGCTGCGGTTGAAGAAGCCGGCATAAATGTAGAAACACATCCTGTTTCTGCAGTTATGGAATATAGCAAGATGAAAAAACTCTGAGATAGTCATGGCATCAAAATCAGGATGTCATATGATAGCTTTTTTTGTATAAAATTAACTTGAAATATCAACCTATAATCCATTTCATCATTTTTTGCTTTATTAACTCTTTTTTCAGGGTAACACTCATTATATAAGAGCTTGAAAAATAAAAAAATAAACATGTTAATACCTTGCCCCACAAAAACTTCCAATAAGAATAAGTTGCACGAAAAATAGATTATCTCTTTTATATAATATAAATATCAAAATATCTAATGTGTGGGATTTGTAATTTTTGGTCTAATTTAGTTGCCAAATACGGATAACTGTTACTATTAATTGTAAATACATGTATTTAATAATAAGAAGTTGTACTATTAAACCGAATTGTTTAAATAGTATGAAGTCTACACATAGCATCCGTCTTCCTATGAAGATGAAACAAAGGTGTTACTCATGTATGGAATATCACAGAAACTCAATTCAAAGATGATCTGGCAGGTTTTACTGCTAATGAGCGTCATTTTTATGGTATTTATAGGTCCAGCGTCAGCTGAAACAATTGAAGAGAACACTGCAGCAATTGCAGATCTCCAGACAGCACTCACATTCATGTGGCTCTTAATAGCCGGTGCAATCGTGTTCCTTATGCATGCAGGTTTCTCTCTGGTAGAGATTGGTCTTACCAGAACAAAGAACACTGCTAACATTCTCATGAAGAACTTCATGACCATCTCTCTTGGTGTCATCGTATACTGGGCAGTAGGATGGGGGATCATGTATGGTGCCGATTTTGCAGGACTGATCGGTATTGACCAGTTCTTCCTAATGGGTGCTGATAACGCAGTCTGGAACGGCTGGTGGTTCCAGATGGTATTCGCAGCAACCGGTGCAACAATCGTTTCCGGTGCAATGGCTGAGAGGACTGACTTCAAGGCATATCTCGTTTATACAATACTTATGGTAGCACTCATCTACCCTGTCTACGGACACTGGGTATGGAGTGGTTCAGGAATACTTACAACAGGATTCATAGTAGATGCGATCGGCGTTGCTCACCACGACTTTGCAGGTTCCGGTGTAGTACACTCAATTGGTGGATACTCAGCTCTTGCAGGTGTACTGCTGGTAGGTGCAAGAATTGGTAAGTTCAAGAACGGAAAGCCACTTGCAATTCCAGGTCACAGTCTCCCACTTGCATTCCTCGGTACCCTTATACTGGCATTCGGTTGGGTAGGTTTCAACGGTGGTAGTACCCTTGATGCAAACGACCCATTCGCAAACCTTGTAATAGTTAACACATTCATTGCAGCAGGTGCAGGAGCGATCATGGTAATGGTCATTACCTGGATGAAGACAGGAAAGCCAGACCCATCACTTACAGCAAACGGACTTCTCGCAGGTCTTGTAGCTATCACCGCACCTTGTGGTTCAGTCAGTAATACTGGCGCATTGATCATAGGTCTTGTCGGTGGTATTATAGTATATGCAGGTGTAATGTTCAATGAAAATGTACTCAAGGTCGATGACCCTGTAGGTGCAATTGCAGTACACGGATACTCAGGTAGCTGGGGACTTATCGCTGTAGGTCTCTTCGCACTTGGAACAGGTGAAGGATCAATCCTGGAAGGTGCAGCATACACTGCAGAGACAGCAGGTCTCTTCTATGGTGGCGGAGCACAGCTTCTTATGATCCAGATAGTTGCAGTGATTCTCAGTATAGTATGGGCATTCGGAATCTCATTCATTATCTTCAAGATGATCGATGTAGTTATCGGACTCCGTGTATCAGAAGAACATGAAATCGAAGGACTTGACGTAGTTGAACACGGTATCAGTGCATACCCAGAATTTATGATTCTGAAGGAGTGATGTTAAATGATGAAGATTGAAGCAATCATTAGGCCAACAAAGATCCATGAAGTCAAGGATGCCCTTGAAGAAGCTGGATTTGAAAGTGTCACCGTGACCGATGTAAAAGGCCGTGGTAAGCAGAAGGGCGTAATGCAACAGTGGAGAGGACGCAAGTACTGCGTTGATCTCTTACCAAAAATAAAGATGGAAATGGTAGTTGAGGAAGAAGATGTCGACACAGTAGTTGACATTATCGTCAAAACAGCAGAAACCGGATCCATCGGTGATGGTAAGATATTCATATCTCCAATAAGCAAAATTGTCAGGATCCGTACAGGAGAAACAGACGGAGATGCACTTTAAGTGCTCTCTTTCTTTTTTTTATTATTGTCACATCAAATTAACCACATCAAAAAAAACAATCAACGTGAGTCCCGGGAATTTAAAATACCTATTGATAAGGATTCTGCAGTCCAGTTGTCACAATATAGCACTTCCATAGTTCCGGGACTCTTCCCTAAAAAATACTATTTTTTATTTAAACATAGCTTCTTTGATAATATCAAAAATATAATATATTTTGACATTATATTTTGTTTGTGATATTTTGAAGGGGAAGGATAAAATACTGATAGTCGACGATGAGAAAATCAACGTCGCCATTCTGACGTCATACCTGATAGATAATTATGACGTAATAACGGCTTCAAATGGTGAAGAAGCACTAAGTATCGTAAAAAAAGAAGAGCCAGATCTGATATTACTAGATGTCGTTATGCCAGGAATGGATGGTTTTGATGTATGCAGGACCATCAAACATGAATATAAACTCGACTTTATACCTGTGATAATGCTCACAGCACTTACTTCAAGGGATGATCACCAGAAAGGGATAGAAGTCGGTGCAGACGATTTTCTTAAAAAGCCTGCTGACAGGTTTGAACTGGACAAGAAGATCACAGCACTTTTGCGTATAAAGGAGCAGCACGATTCACTGCTGCATGATCGCAATAAAGCATATGAATACCTGGATTATGTAGGGGTACTGATAGCAGTACTTGACAAAGACTACAAGCTTATCCATATCAACAAAAAAGGAGCGGATATCCTTGGATATAACAGGAATAACATCATCAACAGAGACTGGATAGATCTTATTGTTTCTGAAAGCTATGCAGATATTGTGAAAACAAAATGCGATTTTCTTTTGGGTGAAATTATGGATGAGCCTGAATGCTCCGAGTACCCCATAATGACAATAACCCGCAAAGAAAAACTTTTCAAATGGCACTATTCCATCCTGAAAGATACAAGAGGTAATATCACTAACATACTGATGTCAGGAGAGGACATAACCGAAAAGAGAAAAGATGAGATAAAACTCATGGAATATGCAAAAAAGCTTCAGAAATCCAATGAGATAAAGGACCTCTTTACTGACGTTCTTCGTCATGACCTGTTAAACCCTGCAGGGCTTATCAGGTCATTCACTGATTTACTGCAAGAGACCGAAACCAGTGAAAAACAGGCGTATTATTGAAAACATTAAAAAGTCAAATATCAAGCTCATTGAGCTTATTGAAAATGCAGCCAAGCTCGCCAAACTTGAATCTACTGAGGAAATGGCTTTTGTAAGAACTGACATTACTTCTGTGATAAATACAGTCCTGAAAAACTTTGAGCAGGATCTTAATTGCAAAAATATTGAGATAATATTTGAAAACCCTGGCCCATTCTTTGCACTCGCCAATCCTATGATAGAAGGAGTTTTTACCAATATCATTTCAAATGCTATCAAATACAGCCCTGATACCACAACAATAACCGTAAGAATAGAAGATTTACTGACAAATGGAAAATATCTGTGGCTGACCAGGGAGACGGAATACCAGATGCTGACAAAGAAGCTGTATTCACCCGCTTTAACAGATTACACAAGGAAAATATTAAAGGCAGCGGTATCGGGCTTGCCATTGTAAAAAGGATCATGGACCTTCACGGCGAAAGTGTTGCTGTTATTGATAACCCTCAGGGAAAAGGTAGTGTCTTCTGGTTCACTCTGAAAAAAGCGTTTTGATTTACAAAATTGAAATAAACGTAAAAAGGAAATTGGGGTTAACTACCTCTTAGGTGACAGGATCACTCCGATAGCAGCTCCGGTTGTCAATCGGAGTAGTACTTCTTTTTTCAATACTTTGCAAATATAATTTAAAATAAATACTGCCTTGGCGCACAATCCAGTTGTTATCATTTGATTTTTTAAATACAACTATATATAAGTGTTTGCCAGAATGAGACAAAAACCATGAATTTTTTCCGTATTTGAACAGAACGCAGTACATACTACATAAAACTGCACAGTGAAAAAATACAATACCAAGCAACCTTTTCTTCAGAATACAGAGAAATTCAACAATTATAGCTAAACAATAACTTTAAATATTAAAAACTAGTACATAGGATTCCGTTGTATGATAAAAAAAATAAAGCAGCTCCAATAAACACACAATCGTACAACATACACAACAAAAAAACACATCAAATAAGTACAGAAGGAAAAGACCATGCGACAAGTAGCAATATACGGAAAGGGCGGAATCGGAAAGTCAACAACAACTCAGAATTTGACAGCAGCACTCGCCACCATGGGAAAAAAGATACTGTTAGTAGGATGTGACCCAAAGGCTGACTCTACAAGAATGCTTCTCGGAGGTCTTAACCAAAAGACAGTACTTGACACATTAAGAACTGAAGACGACGAATCCATTGAACTTGATAGCCTTATTCAGCCAGGTTTTGGCGGAATCAAGTGTGTAGAATCAGGTGGACCAGAACCTGGTGTCGGTTGTGCAGGCAGAGGTATTATCACTTCCATCGGCCTCCTCGAAAATCTTGGTGCGTACGAAGATGAACTCGATTATGTATTCTACGACGTACTCGGTGACGTAGTATGTGGGGGTTTTGCAATGCCGATCAGAGAAGGAAAGGCACAGGAGATCTACATTGTAGCCAGTGGTGAACTCATGGCTATCTACGCAGCAAACAACATCTGCAAGGGTATCAAAAAGTACGCAAAGGGTGGTGCACGTCTTGGTGGAATCATCTGTAACAGTAGGAAGGTAGACGGAGAACGTGAACTTCTCGAGGCATTCGCAGAAAGGCTCGGAAGCAAGCTCATCCACTTCGTACCAAGAGACAACATCGTCCAGCGTGCAGAGATCAACAAGAAGACAGTGATCGACTTTGATCCGGATTGCCAGCAGGCAAAGGAATACCTGACACTTGCAAACAACATCGAGAACAACGATAAGTTTGTTGTCCCAACTCCACTGGAGATGGATGACCTCGAATCAATGATGGTAGAATTCGGAATAATCGAACTCTAAACACACAGGAAACTGAGGAGTAAAAACAATGCAGATGATCCGTGCAATTGTCAGACCCAGTAAGGTAACTGATATTGTAGAAGCACTTGAAAAGGAAAGCTTTGTATCTCTCACCAAGTCCGATGTATTCGGAAGAGGTAAGCAGAGAGGAATCCACACAGCTGAAGTACAGTTCGACGAACTCCCAAAGACAATGCTCATGCTTGTAGTCGAAGATGGAGACAAGGACAAAGTCCTTGACATTATCAAGACTTCAGCCCATACAGGAAAATATGGAGACGGTAAGATCTTCATAAACCCGGTAGAAAGTGCATACACAATCCGTACAGGCGAATGCGGACTTTAAAACCGTAGAGGGATCTCAAATGAAGGAAATAACGGCAATCATCCGCATGAACAAGGTGCATAAGACTGTAGATGCCCTTGATGGATGCGGTTACCCCTCATTCACCGTGGAAAAGGTCATGGGCCGTGGTAAGCAAAAGGGATTGTGTTTTGAATTTGATCCACCACTTCCGGAACAGGAAGAACCAAATCTTACACACGTACCTTTTGTCCCAAAGCGCATGTTCACAATAGTAGTTGATGACAAGGCAGCTGACAGAGTAGTACAGAAGATAATCAATATCAACCAGACAGGGCATGCAGGAGATGGAAAGGTTTTCGTAACAGACATACCTGAAGTTTACAGAGTAAGGACCGGCGAATCCGGAGAAATGACTGTAGGGAGGAATCTGGAATGAGTTCTGAAGTAGAACAGACACAGAACGTCATTGACGAAATGATGAAGATATACCCTAAGAAGACTGCAAAGGACAGAAAGAAGCACTTTGTAGTAAAGGATTCCTGCGAAGCAGAACAGAACATAGAAGCCAACGCCAAGACAGTTCCGGGTATAATGACAAACCGTGGTTGTGCCTATGCCGGTGGAAAGGGTGTGGTAATGGGACCTATCAAGGATATGGTTCACATCACACATGGACCAATTGGCTGTGGATATTACACCTGGGGAACCAGGAGGAACATGGCCAGGGCAGAAGATGGCGGCGATAACTACCTGCAATACTGTTTCTCAACAGACATGAAAGAAACAGATATTGTATTTGGTGGTGAAAAGAAGCTCAAGGCAGCAATTGATGATGCAGTCAGGATCTTCAAGCCGGGAGCTATCTCAATCAATGCAACATGTCCTGTAGGACTTATCGGTGATGACATTGAAGCAGTCGCTACAGAAGCGGAAAAGGAACATGGTGTAAAGGTACTGGCTCTTCGCTGTGAAGGATACCGAGGTGTCAGCCAGTCAGCAGGACACCACGTTGCAAGTAACGTGATCATGGAACAGTTAATCGGTACTGAGGAACTTGAAAACCCAACACCGTTTGACATCAATATCTTTGGTGAATACAACATTGGTGGTGACCTCTGGGAGATCAAGCCACTCTTTGAAAAAATAGGATACCGTATTGTTTCAAGTTTCACAGGAGACGGTTCATATCATAATCTTTCAAAGGCACACCAGGCAAAGCTCAGTATCCTCCTCTGTCACAGGTCGGTTAACTACACAAACCGTATGATGGAAGAGAAGTACGGAGTTCCATGGCTCAAGGTCAATTACATTGGTATCGAAGGAACAAAGAAGTCACTCAGAAAGATGGCTGAATTCTTCGATGACGAAGAGCTCAGTAAGAAGACTGAGGAAATAATTGAAGAAGAAGTCGCAAAGGTCCAGCCTGAACTTGAAAAGTACAGGAACAAGCTAGAGGGCAAGACAGCATTTATCTATGCTGGCGGTTCCAGGTCACACCACTACCAGAACCTCTTTGAAGATCTCGGAATGAAGGTCGTTGTCGCAGGATATCAGTTTGCTCACCGTGATGACTACGAAGGCAGACAGATCCTTGAAGGTATGAAGGAAAAAGCATCAAGTGGTATTCTCGAAGATCTTCACTATGAAAGAGATCCGGATTTCGAACCCGCTATCAGTCCGGAACGTATGGAAGAACTAAAGGAAAAGCTTGGTCTGATGACCTATGAAGGAATGCTTCCTGAAATGAAGGACGGTACGATCGCTGTGGACGATCTTAACCACTACGAGACTGAATTCCTCATCAAGGAACTTAAACCGGACCTGTTCTGTTCAGGTATCAAGGACAAGTACTGGGCACAGAAGCTTGGAGTTCCATCAAGACAGATACACTCATATGACTACAGTGGTCGCTACACCGGATTTACTGGTGTGCTGAACTTTGCAAGAGATGTAGACATGGCAGTGAACAACCCAAGCTGGAAGCTCCAGAAGACTCCATGGAAGGGAGCATAAAGGAGGCCTGAAAAATGTTAGATTATACACCAAAGGAAGATGTCCAGAGAGATGCACTGGTTGTTAACCCTGCAAAGATCTGCCAGCCAATCGGTGCAACCTATGCTGCACTGGGTATACGCAACTGTATGCCTCACAGTCATGGATCACAGGGATGTCTTTCATACCTGAGAATGTGCCTTACCAGACACTTCAGGGAACCAACTGTCGGTACAACCAGCAGTTTCTATGAAGGGACTGCCGTATTCGGTGGTGCATCAAATCTTAAGAAGTCACTTGCAAACATTGAGGCTGTATACACACCTGAAGTAGTTGCGATACACACAACATGTCTCTCAGAGACAATTGGTGACGATGTCGGACAGATAATAGAAGATGTGGAGGAAGAAGAACTCATCGACCCATCCATCAAACTATGTGCAGCATCAACCCCAAGTTATGTGGGTACCCACGTGACCGGTTATGACAACATGGTAAAGTCATTTGTCACAACCTTTGCAAAGAAAACAAAGCCAAACGGAAAGCTGAACGTAATTCCTGGTTTCGTGAACCCGGGAGACATTCGTGAGATCAAGAGAACACTCTCCATCATGAATATCCCTGCAATTGTGTTCCCTGACCAGACAGATGTCCTGGATAACGGAATCGGCCAGGAGAGAGAACTGTTTGCAAACGGAGGAACACCTATTGGTGATGTGGAAGACAGTGCGAACTCCATGGGAACGATCGCACTCTGCGGATTGGCAGGAGGCGCAGCAGCAAAGGTATTCCAGAACAAGTTCAAGATGCCAGCCCAGATAGGACCGGTACCAATAGGCATCCGTTTTACAGACAGGTTCGTCATGAAGGCGGCTGAGCTTGCAGACGTGGCAATTCCACCGGAACTTGAACACGAAAGGTCAAGGGTCGTAGATATGATGACAGATGCTCATCCACACTTCTACGGAAAGAAGGTAGCTATATTCGGTGACCCCGACATCATTGAAGGTCTCACAAGCCTTGTACTTGAAATGGGAATGGAACCAACTGTGATACTTTCAGGTACAGTCAGCAAGGCTTTCGAGGAGAGAGTTTCTGAAATGGTACATCCATTGTACCCGGATTCACAGATACTCACCGGAGCAGACCTATTTACACTCCACCAGATCATAAAGAACGAGCCTGTAGACATGCTGATCGGTAACACCTATGGTAAGCACATTGCTCTTGCCGAGAATATCCCACTGATCAGGGTCGGGTTCCCAGTCATGGACAGGGCAAACCTGCATCACTTCCCGGTCATGGGATACGCAGGAGCAGCTCGCATGATCGAGTGGATAGGAAACACTTTCCTTGACATCAAGGACAAGACAGTTCCTGAAGAAGAACTTGAGGTCGTTCAGTAAACGACCTCACTAAACATTTTTTGGAGTGAGAACATGCCAGACATTACAAGCGTGGTAAACACGCTGGATGAAAGAAAGCCATACATAGAACTGAAGCAGGCAAACAAGGCAGGTGAACTTTCATGTGACAGTACATCTATCGCCGGTTCAATGAGCCAGAGAGCCTGCGTATATTCAGGAGCACGTGTGGCACTTAACCCCGTAACCGATGCAATCCACCTCGTGCACGGTCCCATTGGTTGTGCAAGTTACACCTGGGATATCAGAGGCAGCCTGTCAAGTGATAAGGAGACCTTCCGTACCAGTTTCTCAACTGATATGAAAGAACTCGATGTTGTATTCGGTGGCGAGAAAAAACTTTCAAAGAGCATTGACGAACTGGTCGAGTTATACAACCCGCCTGTCATCTTTGTCTATTCAACCTGTATTGTCGGTATAATCGGCGACGATCTCCAGGCCGTTTGTAAGGAATCAACAGAAAGGGTAGGAATACCTGTAATACCTGTACAGTCAGAGGGATTTAAGGGAACAAAGTCCGATGGATATAAGGCAGCATGTAATGCACTTATGGAAATTGTAGGAACTAAGGAACCTGAGTTCACATCTGAGTACAGGATAAACATTCTTGGTGACTACAACGTAGCAGGAGACGTCTGGTTAGTAAAGCCCCTCTTTGAAAAGATGGGAATACAGGTGATCACTTCTATGACAGGAGATGCGACGGCAGATAGCATCTCAAAGGCACATGGAGCACAACTGAATCTGGTTCAGTGTTCAGGTTCCATGACATATCTCGCGAAGTGGATGAAGAAGGAATTCGGGATTCCTTTCAGAAAGGTCAGCTATTTTGGAATAGAGGATCTTGCAATTGCACTCAGAACAACTGCTGAATTCTTCGGTTCAGAAGAAATGATGAACATTGCAGAAGAAATAATCGAGCAGGAAACAAACAGAATCATGCCTGAGATTCAGGAAATCAGAAGCAGGCTTGAAGGGAAGACTGCAGCAATTTACATGGGCGGGGCAGCCAAGGCACTTACATTAATAAAGGGCTTCCGAGAACTCGGTATGGAAGTTGTTATAATAGGAACACAGACAGGAAAGCGTGATGACTACAAGGAGATAAGTTATCGGGTAAAGGATGGAACAGTCATTGTAGATGACGCAAATCCTCTGGAACTTGCTGACCTCATTGTCAATCAGAAGGCAGACCTTATGGTAGCAGGTGTAAAGGAAAGGTTCCTGGCTTACAAGCTTGGTGTTTCTTTCTGTGATTTCAACCACGACAGGGTAATAGAATTTGAAGGTTACGATGGTTTCCTTAACTTTGCAAGGGAACTTGATACTTCAGTCAACAGTCCTGTCTGGAAATACGTTGGTAGTAAGATAGAAGGAGCTTATTCAGAAAGCAGTGGGGCAGACTGCGGAACTGAAGATGAGACAAAGACATCCAACAACAAGATAACAGGGGAGAGAAGTATGCAAAAGATCGATCCCATTACATTACAACAGGAGGAGTCTGTAGCATGAGTCAGCGTAACTATACTACAGTTAATCCATGTATCATGTGTCAGCCAATTGGCAGTGTAATGGCTTTTAAGGGTATAGAAGATTCAATGGTCCTTTTACATGGTTCACAGGGTTGCAGCACCTATATGAGATTGCACCTTGCACACCACTTCAGGGAACCTGTGGACATTGGTTCAAGCTCACTTAGTGAAAAGGGAGCTGTGTACGGTGGAAGCGAGAACCTGAAGAAGGGACTTAAGAATCTCATATCACGTTACAATCCAAAGGTGATCGGTGTATCAACAACATGTCTGGCAGAGACAATTGGAGATGACATTACACGTATCATCAGCGAATTCAAAGAAGAAGAGAACGTTGGCGATGAGAGAATAATAATTCCTGTCCCAACACCAAGCTATGAAGAGAGCCACAACAGTGGATACATTAAGGCTGTTGAAGCTATTGTCAAGACGTTTACCCTTGAAGATTCAAAGAAAGAGATATTCAACAATAAGCTCAATGTTGTGCTTTCAGAGAATATTTCACCTGAAGATACAAGGGAACTTAAGCACGTATTTGACAGTATTGTGGGACAGAACTCATACATACTTCTCCCTGATATCTCTGAAACTTTTGATGCTCCAATGACAGGAGATCTTCATAAGATTCCCCCAGGAGGAACAACTCATGCTGATATTGCAGACATGAAGAACAGCGCTGCAACCATCGGACTGGGAATTACCAATGATAACAAAGCGGTCAACTACCTTGAGCAGACCTTTGATATCCCTTCGCAGAATCTGCCCCTCCCGATAGGACTTGAGTACACTGACAGGGTTTTGGCCGCATTGTCCAATATATCCGGAGCAGAAATACCACACGAGTTCCAGAAGGAACGCGGAAGGCTTATTGATGCCATGGTAGACTCTCACAAATACGTTTACGGTACAAAGGTTGCTATCTATGGTGATCCGAACAACGTGCTTGGAATGCTTTCCCTTGTGCTTGAGAACGGAATGCATCCAATACTTGTGGTCGCTTCCAGCAAGTCCCCAAGATTTGCTGAACAGGCCATGGAAAGAGTAAAGCAGGTAAAGCCTGACTGTGACGTAACGATCCTTGAAGATGTGGACTTTGACACCTTCAATGATGCGATCCAGAAGGCAAAGCCACAGATGATGATCGGCAATTCCAATGGAAAGTACATTGCAAAGGAGATGAACATCCCATTGATTAGATTCGGCTTCCCAATCCATGACAGAGTCGGTTCCCAGAGGTTACTGACACTTGGATACAAGGGAGCAATGCGCATGCTTGACAGAATTACAAATACTATCCTCGAAGTCGAGGATACTGAATTAGCTGCGAAATGGTCTGAACCGGAAAGCTACGTTCCGCTCGGCGAAAGTAGCTTTCACTCCGCAGAAGCGTGAGGACGAAACCACAAATGTGTAATAAGAGATGCAGGGTGAAAAACGTAAAACAATCCTGCATTGACTTTTTTCTTTTTAGTTTGATTTTAAAGTTTAATCTGAAATTTTATTCTTAATTCCTGTCTCGTTTTCTAGTCTCAAAAAATATCCTGACCTAGAGAGGAGCTTCAACATCCTTCTCCTCATCGTAGTCATAGATATTGATTACATTATCAATAATAACAGGAGAGTTCATCCCCTGAACCTTCATCTGTATATCGATGTAAGTTTCAATTGACAACACGTAGTACGTGTCTTCATCAATGAGATATCTCACATAATACTCATTTAGCTGCTCTGTTCCCTGAAGATCCAGTCCAACATTTTCAGCTTCCTGAATCAACGATTCTTGCTCAGGAATTGCTGTAAGAATTATGCCTGAATCAGTTCTTTCCATACTTAGATTTGTAGATTCTTCAAGAAGGAACTCATTCTGAGACAACTGGTCATTGCTTGTCCATGTATCTTTATCCAGGTTTCTGGACTGCCATATACCACCATTCTCTCTCATGTATGCTTTTTCATCAACCACCATCATGTCAATGGACTTTTCAGGTGAGAAGAAAGTGATATCCATTTGCTGATCGTCATAACCAACATAGCCACTTCCTTCAAGAGCAGAGATCGTCTCCCCGAGAATAGTAATATTGCTACTCATTTCAAACTGGTAGGATTTTATGTCTTCAGAGACATGTACAACCCTTCCTGCAAGATCATATGGATCATTAATTTCCCTGTACTCCGCATAATAAAAAATACTGGATAATATTAAAACAGAAATGATAACTATGCCAGCATAAAGCTGCTTACTACCATTTCCTTTTTCTTCTGATGACATCAAACCACCTTTGTACACAATATCAGGATAATTATCTTCCTCTTATCCTTTTCTTTTCAGAATAACAATGCCTGCCAGAAGTGCTATCACAACTACAGCCACCAGCCAGAATGAAGCTGATGAACCGGATGTATCCTCATTATCTGGAACGGCTCCTTCATCTTCCAGAACTTCCGGTATATCATCCTGAGTAACTGCCGTTTCACCAGATGTAACTGCATCACCTATTTCATCTGAAACGTCTGTTCCAAGCGGAGTGTCATCTTTTGAATCGATGATGCCGTCACCATCTGTATCTGAATTGAAAGGATCAGTACCCATTCTTCTTTCTATGAAATCGAAGAGTCCATCACGGTCTGAATCAAGCGGACTGTTATCGTCACTTCTATCACCCGATACAACAGATTCTGCTCTTGCTCCGCCGGAAAGTCCGTAAGTACTGAAGTGTGAAACATTCGCCCACATGTAGCCTTCATACTCCTTTCCGTTAATCACATCATTTTCGGTGTTTATTCCAAGTTCATAAACCCAATCCATGTCAGTGCTCATCTTTTCCCACAGACCACTGGTCTCGTTGTACCAGATCATTGAAAGACTGGATTCGTCAATATCACCGGCGTCATTCCCATCAAGGTCACCTGTCCTGTCAAGGTCACGACCAGTATAATATATCACAAGCAAAGCACGCTGGATATTATTGACTGTTTCGTTCATGACATTATCACTGACGTTAATGTCAAGATACTTGACACCAAGGTCGCCTGAGGATAATCCGAAACTTATGTTGTGAGGAAGTTGATCTTCATTATATTGAGTCAGTTCAATGGAAGGCTGAACCGGTTCTTTAAGTTCAACCATCACATAAATTCCTGTTTTGCTAATGGAATCTGTCCTGAACTGGCTTACAGCATCTGGATATTCAAGTTCTGAACCGGTCTTGAACAGCTCAAGCACTTTATAATGGTCGTTTGGGTATGGATTTGAGAGCATGACAACAGTCTGGTTTTCAGACCATACCTCATACTCAACTGCAAACCTGTCATAATCGGATTCCTGCATATCTGAAAGTGTATCCGGAGCAACTGAAGCAAGAATGTTCATTGTAATATTACCGGCTGTGTCATCAACAGTTCCCGGCCTTCCAACAAACAGGATATTTTCCCTGCCAGAATAATTGCTGATGTTTTCCGGATTGAAGACAGTTACATTGATGTACTTTTCAAGATTCTCTATCAGCTCAAGGGTATCTTCATCCTCATCATAGCTGGCCCATATCCTTTCAACATTTTCTGCAAATGAATACGGATCCTCAGAATCATTCAGGCCATTTCCATCGGTATCGCCATTTATAGGATCAGTACCGTTCATGATTTCGAACATATCAGAAAGTCCGTCACCATCGGTGTCATTGTTCTTTGGATCGGTCCTGTTACTTATTTCCATTCCATCCAGCAGTCCGTCGCCATCGGTATCGTTGGATTCCATACTGGTATTGTAGAATATTTCGTAACCATCAAGCACCCCATCACCATCAATATCAGGATTACACGCATGATTATTCTCCCAACTAAATTCCTGGCCATCGGGTATTAGGTCATCATCGGAATCTGCGTCTGTCGCACTTGTACAGCTCTCAAGTTCCAAACCATCAGAAAGACCGTCATTATCGGTGTCTTCGTTAAGTGGATCTGTACCATCACGTATTTCTTCCCAATCGCTTAAAAAGTCACCATCTGTATCACTATCCCATGGGTCAGTGCCAAAAATAATCTCGGAGTTATCATCCAATCTTCCTCCATCGCTATCGTAATCAAGAAGGTTTGTACCCAGACTTAGTTCCACAAGATCAGTCAAGCCGTCATCATCAGAATCCGTGTCCCTTGGATTGGTTGAATTACTATATTCTGCCAGGTCACTCAAGCCGTCATAATCTGTGTCTTCATTAAGAGGTTCACTACCAACATGAACTGTGTAAGTACCGGACTCATTGGTAAAGGTCACATCCCATCCGGCTGTTTCGATAACATCCATCACGCCATCGCCGTCAGTATCTGTAGTATTGGTCGGTGCCATGGGGTTAAGATTGTTCAGGTATTCTTCTTCATCACCAAGACCATCCCTGTCACTATCAGGTGAAAGAGGATCGGAGTAGACTGTCATGTTAAATGTCTCATTGCAGTAGTTGAAACTTACCTGCCATCCACTTATCTCAAGATAATCTGACATGTTATCGTTGTCAGTGTCATAATCTGAAGTATTTGTACCATAAATGATTTCCATCCTGTCATTCAGACCATCTCCGTCACCATCTGACTTTGATGGATCAGTACCAGTGGTATTTATCTCAAAAGCATCACTAAGACCATCACCATCTGAATCCCATGATCTTGGATATGGATCGTCACCGTTTGCAAGACCATCATGATCATAATCCAGTGCAGAGAGTGGGTTCCATCTTACAAGACCATCGATACTGTTAGGAAGTACATCAAAATAGAGTGTATCCAGTATGGTATAAGAGGAATCGGTTTCATTCATTATGGTATATTTGTAACCATTCCAGAAATCCCACTCTATTTTACGATCTGTGTACACTATATTGTAATCAGCTACAAACATCGTTGGAACCGGGAAATTGAGAACAGCAGATTCTGGCTCGATCCATGCTACCGCCTCATAGGTGGTGTTCTGTACATCAGGATAATTATTGTTTATTGAAATGGTGTTGGTATAATCACCATAATCTGAGAGCCAGTAAGACAGCGGGGTCTCTGCGTACCCAACCCTGTAGTTCTTATAATGAGGGATGATGTAGCTGTTCTGTACATCCGTCCAGGTTCCAGAAGATGTTTTCGTAATTGTTCCGTTAATGTAACTCCTGAAAATAATCCGGTCTCCAAGATCCAGTCCGTTGCTTTCGTTATCCCGAAGGTCAAGTGATGTGTTTATCATACCCAGTGAACACTCTGTGTTCGGATACGTCTGATGGAATGTACCAACGATCCATGAGACCAAGTCCGAGAAACCTATTCCAAAGATTCCGAGGATAAAATCGGTCAAACCAATAAGTCCCATAATAATACCACCAACAAGAGCAATTATCCATCCCACTGTAGGTATGGTAGCACATGCCAGAAGGATCACACCAATGGTAAGCATGACAGCAGCGTATGCGATCATGATGGAAGCATAAACAGCACCCTGGAAAGTACCGGTATTTGACCAGCCTTCACTCATGGCAATGTTAAAGAATCCCCATAACGCAAAACCAACGTCAAGGACAAAACCCGCTATCATTGTAATTATGCCGATAACACCGAGCACTTCTCCTAAACCGTTCAGACCTTTGGCGATACTACCCACCACATTAAGGGTCTTGTTCAGCGACTCACTCGTTGTCAGCAGGATTCCCAAAAATCCTTTTACTGCTTCAAGGACATATTTTGTTGCAAAGAAAGCACGATAAGCTATTTCCGTTGCATTGGATACAAGGTCAATGAATGTGAAGCTTACAAAAACAACATTTCCAACCCACGACGTGATCTCATTTAGAATTTCCATTTCTACCGGGAATTCAAATGATTGGAGTTCCCCACCAACACTTATGACCTTTGACTCACCCACAGACCAGACCAGTGACAGTGCCATTACAGATTGGAGAGAGTCTGCATCAATGCTTACTGCACTACCCCAGTCTTCAAGTTCTCCGAGCATGGACTCTGAATCCACAGCAGAATTATCCGTTGTATTGTACCAGTTGGTCTGAATCGTCTTTAAGGAAATAACAGGTTCAGCACTCATGTCTACGGAAATATCATTACCAATAACGTATGAGCTGGAACCAAGATCAGAAAGGTCTGTTATTGTAAAATCACTCTGGATTGCAGATATGATTGGAAGAACACGGTTATCTGGAAGGGAATTTAATGCATCAGGTGTCATTTCAGTTGTAAGTGACTGTAATCCAAGATCACGATGTGCAAAATTATCGATGTCAGATGATATAGTGATATTGTGATCAGCTAGCTCCTGTGGCATGTCCTGTATTGTTGACTGGTTATTTCTCAAAAATGAGTAAGCCATCATGAAGTTGCTACCAATGCTCTGGTTGATGTCATCAGTATAGAAAATACCAACATCGCTTCCATAGCTTTCTTCAACACTTAAACCTGTGAGAGTGAAATCTTCCCTGTATGTTATGAGAGTTGTGGATTCGGTACTTATTGTACTGTTAGTCTCATCCAGAGTGTCTGTTTTTGCCTGGACTAGCCACAGAAGACTTGCGTTCACATTGATATCAGTGTTACTTGAATCAGGATAGAACATCTTTCCTGCAAGGGCAGTTTCTCCGCCTATGCCATTTACCTGGAATAATGGAACGTATACTCTGTCACCGGAAACTCCAAGACCATAATCATCTACATCTGACTGGTCAGGCACATGATCCATTGTCAGTTCAAGAAGAGGCACGATTGTCAGGTCCTCTGTAGAACCATCAAGATCCTGCATGGAGCTTTTATTATCAAATGGCCAATCCAGTTTTTGATTGGCAAGTCTTACATGACTGGAAGTTTGCGGAACAAGCTGGAAATCAATGTAAACAGGGTTTCCATTGGTTGAAACGCTGAAATTGAAATAATCGTAATTTGTTGAAACGGCAAAAGGTGACGAATCTACGTTGTCTTCTACACCGTCATCATCGTTATCAAAATCCCATATATTAGATACACCATCTGAATCAATGTCAAGAGAAAGTACATCAGTTACTTCAAAGTTATCAGCGAGGCCGTCAAAGTTTGAATCCATTTCAAGAGGATCGGAAAGATAGAGAACAGTTTCATTATAATCATCAAGCTGGTCAAAATCAGAATCCGTGGTATTTATATCAGTTCCAAGTATAGCTTCAACAGCATCCGGCAAACCATCACCGTCTGTATCGGTTGGATCAGTTGTTACGTTTATGAGTTCAAGAACGTCTAACCCGTTAGCTGCAGGATTTTGCATTTTAATCTGTGAAACCATAGAAAGAGCTGTGACGGTATCCTGAGGAATATAATTTTCATCTTCCTCGCTGAAAATATCTTCATTGCTTGCTGCAACAACAGGGTAAAATTGAGCTGTTAATAATGTTATAACTAAAAGTACCTGGAAAAGAATATTTTTCATCTGGTGCCACCTTATCAATATAAGAGGAAAGTTATATATAAAAATGTACTATATGACATCGTCAATAGCACTTTATTTTAGAAAAAAAGCAGATACATGCAAAATGATTTTTCTGACACTTCTTTATTAAACAGAATAGAGGAACTAGTGTGCACCGTACCACCTTAAATAAGGGTTACTTGCACACTATATGTGATTATTTATTCTATGTATATAGAATAAATATAGTTGAATATTATATTCAATCAACCCACACAATAGGTGGATCTTTTTTAGGTGGTTCTTCAGTCACCCTCAATTCATACCCGAATACAATAGGTGCGATCACCCTGTAATCAGGCGTAATTCCAAGCTCTTCAAGTAGTTCAGCACTTTCCTGCACAAAGCAAGCTGATCCTATCCAGCAACTACCTATTCCCATTGAATGGGCTGCAAGCATCATATTCTCAGCACACAGAGAACAATCATAATCCGCAGTTATAGCTGCATTGTTACCAAGGATTATGACAAGTACCGGAGCATTATAGAAAATATCGAAATCTTCCATGGACAGGTACTTTTTGAACTCTTCCATCGTTTCACCGGTAGCCTCTTCCAGCTTTTCCAGAAGACGTGGTTTACAGTGATCCGAGATCCGAGTCATCATTTCACGGTTCTTCACCACAACAAAGAACCATGGCTGACTGTTAAAAGCTGATGGTGCATGAATACCGGCATCAATTATTTTCTTGATGTCATCATCATTTACTTTCTGACCCGTATACTCACGAACGCTTCTTCGTGTCTTTATATTTTCAATTACAGTATTTTCCGCCACTCCCATAAATTCACTCCCTTTTTGCTCTTCTGTTCTTATTTTTTTGCTTCCAGGAACTCTTTCAACGAGATCTGAGGTAAACTGTCAGGATCTTTCACATCCTTATGGACATAGAGACCACACCAGCAACGTCTCATGGCATCATAGTGTTCCCGGTGGAAAGGTATGCATGGACACACAAGTTTCATGTCATGTTCCCTTTCACCCGTAAGTCCCTGACAGGGACAGAACGGACTTCCTTTTTCCTTTTCGATGTTAACCTCCTGCTCAAGAAGGAAGTCAACCAATTCCTCATCAGGGCTGAACTTGTATCCCAGAGGATCAACAACTTTTGAGAACATAGTTCTCAGTTGCCCTTTGCGCTTCTCATTATCCATAAGAAATCAAAGCCCCAGTAACTTTGCATATTTATCCGGATTATAACCAACGACAACATCATCATCGATTTTTACAAATGGAAAAGACATTTCAGACTTATGTGCAAGACAATCTTCCCTGATGGCTTTCTTTGTATTGTCGTCTGCTTTGTCATAATCAGTATATTCAAAGGGAATATCATGTTCCCTGAAGAATTTCTTTGCCCTCATACACCAGGGACAGGTGCTCAGGGTGTACATTACTACTTTCTTCATTTACCTGCACCTTCCATATTCAAATTTACAAAAACACTTTCTTCCATTACTTTGGTTTCGTATATAGGTACCCTGATCTCTTCTGCATCAAGGAATTTGCCTTCACGTACATCAAATCTCCAGTCATGACAGGGACATTTGATCACGTATTGTTCAAGAGTTCCTTTTGAAAGAGGACACTCCATATGCGGACATTTGTTGGACATTGCAAAAAAGTCGCCATCGATCCTGAGAACAAGCACTTTATTATTTTCAAGCAACAAAGGCTTCTTTTCACCGTTGCCAAGATCGTCCGTCTTGAGTGCAAATATCCAGTTATCTTCCTGTTTCATAGATATATTCCCGCTATCACACCAGGACAGATATATTTCCATCCTTTAGCTGTGTTTCATATACATTAACCTTAATCTTGTCTGATGCTACATATGACCCTGTACGAATATCAAAGCTCCAGCTATGGCAGGGGCACTTGATAGAATAATCCTGAATTATACCGCCCTGGAGAGGACAGTTCATATGAGGACAGCGATTTTCAATGGCAAATATTTCCCCCTGGATACGAATAAGGAGGATTCTTGTATCTTCTACTTCTACAGGCTTCATTTTACCTTCTTTCACATCACTTTCGCTTGCAGCGATTACCCATGAAGTCATTTGAATTCTCCGTATATTCAAGGTTTAAAGGAGGACAAGTATTTCCCCGTCTTCGACTTTGTTCTCGAAGACTGAAAGGGCTTCATCCTTATCGCCCAGATATTCACCGGATCTTATGTCATATTCCCAACCATGACACGGACACTTTAGCACATATTCATCACTGAAAGTACCTTTTGATAAACGACATCCCATATGTTTGCATTTCCCGAAAAGGGAATATACAGTACCATTCTTCCTGATAAGAAGTACAGGAGTCCCTTTAACCCTTGCAAAGCCCATACTACTTTCTTTCAGGTCATCGTCTTTTATAGCAAAGAACCAGGATTTTTCCGGCATTTATATCTCCCATAAATATTCAGGGGTTCAAAAATATAAATAGTTGTCGTGAAATAAAATATTGTAGCTATCTTATGTATTAATACTTATGTGTTGAAAATAACGATATTCTCTCCAGACAAAGAACAAACTTACCATGGCAGCCATGAGGTCTGATATTGGAAATGCCATCCATACTCCTGAAAGATCGAAGTAATATGGAAGGAGTATCACCAGAGGAATAAGGAACAAGATCTGACGACACATTGACAGGAAGAATGATGGTTTTGCTTTTCCAACTGACTGGAACAGTGTTGTTCCGATAACATTCAGACCTATCAAAGGACTTGCTAGTACCATTATTCTCAAAGCTGATGCTCCACTGCTTATAAGATCAGCATCCTTGCTGAACATGCTGAAAAATGTTCCCGGAAATCCTGCCAGCAGAATAAAACCGCCCAATCCAAAGAGAGTGGTTATCATCAATGATTTCTTAACCGACTCATTGACCCTTTCGTAATTCTCTGCTCCGTAGTTGTATCCAACAATTGGCTGTAATCCGTGAGAGATACCTATTATTGGCATTAAGATCAGCATTAGCAATTTGATGGCTACTCCAAATACTGCTATTGACAGGTCTCCTCCATAGATCACAAGCACATTGTTAAGTACGAGCATCATGAAACTGTTGGATGCTCCCATGACAAAGGAACCGAATCCAATTGTTGTGATCTCTTTTATCAGGCTAAGTTGCGGTTTGAAATTTGCCAGTTCAAGCCTGAGTGGGCTTTTGCCACTAACGTAGTAGTATAACAGATAGATAGTACCTGCCAGTTGTGCAAGTACGGTTGCAAGAGCTGCACCTTTTACACCCATCCCAAATCCGAACATCAGGATTGCATCAAGGAAGATGTTCAGTACACCTGAAAACACCATATTGTTCATGGCTATTTTTGAATTACCTTCAGCCCTTACAAGATTATTAAGCACAAAACCAAAAGTGAATGCCAGAGTACCCTGCAATATGACAACAGCATATTCCTTTGCGTAGACAAAGTTATCAGCAGTTGCACCGAAGAGGTTCAGTATTGTGTCTACATTGAAGAAGAATAAAATCTGGAAGATGATACTGAGCAGTATTGTATAGGTGAAGACATTGCCAAGTGTTCTTTCTGCCTTATTTACATCCTTTGAACCTAACATCCTGGAAATTACCGATGACCCACCAACACCTATACCGATGGAGAGTGCTATCATGAGCATCTGCAGTGGGAACGCAACAGCAACTCCTGCAATTCCAAGCACGCTCTGGTCTCCGAGTGCTCTTCCTACAAAGAAGGTATCTACAAGATTGTAGAATGCCTGGACAAGAAGTCCGATTATTGCCGGTGTGGCAAGCTGCCAGAGAAGTTTATTGATCTTCTCAGTACCTAAAAACTCACTTTTTTCATTCATGATGTAATCCTGATATCAATATTTGTTTTTCATTCAATTGGAAGAATTTCTGTCAAATTCCACAAGGGTGTCTTTTGCTTTGTCAAGGAGCTTTCTGAAGATCTGCTCCTCTTCATCAGACAGATCGGAAAGAAGAATGTCATTCCACTTCTGAAGAGCAGTATTTATTGCCGGAACAACTTCCCTGCCTTCATCAGAGATGAAAACACGATATATTCGCCTGTCTTCCTCGTCCCTCTCACGATATACATAGCCTTCTTTTTCAAGCGCTTTAATAGATCGTGTAGCTGTTGCTTTGCTAAACTTGAGATAGCGTGCCAGACTTTCCTGTGAACACCCATCTTTATGTGAAAGTGTCAGCAGGAATGCAAACATCGGACCTTTCAGCTTGTATGATTCAAGCGCATTCTCTATGTAATGATGATTGTGCGAAAAGATGTATGCGATCTTAGCACCGATTCTTTCAGACTGCTTCATGTTTTGTAATGTTCCCGTTTTAATTAGTTTCATGTGAAACTAATTGGTTTAATGTGAAACTAATATATAAAGATTATCTATATGAAAAATAGAAGAAGAAGAAAATATAGCCAATCTGAATGACTATGCTTCAAAATTATTTAGTGAACCGGCACAATATCAACAAACAAAGAATAAGCATAATTGAAGTGAAACCAGGCGTGGTTTGTGAACTTTCTTCTTCATTTTCAGCAGATTCGTTATCAATGGATTCTTCTATTGATTGAGAAGATTCTTCTTCAGTTGGAGGAATTTCCTCTAAGAGAGCCTCTTCTGTTTGTGCTGGTAGGTCCCAAACAAAAACGACTGGGATATCACTTATACCTGCATCGTCAAAGTGTTCGTCAATTATCTGATATATTTCGTTTAGAGATGAATCATTGACTTTATCTGGTGTCTCTTTATTGACTCCCACTTCAATGTATCCACTGTATTTTTTGAATCCGAATGACAGAAGAGGTCCATCTTGAGAAGCAAAATGGGATTCTAATTCAAATACATGCCTAGCTTTATGAACTTTCTCAGACCATTCCAGCCATTCATCTTCATCAGCAAATACTGGAACATGGCCCATAGAAGCTACAAATCCTGAGCTGTTTTTTGCTTTTTCAAATGCATCCGGGTCGTATTCAAAGTTAAGGTACTCTTCATCTTCTGCCCACATAAAAACAACGGGAACTTCACTTAAACCTGTATTTTCTTCACAATGAGCTTCTATTTTCTGATACAACTTATCGATTCTGGAATCGTTTATCTCTCCTTTGTATTCAGATTTTAACTCAACTATTATGAACTCACTGCATGCAAAAGTTCTTATGGCTTTATCAAATCTATAGTAAGAATACGAATCGGGGAGACTTGTACAACAATTGTTAATTGTATTTCTCCATTCCTGGTCAATTGTGTCCGTAAAAGTACCTTTGTTTGTTATGAAATGAGAGTCTTTGGCGTATTCTTCAAATGTTTCAGTTGAAGCACTTGCAAAACCTACCAACATTAACAATAAAGCTAATGATAGCAAAAACCATGTTCCATATTTATAACATTTACACATGCAATTCCTCTTATTTTCTAAATCTTGCCAGTATAAGAATGCACATAACAAGCATAACTGAAGTGAAACCCGGAGACGATTGTGAAGACACATCTCCGTTTTGTGAGTTATTGTTATCAATGATTACTAGATTTCCCTCTTCATCAAAATAAGCTTGGTCCCTAGTATACGTTATAACATTTCCATCATCATCCAAAACATTGATGTTCCCTTCATATGCGTCAGGTTCCTCAGTATCTATGGCTTCATCAGTATGAGGCATTTCAGTCCACACAAAAACAACTGGAATGTTACTGATACCTTCCTCTTCAAAATGATCCTCAATTATTTGGTATATTTCACTGAGTATTGAATCATTAACTTGTTCAGGTGAATCTATGTTCACCCCAACTTCTATATATCCACTGTATTTTTTGAAACCACATGATATCACAGGGCCAGATGAGAAATACTGTTCAAGTTCTTTAATATGCCTGGCTTCATGAACTTTCTCTGACCATTCCAACCATTCAGCCTCATTAGCAAATACAGGGACAGATCCCATGGTAGCTACAAATCCAGAACTGGTCTTTGCATTTTCAAATGAATCAGGATCGTATTCATATATTATATCTTCTTCATCTTCTGCCCACATAAAAACAACGGGAACTTCACTTAAACCTGTATTTTCTTCACAATGAGCTTCTATTTTCTGATACAACTTATCGATTCTGGAATCGTTTATCTCTCCTTTGTATTCAGATTTTAACTCAACTATTATGAACTCACTGCATGCAAAAGTTCTTATGGCTTTATCAAATCTATAGTAAGAATACGAATCGGGGAGACTTGTACAACAATTGTTAATTGTATTTCTCCATTCCTGGTCAATTGTGTCCGTAAAAGTACCTTTGTTTGTTATGAAATGAGAGTCTTTGGCGTATTCTTCAAATGTTTCAGTTGAAGCACTTGCACATCCATTTAGTGATATATTAACTAGTAATATCAAGAGAATTGTTTTTTTATACATTTTTTTCCGAGCTTTTTACAGAATATAGTGAACATTGAGATACCTTCGTTGGTATTTTACTACCACATTAAATAAATATTGTTTGTTATATGTTTTATTATTCTTAAAAAATAGAAAATGCCAAATAAAGACTATTTGACATTTTTGAGATAACTTGGGGTTTAATATAATGGTGTAACGCCCAAATCTAAGATAACACCACTAACTGGAGAGAATACAGACCTAGTTTCGCCACCCCAGTGCATGCCTACTATCTTTACTCCTCCGACAGTCTTCCTGAACACAGGGCCACCACTATCTCCTCCTTCGGAGTCATAGTCAGCTGTGAATTGATCATAGAAGGTGATGCCTGTGCCTGATTGATTTATAGCAGTATAATCCTCTATTACATAACCACTTGTGGTTTCAGTGGTTATTCCTGACATGTATACCTTAGCACCGACATTTGTATCCCCATAAGCAGTCACGTCTTTTAGTACATTATTGTCTGCATAATAGATGTCATCAAGTACATTGCTTGCTTCTACCCAGGCAGCATCTGCAAAGTGAAGTGTCAAATAGTCTACATAGCCTACTATTCTTCCACCTTGACGTATCTCTCCGCCAACTCCTCCTGCAGTCACAGCAGAATGTCCTGATATTACAAATCCAGGTGTACCACTACTGTCTTCTGCGGCAAATGCTAATGTTGACTTATATGTTGTGCCTGATTCATTATCATAGTTTATTTTGATACCGCCAATCATGTTAGCCCAATAATCTGTGCGTGAATGAAGCTCAAATGTTGTTTCTTCTCTAAAAACCACAGGAGCAGATTTCATACCACTTTTCTCTGCATTTGCCTCTATTATGCTGTACATTTCATCAATGGCCTTTTGGTCAACTTTGTTAATTGAATTCTTGTCAATATCTACAAACATATACCCTTCATAATGAATTCCAAATCCAGATACATGTCCAGCATTGTCTTTCATATATGCCATCAATTCATCTTTAGAATCATGCATACAGGTGTCAATATTACATAACCACTCTATCTTTTCTTTGTCATCTGATATCTCTGGTATAGTTCCACAAGTTTCAATTACTGTTGAATCTTCTTTAAGGGATTCAAACGAATCGGAACTAAAATCAGGTAAGTAGTATTCACCTTCAAACAATTAATATTGAGTTGAATCTGCCGATTCAGCTCCCACAGTCCCTATAAGCATGATTGATATGACAAGCATACTTAGAACTATTTTAAACGCATCTTTCATTTTATTCACTCCTAGTGCTAAAGTTTACTTACTTTAACACACATGCGTTTGTACCCAAACTAAAATAGAATTGCAACTATACACACATAACTAAAATTTACAACTATTGCATAATAAAATAAAAAAAGAAAAAATGCTCAATTATAACTGGAAGGTTTTTCATCCCAGTTATCCGGAGCATCTTCTATTCCTTAACTCAGGTCAATGAAGTATTCGTTGTTGTAATAGTACCATACTTCTATTACAGAGTACACTTAAGTTTGAGTTTCTAGTTTAAGTCACCATACTTATTCATATCTCAGTGCATCAACCGGCTTCATCTTTGAAGCATTGTATGCAGGTATCACACCTGAGAGCACTCCGATTACCACTGCAATGGAAATACCCATCAGCATCAGGTCCGGAGCAACGGTCATACCCAAGGATGAACGCATCATTGTAATTCCCAGATACGGCATAAGGGATGTTAGTATGAGACTCAGCAATATACCGAGCACACCTCCTACAAAACCTACCAGTGCTGAATTGAACAGGAATATCATCAGAATATCCCGATTCTTAGCACCTATAGCTTTCATAGTACCGATCTCCTTGGTCTTTTCCAGCACAGAAGTGAACATCGTATTTGCAATACCCACCGAACCCACAACAAGTGATACACCCGCTATGGCACCCAGGAATATTGTGAATGATGACATCATCTCACTGAAAGACTCTGCCTGTGACAACGAATCTGAAACTGTGAAATCACGATCATCGTCATTCATAACATGCCTGGATATCATGAGTTTCTCTTCAATCTCATCTACTACACTTTCAACGTTGTCAACATCATCGACCTTTACAACGATAGTATCATAGACATCCTGCTCAGCATCATCTATAATGCCAACCGCTGAATCAATAGGCATGATGATAGAACGGTCACTTTCACCTTCTGCCAGTATACCCACCACTCTGTAGGATTTGCCTTCGATGGAAAGTATACGGTTCAGACCTATTTCCTGATCATACATCTCATGGGCTATCCTGTAACCAATGACAACAACATTATTGTCAGTAGCTTCCAGCAACCTGCCGGACTCCAGTTCATAGCTTACGGTATATTGCCAGACCTGTGGATCAACACCTGTTACAGAGAGATCGGCAGTTTCACCCATGAAGTATACTTCCAGACCACTACCGGCTATCTGACCATAGATATAGTCTATATTCTCCACCAGTTTAATTGCCATGATATCCTTGTCAGTCAATTCAGCATCCGAGGATGAGCTGTCACCACCGCCTGGCGGACCAAAGGATGACATGGCCCTGGTGTAACCGGGAGTGACCTGCAATAACGTAAGGTCCATGTCAGCAATTCTTTCTTCCATATCAGCAGCCATGCTGTCACTGAGTGCCATAATAGTAACTACTGATCCGACACCGATGACAATACCTATTATAGTGAGCCAGCTTCTTATCTTACTGTGAACCAGGATATTGGTAGCAAGCTTTAGATAGGTACTTCGTCTCATTGCTGATCCTTCTTCATAATCTTCCTTTTAAGCTCTCTGAGCTGGACATTGAGTGGTACATAATTACCCTCTTTGAGCATCTTCTTCTTTCTGTAATTGTATCCTATAACTACAACCACCAGTATAACAGCCCCATACAACAGATAACTGTTAGATGATGAGCTCTGACCTCCGGGTCCACCGGCCATGCCAGCCATCATTGTGCCACCGGTAAGCTCTTCGATCTGAACAGCCTTTTCCACGGTGTGTCTCTGTCCTGCAGAGTCTGTGTATTCGATCGTGACAAGAAGCTCACTCTTTGATTCCAGTTCTTCCTGCATGGTTTCCATATCTTCTTCTGTCATCTCAGAAGGTTGTGCATTGGCTGTGCCGGATGAGTCTTCATCAATTGATGGCATTGAGTTTGTCTGACTTATTGAGAACGATGTGATGGTATAGTCACCTTTTTCGAGGTTACCCACAATTGTAGATGTACTTCCTGTTGCCTGGAAATTATCCTGCTCAGGTATTGATACCTTCACAGAGTAAGCCTCATTGTTACCTACATTTGCAAGAGACAGTGACACTTCTCCCTCATCACTCTCTGAATAACTCAAATCAAAGTCAGTGGTTCCTCCCACAAACATTCCTGCTTTTGTTGATATTGTGGTAGTGTTGGAATTATAGTCCTGGAATTTCAGTGTAATATCAAGCTGATAAAGTCCCGGATCCGCATTTACATCAGCCATAACGGAATACACTACTGTAGCTGATTCGTTAACTCCAAGGTAATTTATGTACTTGGTGTTGGATGAGTATACAGGAAGTATTACACCTGTGGATTCGTCCCATGAGATTTCCATATTCTTGAGTGGAGATGAACCTGTGTTGGTTATGACAAACTCAAGAGGTTCCACGGTTGCAACATCTATGCTGGAATCGCTTATTGTGACAATCTGAGCATACTCTTTACCCTGTACTTCAACTTCAAGGGTTGTAACAAACTTAGAATCAGATTCACTATCACTGACAATTATGTCTACATCGTAAGTACCGTCAGAGACATCAGAATCCACCTTCAACTTGAATTTTACAAGTGTCGCATCTTCCTCATCCTGTCGGGCTTCAAGGAAAGAGATAGTCTTTGTAAGTGATTCACCGGACACCTGTGAAAAAGGATATTCAGCGTCAACACTGACCGTTATATCTGAAAGATCATTACTTCCTTCATTCTGGAGACTTACTGTTAATTCTACTGTCTCACCAGGTCTGGCAGGATAGGGACTCTGAGTCATCAGGTCCACATTCACTCCTGCAGCCCCGGCATTCATACCTGCTGCTGCTGCATTAGTTATTGGAAGCAGCAATACTAACATTAATAATAGAATCTTTTTCATTTTCATCACATTGCTTCATGCTTTATTATCTCTATATTATCGACCATTCCGTCTTTGATATGAACAACACGATCCGCATATTTTGTTAGTTCAGGATCATGGGTGATCATTATGATCGTCTTACCTTCCCTTTTGTGAAGGTCACTAAGGAATTCAAGAATGTAACTTCCGGTTTCACTATCCAGATTACCGGTTGGCTCGTCAGCAAGAATTACTTTCGGATCAACTGCGAGGGACCGTGCAATTGCAACCCTCTGTCTTTGTCCTCCTGATAACTGCGAAGGAAGATTGTACTTTTTGTCCCCAAGACTGACTACATCAAGAAGTTCTGCTGCTCTAGTCCATGAATCATCAGCATCAGCTTCCTGGAACTCAAGAGGAAGCATCACATTTTCAATAGTGTTTAAAGTAGGTATAAGGTTAAAGGTCTGGAAAATAAAACCAATTAGCTGACCCCTTATCTGAGCAAGTTCGGATTCTTTCATTTTAGAGATATCCTTGTTGTTTAGTTCAACAACTCCCTTGCTTGGAAGATCAAGACAACCCAGCAGGTTCATCATTGTACTCTTACCACTTCCACTTGGACCAAGTATGACTACAAATTCACCATGTAGGATCTCCAGATCAATACCTTTCAGTGCCGCGAACTCGACCTCTCCCATTTTGTAGATCTTCCAAACGTCTGTCAGACGCATGAGAGAATCAGAATTTCCATTTTGCAGCTTTTTTTCTTGTTCAGTATTATTGAGATTCTCGTCCATGATATACCTCAAATCATTCCCGTTTTTATTAACATATAGTGCATTTAATATTTTATAATAATATATTTATATTTACTGAATTATCACTATATGTAAGCATTCATTCATCCCCCGCATATCCTGCCGGAGATATCTTTGTCAGTCGACCCATTTGTTCTGAATCCAACTTTTCATACAGAGATGAAATGACAGTTTCATAGCCAAATGATCCCTGTTTTCCAACAGAACTTTCAGGGGCTTTTTCTTCAATTGTTATCTGTATATGAGTGTTCATAATTCGTGCCTACGGTTTCGGATAAAAGACACCTTGCGGATAGGTAGCAGATGTCCCTTATACGAATGGGGTTGTTGGTACATTGGTGACACCAAGATGGATGTGGTTGGTGTGGGTGCCACCTTAGCTTGGGTGGTATGCTTGTCAGATCATTGCTGGCAAGCAATCTCCAGATTAGCAGATTTAAATAAAAGCATACTTATTTCAGAAAGGGGTTCAAAATACCATAATCAATCAATAAAGCTTTATAAAAGATTTTAAGAAAAAAATAGAGAATACCAATCAATTTAAAGCTTATCAAGAAATTAAAAAGATACTAATAAACAATTAAGACCAAATAATAAGATATCACAAATAAAACATAATTTAAGATAATATCCAGTGCTGAACTCAACAACAAACAAAAAAATAAGAGAAGATCATTTCTCGGATTCCACAAGGAAAAGGACATTTCCACGTCCTTTCTTGAATTTCTGAATCTTGCCTCGCTTCTCAAGATCAAGAAGCATCAGACTGACCTTGCCTTCAGAGTACCTCAGACGCTTACGCATATCCTTCTGGGTCATTCTTCCACCCTGGGACTTCAGAATATCCAGTATTTCCTGAAGATCAGCAGGAACAGGTTCACCTGATGTTGGTTTATTTTTTGAAGCCGGCTCAGGAAGTGTTTCTGCACCTTTAGGCATAGTAACTTCCTTTTCTGATGTGACAGGAGGTTCTTCGATAATTACCGGACCAGGAGATGAGACTGCTGTTTCTTTTTTATCACTTACAGTAGGAGAGAATTTGGCCTCAGGCACTTTATACTCAGACATCTGAGAAGTTTCATAAGTTGCCTGTCCTGGTACTAATGAAAAATCAGAATGACTTACCTCTTTTCTGCCAGTTGGATATTGTGATGATAATGGTCTTTGTTTCATTTGTGAAGTAATGATTGCCAGAAGGACTAGAACAACAACTATTGATCCATAAAGAAGAGAACTGCTTTGAGACCCGGATATGCTTTCAACATCTGAAACGGTTGAATTCTGATCAGAAGTACCTGAATATGAAGGAACCAGCAAAAGATCCAGAACATAGCTGCCTTCCTCTGATACTGTTATTAAATCCTCTGCATAATAAGTAAGCTGATCATCCTCATAGTAACTTGCAGTGATAAGGTAAGTGCCATTTGCCAGTTCAAAGGAATATACACCATATTGTGCTACCATAGACTGTGCAGGTGTTGAATTCACCTCAATGATAGCATTATCAAGAGGTTCGAATGTGTTCCATTCGTAGGCTACACCATGGACTGTTGCAATATTATCTGCAGAGGCAATACCAGCCATTATCAGAATAATCGCTACACAGCAGATATAATATATTGGTTTCATGTCACGCAACCCTGTCCCCAGAACTATTTCCCAACATCTGTCCTTTCAAATATTGGTATCATCCATACATTTTCTTTTCCTGCGGACATATCGCCATCAAGATGATATGTGCCATTTCCTATAAGTTCCGCTTCACCATTTCCACTTGCATTAAGAACGATCATGTCTGAAATAATAGCAACTGTATAAGCTGAGCCTGACATAGAAACGTTTCCTGTAACCTCAACGTATGATATCATTGAATGAGACATAATCATCTCAGGTGAAGTTTCTTTATCAGGAACAAACTCTCTCCTGTAGTCAGCAGCTGCATCAATTACAAGGTCCTCACCAAGATCAACTACCGAGAATTTACCATCAGATAGTGAAAAATCCAGATCAAGGTCTCCTGATAAAATAGCAACTCCATTACCTTCAGCACTGAGGATGTTATTCTCTATAATTACCGGACCCGGAAGATATTTTTTAATCTCACCCATTATTGGCCTGAGCCTGGAATTAGACTGAATTATACTTTTCCGCGATAGATCCAGATATTCCTGTTTAGCACTTTCAGAAGAGGCACTATTTGCCTTTTCAAGATAGATACGAGATTCAGATACAAGATCTGCATAATTCTTAATCATGTCTTTGAGTTCAGATACATCATTGCCCTCGTTCTCCAGTTTTACAGTAGCATTTTCAAGTCTTTCTACCATAAACTCAGACTTTTCAATATTATCTTCCAGAAAACGCTCCTCATCCATCGGAAAAGACAAGATGAACATATGGTCCATCATAGTCTCTTTGGGAGGAGAATACACCTCCGCAGGAGCTTTATTATCATAATTGTAACTATCCGGGCTCTTTTCAGGATACTGTTGCATACTATCAGAGCCAGTCATGCCTGAAATGACAACGAGTAGCATAAGAATTATCAACACTGCAAGAGGCATTTTTTTCATTGACGACCACATCTAAGGAGCTCATAAGTATAACTACGTATCCGATTTTACAACAGTTAACAGATATTATGTGTTTTAAACGTTTTCTCTGTTTTAATTGATAGTATGAATATAAATAGATAGTCATTAGATATTGAAATATACAGGGAAATAGAAAGCAAAACAAACAGGCAAATAAACTAATAAAGATCCAACAATAAGTTGCTGAAATTACCACTTAAACTCTTTTGATGACTGATTGATACCAATATCAACCCGTTCAAAACCATTCCTGATATCCGAATCACATGAAAACAATCCTGAACCATATGATTTATGTTCGGGAGTAATATTCCTTATAAGAGCCGATTTTACGTAAAGCCTATCAGGATAAATAGCCTGTGAACGGATCGCTTCTTCCATTCTTGAATCTATGAATAGTTTTAAGGAATCTTTTATGTCAGGCAAAATCACTCACCTTTTAACCTTTATCGATTAAGAGATGCCCAGGATAGGAAGGGCACCTCTTAAGCGAGGAGGGGTTGTTGGTACAGTGGTGGCACCTCAGGCTGGATGTGGTTGGGGGTTAGGTGCCACCGAAGTGGGGTGGTACCCGTTAACATATTGTTCCACGGGCAATTCACCAATTAGTAGATTTAAATAAAAGCATACTTACAGGAAAATATAGAATTTAATACATATGATTTTTAAAACTTTATAGTAGCATAAAATACAAAATAAAGCTATTATATAATTTTTAATACTTATTGAAGCAATTAAAAACCTTTAAACACATATTAATAACCAATGGTGCTTTTTTATAATGAAGAACATGAGCCAAAGAATTAATTTTTCAATAAATTATTTTACAAATAGCTAGCCTATTAACGTAAAACCTCCGGTCAGACACAAACATTCAATCAATATTAGTCTTCTAGTGAACTCCTCCTCCCTGCCAGCCTTCGGCTGTCGAGGAAGGAGCTTCCTACGAGTGTAAGTCTCATTTCGTAATCATTCTGATGAGAATGATTCCGATCAACAAACCTGTTTGTCGTAGATTATCAATCATTGATTGATAGCTTGTCCACAAAGCATTATGTTTGAAATACCTTGAGAGAATGTTCACGCTACTATTCATATCTCTGTCAAGAATATTACCACAATAATCACATTCATATGTTCTGTAACCAAGTGGCATATTCTTGATA